>CBDCWZ010000032.1:0-50460 GCA_965223575.1 Kofleriaceae bacterium
AATCTCCAGACCTGGCTTTCGAAGCTTGTACAGTTTGAAACTTAGGGACTGTTGCAAAAAGTCTGCGCATTTGGACGCCGATTCATACCACTGGGATCGTTGCTCGTCGGCTACGCAGAGCGACTCCTAACCAAAACATCTCTATGTCGCTGTTTTGGCTCAAAGATGTCAACAGCAAAAGCTGGCTTAGGGCTATGCGCCCTTTCGCACCTTCTCAATCGGTCGTCTCGACGCCCAAATCGACCAACCTATTTTGCAACAATCCCTTACAAAGTCGGTGTCGTCTCTCTGACCTGGATTTCGACGCTAACTGTTTCGCTGCGGCTAATTTCGTCCGTTGCATAGTAGTCAAACCAGATGGATCTAGCAGCGGTGTTATCGTGCGTCAGCGTGAAGCTACCATCACCATGGAGTGAGAAATGGGTGGCATGATTCGGTGGTGTGACAAGAACTGCTCGCAAGGGATTATTGTCGTCGTCGCGATCGTTGCACAAAACTCCTGGTTTCGCGTTTTCTCTGCGACTCGTGCTGAACCACCGGGGCGTACGACGAACGGCATACGGATTGTGTTGTTTGCGCTGTTGTGCAGCGACTACGCGTTGCGCCGACGAATCTTCACAATCACGGGTAACAAGCGTGCCACCGCGTTCCATCACGTATCCCGCACTCTCCGCGAAAGTATCAGCGACTGCAATAGGGGGCGTGTTCTCGTCGTCCAAAACGAACAATTGCCCATCCTCTGGAGACTGATCCACTCCGGACATCGTATCGCATGCAAACCAGACTAGCAGTACAACGAATCCGGATCGTCTGCGCATTGTGCTATCTGTAAGCCTCCGACAAGACTCCCTAATAGTACTTACAATTCGCCATTTGATCGAGGGTCCGGAGTGGAAACTGTTTGTTTCTGAAGGGAAAAAGAGCAGATTCTCCTACAAGGGAGGGGAGATTTGCTTGTCTTGGCGGAGTCATACAAGAGATCCCCGCTCCAGAATTCAATCATTTGAAGGTGTTGCCGGTCTGGCTGGGAGCAAGCGTGGCTTTTTCTCCTGATTGAATTTAAGGCGTAACCGATTCTGTTGACTTTGGCGATCGCCGATTACCACGAAGCGAGAGCATATTCGTGTCCAACTGCGAAAGCAGCGCTCCATGAGTCTATGGGAAAAGAAGCCAATGCTAGCAAGGAATAGGTGACCCACAATGCAGAGTGCAGTTGCACCTGGTCGGATCACGAGCCGATTCCACACCGCTTCGTCTATGTTGTGTTTTGTGGTTTGCCACTCTTGTTCGCATTCACTACAAATCTTATCCACGGTGAGATGAGCGGCGCATATTGGTAGATCACATCGGACGCAAATCGCTTTGGAGGCAACTTGACAATACGCACAAAGTTGCGTGACGCGCTGCTCTCTGTAGCTAGTTACAGGGTCGGAACTCACGAAACCGGTCCTATTCCGCAATCAGCGAATGAAGTTGTCCCGGAACAAAAATTTGCGTTGTCGATCGCCCCGCTTTTCTCCCCACGACGAGTAGTTTTGATAGTATCCATGGGACACAGCTAAGTGGTTAGGTAAAATGCAGGATTTGATATTGGCGAGAACGAGTTGTTTGGCAATCCCTGCAATGATAAACAGCCATTATGACACCGTGCCTGTATTAAGGAACGTAAATGGCTGATTTTTACCCCCAGTACTTGCCAACGTATTACAGGTTTTAGAGTTGGCTCGCGCCAAAGATTTTCGCATATTCTTTATGCGGCATATGTCACTACCAACGAAGCTTGCTGGGGTGTTTCAGCTACGCCAGGCGATGGCCTGGCAGCGAGTTGACAGTGTTGGCGAGGTCAACCCTTGGTTCCTGCGAGACAGTCCCGGTTTTGAATTGGCACCTGATCTTGCGGTCCGGAAGGACGAGGCCATCTTTGACAAGATTTCAATGTCTGCTTTTGAAGGAACACCACTGGCAATGGCATTGCGTGATTGTGGTATCAACTCATTTATGATTTGCGGCATTGCAACAGAAATTGGCATTGACCCAACGGTTCGGCATGGTGCTGATCTCGGTCTGATCCCCGTTGTTGTCGAAGACGCTTGTGGCCACGGGGATCGCGAAGCGGCTGAAAGGTCTGTCGAAAACATGCGTGCAATGGGAGATGCGATAGTGACGAATATTGCCGAGTTGCGATCGTCGCTATAGGTTCATGGTCAGGTTTATCCGTCATTGCTGAGCAGTTCCGTGGCAACCTTTTGATAGGTTGATTGGTCCGAATCGCTATGACAGCAAAACGTGACCCTCTGGATTGAAGGAACCTCTGCGATGGTTGCCGCTACGGTTTGGATTGCAATGCGGGTCGCGGGTTGAATTGGAAATCGGTAAGCTCCCGTTGAGATCGCTGGAAACGCAATGGTAGCGAATCCATGTTCTGCAGCGAGCTGCAGGCTAGTCAAGTAGCAGCTCGCAAGTAGAAACTCCTCATTGTTATCGCCGCCTTGCCACACTGGTCCAACGGTATGAATGATGTGTTTTGCAGCGAGATTGTATCCGGCCGTAAGTTTCGATTCGCCAGTTTGCGCTCCACCTAGGGTGCGACATTCTTGTAGTAGCTCTGGGCCCGCGGCTCGATGAATCGCACCATCAACGCCACCCCCGCCGCATAGGGCTCGATTCGCGGCGTTGACAATAGCATCGACAGCGAGGGTGGTGATGTCACCGAGAACCACTTCTATGCGACCGTCTTGATAGAGAGTCTTCAATTTGTAGGGAGTCTTCAACCTGTAGCCTGTAGAGAGTTGTTATTTTTGAAGATTTTTGGCCGGACGATAAACACACAAGTTGTGATACATCCAGCTGAATGGGACATGATCCCGATGCCTAAGGAAAAACTGCTCCATTTGACCTGTCTCGCCTCGCTGATAGTGCCATCCTATGTCCTGCATGCGCCTTATCCAATAGCGTCGCGGTTGTTCGTTAACATGGTGGTGACCGCCCTGGCCTTTGGGCGCGCACGAAAGAATGACGGTTGTGGCGCCTCGGGTCACGTTTTGCAAGGCAGTGGCCGAGTCGTGCTCATGCAGGTGCTCGAGGACGTCAATGCACAGGGATAGATCATAGTTGGAAAAGGTAAGTGATGCCGGGATTGGGTGCGAAAGGTCTGCCTGACGAATGATAGCGTGCTTGGCGCGAAATTGCCGGGCAACGTTGGCGCCGTCAATGCCAATGATATCTACTCCTCTGTTGCGCAATGCAGCGCAGTGAAGACCTGCGCCGCAACCCCAGTCGACGGCGGTCCTCGGTGCGAAGCGGGTCGCAATCTCTTCTGCGATGAAACGGCAAGCCGAAGCATAAGGTCCGTTTGTTGCGCCGTACTCGCGGAAAAACGCCGCGTCGTAGATCGAGTTTAGATCATGACTTGGTGTTGAGATCATAGCCACGGCTCCCGAGTCGATTGACTATCTTCCATTCTGCGGCAGAAACCGGTTGGATGGATAGGCGTACGCCCTTCTTAATGACCATCATCGACTTGAGTCCAGGGATCTGTTTTAGGGTATCGAGTGGAATAAAGTGTTTGAATTTTTTTACGAAAGAGACATCCACCATGAACCAGCGCGGCGATTCGGGGTCGCTTTTGGGATCATAGTATTTGCTTTCGGGGTCAAACGCTGTGTGGTCGGGATATGCTTCCCTAGCCACCTGTGCAAGACCCGCAATGCCTGGAGGCTTGGCGTTCGAGTGATAGAAGAGCACACCATCGCCCTTTTTCATCTGTTTTTGCATGAAGTTTCGGGCTTGATAGTTGCGCACACCGTCCCAATGGTCGACCTTGGCCTTTTTGAGATCGTCAATTGAGAATACGTCGGGCTCGCTCTTCATCAGCCAATATTGTTTTGCCATAATCGGTCCCCTCAAATGCGAGCGATAGAGGCTAGCGGAATCAACATATGCTTCTCTACCAGTGATGGCATCATTTCGTGGATTTTGCGCAAGATTATGAGGGTTCCCGCGTCTCATTCTGTGATTACCTTTCGCAGTCAGATTTTGGGGAAGGTGCTCGTTCTTGAGGCGCAAGGGCGTGGATTTGTTGCCGTTCCGTGGAAGCGCTGGGTACGCAAGAACACTCTATTGGCACGCTATAGTCTGCGCCTTCCCGCAGCCGACATTCGCCATGGACTCTCGGTACTATCCGACCGGCTGGGTGATCCCTACGACACCTGGAGCTTGCTTGGATACCTGCTGCGCGGGATTGCAAAAGGTCGCAATCCTTTTGACTCCAAAGCGAAGCTGGTCTGTTCGGAAGCAGTTGCCTTATTTCTAAATGCTGCCGGGGTCGAAAAGGTGGGGCATATTGGCTCGATCACTCCTAAAGACCTATGGTCTCGGGCACAACGAGACCGAAATGTGTTTTCTTTGGAGTGGTCCCATCCCAAATTGAAGCAGACCCGCGACAAAAGTTGGGAAAGTTAGATCTGTCCCCCGCTCATTGTTATTTATGGAATCGGTATCAAACCCATTGATTTTGATACCGATTCCGTAGGAACCTCTCCGGAGAAACAACCTAACCACTCACTATTGTCCAGGAGCAGACTGATCAATGGCACACAAACTACCTGAGTTACCCTACGCAAAAGACGCGTTAGCACCTGTGATTTCGGCCGAGACCATCGATTATCACTATGGCAAGCATCATCAAGCGTATGTCAATAACCTGAATAATATCATCGAAGGGACAAAATACGCCGAGTTGAGTTTGGAAGACATCATCAAAACTTCGGCCAAAGAAAATACCGAAAAGCCGGTCTTCAACAACTCCGCCCAAGTCTGGAATCACACTTTCTATTGGAATTGTTTGTCACCCTCGGGCGGTGGCGCACCGAGCGGAGCAATAGCGAGTGCAATCGATAAATCGTTTGGCAGTTTTGACAACTTTAAGGCGGCATTTTCGAAAGCTGCTGCCACGCGTTTTGGTAGCGGTTGGGCGTGGGTCGTCAAAGATGGCGACGGCATCGCGATCGAAGCGACCGTTAATGCAGATACCCCGCTTGCGCACGGAAAAACCTGTCTATTGACCCTTGATGTTTGGGAACACGCCTATTACGTCGACTATCGCAACGCTAGGCCAAAATACATTGAGGAGTTTTGGAAAATCATTAACTGGGATTTTGTGAATAAGAACCTCTGATTGGAGGAGGGGACGGATCTAACTTTTCAACTTTTGTATCAAAAGTTGAAAAGTTAGATCCGTCCCCTCCTCCTCCTCCTGGAAATTCGATGTGGATGATCTGCCATGCTTCTACATCGACTAGAAGCACGCCATCGACGTCGTATGCCATCCGGTACTCGAGAAGCTGTCTACGGGTGGCTGGGGTCGTGATTTGGGGGGCTTTTGCTCCTGTCTTTACTTCGGCAACGTAATGTTGGCCTGAATGTTCGACAATCATATCTGCGCGGAGCTTCACCAGGTGAATTGCTCCGTCGCATCGAATCGGCCATGTGTGGGAAACTTGCCGCCCTAGGATTATATATCCGCCTTCGCGGAGCAGCGTTTCTGCTGCTTGCTCACCCCGTTGTGCACGATGACTTCGCCTTTGAGCCACTCGACTAGCCCGCAACCGGGTCCCCCATCGCCACACAACCACTGTGATGATAAAGCCGATACATAGCGCGACGCCTACGAGCCAGGTTTCGGTCATGTCACGACTATAGCTGCTCGGCAGGGGACGGATCTAACTTTTCAACTTTTGTATCAAAAGTTGAAAAGTTAGATCCGTCCCCTACTCCCTAGTAAAGATTTGTCCCAAATCTTGCTCGATTCGCTCGGCGCTTGCCCGTCTCACTTCACCCAGAACTCGAGTGTACTCTGTGCGCAGATAATATTTTGCTTTTGGTTTCGGGGCCGGCCGCTTTGCATCCGCTGGTGGTGTTACCGGTAATATCTTCTTGAACAGATGCAAATGCCCTAGTGGTGCGTTGTTGTCACCATGGTATTCGATTTGGACAATGGGTGTGAGCTCCGTCTCGACGAGGCCAGTGGGATACTCGCTTGGACGTAGCCTCTTGAGCTGATCAATCAACAGCTTCATGGTTTGATCTGGCTTGTTAGGGCTCTTCACCTCTGCCCAGGTCGTGCGTTTGCCGCGTTGGTCGGTTACGGTAGTTGCGATGAGATCTTTTTGCTCTGTTGGCGTTTTAATTGTGATGGATTTGATGAGGTCATCTTCAAACTCGTGAAGTACACGCAGTTTGAGCGCAGATTCCCCTGAATGGAGCGGCTGCATGAGCTGGCCAGCGAGCGCGTAAGCGCGCCCGGTATTCGGGTCGAGTACATAGCGATCACTACCACCATAGATCGAGTCGCCGATTTTCAGTGTATGCGTATTGCCTTGGACCGTTACCGCGAGACTGGTTTCTGTCGCGTTGAGGCCATACTCTTTCAGTTTTTCATCCGTTGGCTTTCCTAGGTCCCGCAGTGCTTTGAGCGAGGATAGGGACTCGACAAGGTTTTGACCCGATTTTCCCACGGGGAATTCCCGAGTCGTCGTCTTTACTTCTTCGACCGGCGCGAGTGGGGCGGCGTCTGGTGGTCCAGCATCGGGACCAGCGTCGGGACTAGCATTGGAGACTTTGGTGTTTTTCTTTGGTCGTTTCGAGATGCGTGATTTCTTCGTTTCGATACCCCACAAATATTGGGTGTTGTCACTCTTTCGAGCTTCAAGGCGCAGGGTACGATTTTTTGCTTCAAAAACGGCAGTCTCGAATCCTTCCTGAGTGCCAGACCAAAGCGGAACCGCATCTCCCTTTGGCGCGATGCTTGTGTCACGGGTCCAGTTTAGATAGCCCAAAATAAGCGCGATGACTAACAGGGCTGCGTGAATGACAATCCCGCGGGTCATTTTGTTCTCCCAATCAAGCGGCGGCGAGACGCGACAACGATTCCAAATAGAAACACAAGCAGTGGTGCTCCAAGGATACTTGAGTAAAACCAGACGACGTCCTCTTTGCCTGTGTGCTTAATGCGAACATCCTTTTCCGAGACGGTTGTGCCCGCAAAGTGTTCTTCGCCGCCGAGCCACTTGATGATGTCTTCAAAAAAGAACTTGGCAACGAGAAGACGGCCGATAAGGCTGTCTGTGAATAGATCGACATCGGCGATCACCATTGCGCGCATGACTTTCTCGGCAGGTTTCGCGGTTGGTTTTTTCTCTACAGGGTCCTTTTTGCGTGGCTTTGGTGTGTGCTCAATGGCTGCGGCGAGTTTGTATCGGGTGCGCTTTTCGCTTTCTTTATCAAAGATAAAGTTACCGTTGATGTCCGAAAAGGTAGAGTCCATCGACCGAATGACGTAGCTGCGTTTTGGCTTATCGGCTGCGTCTCCAAACGGGACATCACGCAAAGAACCAGCACCAATAAAAGGTAGGTGGGTCTTCGTTCGGTATTTGGATAGGGTTGTCATTGCCGCATGTGCTGAAAATTGATTGGTTAGAATATATTGGTGGTCAGTCGCGTTGCGCCGTGCTCGTAAAAACATGCGGTCATCCGCCAATTGAGCGGCATCAAAGCCAACACCAAGGCGAGTTTCTAGCTTGCCCAGACCTATTTTGCTGCGTGGATCAAGCGCGATGAGTACTGAGCCCCCACCAGCTAGATAGTCGTCCAAAGCCTCTAGCTCAGCGTCCAAGAAAGGCGTTCGGGGACCAAGCACAAGTACCATCGTTGCATCTTCCGGTACTGCAGTGGTTGTTCCCCACTCTTTCACAACATAGTTGAGTCGCTTGAGAACATTTTTGATCTCACGGGACTTGAACCGAGGTGCTTTTTCGATAACAACGCTGCGGACTTCTGCGTCATTAATTTCACCATGGCCAGTGCTCAGGTAGGCGATTCGTTTTGCGCGGATCACTTTCATAACCGCTTTTTGTACTTTTGAATCAAACGTTCGCAGAGCCGAACGAGCGCCGCGTTTCATGTCGTTGCCAATAGTAACTACTTCGTTTCGATCTCGATGAACGAACACCACAGTTCCATCTTTGCTGGCACGGTATTTTTTGGCGAGCATGGGGGATGCGACTCGATCGTGGGTTTCGATG
This sequence comes from Kofleriaceae bacterium, assembly GCA_965223575.1. GTDB lineage: Bacteria > Myxococcota_A > Polyangia > Haliangiales > Haliangiaceae > CBDCWZ01. Next base: position 8,082 of record CBDCWZ010000032.1, read on the forward strand.
ATGATCCGATCGGTCTTTTGTTTCAGCGCATTAAAATAGCCTAGTACCTCAGATTTTACGTCGCTAACCTCTGGAAAGAACAATAGTACCTTGAGACCTTCACCACTAATGCTGGATACGATGTTGGTTGTTGCTGTTCCAGGGCTTGAGGTCTTAAAATAGCTAAAATCGTGGCGAATGTTGCGATCTTCGGCAACGGAGCAGGTGACCATGAGCAAGGCGGCCGCGAGAGCGATGGTTAAACCGGAGGCTGCCATGCTGACTGTGCGAAATGTGTCGATCGCGGCATTTTCGCCCGATCCTGTCGCCTCGGTTTTCAGCAACAGTCCCCACCGATCACTCGTTCCGAGCGAGAGCTCCATGGCGAATAGAGGGATAACAGACATCGCCATTACGATTGTCCACATGATCGTCATCGGGGTTGTCAGCCGAGATATATTTTCTAACTCACCAAGCCCAATGATGGATCGGCCGGTCTCGGTTGTGAGTGCGTAAAGCAGTAGCGAAGCGATGGCGCCGATATGACACAACAGAAGCAATTTTTCGACAATTCTCTTTTGACCGCTAGCGGCGCGCCACGTCACTACGCGGATCGCAGTTAGAATCATAACAAGCAAGCATCCCAAACCGGTAGTAATCAGTCGGATCGTTTCGTATGTCCCGAAGGGGCGCTCTCCTAAGAAAACGAGCGCTAGCGCAAAAGCGAAACCGGCAGACACCCACCAAGGCGAGGCGGTCCGGGGGCCAGAAGCATTGTTGGCTAGCGCCATCGTTTTGCCTCCATTACTTTCGTTGCCAACAATAAGAAGAAGTAGATCACGGCAAGGTAGTAGACAGTATCGCTAAGATTCCAAATCCCCTTAAGAAATCCATCCCGATAATGAACATGCCAAAGGCCCAGCTGCGAGACGATTGTTTTTAGCGGCGGGGCGAGTTTGGCGGCGAGAGGGTAAAGCAGATACATGACGCCTGCCGTCGTCGCTCCCACAGCAGCAGCGACGAGTTGCTGTTTGGCTATTGCGGTGGCGAACATGCCGATGGCAAGACTTGCGCCACCAAGAAGCACGAGCCCTAGGTATCCGATTGCAAGATGAGCAAAGGATATCTTGCCGTTTACCAGGATCAATAGTGGCATGTAGACCGAGAGCATAATCATCCCGCACAAGAAAACCAGTGCGGACAGAAATTTGGCGGCAACGATCTCTACGTCGCGGACAGGTGAGGTGTTGAGTAGAACCAGAGTACCGGTCTGACGCTCCTCTGCAATCAGTCGAATCGACAATGCGATCGCAGAAACGATCGTAATGCCACTCGTGTACATGAAAAAGCCACTGAGGACCTCAGCTGATAGGCGTTGTTGGGCGCCTCCCAATGCTTCTGCTTGAAATAGAATGCCATCGACAAGAAGAAACAATGCAGCAATGATGTAGCCAACGGGAGAGCGAAGATACGCGACCATTTCGCGGCGGAAAATAATGCTAATCGCTCGCATTTTAGGGGGCTCCGGGGTTGACGAGATTGAGGAAAATAGACTCGAGATCGTTGGTGGTACGGGTATCCGTGCTAGGTCGATGATACGCTTCTAGTCGGACAACTTGATGTCCCTCATGGACGATTGCCTGATTCACTTCAGCGCGTTTATCACCGGTAGAGGTGACCAGGAAAGCGAGTTCGGATCCAGTAGCATTTTGAATGATAGCATTGGTAACGCCGTCGACGGCTTCTATGGAGCTTGTTGCTTGCATTTGCATGTCTTCACTCTCACCAGACCGGATAGCGATGACAAATTTGTATTCTTGATCTCCAGTGGCGAGACTTTGTGTTTCGGCCAACCTAGAAGACAGCTCTGCTTCGTCGCCCGAGGCGATGATTTCACCTTTGCCCAAGACTAATAAGCGATCGCAGGTTTGACTAATCTCTGTGAGGATATGGCTAGAGATGAGAACCGTGTGCTGTTTTTTGAGCTCTTGAATCAGGTTGCGCATTTCGACGATTTGCACAGGATCGAGACCGCGGGTTGGCTCATCCAGAATCAGCAAAGATGGCTCATGAATGATCGCTTGCGCGACCCCGACACGCTGTCGATACCCGTGAGATAAGCTGCCAATCGGGTCGCGTTTCGCTTCGGTGAGATCGGTCAACTCGAGCACCGTTCCGAGTCGGGCTTTGATCTGTGTCGAAGACATCCCGCGCAACTGTCCGGCAAAGTTTAGGTAGTTTTCGACGGTCATATCAAAGTAGAGGGGAGGGGTTTCGGGAAGAAAGCCTATTTGCTTGCGCACATCGTGAGGGTTTGTGATCGCATCCACTGCGCCTACGGAGACGTTTCCCGATGTTGGTCGTAGATCGCATGCGAGAATTCGCAAGGCGGTTGTTTTGCCGGCGCCATTGAGTCCTAGAAACCCAACGGTTTCGCCAGTTGCAATTTCAAAAGAGACTGGACCCAGTGCCCGCTTACTTGCAAAGTACTTCGACAGGTTGCTAACTCGTATCATTGACGACCACAGAATTTGTCGGCGATTGGCCGAGCTGTCAAGAATTCGCCAGCCTAGAGCGGCGATCAGTTTGAATTCCCCCCAAACACGCTGTTTCGGCGCCTTTTGGATGGGCTCGTTGCTGTGCTCCTCCCAATACTTCAGTATTGTTGCGGTGCTCGCGCCTCACGCACCCAAAATTCACTCGATACAACGTGTTTGATAGGAAATTCAAACTGGTCGCCGCTCTAGGTGACTGGTGTTAAATACGGTGTTTCTGAAGGTAGCGGGTAGAAAAATAGGTTTCGCCGGTTGTTTTCGCACTCTGGTGTTTGGATGACTCGCCTGGTCATTTCGCGCCAGGCGTAGCCCAGACCGGAAATAAGAAGGGCGATCAGGGGCAGCATCCGGTCGAGAATGGCCCAGGCGCCATTTTTGGAGCCTACGGCGAGCTTTGCCAGTCTCTTAAGATTGGTCGCAGCACAAAGTAAGGAAAAATCCTCTCTGACCCTGTCGCACCCGCGCACTCGTGCCCGGCGTCCTCCGTGTCTGCGTTGCATGAGGTGAGCGATTTTTCGCTCTACCTTGGGGCGAGTAGAACGATAATCCCGTTTCCATTTTTCGTTCCGTTGGTGAAGTCGTGAGCGCTGCAACGTTGCCTCTTTGGTGTGGATTCGGACCAAGCGTCCGGTTTTCGAAGTTGTGCATTTTGGTTTCAGTGGACAGTCGTGACAGTGCGACTCAAACGATGCCATACCCATGCGCTCGGGTCCCTTTCGGGGGTTGATCGGTACGACAATCCCCTGTGGACAGCGAACGGTTTGCTCGTTTAAATCAATCTTGAATGCGCTCTTAGCAAACAATCCTTTGCTGGGGGGCGATGGCTCTTGAACCTTTACGTTGGCTTCAATCCCTGCCTTTTCTAGCGTTTCAACGATATCCGCTGCCCCATAGGAGGCATCACCAAACACCGCGACACGAGCGTTGTCCTGGGGCGCTGCCTGCGTTTGTTCGATCGCTTCTTCGAGCAATTGCGTTGCGGCTTGTCCATCGCCCACGTTTCCCGCTGTGACATCGCTTGCCACGATCACTTCAGAGTCTGGATCGATCGAGATATGGCCTTTATATCCGTCAAATCCACGAGCCCCCGTCTTGCGTCCATGGCGCGCTTCCGGATCCACAGTCGAAATCACTCGGTCCGGAGCGACTCGCTTCACAATGCGATAGGTCCCATCTTCCCTCTGTTCTAAATCCTGCCCGACCACCGTTGCCAGTAGTGCCATCGCTTGAGCGACCTCCGAACCATATGGGCGACCCTCCATAGATACGAGAGCTGCGTGGGCGTCTTGGGCCAGTGCATCGATAAGGGATTCCTGAGCAGCCTTGTCGTCCCACGCACAACTCGGTTTGCCAGGAGTTTCGTAGGGATCGTCGCGACGAAGAACAGCACGAACACAAGCAGATTGCTCTGCGTCCAGAACCCGCAACAAGCCGCGTATTGCAGACCGTATCAGCGTCACCGTATCTTGGGTCGCAACGGCATCATACAGACACGTCGAATCCATCACACGTTTGCGACCGACCAGTCCGGCCTGCCGGCATACCTCTAACACCGCTTCGAAAATCCGATTTGGAGATGCAGACTGGCGAAGCCGCTCACGCATGTCAACAAGAACCGTATGGACAAAACCAGGATAATCGGAATCCAGACCCCCAGCCGCATACTTCCAACGCAAATCATAGCTGAATCGATCCACGGCCTCCCGATCACTGAGCCCTTCTACTCGTTGCAGAACCATCACAATCGCCACGATCCGAGAAGGAATCGACCGACGACCACGTTTCGTAAATAGATCCGAGAACATTTCGTCGGGAAACAATCGATGACCTTCTCGATACAAGAGAGAATAGATCGATGCCTCAGACAAACGAGAACGGCAATACGATGCGCCAGAGGTCAACAAACTTCCCTGCTTTGGAGGTAAACCCTGCGTCATTACTAAAGAAGATCAAATTCCATTCACTTTGTCGATCTTTCGGTACGACAAAAAACACTAGTCACCTAGGTGACTGGTGTTAAACATCCTCCGGCTGCAAATTCACCATGTACGTCGCTAACACGCCACAAGATGTAGCCCCGTATTTCAATACGCGTCTACATATTGTGCGCGTTATCAACGCACCTGGCGAATTTTCGCTTCGAAGTCTGTTTGACACCAGCCACCTAGTACTACTTGGTCACTTCGGTGGAGGAGCGAGGAATGTGCCAAACGAGGCCCTATGCGAGTGCGCCCACAGCGACCGACCAAGGCGTACTTGATGTACGTTGACCGAGGGAGCGAGGACGTGCCCTCCCTGAAATTCCATGTGTTTGTCTGGGGACACTGGGACCTCGTTCGGGTACCGATAGCGTGAGATACTGGTCATTTGGTCAGGACAGAAAAATGTCCGAGTATTTTTGCTAGAATAAGTAGTCTGGCTAACATGATTCGGATAGCATCCCTGCCTTGGTTCCATGAAACCTTCTGTTTCGCAGTTTCCGTTGATTGCGCAGGTTCTCGACAGCTCGGTGGACATCATCGAAATCTTTGATGAGGCACACCAGCTGGTCTACGTAAATTCTGCTTTCGAACGCGCGACTGGTTATTGTTTGCCGCAAGTTGTCGGCAAACTTCGCGAAGATTTTGGCACCAGCGAGGTTCACAGTGCCGACTTTTATCGCCAGATCGAGCGGGTGCTGATGAACGGCCGGTCCTGGTCTGGTGTGTTGAGTATCGTCACAAAGGATCGTAGGTTATTGACCAGCGATGTTGTGATCTCTCCCGTACGTGATGAAACTGGGGCAATCCGAAACTACGTTTCGATTGGCAGGTTATTGGGAGAGGGGCCAGAACTAAGAGTCAAGCTCGCTTGGAGTCAGGAGCTGTTGCTGGCAAGTCAGCTTGCTCTTGGCGTATCGCACCAGGTGAATAACTCGCTTGGGTACATCTTCGCGAACGTGTCATATGTTAGGGAGCAGATCGAGCGATCAACAGCAACGGTAGGCGCGACCGAGAAAAGTGAAATCGATACCGCGCTTCGTGATATCCACGATGGGGCGGCCCATATTCGCGATACCGTTCGCTACCTAAGTGTGTTTGCAAATCGAGATGATAACCCTCGCGTGACCGGGGTACATGACGCACTGGAGGGCGCTGTGGATTTATTGCGTGGTGACATTCGAGAGCGTGGGCGAGTGGTTTGCAGCTATCGCGATGTACCCGATACATGGGGAAAACCATCCCATCTATTGCAAATCTTTTTCAATGTCATTCTCAACGCGTCGATGTCGCTAAAGGCCGAGAATAAAGAGATAAATGAAATTCATGTCGCCACCCAGGCGGAACGCGGCAATATTGTCGTGAAAATCACAGACAACGGAGTTGGGCTTACTGAGGCCGAGCTCACGCAGGTTTTCGATCCAACCTTTTCGCTCGAGAACACGGGTGGCATGGGGCTCCGTTTTGCAATTGCTCGTTCGCTGGTGGAGGGACTCGGTGGCAGGTTGGTGGTGAGCCGAGCCGAACATGGTGCGGCAGCGACGATTACGCTACTTTCCGCAAGTGGCTCGACGAGGTAGGGCTGATGGCACTTCATACTGCCGCGGTAAATTGTCGCAGCGCGGGGAGGATTGGGGCTGTTTTCGATCTGTGGCGGATTGTCGCACTGGGCGATTAATGTCGCGCAGTCATTCCAGACATCCGAGTGAGTTGCATCCAGATTCGCGGATATCGACATGGGCGTGACGCCAGGTCGGCAAATCTTGTTGACCTCAGAGTTGCGAAACTGGCCTCTACTTTGGTTATTGGTTGAGAATTCCTCCGCGTCGGCGTAGGAACGTCAGGCCAAGATGGCAATGTAGGGACCAGTTAGGGCAACTATTTAGAGAACTATGACGAGATTCATTTTTCCACAGTGGACCGACACCTTTAAGAAATGGGTGGGCTTGCTTGTAGCCGGTGCGCCGGTATATCTAGTCGCTGTCGTTGCTTTTGGCATTACTCCCGAGGCCATTCGTATTGGTTATGCGCCCAAGCAACCCGTCCCCTATAGTCATGCTTTGCATGTTGGACAACTCGGCCTTGATTGCCGATATTGCCATAACACGGTCGAAAAGTCGTCACACGCTGCGGTTCCTCCTGCAGCAACGTGCATGAATTGCCACACCGGAATTCATCCAGAGAGCAAATCGTTGCTGCCAATCCGCGAAAGCTTCGCCGCCGAAGCGGGCAAGCCCAAGCCAGTCGAGTGGGTGCGTGTCCATGATCTTCCAGATTATGTGTATTTCAATCACAGTGCCCACGTCACCCGTGGCATTGGTTGTGAGTCATGTCATGGCCGTGTCGACCAGATGGAAGTTGTTCGCCAAGTAAAAGCATTGACGATGACCTGGTGTTTGGATTGCCATCGAGATCCTTCCCAACACCTCCGGCCGCCGGAACAAGTAACCGTGATGGGATATGAGCCCGAGGGTGGGCAACTCGCTATGGGACAAAAAGTACAAAAAGATAACCACATCAACCCGCCAACGAATTGTTCGACATGTCATCGCTAGCAAATGAAAAAGAAGACGTGCGCTATTGGCGCAGTTTGGCAGACCTTGAGGACAGCCCCGAGTTTCGCGACAAACTAAAGAGCGAGTTTCCGGAGCTTGAGGAGCAAATCGCAGATCCGCTATCGCGGCGGCGGTTTTTTCAGCTAATGGGCGCCTCAATGGCGTTTGCAGGGATTACGTCTGCTGGATGTCGCTGGGAGCAAGATCACATCGTTCCGCTCGCGGACCGACCGGAGAACTACGTTCCTGGCGTTCCCAAGTACTACTCGACTGCTATGGAGCTTGGAGGAGTGGGGTTGCCCCTGCGAGTTACATGCACCGACGGCAGGCCGACAAAGATTGAGGGAAATCCGGACCATCCGTTCGTTTCGGGAGGATCGAACGCCTTTGCCCAAGCCAGTATTCTTGAACTTTACGATCCAGACCGTAGTCGCAGCGTTGCTCGTCGAGATCGGGGCAAACCGCAGGCTGCAAACTGGGACGATTTTGAGACGATTGTTCGTGGATTGCCGCCGGAAACGAAACTCAGGATTCTCTCTGAGGCGACGAGTTCACCTACGATCGAGCGCCAGCGAAGCCAGCTGTCCAAACGATTTCGCGATGTGCAATGGGTTGAGTACGAACCGCTCACTCGTGAGAACGAGTCTCGTGGGACCGAGTTGTACTTTGGTTCGCCAATGCGCGCCCTGCACCGTTTAGATCGCGTAGACAATCTCGTTACGCTAGATTCGAATCTGCTCGTCGAGCATCCAGCAGCGCAAAGATACGCAGCGGACTTCGCTAAAAGGCGCAGTCCAGACGAGAATCAACTGATGCGCTTGTGGTCGATCGAAAGTGCGTTTAGCCATACCGGTGCGGCGGCAGATCATCGACTGCCGCTTCGATCAGAGCTGATTCTCCCATTTCTCGTCGCGTTGAATGCACGCATTCGCGGTGAGAAGGGACCTGTTGCTGCCTTTCTCCAAGAAGGAAAAGTAAATTCTTTTTTGGTTGCGCTGGTCAAAGAGCTGCAAAAGGGGGGGACAGCAAACGACCCTCCATCCGATCGTCCTTACACCAATCTACTCGTCGCGGGAGAGCGTCAACCACCGGAGGTTCACGCTCTCGTCGCGCAAATCAACCAGTATTTAGGATCCAAAGCAGTCGAATACGTCGCAGAGCCCCGGCCCTTGGATGTCACTTTTGCAGGTCCCACGCCATCGCTTCCACAAATAGAACAACTTCAGAAGCTCACAGCTGAGATGTTGGCCGGCGGCGTCGATGTCGTACTAATCCTCGGTGGCAATCCCGTTTACGACGCCCCAGTAGATCTCAAGTTTGCAGATGCGCTCGCAAAGGTAAAAACAAGCATTCATCTCTCAAGTTATGAGGATGAGACATCTGCCCGGTGCAACTGGCATATCCCACGTGCGCATTACCTCGAGTCGTGGGGGGATACCCGAGCGTATGATGGCACAGTGTCTATCATTCAGCCGACCATCAAACCCTTGTTTGGTGGGAAATCAGTGATTGAAATCTTGGATTTGTTTTCGGAGGGTGGTTCCGGGCGAGCGCAAGATCCCAAGCAAATTGTTCGGCAGACGGCGCGCGATGCTTATGGAAAGAGTGATCGTGAATGGAGGAGCACCCTGAACTTTGGTTTTGTACCAGAGACGGCATTTGCTATAGCCCCCGTGGCGAGTCGAGAGTTTCTGTCGCCAAAGCTGACCAAACAACAGCTCAGTGGCCTGAAACCTGAGAATTCAAAGCTGGAGATCGTTTTTACGTCGTCCTCACATAGCTATGACGGTCGATTTGCGAACAACGCCTGGTTACAGGAGACACCAGACTTTCTCACCAAGCTAACTTGGGACAACGCAGCGTTAATCAGCCCACGAACGGCGCGCGAGCTTGGTGTGAAAAATGATACAATGATCGAGGTCACGCTTGGTGAGAAAACCCTGCGTGTTCCCGCATATATCATGCCCGGGCAAGCTCCGTACTCAATCGCGCTTGCTCTCGGCCATGGCCGGACCCGTGCCGGCCATGTCGCGGGACTGACCGACAAAGGCGTAAAGCCCACTGGCGTTGACACGTATCAATTGCGCGACTCTAAAGCACTCTATATCGCTCATGGCGGTGTGGTTCGTGCAACTGGAAACGCCTATCCCCTCGCTTCCGTACAGGACCACTGGGCTATCGACAAACTAGGTCAAAAGGAGATTCAATCCCGCACCCCGAAACTGATCCATCAGGGGACGATAGACCAGTATAACAATCCTAAGACGCGCGGTTTTGCGAATCCGCCCCCCGCCTTTCCTGCGAAGTCATTGTTCAAAGAGCACGAGTACAAAAATCGTCGCTGGGGAATGACAACTGATTTGGGGAAATGCACCGGTTGCAACGCATGCATGGTCGCCTGCCAATCTGAAAACAATGTTCCCATTGTTGGCAAAAAAGAAGTGATGCGCAGTCGTGAGATGCATTGGATTCGTATTGACCGGTACTTCGTTGGGAATCCTGATGATCCTCAAGTCGCTCGTCAGCCCATTGTGTGTCAGCAGTGCGAAAACGCACCTTGCGAGCAAGTTTGCCCCGTTGGTGCAACCATTCATACCGATGAGGGGCTCAATGACATGGTTTACAACCGCTGCATCGGGACCCGTTATTGTTTGAACAACTGTCCCTATAAGGTGCGTAGATTCAATTTCCTCGACTACCATAAGGTTGAAGATCCACGGCGAAAAATCCGAAAGCTTCTGTTTAATCCCGAGGTAACAGTCCGGAGTCGCGGTGTCATGGAAAAGTGCACATTTTGTGTGCAAAGAATTGAGGCAGCCAAAATCACAGCAAAGAATGAACGGCGCCCAATCGCGACGGATGCGGTCCAGACGGCGTGCCAACAGGCGTGTCCCACCGGAGCAATCGTGTTTGGTGATCTCAGCGATCCGGAGAGCAAAGTCGCCAAGCTGCAAAAGTCGCCACGCGCTTATAATCTCTTGCCGGATTTGCACACGAAACCCCGCAATAAATTTCTTGCACTCATCCGTAATCCGAGTAAGGAGCTCGGCTAGGTTCCCCACAAGGAATCTGAAAGAGCAGATAGACAAATACTATGAGCGAAGAATCACAAAGCCAAGCCAGCGAACCGGAGCCGAATCCTAGGGCCGCGTTTCGCGAGGTTACCGAGTCTGTCAGTCGGATTGCCGAGCGACCCAAGCCTCCGAAAGCTTGGTACGTGGCAATGGGGTTCTCCAACATGCTTTTGGCAATGTTCGGAGTATCGATCTACATCTTGCTTACAACAGGGATCGGAGTCTTCGGTAACAACAACACCGTTGGGTGGGGATGGCCTATCGTCAATTTTGTGTTTTGGGTCGGGATCGCTCACGCCGGGACACTCATCTCGGCAATCCTATTCTTAATGCGGCAGACGTGGCGGACAAGTATTAACCGCGCTGCTGAGGCGATGACAATATTTGCCGTTGCATGTGCCGGATTGTTCCCCATTATTCATACAGGGCGTCCTTGGGTCGCTTACTTTATGTTGCCTGCGCCCAATGACATGAGCATTTGGCAGCAGTTTCGCAGTCCATTGATGTGGGACGTTTTTGCTATTTCTACCTACGCGACGGTGTCCATTTTGTTCTGGTATATGGGGATGGTTCCCGACCTGGCAACCTTTCGCGATCGAGCGAAAACAAAATTAAAGGCAATTATATTCGGAATTTTTGCACTTGGTTGGCGCGGATCCGCACGGCAATGGCATCGTTACGAGCGCGCGTATCTTATCCTTGCTGCCCTTGCGACACCGCTTGTGTTGAGCGTTCACTCGGTTGTTAGTTTTGACTTTGCAACGTCACAGTTGCCCGGCTGGCACACGACCATTCTGCCACCATACTTTGTCGCCGGCGCTATCTTTAGCGGTTTTGCAATGGTCATGACCTTGATGGTTCCAGCCCGTGAGTTGTTTGGACTTAAGCATATAATCAAAGCCTCTCATATTGGTGCGATGTGCAAGATCACGCTCGCGACGGGAACGATCGTCGGTTTTGCTTATATGACCGAGTTGTTCATCGCTTGGTACAGCGGCAACGTTTACGAGCAGTTTGCGTTTTTAAACCGTATTCTTGGTCCCTACGCGTGGTCCTATTGGATCATGGTGGGGTGCAATGTCATTGTTCCGCAGTTCTTCTGGTTTAAAAAGTGCCGGACCAATCCGTGGATCATTGTTGGACTGTCCATTTTGGTCAATATCGGGATGTGGTTTGAGCGTTTTGTCATCGTCATCACTTCACTGAGTCGGTCGATGCTGCCGGCAAGCTGGGACTATTTCAAACCCACGCTCCTGGATATCACCACCCTGGCAGGGAGTTTTGGCCTATTTTTAACGCTGTTTTGCCTGTTCTGCCGATATCTACCTGTTGTGGCCATGGCAGAGGTCAAATCAGTTTTGCCCGAAGCACATCGATAAACGGCTCTGGTAGCAAAAACATTAGCGAGCAAAACATCAATGAGCGAAAATCAACAAACAACCCCGACTAAAACCGGAAGATTAACACCAGCGAGCCGTGCCGTGTACGGTGTGATCGCGGAGTTTGATAGTCCGTCAGCCCTCAAAAAGGGCGCCAAAGCGGTTCGTGATGCGGGGTTCCGCCACTGGGACTGTTATAGTCCGTTTCCAGTTCACGGCATTGATCCAGCAATGGGGATTCGTCGCACGATTTTGCCTTTACTGGTCCTTGGTGGAGGATTATGTGGTCTCAGTCTTGGATTGTTTTTGCAGTGGTGGACCAATGCCTACGACTGGCCTTGGATTGTCAGCGGGAAGCCGTTTTTTAGTTTGCCCGCAAACATCCCGATCGCATTTGAAACAACGGTGTTGCTATCTGCATTTACTGCTTTTTTCGGAATGTGGGCGCTCAACAAGTTGCCCAAGCCATGGCATCCGGTATTTCACAGCGATCGATTTCGCAAGGTAAGCGATGATGGTTTCTTTTTGGCGATTGAGGCGCGAGATAGTGCTTTTGATGATACGGCAACCCCCGAACTTTTGACAGCAGCAGGCGCAGAGGCGATCGAGACGATCGAGATAGACACGGATCCGCGGAAAAAGCGCATGCCCAAGCCGCTGACGATGTTGATTATCATAACGACCTGTGCGGCCCTGGTTCCGTTTGCGCTCATTGCTCGCAGTCGCACGAAAACTTCACCGGACCCGCATTTGCATCTCATCCCCGATATGGATTTTCAATTTAAGGCCCATTCACAGGCAAAGACTGATCTATTTGCCGACAAGCGGGTATCACGACTACCAGTGGAAGGGACAGTCGCCTACGGTGAGCTGAAACAGGACGATCACTTCTATCGCGGTTTACAAAAGCAAGAGGGGCAAGAAACCCCTCTATGGGCGACTTCGTTTCCGAGCCAGTTTGAGATTACGCTTCGGTCTGTTAGACGCGGCCAAGACCGGTACGGGATCTACTGCAGCCCGTGCCACGGCTTGCAGGGCAATGGCAAAGGTATGGTCGCAGAGCGTGCCAAGTCAGTTCCGGTTTCTGGTTGGAACCCGCCAGCTGATTTACTCCAAGACTACGTCATTCAGCAGCCCCATGGGCAGCTGTTTAATACCATTAGCCATGGAAAAGGCGGGATGATGGGCTACGCCGCACAACTCCCAGAAAATGATCGATGGGCAATTGTGCTGTACATCCGCGCCCTTCAGCGCAGTCAAAACGCAACAATGACAGACGTTCCGCCCCAGGACGCTCAAAAGGTCATTCATTAGGTAAGGTTATGACGAATACTGAAGCAAAACTTCACCCCCAGGAGGCGATTAAGCTCGGGTCTTTTGGCTCGAAAGCCGGACAAACGGCGTTGGTCTTGGGTGCTCTGTTTACTGTTGCGACAGTGGTATTGGGCTTGGTCGAGCAAGATCATATGCGTAGATTTTATCACGCGTATCTAGTCGCCTTTTGTTACTTTTTGAGCATTGCAGTTGGCGCTCTGTTTTTTGTCATGCTTCAGCATTTGGTAAGTGCAAAGTGGAGTGTCGTTATTCGACGAATCGCCGAGATTCTTGCGTCTACGTTTCCCTTGTTGCTTGTACTATTTCTCGCAGGGATTCTCGTTCCGATGTTATTGGGCAGCGATGGTCTGTACTCATGGTCGAGCGCAGCAGCGCACGACGATCACCATATTCACGTTAAAGCAGCGTATCTCAACGTGCCTTTCTTTGCTGCACGGACGATTGCTTACTTTGTCATTTGGACCCTCTTAGCGCGATACTTTTTTAGAAAGTCGATTGCACAAGATGAGTCGGGGGATCCACTGATTTCTGATCAACAGCGGTTTGTTTCGGGACCCGCGATTATTGTCTTTGCTTTTGTCACCGCTTTTGCAGCGTTTGATATTTTGATGTCGCTCCACCCGACCTGGTACAGCACGATGTTTGGTGTCTATTTCTTTGCGGGCGCGGCAGTGAGCATTTTTGCACTACTTGCACTGATTCCAATGGTTTTGCAGCGAGCCGGCAAGCTTGTTCACTCAATCACCGTTGAGCACTATCACGACGTCGGTAAGCTTCTATTCGCGTTTGTATTTTTCTGGGGATACATCGCGTTTTCGCAGTTTATGTTGATGTGGTACGCGAACATCCCCGAAGAAACGTCTTGGTATCACTATCGTATGTTTGGATCCGGATGGACCTACGTTTCGATATTGTTGGTGTTAGGACATTTTTGCTTCCCGTTCTTTTGTCTGTTGTCTCGCTGGACAAAACGGCGGCTTGGATTGCTTGCAATGTTTTCGGTATGGATGCTTGTGATGCATTTTGTCGATTTATACTGGCTTGTGATCCCAGAGTACAGTCAGCATCTTGCTTGGTTGGCGGAACGGGCGGCTTTTGCGGGAATTGATGCAGGGATTGATAGTGCGCATGTTGTTGGCAAACTTCCAGATGGGATCGGCTTTAAACTCATGGATATTACAGCAATGGTTGGCATTGGTGGACTCTTTTTCGCCTCTGCGATCCGCACCGGTAAACGAGTCAACCTTATTCCTGTCAAAGACCCGGGCCTCGGCGAATCTTTGGCGTTTGAAAACTATTAAACAGCGAATAAAGGGATTTGTATGGACAGTCCACGCAAAGCTGAAGACAAGCTCAATAATTCGGTAATTGTAACAGTTGGAATTGTCGGCACACTGGTGGTATGGGGCAGCATCGTCGCTCTTCAGGCCTACTATGATTCGACGGCGGGGCAGGAAGAACAGCGCCGGGAGATCGCGGGGCAGAGCGATGCATTGCGCTCGCTGAACGCGCAATCCTGGCAGGCAATGGGAGAGTATCGTGCCAAGGGCGGAACCAGTAATCGGATTGCCATTCCTATCGAGCTGGCGATGAAACTCGTTGTTCGGGATCGCAAAAAGGCTTCGCTTGTCCCAGTGGTTGGTTCCCACGACAAACCGACCTATCCGGCCGTTGTTGGCCGACCGTCAGATCGGCCAACAGTACCCGCACCCGCTACAGGGACAGCACCGACAACACCAGCGCCAGGAGCGAGCTCGGCGCCAGCAGTAACCCCAGCACAGCCACCGCAGCCCGTAGCGCCGCCGGCCGTTACCCCAAAAACGACCCCTGTTGAAAAGAAAGCGGATCCAGAGTAGACGCGGGCAATCCACCGATGCAGACGATAGGCTACAGATTTGTTGGAAAACGCAGAAAATCTACTGCGCGATCCGCGGCGAGCGGATTCGTCGTTGCTGCTGCTTTGTGTATCGCAGGGCAAACTCGTGGTCAGGGGCAGGTCGAAAAGCCGGATGCTTTCGACGAGGTAGGACCGGTACCGAACGAGCTGCGTGGTGTTGATGTGACTGAGCGTACGGGAGCCCAGATCCCACTCGACATGCACTTTATTGATGAAACTGGAAAACCGATTGTTTTGGAGAGGTTTTTTGCCGGGGATGTACCAGTGATTCTGACGTTTAACTATTCAAAGTGTCCAATGCTATGCAGCCTTCAGCTAAGCTCGTTGGTCTCCACCCTCAAAAAAACCCCGATGATCGCCGGGCAGCAATTTCGCATTGTCACCATTGGGCTTGATCCGAATGAATCGACCGCAAGCATTCGTGCGACGAAGAAGTCCTATGTTTCTCAATTCGATGAGTTGGCCGACCAGGTACAGGTAGGCTGGCATTTTCTTCGTGGCACAAAAGAGAATATTCGTGCGCTTGCCGATCAAGTTGGCTTTGGGTATCGATATTTACCCAAACAGAAAGACTATGCGCATTCGACCGCGCTCATTCTCGTCTCGGCGAGCGGCATTGTGACAAACTACATCAAGGGGATTCACTATCAACCGGACGACTTGGTTCGTTCGATTGCCAGTGCTGGGATGAACCAGCCGGGACCGTCTTTAGGCTTTGTGCTGTCTTGTTTTCAGTATGATTCTAGCGCAAATAGTTACTCTGGATTTGCTTCTCGTGCGATGCGATGGGGGGGGAGTGCATTTGCGGTTGCTGTTTTGTTTTCGGTGCTCGTATTTCTCCGCCGTCATCGCCGCGTCCACCATGCCTTAACGGATGTATCCACCGATGCCGCGACGAGTACCTCAACTGGGGAGTTTGTTAATTGATGATTTCCCTTACGAACACTATCCTTGGGAAGATAACGGCAAATAGCCCTAAGCCAGCTTGTGCCGTCGACAACTTTGAGCCAAAACAGCGACTTAGAGATGTTTTGGTTAGGAGCACACTGCCATTGGTTGTCTTGGCGAGTTTTGGACTATCTTGCGGTGGCGACGGAGTCACCAAAGTACTCCAGCACACGTTTTCGATGGCGCCGGCACAAGCCGGACAAGCACCGCAATGTATGAGCTGGTCGCTCAACAATGAAGAGTCGCTCGTCGTCAATACAGTAGACGTTGAGCTCAGCAAAGGCTGGGTCAGCGCAAACTGGTTTTACGCACCCAAGAATCAGGATGACAAGCAAGATGATGGCATCTGGAAGTGTTCTGAGCGCAAGTTCTCTGCCGAGACGGCACTAAAACAAGGTGGTTTGCTCGTTGAGCTAACGGAGCCCGCAGTCGGATTGCAGCGATTTGAGATGCCAAATGTGGTGGTTCTTCCGCCGAACACTCAAATCGTAGGTCAGGCTCGGTTTGTTCCGGGGGCAGACACACCAGTAAAGGCGACACTGGGGATCTATCGCGATACCGTCGGTTTAAATCATGAGGGCACGATTTGGATGCCCAAACAGTCCTCGGTGATGGCCCGAGATGTAGACATGTTGTTTTATGGGATTCTAGGGCTGTGCCTATTTTTCTTTGTCGCGATCACGGCCGCTGTTGTCATTCTTGTCATTAAGTATCGAGACCGTCCGGGGCACGAACCTGAGCCTTCAGCGGCACACAATGACATCTTAGAGATTACCTGGACGGTGATTCCCTCCATTATCGTCGTGATTATTTTCGTGCTTGGATGGAAGGGATATATCAACCTAGCAACGCCACCGCGTGACGCGCTTGAAATCAAAGTGCAGGGGCAAAAGTGGGTTTGGAGTTTTGGTCACACGACCGAGGGGGGCGACGCGGTACAAGATTCGGTGTTCCATGTACCCGTGAATCGGCAGGTCCGGTTGATCATGCAGTCTTCGGACGTTCTCCACAGCTTTTTTGTTCCCGCCTTTCGTATCAAGCAAGATGTCGTTCCAGGGCGCTACACCAAGCTGTGGTTTTCTGCCACGATACCGGGTACGTATCGAATGTATTGCGCCGAATATTGCGGTCGTGATCATTCACTAATGAAATCGAAGGTCATTGTTCACCCCCCGGGGGGATATGAGCGGTATTTGGCAGCTGAGGCGGAAAAGCAAAATAATCTGCCACCAGCGGAGTTGGGGGCGAAGGTGTACAAGGCGCGTTGCATTGGTTGTCATACGACTGATGGGACTCGTCACACGGGACCCACCTTCCGTGGATTGATGGGCAAAACGGAGCCCCTCGAGGGGGGTCGCACTGCTTTAGTGGATCGAAACTATATCTTAAAGTCTATCGTAGATCCGCGCGCGGATATTGTTCTTGGATACCCGCCGAGCATGCCGACGTTTAAAGGGCAGCTCAGCCAGCGCCAGCTCGACGGGTTGGTGGAGTTCATTAAGACCTTGAAGTAACAGAACCAGGATTTTTCCATGAGCGCATCCACACAATCGCCACCCGAACCCAACTATCTCCGCGTCACGAGCGGAGTCATGTCATGGTTGTATACCCTCGATCACAAGCGGATCGGGATGATGTACCTCATGGGGATTTTGGTCGCCTTGTTGCTCGGCGGCTTGTTTGCCTTGCTGATCCGTATCGAGCTGTTCGCACCCGGCGAAACGATTGTTGGAAGTGATACCTACAATCAGTTTTTTACGGTGCACGGCGCGGTTATGGTCTTTCTCGTAATCATCCCCGGAATCCCAGCGGCGCTTGGAAACATTGTCTTGCCCATCCAGCTCGGAGCGCCCGATGTCGCGTTTCCCCGTATCAATTTGTCGAGTTTCTATCTTTGGGTGGTGGGTGCTACATTTCTGATTGCTTCACTTGTCATCAGTGCAGCGGATACCGGGTGGACATTTTATACGCCATACAGCATAGAGACCCAGACTGCAGTCATTCCTGCAGTGTTTGGCGCATTTGTTCTCGGCTTTAGTTCTATCTTTACCGGTTTGAACTTTATTACGACGATTCACAAGTTTAAGCCAAAGGGAATGGGGTGGTTCCAGATGCCGCTCAACTTGTGGGCACTCTATTCGACCGCGCTTTTGCAGATTTTGGCAACGCCGGTGCTGGCCATTACATTGTTGCTATTGCTCGTGGAGCGAATGATGGGAATCGGTATCTTCGACCCGGCGATAGGTGGTGATCCGGTATTATTTCAGCATTTCTTTTGGTTCTATTCGCATCCAGCCGTTTACATCATGATCCTTCCAGCGATGGGGGTAATGTCCGAGCTGATTACGACATTTTCGAAAAAGCCGATCTTCGGCTATCGATTCATCGCGTACTCGAGTGTTTCGCTTGCTCTGCTTAGTTTCTTAGTGTGGGGTCATCACATGTTTGTTAGTGGCCAGTCCAAATTGGCGACGATGATCTTCTCGGCGCTGACTTTTACTGTCGCGATCCCCTCCGCTATTAAGGTATTCAATTGGACTGCGACTCTTTATAAAGGAGCGATTCGCCTGCAAACCCCGATGTTATACGCGCTAGGGTTCATCTTGCTGTTTACCATTGGTGGCCTAACAGGAATCTTCCTTGGTGCGTTATCCACGGATGTCCATCTTCATGATACCTATTTTGTAGTCGCACACTTTCACTACGTCATGATGGGATCGACCCTGATCGCCTTTTTTGGAGGGCTTCACTACTGGTGGCCCAAAGCGACTGGTCGAATGTATCCAGAAAGATTGGCACAGGTTGTCTCGGTCTTGATATTCATCGGGTTTAACCTCACCTTCTTGCCGCAGTTCGTGATGGGTTCGCAAGGAATGCCGCGTCGCTACTGGGACTACGATCCGCAGTTTACGATCTACCACCAGCTATCTACGATTGGTGCGTTGCTAATGGGGTTTGCGATTCTTGCGATGGTGATTTATCTAATCCAGTCTCTATGGAGCGGAAGCCGGGCGCCCGCCAATCCGTGGGGAGGCAGCACGCTCGAATGGCATACGACGTCGCCGCCGCCGCTATACAACTTCCATGAGCCACCGAAACTGCGTCCGCTCTATAACTACGATAATCTCGTCTATGACGCGATATCCGGAGGGTATGTCGAGCGCACCGAGACCAATGAAGAGGCTGAGTAGAAAGTAGCGATCTATGGGTCATTCAAGCGACGGACATAAGGGGTCTCGTTTTATCCAGCATCACTTCGATGATGCCCAGCATCAGTTTGATTGCGGCAAGCTGGGGATGTGGCTATTCTTGGTGCAGGAGATCTTGTTTTTTTCTGGCTTATTCGTCGCCTATATTATCTATCGGTCGTACCACACGGAGATATTTGACTACGCCCATGCGTATTTGGATACGCAAATGGGTGCTATCAATACCGGTGTCCTAATTTTTAGCAGTCTGACCGCGGCCTGGGCGGTTCGTGCGGCGCAGCTAAACCAGCGGAAGATACTGATAGCGTGTCTATCGATTACGATTCTCTGTTCGTTTGCTTTCCTGGGCATCAAATACGTTGAGTACTCGCACAAAATTCACGTGGGGACTTTATTTGGCAACCGCTTTGATCCGTGTGAAACGCCAAAGGGGGTTCCGCTAAAATGTAAAAAGTGGACCGAGGAGGACGGTCGCCTCGAGGCAGCAATCAAGAATGCAGCTCCCGGCGAGGAACGCAATCGACTCGAGGTAGCGCTCAAAGACCATCGCTCGGTGATTCCAGAAGGAGGTTGGGAGTCCATTAAGCACCTAGAGCCCCCTGAAAACACAGGCATGTTTTTTAGCATCTACTTTGGGATGACGGGGTTGCATGGAATCCACGTTTTGTTGGGCGCAGTCGTATTTATTTGGCTACTGATTCGCGCGATTCGCGGCCACTTTACGCCCGACTACTATGGACCTGTTGACTATGCTGCCCTGTATTGGCACTTGGTCGATCTGATTTGGATCTACTTGTTCCCTTTGCTTTATTTGATTCACTAGGAGTGAGCTGTGTCGGCACAAGAACATAACGACGATCATAGCAAGACGCACGATGACCAGCATCATCACGACGAGCACGGACATGGGCTCGCGCATGTCGCCCCGCTAAAGGTTCTTTTGGGGATTTGGGGCGCCTTAATGGTCCTCACGGTGGTGACAGTGTTAGCGACGAAGGTCGATTTCGGAAGCCAGATTAACCTGGTGATTGCAATGGCGATTGCTACGGTAAAGGCCACATTGGTTGCAATGTACTTTATGCATCTGCGTTATGACAGACCGTTTCATACTGTGGTTGTCGTTGGTGGGCTGTTGGCGGCACTTTTATTTGTGGGACTTACCTTGCTAGACAGCGGCCAGTATCAACCCGCTTTGCAGTGGACGAGCGAAGCAGCGAAGCCATAGCGTTGCTATCTGCATAGTTCATAGCTATCCGAGTCGCGTAAGTCAAACGGGGATGTTGGGTGGCTGGGCGTGCCTTCGCATCACTTCGAAACCCAACGATTCGGGGCTTATCATTGGCGGAATGGAGCGCTGTGAACCAGTTCCCTGAGCTTTTGCACGCTTCCAGAAAATACGTTGCCGT
Organism: Kofleriaceae bacterium; assembly: GCA_965223575.1. Lineage (GTDB taxonomy): Bacteria > Myxococcota_A > Polyangia > Haliangiales > Haliangiaceae > CBDCWZ01. Next base: position 28,398 of record CBDCWZ010000032.1, read on the forward strand.
CGACATTTCCTTGTATCCCGGAAATACGACTTTTATCGGAATATTGCCAGATGGTCCATGACACCTTTGGTTCTGTAGTGGTATTTCTGATCCATAACATGTTGGCATTAAAGTGCCCCTTGATAATTCGCTGATAGGAATCTTGCGTTACGTACAAAAGAATTTTTGTTTGTAGTTTGGATGTCAAATCTCGAATCATTGTTTTGAGTTCTTTGCGGACTGTCGTAATGTTTTTCCAGCGAGTGCAGTTTCCGGTAAATTCGACATCAATAGCGGGCGGTAGCATAGGTCCCGTTACCTTTTTTAGGACCTTCATGAGATTAGCTGCTTGTTCATTGCCAGGTCGGCAGAAGGTGAAGAAGTGGTAGGCCCCGGTCGCCAGACCGATGCGGCTGGCTCCTTGCCAATTTTGGACGAATCGTCGGTCTTGTAAGTCGCCACCCTCAGTGGCCTTGATATAAACGAAGGATACGTTTTCTGACTTGAGTCGTGACCAGTCGATGGCTCCCTGGTGATGAGAAACATCGATACCACGTACTGCGTACTTTCGTATATTTGGCATGGCGCTCGGTGAAACGAGCCTGACAATTGTTACCGCAGCGGAGATTACGACAAGGACAATGAGAAAACGCTTCATTTTGAGGAAAGACAAGTCGCTACTTGTTTGGTGTCGTTAAGAGGTTTGGTGTCGCTAAGAGAGAGAGTTCGATGATTTGAGGCGCATTGAAGCATGGCATTATTGTGCAGAAATTGCATGGTGTTTGCGGAATTCGCGCGGGGTACGGCGTAAAAATTGGCCCAATATCAGTAGGTTACGGCCGGCACGGGGTTTGCTCTGTAAGAGTTTCGAAAGGAGCTTTACTTATGAAACAGAATCTACTTTTAGGAATTGGAGCAATTGTCGCAGGCGCGATGATCATCGGAACCGCCGGTGTCTCGGAGGCATCCCCAGGAAAAAATCAGTTCCACAGTAAGAAACGGGGACATCAATGCAACCTACGTGGAGATAATGTCTATCACAATCGGGGAAACAAGCATGGCTATGTCTATCGGCCTGCAGCATCGCCATACTCCTACCAGAACTATCATAGAGCCACTTATTATCCCTATCGCACCAATGTCAACGACCGGGCCCGGAAACGCGCTCGCGTTCGAAAGCAAGCGCGCCAGAAGTTTGCGATTCTTGATCGAAACCGAGATGGTCGTTTGTCGCAGCGAGAATATGTGCGTGGAATGAAGCAGAGGTATTATCGACGTGGCGACTATCGATTGTCGCGAAACAAGAGGCGGGCATTACGCCGTAAGTTCCAACGGATGGATCGGAATCATAACGGGGTTGTTACGTTCCGCGAGTTTGCCAAGTGGAATAAAAAGAATCGCCGCCCGCACTGGCGCGCATAACGAGCATTATCATCATTATTGGTAGCCGAGTCGTTCGCTCATTCGGACGGCTCGGCTGTTTCTGTTTCGATGTAGATTCGGAGTTTTTCTAGTTCGCGTGTAAAACCGCCGGAGAGAATCGGGAAGCGGCACCAGGTTTTGGGGTCGAGGTTTTTGTCATCCACATGGAAGGATGGTGCGTAACGCTCTCGTTTCCACTGATTTTGGCACCATAGACGAAAGAATGTTGCGATCCATTCGCCGAGTTGTTGTGGGCTGTATTGCGGGAATTGGCGGCGTATTTGATGAAATACGTTGAGTGGTGATTGTTTGTCTCGGATCGCAGCGCCCTCGATGGTATCGAGCACCTCGTAGGGCATTAGATCGTCTTCGTCAGTTTGGTGCTCTGACGGGGGTCTTAGTTCAGCGGTGGGGCGCTGGTTGGTTACGCAGGACAGCTCGGGAATGGCAAACAAGCCCATAGGGCCGTGTTCTTGGAGCCACTGCAGCCAGCGCAGGAGAAAGGCTTTGTCGATCCCGGCAATCGGGCTCAGTCCTCCCGCGGTGTCACCATCCATGGTCGCGTACCCGACGGCGGCTTCGGATCGATTGCTTGTCGCCAAGAGTAGGGATTGGCGCAGATTGGCGAGCAACCATACGCCAGGAGCGCGCACGCGAGCTTGGATATTTTGTAGGGGGATATCGTCATTTTGCCAGTTGAGGTTACGGCCGATCGAGTCAGAAATCATCTGAACGTACGCATCGACAAGGGAATCGACGTCTAGAACCATGTACTCTGCGCCAATAGAATCTGCGACTATTTGGGCAGCGTTTTCAGTAGTCTGCGAGCTATGGCGGGTTTTTTGGTAGACGCACAGAAGAAGTTTTTTGGTCAGATGTGCTGCGTTTGATGCTTGATCAAGATGGGGAATGTGCCGAAGTCGATCGATAACCGTTGCGACACCCAACTCGCCGACTGCGAGTTCTATACTGAGGCGAAATAAGCAAGCGCACGCTGCGGAGTCAGCGCCGCCACTTAAAGAAATGACGGCACCTTTCGATTGACTCTTCCTCAGGTAGTCAAATAGACCCAGAGCGATTGCCCGAGTGAATTCTTCTTCTTTGTGGTATTCGCTTTGTTCCCAGCTGGCAGAGCCTTCAACTGGCGGTGGGGGGCTCGACCATTGTCTTGGCGCGGTTGTAGGATAAGTAAAGGGCACGTTTATCGAGCTAGGTCCATTGGTGGTGGAAAGAGTCCGCTGGGAGCGGGTGGACCGATTGGCCAGGACATCAAATTGCGCCGCGGTAACTGTTGCGCATTCAAAACTGAGTCGGGGGCCAGAGGCGACTCTCTGACCTCCACAAGCGATCATAGAACCGCCATCGTAGACAACCCGGCCCGCTTCGTTTCCAATCAAGTTTGCGTACAAATAGCCGACGCCAAAGGTCCGTGAGCCTTCGGTAACAAAGTGCCTGCGGAGCTGATGTTTTCCGAAGGAAAAGTGGCTCGCACTAGGGTTGAGAATCAGATCAATCTCGTGATCCGCAAGGCGATGACCGGGACGGTTGCTAACCCAGGCGTCTTCGCAAATTTCAAAGCCGATTTTGACACCGCCGCAATCAAAATACAGGTCCCCGATGGGGTAGTTGATGCCATGAATGTTTACGATATCTCTATGATTTTGTGGCCATGGCTGAAACCAACGAGGCTCGTAATGGATCCCCTGAGATGCAAGAAAGCGTTTGGCAACAAAGCCAGCAATGCTACAGTCAGCCACGAGGCAGGCGCAGTTATACAGTGCGTCGCGATATCGAATCGGCACGCTCAGCGAAACGATTAGATTATTTGTATTCGGGATGATTTCATGAAGAACTTCGAGCGCCATTTCTTGGGTATTGAAAGAGAGAAACGCGTCTTCGCAGCCGTAACCAGAGATACACATTTCTGGCAAGCAGAGGATCGTCACTCCAAGATCCTGTGCTTGTGCGATCGCATCGAGAATATTCGCCTTGTTTGCATCCCAAGCAAGGGGGGTTTGATTTAGCGTGCTGACGCCAACAGTAATGGGGTGCATAGAATCACTCAGTGCCAGTTTCGTCCCAGTTTCGTCGTCAAAATGGGCACAATCGTTTGCCTTTCGGCTTGATCTTGAAGGTTGATGTAGCCTTTTTTCTGGGCGGATACCACAGTAGCTTGTATGATTGTGCGGTTCTATATGGATAGCGGCAATTTCGGCTCCATTTCTATTGTGATCTATGGCGGCACCAGTGAAACAGCGAAATCTTCCCAATAGGCAGGCGATACCATCTAGTGGTGGCGTTCTTGTTGTCGCGCCAGATACCCGCGAACGTGGTTTGCTGCACGCGAAATTATCCAAAGCGGGATTTCGTGTTGACGCAGTTGAGGATAGTGCGGACGGTCTAATAGCGCTTCAAAATGCCCAACCTGATCTGATTTTGAACGATCTGCGACAACCCGGTGAGTCTGGTATTCGAGCGGTCGGTGATTTTCATAGTGCACTAAATCATAGTGCACTAAAGGGGGAGGAGTCTCCGATTGTCGTGTTGTCTAAACATTGTGAGACTTCGTTTAAACTCGCCTGCTTTGAGGCCGGGGCCTGTGACTATTTGACTCGTCCTATCGATGACGAAGAGCTTATCAAACGCCTAAGTCTTCATATCGATCGTGCCAAGCGATTGCGCTCACTGCGTGATTTATCTCTAGTCGACGAGTTGACGGGGATTGCGAACCGTCGTGCGATCATTCTAGCGACGAAATGTGAGATTAGCCGGGCTGAGCGCTATGAGCGTCCACTGTCTTTGCTATTGGTCGATGTGGATGACTTTAAGGCGGTGAATGATTCTCATGGACATCTTGTCGGGGATCAAGTGTTGCGGAGGGTCGCAAATATTCTGAATCAAGCCGTTCGGACAACAGATACGGTCGGTCGACTTGGTGGTGATGAGTTTGTGTTGCTACTTCCAGAGACAGACGAGTTAGCAGCAATGCAAATTGCAAATCGGCTCAGTCAGCATATTCGCACGGCAGGGGAAGAAGGAAGTGGGGACGGATCTAACTTTTCAACTTTTGTACCAAAAGTTGAAAAGTTAGATCCGTCCCCACTTCCTTCGCTTCATCTTTCTGCCTCGATCGGTATCGCAACAACGCGCGATCCGCGAGTGACTGTCGAAGAACTAATGGCGATGGCTGATGAGCGGATGTATCGTTCCAAACGCAGTCGCCGCGAATCTCTCGCACTATAGCTCCTAAAAACAAGGAGCGGACGGTGCGCGGGGCATCGCACCCCTCGTCTCTTATCTGTCAGAGGCGGTGCAGCATTTTTAGTAGGATTCTAAACAGAGTCGCATTGGCTGTGAGCCAAATGCTAGGCAAGGCGTGAGTGAGGAGCCCGCGCAGCGTACTTTTGGTACGTGAGCAGGCACCGGAGCGAACAACGCCGCATAGCGTTGGCTCACAGCCAATGCGACTCTGTTTAGTGGGGGGTCATGGCTACGCGGTAGGTAAGAAGTTTCCACTGGTTGTCAATGCGAATAAATTCTACTGTCGCTTTGGTTTTGCCTTTGATGCGTTTGTATTTGAGCATGAGCTCAACTTCAACATAGGTTTTCCACTTGTCTTGATATTTCATTGACACGCTTCCAATGGATTCCAGTTTGCCAAATCTCTTTTTGTGTAACTTGACAATTGTTTCGAACCGCTCTTTAGATACTGCGTTGCGAAATGCTTCAGAAGATCCCTCGTAGACCTCTTGTGTCTTTCCGTCACGAATGTTCTCAAATAGGGTTTTCGTTTGTTGACGTAGCGCGTCTGAGAATTGGCCGGGTTGGGCGGGGTCCTCAACCTGTGAAGGGAGGCGCGCTTTTGTCTGGAGCTTGTCTGGAATTTGGATATCAAATCCAAGTAGGCGCCACTTTTTTCCGAGATAGTGGAAATTGAATTCTCCTGTGGTCACAGCGTTTTCGAATCGTAGCCGCGATTTCGAATAAGCAGTTTTTCCTATTTTTGTCGTGGTCGTTTCTCCGGGGATGGTGCTCACAATTTTTTTCAGCGAGCCAAGTGTCTTGGTCATACGGTCGGCAAGGATGACAAAATATTCGCGGGTAACATCGCGGCGAAATAGAGGCGATGCCTCGTCGTATACTTGGCCGGCTTGCCCATTATGGAGTGATTTGAGGATCGCGCTCGTCTCGGCACGAAATCCGTGTTCTCTAGGACTCGCAGAGCGCCATAAGACAAAAACAGCGACCCAACCTCCAATGACAAAAAAGCCCACCACCGCGCTGCGGACGATGAGTTTTCGGGCTCTCGTGCTGGGGGTTGTTTCTGGCACAACGCCGACCAGTATGACGTCCCCGTCCTTTGTTGACTAGAGCACCGACCGGTTTGAATTCCCCCCAAACACGCTGTTCGGTGCATTTTTTTTGCTGGGCTCGGTCGCAGCGCTCCTACCAATACTTGAGTATTGTCGCGGTGCTCGCTCCTCACGCAACCAAAACTATCCGCGAAACATCGCATTTGATAGGAAATTCAAACCGGTCGGCTCTAGGCTCCAGACTACATTGCAGGGGGGCGGGCTGCATATCAAGGGCAGAGGAGGATGTCGCGGTGAGTCTAAAACGTTCGTTCATGGAGGTCTGGGACCGATAGCCCAATGAAATCTGAAAACAAGTCCAGAATCGCTCCAATGATGATTGAACAACGTAATGAAATCGTATAAAAATTAATGATTTCAATGAGAATGATAGTCACTATCCCCTGCGGTCCCGTCGCGCTGGCGAAACACAACATGTTGCTTTTGCTTGACGAATCGGCATGTGGCAGGGTATTGGAGGCGGCCCAAAGGCCTTGATTGCTGGAGCAAACGACTGTGACATTCAACCTAGAAAAAGTTAGAAACATTGGCATTTCCGCTCACATTGACAGCGGGAAAACAACACTAACCGAGCGCATCCTTTTTTATACGGATCGGATTCATGCGATCCATGATGTGAAGGGGAAAGATGGTGTTGGTGCCAAGATGGACTCCATGGAGTTGGAGCGCGAGCGAGGAATTACTATCGCGAGCGCTGCGACACATTGCGAATGGGCTAATCATCATATCAATATTATTGATACGCCTGGCCATATTGATTTTACGATTGAGGTTGAGCGATCACTGCGGGTTTTGGATGGTGCGATACTCGTTTTGTGTTCGGTCGCTGGCGTCCAGAGTCAGTCCTTTACTGTCGACCGGCAGATGCGTCGCTACAATGTTCCGCGTTTGGCATTTGTGAATAAGTGTGATCGGACAGGAGCCAACCCACTGCGGGTTCGCGATCAATTGCGTGAGAAGCTTGGTCACAATCCGGTACTGCTGCAGCTTCCTATTGGCTTGGAGGATTCTCATGAGGGGGTTGTAGATTTGATCGAGATGCGGGCACATCGTTTCTCAGGCGACAATGGCGAAATTATTTCCGATGAGGATGTTCCTGCAGAGATGTTGGAGGAAGCCAAGGCTGCACGCGAAGAGTTGCTTGACGCAGTTTCCATGTTTCATGATGAGTTGATGGAAGCCATTCTTGAAGAGAATGTTTCTCCAGAGCTTTTGCATCGCGCGATTCGAGAGGCGACTATTGCTCTCAAAATTACTCCGGTACTAATCGGTTCGGCCTACAAGAACAAGGGCGTACAACTTTTGCTGGACTCGGTTGTTCGGTATCTTCCCAATCCGTCTCAGGTGACCAACGAAGCGATTGACTTGGATGACGAGGAGAAGACTATCCAGCTTGAAAGTGATCCGGAAAAGCCAACCGTAGCGCTAGCCTTTAAACTTGAGGATGGACGTTATGGTCAGCTAAGTTACTTGCGCGTTTATCAGGGCAAACTGCAACGTGATGACTTTATTGTGAACGTTCGTACCGGCAAGAAGCACAAGGTCGGACGCTTGGTTCGAATGCATTCAGATGAGATGGAGGAGATTACAGTTGCCGACGCTGGCGATATTGTCGCCATGTTTGGGATTGATTGTAATTCCGGAGATACCTTCACCGATGGCACTATCAATGCCACGATGACGTCAATGCATGTGCCGGCTGCGGTGATTTCGGTCGCTGTACGTCCCAAAAATCGAGACTCAGAAACCAAGATGTCGAAAGCACTCAGGCGTTTTTCGAAAGAGGACCCCACGTTTCGGGTTGGTGTAGATCCTGAGTCAAACGAAACGATTTTGAGCGGGATGGGTGAGTTGCATATCGAGGTATACCTCGAGAGGATGCGTCGAGAGTACAATGCAGAGGTTGAGACATCGCCTCCACAGGTCGCGTATCGGGAGACGATTTCCCAAAAAGCGGAGTTCAACTATACGCACAAGAAGCAGACTGGTGGTGCGGGTCAATTTGGACGTGTGTGTGGATATATTGAGCCTTGCGAAGAGGCAGAGTTTGATTGGATTGATCAGATCAAGGGTGGCGCAATTCCTCGTCCATTTATCCCTGCAGTCAAAAAGGGATTTGAGTCAATGCTGCAGAAGGGCGAACTACTTGGCTATCCAGTTCTAAACGTTCGTATTGCGATTAATGATGGCCAGCATCACCCGGTCGACTCCTCGGAAATGGCGTTTCAGGAGGCGGCTCGGGGCGCATGGCGATCCGTCTATAGTAAAGCGAAGCCTAAAATCCTTGAGCCAATCATGAAAGTATCGGTCGAGGGACCAAAAGAATTTGCTGGTGCTGTCATGACGACGATCAATCAGCGGCGTGGGATGATTGTCGGTTCTCACGAAGATGGCTTCGTCGCTAGAATCGATGCTGAAGTTCCGCTTGCGGAAATGTTTGGGTATTCAAACACACTGCGCTCCTCCACGCAGGGGAAGGCCGAGTTTACGATGGAGTTTGCCCGTTACTTGGAAGTGCCCGCTGGGATTGCCGAAGAGCTCAAAAAGAAAGAACAAGAGCGACGAGCCCAGGCTGGAAAATAGCAGTAGGCTGGGTGACTCGCCGGCTTTGCTACCACTTTTCGGCACATTCGCTGAAAAGTGGCGTGACTGTCAGACAATAAAAACATCTAGGTGTCTTGTCAGCTGCTATCGAGGTGTACAGGGCCAATCGTGTAGCGTCCTGACCAGCGTGAATTCGAAACAATATTATAGAGTTGCAAGCAGCGCGAGGAGTGAGGATGGTGTTTCAAGACCTATGCAACCGAAGCGTATCTTGAGTGCCGGCCCAGGGGATCACGAAGTGGTGCGCAGTAAATATACAATATTGTGAAGGATTCAAGCTGGTCGGTGCTCTAGGGAATGTTAGAATTTTGTTGTCTTGCTGCTCAATGGACAGCGTTTTGGCGACTATTCGCTTCTTGTTCGGATGGCCAAGGGAGGGATGGGAGAGATCCTCCTTGCCTATAAAAAGGGAATCGCTGGCTTTGAGAAGTTTGTTGTCGTCAAACGACTACTCCCCCATCTTCTTGATGACGAATCGTTTGTAGCGATGTTCATAACGGAAGCCCGGGTTGCTGCTCGGATCACGCATCCCAACGTGTGCCAAGTTTACGATTTGGGGCAGGTTGATGGACAATATTATATCGCGATGGAGTACTTGCAAGGACTTCCTTTGTCCACGATTTTACGAGACACCGTTGCGCGTCGCCGTCTTTTAGATCCGCGTCTGGTTGCTGGAATCATCGTTCAAGTTTGCGAGGGGTTGCATCACGCGCATGAGTTGGTCGGCGTAGACGGGAAAAATCTAGGATTGGTTCATCGTGATCTTACACCATCAAATCTGTTTGTTACTCTCAATGGTGTTGTGAAGATTCTTGACTTTGGCATCGCCAAAGTACAAGGAGCGATCGCCAAGACACGAACGGGCACAATCAAGGGGAAATATTCTTATATGTCCCCAGAACAGCTCGCAGGTGAAAAGCTCGATCGACGTTCTGATCTGTTTACCTTGGGGATTGTGATGTGGGAGGCGATGACCTGCCGCAGACTATTTAAAAGGGATGCAGAATACAAAACGTTTAAGGCGATCACCGAGGATAGGATTCCTCGCGTAGATGAGAGTCGAACATCAATTTCTTCGGCGATAGCCGACGTTGTTACACGGGCGCTATTGCGAGATCGGCGCATGCGGTTTGCGACCGCCAGAGATCTGGCGGATCCACTCAGAGATGCTGTTGCTGAGCTCGGTGGCCCGTTATCGCCAACATCTATTGCCGAAGTGCTAAAAAAGGACTACGTGGATGCGCTCGCCGACCAGATAAAGATGCGCAAAGATGCCAGACGAGCGGCGGGACTAGATTCTACGGCTTCGTCCCCGGTTGTCTCATCGTCCGCAAAGGATTCAACTGTACGTCAATCTCACACTCCGGCGGCTCGTTCGCCACAGTTTCCAGGTCCTACGGGCACCCCAGGAGCTTCTTCCCACCCTCCAACGCCCACCGCCCAATCAGAGCTCGAGAAGACGACCCTCTACGCCCCAAGCTACTCAAAAGAACCTGCCGCTGGTAAGCGTAAGGTAAAGCAAGCCGCCGCCAAAACGGTGTCGGTGCGCAGTATTCCAGGTCGAGGTAAACTATTTCTACACGTGACGTTGTTTGTTGGTCTCGTTGCTGCATTTGCTATCGGGGGGACCCTACTATTTCGGGTGTGGCAGAAAGGCCCACAAGACAGCCTTGGAAAGTTCCAGTTGGCTGCGAATCAGCTGCGGGTCGAATCGTCAAATTGTTTGAAGGACGCGCCTGATGAGGCTCAAGGACTCGCTGTGACGTTTCATCTTGACCATGATGGTGTTGTCTCGCGCGTAGGGTTTAGCACCCGAAAGTTTGCAGCAACAGCGGCTGGGAAGTGTATCAAAAGCGCGGTTCAACGACTTAATTTTGGTCCTCAGTCGGACGCCCAAAACTGGAAATTTCCACTTCGTTAGGGTGTTTCGTCATCCATTCTCCTCAACCCCTGCATGATTGAATTGCAAGGGCTTTGTGCCAAACAAGCGTGGGGGGGATAGTGGGAGACTTGGCCAAAGGAAGGAATATAGAAACGGGTGCGCTTCAACGTAAGGATTCTGAGCACAGCCCTTGTCGGTATCCTACTTAGGAATCGGGATTAGCCATAGCTGAACATTGGAGAATCCCTGGATTAAGTAGTAACCTATAAGGCAATGCAAATGTTTATTCGATCTTGGATACCTTTCGGACTGGTGGCGCTGCTATGCGTTTCTTTTCCCGCGCATGCTCAAGAAGAAGGAGTTGGCGATGCATTCAATGCGTTACCTGGTGTCGCTCGTGTGGGCGTAGCGGGGCCGGTTAGCAAAGGGATCACGGTTAGTGCATTTGCTGGTTATGGATACAGTGATGCGATCATTGCAGATGAGGATACGCATCATCGAGGCCTTGGCGGGATCGCAGCATCGTTTCGTTTTGTCGATTGGCTAGCGTTTTCCCTGTCTTTAGATGGGCGCTATGATAAGCATTTTAAAGCTTTCAATGGCGAGGGAACAGATGACGGATGGGTTGGGAACCCCAGACTGTTTGTTCGGAGTGGTACTTTATTGAGCGATCGGATCAAGCTTGGTGGGCAGCTTGGTGTTTGGGTGCCGGGAGAGTCTGCTCCGTCGATCGTTTTCAAAGCGATTACTCTGGATTTTACAGCAATGGGAACGTACTTGTTGTCGAAGCATTTTTCTATTAATGCAAACGTCGGATTTCGTCTTGACCAAAGCGCGGAGTCAGTGGACAACGCCGATCAATTGAGCGATGCCGATCGAATATCGTTAGGCGTAAGTGATTCTCACGCAGTTTTGCTGGGAACTGGGGCGACATATCGCCTCGGAAAATTGGAATTGCTCGGCGAGTGGACCTGGGATTTATTGGTTGGTGGTGACAGGCCTAAGGCATTGGAGTCACCAATGCGGATTACTGCGGGTGCGCGCTATGATCTATCACGAGATTTTACGGTTCAGCTTTTAGCCGAGGTTGGCCTAAGCAAACGACCGGATGTAGCCGCTACGGATCCTCTGGTACCGATTGAACCGAGACTCGGGGTTTTTGCAGGTGTTATTTACCGAACGCCCTACGCGCGCCGGAAGCCGACGACCGAGCTTCCTCCTCCTCCGAAGAAAAAGGAGCCGGCAACGCTGCAGGTCACTGTTAAAACCGCCGATGGCCTTGTATTACCAGGAGCGAAAATACAAATTGGCGACACGCAGGCGGTCACAGATGCTGCTGGCCAGTACACGCACAAGACTCAAAAGGCCGAGACGATAACAATTACCGCGAGTGCGGAGAATTACAAGGCCAAAACCGAGACTGTGACGACTGTGCTAGGCGAGGTTTTGGATATTTCCTTCGAATTGCAAGAGGTTGTTCCGCCTGGTCAGCTTCGTGGTGTTGTCCAGTCGTTTGGAGGCCAACCATTGCAAGCGACTATTGAAATCGTTACGATCAACAAGGTGGCAAAGGCAGATGTTGACGGGACGTTCGAAATTGATGTTCCGCCGGGTGAGTATGACGTTGTCGTGAGGGCGGATGGGTATGCTGAACAGAAGCGTAGGATTCGCATTGAGCGCGAGGGTGTGACCCTGCTGAACGTTGATCTAAGACGGGCTCGGTAAATGTTGCGGCCTTTGATGCCAGTCACCAAAGCCCGAAAAAATCACGCTCTGCGCGCATGCTTGTCATCGTTGTTGCTTTCACGTTTCGTGGTGTTGGCGATTGGTTGCAGTTTTGCGCTAATGGCGTGTGGGCCCAAGGGGCTTGCCGAACTCAAAGCATTTCGGGGAAAGGTCGAAAAGAGTAAAAGTACAGAGAAGAGTTGGTCTGAAGCAGCCCTTGGTGCCACTTTTCACTTTGGAGATGCGGTGCGCACCAATGCAAAGGCTTCTGCTCGGTTGCGGATCGTTGGTGGGAGCCAGTTGGAGATGGCCGAGTCCACCACGATCCGGTTTGGTGCGGCGACCGTTAGCGAAGCGACATATGCGATCGACATAGAAGCAGGTGAGGCTGAGTTGATTGGTGCGGCGGGGGGAAGCAAAATTCAACTCGATGTGGGGTTGGCTAGTCTAGCGAGTAACAGTCGACTGCGCTTGCGACCGGATGGAGGAACTTTGACTGTAGACGTGCTCGTTGGTTCTGCGGTCATTGACAGCGGACAAAATCCGATTGAGCTTCGTGTTGGCAGTCGTGTTACCATCGATATCGGTGGCTCTATTGTAGAGCGGCCAGTCATTCCAGATGCTGGGGTTGACGTACCTGATGCGAGCGCGACGGTCACGGATGCCGGCCCTATCGATATCGATGCGAGCGCGTTAGATGCGTCGGTTGCCGGTTCAATCTCTGCGACCTTGTCGGGCAGGGGAGCGAAGATTCGAACCGATCCAGAAGAAGATTGGGAGCGGGTTGAGGAGGGAGAGAAACAGTTTGCACCGGGAACCTCTGTGAAATTGCCACGAAGAGCCAAACTAGAACTTCAGCGTGGTGATGAACGCGCAAATATCGCTGGGCCTGCGCTCATCGTAGTGGCGCCTGCAGGAGGAGAACTATTGGCACTACAAAACGGTACGGGGGTAATTCATGGGACCTCCACAGACGTGCGAATTTCGGTGCCCGGTGGGGTGATCGTTGCCCGCCGAGCTAGTGGAGCGGGATCGCGTGGTGAGATCCGCATTCGCGGTCGTGACACACTTGTAACACCGAAAAGTGGAACATTGATCCTTGAGGGGAAAAAGGGTGGACGCGAGCACATTGGCTTGGGTGAGTCTGCAACTCTGCGTAGCATTGGCGGAATTGAGGTCAAAGGTCGGGCCCCGAAACGAGCGGACTTCTCGATCACGGCTGGGGAGAGTGCGACCATTCATGATCCCAAGCCGCCAACAGCGATTCGCGTACGATTTGGCAAATTGTGCCCGGAAGAGGGGGTCGTTGAAATTTCATCGCGTTCGTTTAAACGTTCAAGCGCACTGACCCGTGGCAAACAGAGCGCAATTGTTCGAATTCGAGGCAGTCAAAGATACCGTATTCGATGCATCGTCGATGGAGCCTTGCAGTCCAAAGTTCAGAAAAAGGGGCGATTGCGGGTCAGACGTGATAGTGGTGTTCGTCCGTTGCCTCGCAAGCCAACGCACAACTACGTTGACGCAGATGGTCGACGCTACACTGTTCTCTACCAAAACCATCTCCCCAAATTGACGTTTCGTTGGCCACGACAAACCGCGCGCGGCTCGTATACCTTGAATATTAAGCCATCGTCGGGGAGTCTCACTTCGCTGACAACATCCCAGCCTCGCTATACGATGGGGTCGGGAAAGTTAAGAGAGGGAACTTACGATTTCTGGTTTCAGTTGGGGGCAGCCCGATCCACGACATCGAAACTGAAAATTGAATTTGACAATGCGAGTCCAACTGCTCATATTCGCAGTCCGAAGCCAGGCGCGGAATGGGGAGGGACGGTCACTGCCTCGGGTGCCGCATTGAGAGGCTGGGCGGTAAGCTTGCACGGAAAAAAGTTATTACTTGATCGGCATTCGAGATTTAGTACGACAGTATCGAAGCCAGGGAATGGTGAAGCAATAGCAATTCGCTTTGCGCATCGCGCCCGGGGCGTGCACTACTATATTCGTCGTAGTGGTGGCAAGAAGTAGTCAGTGAAATCTAGAAATGCAGTTGCAGCTCCAGACGAAAATGTGGCGCAAACCGTTGTAGTCTAAACATTGTATTTTCGACGATTTCATCTTGATAGCGCACTGGGTTGAAATGGGTTGTCAAGCCCACACCAAGCGCTACGGACATCAGTTTGAACATCGGATAGGAAGCTACCGCTTGCCCTATGGTTGTCAATACAATGTCATTCGATGTGTCTTTGATCGAGCTACTCGGTATTTCCAACTCAACACGACTAAAGGTCGCACCTATATGCGCCTGAAGTTCGAGTTGGACGGGCCCGAATTCGGCTAGATGACCCGAAACAACGGCAAACACTTGGCGCAACACCATGCGGCCTTCAATGTTTGTGACTGTTCTGGTCGCGGGCAAACTATGGACGAGATCTACGCCGAGTCCCCATCGCTTCCACACCCAACGACCACCCGCGTAGAAACTGGCAATTGGACCATTCTTATTGGCAAAGCTGTTGATAGTCGCGCCTGCTTGTCCCTGAAGCCGTCGCTCATCGGCGCTGTTACCAACGGGAGGCGGGGGTAACACGGCGTCTTCGGTGCTGACCGGTGGATACTTTTTGGCAAAGTCATCGAGCCGTCTAGCAACCTTGATTGCTAAATGGCGATAGAAGTTGTTGTTAATCCGTCGGGGAAGTTTGAGCAGTTTGATATTGTTTCTGGACAGGGCATGTTGAGAGACGTGGGCGAGTGATAGGAGCACCTGTTGATCGCTGGTCACGTTGATCACAGCAGAGAACTGGGCCCGATAACTTCGGATGACTGGACGGATCGCTTTGTCTCCCTTGGAAGCAGCAACCGCGAGTGCCGGCTCTTCGACAAACTTGTAAGTAAATGCATGTGCGGCAAGAGCGCGTTCGAGACGGACAGAATCAATTTTTTCCCCGTCCCCGGCCCATACAACTAAGGGCTGTCCTACGGCCTGTACCGGAAGTAACATCAGGAGGGCAAATACAGGTAAGTACGTGCGATGTTTCTTACATTGCACGATGTTGGGAATTTTCTCTTGGGCAGGCATAAAGCTATTTAACACCAATACTTTTCTCGCTTTTCTTACTTTTCGACCCATAGTACAGGAAGCGTCATGGGTAGGGATACTTGGCACGAAAGTGATTGGCGAAAAAGTATTTAGCTAAATCATCCCATCCGGTGACTCATGATCATGGAGCAGCCCAAAATAATTGGGGAAACAGGGCAGTTTACTGTCTCCGGGCACCAAAACTGGGAACCCGGCGGAACTGATTGTGTATTTTACTTCTGGCCAAGTTTGCGGCATTGTTTGGAGGTAGTGTCGTCTCCGTCCCAAACTCTGTATGTATCCAAGGCAATTGTCCAGAAAGCAGTTAATGGCGATCGCAATGCGCAACACGAAATCTTGAGAGTGCACACGGAGTTTATCCGTGGCATGCTATTTCGCTTGGCAGGTCGTTCTGATGAACTGGATGATCTATTTCAGAACGTCTGCGTTGAAGTGATGCAATCCATTGCGAGGTTTCGCGGGGAGTCAGAAGTTTCAACATGGATTGGTTCGATCTGTGTCAATGTTACGAAAGCAAATTTCCATAAACGAAAGCGTGAGCGCAATATTGCGTTGGCTTTAAACGGTATTGCTACGGTCGGACAACAAAATGCACAAAGTAACTCTGTCAGTTCAATGAATGCATCGTTGCGATTGCAGCGTGTGGAAAAAACACTGAGTCGATTGTCTGATAATCAAAGGATTGTTTTTATTCTAAAAGTTGCTTACGGGTATTCGATCAAAGAAATTGCGAAACTCACGAAATCAGCACAGTCGACGACTCGAATGCGCCTGTACTACGCAAGGAAGAATTTCGCCAAAGCGATGAAACGTGACAGAGATTCGCAGGAAGCGGGCCTAGTTCCGAAGATGGAGGAAGGATAATGCGTTGTAGCAATGTCGAGCGAGAAATCGTCCGGGGTGATACAGGCATGTCCAGTTTGAGTGTTGGGGCACGCCGACATCTCGAGGGGTGCGCAAACTGTAAACAGTTTCAGCAGAAAACCGATTCGGTTGTTGACGACATACGGAGCTTGGAACCGCAACATTTGTCCGAGCAGCACAGAGACCAACTGATCACGAAAGCGACGGTCAAGCTTGACAGTGTAGATGGTGGTTCCCGGTCACGTCTGATTCCGCGCTATTTATATCTGCTGCCTATGGTAGCTGCTGCCGTGGCAATTGTTCTTACGCTCCGAACCTCAGAGAAAAGCGAATGGTTGGCCATAGCGCCCGGTCTTATGGCAAATTCCTCGAAGCTCGATATCGAGCAGAACATCCCTTGGGATGAAGAAATTACAGCCCCCCAAAGCCATGATGTTGTTGTTGTTGCCCAGGATGGATCAAAAATCACAGCAGCAAAACAGGCAAGATTTGTCATGGTGAAGCCATCAAAAAAGCGAGAGAAGCGGTGCAAGGTAATAGAGGGGCAGCTTTCTTTTGTTGTGGAAGCGCAACAAGATGAGCCCTTTTATGTGCAAACCGATGAAATGCGAGTCGAAGTGAAAGGGACCCGTTTTGTGGTGACGCGAAAACAACAAGAGCAGGTAACATGTGTACGCGTCGAAGAAGGCCTTGTTCGCACGACGGTTGTATCCAGCCAGGAAAAAAGGGAGCTAGGTGTTGGACAGCAGCAATGTACCCCTCGTGAGAAAGGGGGGAGTCCGCGGGATGCATCAGTACAATCTTCGCTCGTGCAGACTCAAGATGCGGGATTGATTGAAAGGGAGGATGGCGGAGAGCAACCAACGAAAACCCATCTCAAAAATGACGCTAACAGACCGTCTAATCCAACCGCAACGGAAAAGTCGTCTGCAAAACAGAGTCGAAATAGGCTAAAACAGATCCGTAAACAGCTCCGGAGCAGAAACATATCTGATGCGCGAAACTTAATCGCAGAGGTGAAAAGGAACACATCTTCGCGTCGTGTTCATGCAGAGCTAGACATGCTTGCGGCGGAAGCAGACGTCGTAGAGGGAAAATTTCAGGCAGCGTACGCAAAATACCGCAAGGTATCCAAGCGATATGGGAAAATGCAACAAGCACAGATTGCGTTATTTGCAGCGATCGAGTTGGCCCGCAAAGGGCGGGTAGCGAGTGCGTCGCTGCAAAACCTTGTCGCCGAATATTTGAAGCGATTTCCTGATGGGATGTTTGCACAGGAAGTAGAACAACTTAGTCACTAGCACAACTTGATTCCCCATCGCAAAGAGATTGCTCAGAACAGTTGTTTTGGGGGCAGGCGAGCAAGCAGGAAGGGTAGGCACCTCTTAATGAGCCCAAGAGGGACCGCTAGGGCTGTTTACGGATTTCAATATGTTGTAAGGACTTTTCAACCCCTACTTCTCACCGGCCAAGCCCGATTCGGGCTATTTTGTGATGAGAACCCGAAATATTCGCTTCATCGCCACCTTAGGGATTTCCGGTGGAGCGAAGTAAGGGTTGCCAATACATGTATGCATTGTAGAGTTATGGATAATGCGCGGTATTATCCCTTGGTTTATCTGTTTGGTGGTTTGCGGATGCGGCAAGACCCAAGTTCTGTTGCAGGATTCGACCGGTGCCCCTGAGATTCTTGGCGTTCAATCCGGTTTGGATGAGACCATTGATAATTACCTGTCTTTCCCAGGCGAAGTGTCAGTGCACTGGACCCCATATGCATTGGCGGACAGTTACGATGTCAGCATATTCGTTGAGGGGGCAGACATGCCTTTATGCGTTGCACGAGGTGTCTCGGACACGGAGACTGTGTTGCCCTGTGCCGTGGAGGAGTTTGTTCGCTATCGGCTTGTACTCGTTGCGAACCGCTTTGACGATCTGGCTGTGCCAGCTGCAAACAATGACTTTCATTTTTTTGTCGACTATTCGCCACCTGCGCCGGTCGATCTGATCCAGCTATTTTCGTTGACTAGCTTGTCACTCAATGCGACGCCCCAGTTTAGGGTTGTTCATAGCGGGGGGGATGGCGAGGGTAGTGGTGTCTCCCACTATGAAGTACAAACGCAGCAGGTCGGAATGAGTGGCACTACAGATTGGCGTAGACTGGAGGTTGGAGAAACTCTGCAAGTTTCTGATTTACAGTTAACGCAGGGGAAGCAATATGAAATCGTGTTGCGGGCGATAGACCGTGCTGGACTTGCGTCTGAAGAGGTCGTTTCGGAGTCCTGGCTCGCTGAGTCGCCGAGGCTACTGTACACCGTTGAGCCAGATAGGTACACGGGGGTGATTACCTTATCTGGAGGGGAGCTCGATACTCTATCTTATGGTCCTATGGATCCTTTGGCTGCACAAGTTCTTCGCATCAGTGACACCGTAGCGTGGCCTGACGAGCATGCCCCATGTTTCTTTATTGCTGCGGGTACGCTTTCGTTTGGGTCGGCTGCCGTGATCGACGCGAGTGGTCGACCGGCGCTGCAACAAAAAGAAGGCGCAGATGGTGCCAGTGGAGGCGGTGCTCCGAGCCACGGCATTGGGGGCGATGGCGGATCAGCGGGTGGTGACGGAACCACCGCGGGCGGACAATCTCCAGGGCAAGGAAGAATCTCCCACTGCGTGCTCCCGAGTGGACTTGGCATTGGTGGTCGTGGGGGGGCTGGAGGGGACACGGTTCACAATACCGGAGAGCTGGTCCGGGGCGGCATGGGCGGTCTGAGTGGCATTGGAGCTGGCGGCGGTGGTGGTGCTGGTGGTGGCAATGGAAAGGTTCGCATCGGTAGTAGTGGCGGTGGTGGTGGCGGCACGATTGTAATCATCGCTGACAGGATTGAAGGGGCCGCTCTGCTTTCTGTCAACGGCGGCGCGGGAAATGGCGAAGGGATATCTGGCGGTGGCGGTGGCGGCGGTGGTGTTGTTTGGGTTGCAGCAAAACACTACTCGGGTCAGTTGGTCGTGAATGTAGCCGGAGGTCGCGGTGGTGGCGAAGGCCTTGGCCCCGGAAATCCCGGGGAAGCTGGACGTGACGGTGACGCTCATATATTTCAAATCCTCCCAGACGGGTCGTTGCGCGAGCGTAAGTTTGTCGATACGTGGTAGGTCGTTACTTCGAAATTCGGATTGCTAGGGGGATCCGAACCTTCACAGGACTTTTCGAGCGAGGGAAGGTCAGTTTACTGATGATTCCACGGATGCACGAGCCTACGGTTGTGCCCTGAAACGCTGATGGACGAATTCCAACGGATGTTACTTTTCCATTGGGTTGAATTTGAAGCGTGAGTGTGAGCCTTGGGGTTCCGGATATTTCAACAGCATGTTTTCGGAAACAGCTCTTGATGCGACCCGCTTTCCTGCGAACCGCCGTTGAGTAGTTTGGTTTTTTGGGGGTCTTTGGAGGGGGAATTCGTGGGGGGGGGCGCCCGGCGTCGCTGGTTTTTTGGGGCGCAGCGGCATCTATTTGCTCGAGATTTCGCCGAGGCTCTCCTGCGTCTATTTGCTTGGCGGTTAAGGGGGACAGACCGGTTCCACTGTCTGCCGGTGTGGTCGAGCCTGGGTGCCAGGTTTTGACTGGACGATCCGTAAAAATGTCGGGAACCGATGGCGGCTGGGATGTCCCGAGAATCAAATTAGCTGCGAAAGTTGCACCACCAACGATAACCAATGCTGCGAGGACGAGCAATAGAGTATGTTTTCGTTTGCTCGCCGGTTCCTTGATGACTGGTGGATATGGATGAAACGATGGGTTTGATACCGAAGAATCGATGTCCTTATGGAGTCCCAGGGACGAGCGAGCGTTGATCTGTTTGCGCAGCGCATCGATTCCTTCGGAGTCGCCGACCTCGATCGTCCCACTTGTTCGAGTGATATCCCCCGACAGCTCTGCGTTCTCGACTAACTGACGACGCTCCTCAAGACGACTGTGGTAGTTCTTTTCAATAAATTCGGCAATCCCAACAGTCGTGAATGGTGCGATGCTTTGATCATGAGCTAGCGTCTCTCCAAGTTCGCGGATCGTCTGAAATCGTTGATCGGGATCGCGTGCAAGTGCTCGCGCGACTGCGTCACATAGGTTGCTTGAGATATTATTTCTGTAATCCTCAACTCGTGGGATTGGCTCCTCGGTAATCGCCCTGAAAATAAGAAAATCAGATTCACGATGAAACAGCCGTCTTCCAGTAAGTGCCTCAAAAAGGACGACTCCGAGTGCAAACACATCAGATCGTCGATCGAGCTCTTTTCCCAGAAGTTGTTCTGGGGACATATACGCATACTTCCCTTTTAACGTTCCTGTTCGGGTTTGGGCCATTGCTCCTTGGGCTTTTGCGATGCCAAAATCAAGTACTTTGAGAATACCATTTGAGGTGACGAATAGATTGGATGGAGAGACATCGCGATGGACGACATGAATTTGCTCACCCTTCGCATTTTTTAGTTCGTGAGCATTGTGTAGCCCTTCACATGCCTGCTGGATCAGTGCGGTAACAAGTCCGACATCGAGTAGGTCCTGGCCGGCATTGCGGACAATGCGCGAGAAAGTGACACCTTCGAGATATTCCATTGCGATGAAATATTGGCCGTCAACTTGGCCCAACTCGAACACTTGGCAGACGTTTGGATGGGTGAGCTGCGCTGCAATGCGTGCCTCGTCCAAAAACATCGCAACAAAATTGTCATCCTCAGCAAGGTGGGCCAGCAGTCGTTTGATGACAACAACTTTGCGAAATCCACCCAAGCCAGAGAAATGGGCGAGAAAGATCTCGCCCATTCCACCCGTCGCCAGTTTGCTGACAAGGGTGTATTTTCCGAAATTCCGCTCGCGATTCTTATTGGAACTTAACAAGCAATCCTCATTATAGCGCCGATTTGTATTTTACACCTGTATGTTTCAGCGTCGGATAGTGTCATGAATTGGCCCCCCGTGTCTCCTATGGGGCTCGTTGGCTCTCGGGAAGTCGCCTATTTAGGTACTCACGGCCTCGTTTCATGAGAGCAACAAACCCATCTCGGTCTTCTGCACGGACTAAGGTTCGTATGCGCTCGAGTGCATAGAGAAGTGCGCTGAGAGACTCTGTCCCATAGTCATTGAGGGCCTGTACCTCGAAATATAGATTCGGATTCTCGTGGGCGACATTGCTCGCAATGTTCAGCTGTGCATCAAAAGTGGTGCTGGACAATTGTGTCAGTTTAGGGGCTGTTTCGCCGCTCTCGGCAAGGGCGGTTACAAATGCAATATTTAGTGCGTGGGAGAGCCCCAGGATATAGGCGATGAGTCGATCATGATCATCGACATTTGTATCAACTAGAGTCGCCATCGTTGATGAGAATAGTTCACCAACTTGTTGGTTGGCCGCAGCGACACCCACATCTACGATAATGACGTGGCGTCCAGAGAGGAGCTCTGTATCCGGGCCGAACATTGGATGAACTGAGGTAACTTTCGCACCAGCTTTTACTAGAGCTTCCAAGCCAGAACGCAGTGGGCTTTTTAGTGAACCGATATCAAAAATCAGGCCAGGGGGGGGATCTTGGGCCAGCTCTAGCAGGATTTGATTGGAGACTGCCAGTGGGGCCGCGACAACGATCATCTCGTGATCAAGGCGGGATTTCCTCCAATCAGGGTAGTAGAGATACCCCTCAATGGGGCCAGCTGGATCCGCGATTTCTACTTCAAACCCTTGCGAACTCAGAAAGCGGACAATCCATTGGCCCATCCCCCCACTTCCGCCGATAATTAATACTCGTTTGCCACTTCCTTCACCGCTGGCAATCACTTGGTCGCGTTCTTGGACGGTAAGCGACGCTCGGATCAGCAGTAGGGTGAGCTCTTCTGCGATATCAGGAGGGAGATCGAGTTCTGTTGCAGCGCTTCGGGCTCGATGAATCACTTCGGTTTCTTGTCGATAATTTCGGGTTGGTAGACCAGCTTCGCGTTTGACCCTGCCGATCTCCATCGCAACCTTTTGTCGCTTTGCAACAGTCTCAAGTAATTGCTTGTCTAGATTTCCTAGTTGGGTTCGTAACTGGTCTAGTTCCATAGATAAATCCAGATAGTTCAGATCGTTAGAAATG
>CBDCWZ010000033.1:0-5559 GCA_965223575.1 Kofleriaceae bacterium
TGGCCTTCAAGCCCTTCAAAACGCAGCACAGAGACCGAACGACTTTTAAACGCCTCCTCGACAAGCCGTGTCTTCCCAACCCTCCGTCTCCCATACAACGCAGTCAGTTGAGACCGACCAGTTTTATCGAGCTACTCCTGCAGAGCGGCAACTTCTTGCTCCCGACCAACAAATTTATCAAACTCAGCCAATTATGGGAATCTAATACTATAATTGGCCGAATATGAGAACATTGATAGTGAGCCAACTATTCGATCTAAATAAAATTATCGACTGATTTTTGAATCTGCCGAAAAACTAACCCCTATAATATTCGAGAGTTACAAATACCTGCCATCCTCCAGGCGTCCCTCCCCATCCCATCGAGCTCAACGTCGCATACGCCAGCAAATCTGGGCAGACCCCGCTAAATCTGGCAAGATGATCGGACCTCATCACTATCTATTTCCAGAGCCCCTCATCCAAGACCGCTTCATCGTAGTCCTTATATAGATCGTCAGTCCTCGCTTGCCCGAGGATATTTTCGAGAACCGGACGCCCTTCTTCTATCCTCCTGCCCTGTTTGTCACCAATCTCCTCCATTTCCTCAACGAGCGATTGGTACTCTGCGAGATCTAACGCGGCTCGGTTGATCGTGCTTGGGGGAGTTTCACCCAAAAAATCTCCCATCAGATCTATATGCTCGCGATCTACCTCAACCCACCATTCGCGTGCGGCCGTGCTGCCACTGAGCAGGATCACCGCGCTATCCGTCGTGATCGCCCGCAACAAAGCCGCATAGTAACGCTTCATAAGATCTAGATATTTGTTCCAAAATATCAACTCTTCTTCATCACGCGCTTCATCTACTAGTTTAGAAAATATAAGCCGATTTCCAAGAAACAGCGTTTTGTACACGGAGATCTCATTCACCTGCCGCGCAAGTAACTCCTCAATCACAGCATCTGTGCCATGCAATGATATTCTCAAGTTCACCAACTTTGTTGTAACTCCCTCAATCGCTTTCTCTACCTGCCCTATAGACAACGGTTCTTGCTTCCACGTCAAATCCAATAGGGCCTCTTGTACGCCGAGAATGACGCCATTGACTCGCTCCCTATGGACCTTCACATCTCCCTCAGATGCTCCCACCATTTGCAAATCAGCCTCGTCGCAACGCTGAATAAACGTATTTGCTTCCAGATCGAGTCCATCAAGCACCTTGGCAATATCATCACCGTATTGCCGACGCAGTCCACTAGATAACTCCTCCCAAAGTCTCTTAACTCCAGAACAATTCTTTTCAAGCGCCTCCGTTGTAACAGCAATACCCCCCTTAGAATCGTTACTACTATCTGCGAACCCTTTTACGATGATCCCCGACCGAATATCAGCATTCAGGTTCTCGGGCACTTTGCCCCCGGTAATGCGCAGTATCGCGGCGACAACTTCATCCGGATACGTGCCGTTTTTCTCGTAGAACTGATTTAGGTACTCAATCGCTTGTGCACCGCCCAGCATACCGAGGGCGAAGATAGAATTAGCATGGTACTTTTCGTCCTCACCAAGAAGATAACCGCCGACAAACGCCACTGTCTTATCCAACCCATCTTCCAGTTTGTGGGGAAGAGCTACTCTCAAATCGGCAGCTGCCTCGCCACTCGACGAATCTAGCGCCGCCTCAAGCTCTTGGTCCGCTTTCGCCGAGGTCATTGGAGAAAACACCGTATTCGCCGGCAGGGCTAACAATGGCGCCAAGGTCTTGGTAAAAGTGACCTCATCGATGAGGCTATTCTTGATCTCGGTTTTGATGACACTCCCACTTGGCCAGTTGTCTTCGAAGTCTGGATGCGACACCGTATAGTAGCCGGCGTACTCCATTGTCCCGAGAATCCACCGTTCGTCGCTGGGCCGGTTCTCACGTCTGGGAAATACATAGATCCGATTCTTCGTAAACAAAAGCTTATAGGCGCGATCGATGCGATGGAGCTCACCGAGGTAGCGATCGGTGACCGCCGCAAGCGCATCGGGATCCTGCCCCTCAAACACCAAAGCCGGTCCTGGATATCCATCCACCGTGCCAACGCTCACCCCGTTGTCAAAGGTCTTTTTGTTGGTGATCGGCAGCGTCTCAACCGGAAGCGCCTTCCAATTCCCGATCAGGTCCTTCAAAAAGAATCCGTGGTAGTGAATACTGTTTTGGGATCCCACTAGGCTCAAAAATATCCGCAACCCTTCGGGACCGTCGGCCAAGATCCGGAGCATATTCGCCAGATCGCTTTGCCGGGTGACTTGCGGAAACCCATGTACCGGAACAAACATGACCTGTCCCTTCACGATCGGGAACTTTGCCGCCATCACACTATAGTCAGTACCATGTACGGTAACCTTTCCTACCCCGTTGTCCGCCTGCTTCGTTTCGTCAAAAAACGGCCCCTCCGGCGGCAGCGGCGCAAACACACTGGCGTCCTTGTGTGTCGCCCCAGTCGTCACACTGTGACGCCCCGAATTCCACACCAATGCCATCGACATGGGCCCCACCTCTAGGGTCGTCGTTGTGATCGCCTCGGCATTGTAGACTGCAAAATCATCCCCTTTCGCGGCCAGCTTCTCTTGATACGTTTTGGACACGGCGTCCCAATCGAGCAGCGAATCCGCGCCGTCGTCCCTCTCTACAATCCCATCGTCATCCGTCAATCCACCATAGTCGATGAACGACTCCAACGCCTCTGACAGCTCTGTATCGGCTGCTCCCCCATCACCGACAACAGCAGACGATGCCTTACCCGTCAAAATCAACCGCATCGCCTTTGCGTCCTCGCTAATCGACGGCGCTTCGTCGTTGCCGTTAGAAACGTCAATCCACTGGACCTGCCCATGAAGATTGATTGCGTTCATCGCATGCCAGATTTTTCCCTCCACGTGATACACGACGATCGCCATGCTCCCATGCCCGCGGGCCTCTAAGATCTCTTCCACAGCCGTGGCATCCTCGACCTGCAGGACAAGGTGCCCCTGTGCCCGGTTGAACGCCTCAAACTCGGCCAGTGTGGGACTCGACGTAAAAAATTGCGGAGGCGATTGGAGTGATTTGGGGTTGCCCCACAGGTAATTCAGTTTCATCGCGAGGTCCCCGCAACTGCCAAAACTGCACGGCCGTAGCTGCAACGTATTGGCGATATCACTCACTGTGCTGTCGTCACGACGGGGCAACAATACCGCTGTTTGAACGTCCCCTTTGACAATGTCTTCGTCCAGATTTGCATTGTCTCTCTGCTCGCTCCCGGTAAACGAAAGTTGATCTGTCGTCGGATCTACCCATTCCGATACCGCTTCGCTGAGACGACTTGACACTCCCTGAAAAACATGAATAAGGGTTAGCTCTGAATCCGAGCGGAACGTTGTCCGTTCGTTCTCAGAATTGCCCTGGACGGCGACCTTGCCCATAAACTCCTGAATCGCCAAGTCTATACCGGCCACTAGACTCTCATCATCGAGATCTGTTACTTTGGACTGGATACGCACCCGCTCCGCCTCGAGCGCAACTTGCCCAAGCGCTGGTTCACCAGCCTCAACTGCAAGCTGTTGTTCAAAGACGCTGTTGCCAAAGCGCAGCTCAACCAATATACGCTCCAGGCCTGTCCGCAGATTGTTATCCAGCACTTGCCCGTCTCGGACCACCCGAAGCAATTCGCCTAGCTGAGCTTGCATTGAATCTAGCCACTGAATCAACGGCGCTGACTGTTTAGACAGTGACCACTGAAACACCAAGTGCTTCCATGCGGGAATCGCTTTGACACGTATTGACTGCGGGTGATTATTAAGCCAATTGCGAAACCACTCCTCGCCATCGAATCCAGCAGCGCCTGAAAATTTCGACAGATCCTCTGAGATTGTCTTCTGCCCTGCACTTAACGTATCCACGGTCGCGTCTTGCAATATTTCCATGTTTGTCGCGACTTCTTCGGCCCTGGTACGCTGGATAGCGAAGTCTAAAGAACCATCTACGGCCTGGATCGCTTGGGTGATGCCATTCTGATTCGAGACCAATGCATCGTATTCTTTGATTACCGAGCTTTCCAAAGTTGGCGCAAAAACAAATCGCAGCTGCTCAAATTTCGATTTGGCCAGATAGTAACGTCGCATGAGTTCCGGATAGTCCCGCCAAAACATCCGCTCTTCTTCATTTTTTGCCTTTGCCCCTCTTTTCGTTGCCATCTGCGTGGCGAGTCGAATACCCGTTTCAGCGACTCGCTGGAGCGACTCGTTAAACAGTTCTATCTGGTCGACCAGGGGAGATGCATTTCTGCCTAGATGCGCCGCCCCGGTCTGCCAAACAACAATCAGTGTTTCCTCCCCTGCTTCGACAACGAGGAGTATCGTTTCTTTGTCGGCAGTACTCCAGACCGACATCGAACTATCAGGAGCAATGCGCGGTTCATGAGCACTGGCGATCACTTGCTGCGCAAACGCAATTAGCTGATCCTCGGATGGATCGATTGGAGCTTTTGGCCATGCGATTGAATTCCACTCCTCCTGATGACCTTGCGAAACCACCGAGACGCTTCCGCCAGAGGAAACGTCGCCCGGCAGAACTTTTGGTGGTGCAACCCGGATCATGTCTTGCCAACTTTGGACAAAACCAAAAGACAATCCATTCCACTTTAGTTTTGGTGTGTCCGTAGAATTGGTTGCAAATGGCTCAAACGCCTCTGTCAACAGCTCCTTGTAATACAGAGAGCTATTAACCGACGAAATCCTGGGTGGCGAAAACTCAATGACCCCACCCGATCCGTCGCGCCAAACCTCTCTCAAGACCCTCCCGGTCTTCGCGTCGACCTCGATCCCCCCCAACACATCTTCACCGAGAAATCCACCGACAATAGCGATTTCATGTTGGGATGGATAATCACTCATTGTTCCAAGCGCCGCATTGATATTGATCGCCACAGTACCATCAGGGATCTCAACGAGAACAATCGAGTACGTATCCACTCCTTTGACAAACTCCCACCCTGGCAGCTCCTCGACCACCCCGAATAGTTGACTCGTCCCCTTAAAAATTGACGATTGCTCTGCCCGCGAATGCTCTCGAATATTGTCGCTTTTTTCACCCGCCCCAACACGAACACCATTTGCGAGCAAGTCATCCAAAGACCGATCATCAACCCGTTTGACATGTTCGGGGACATCTTGCGTCCCCCTTTTAAGGGCGTCTTCATCCAACCCATACTTCACTGGCGTTGCGTGTGGGTAATGTTGTTTTGCGTATTCCCAAGAGCGCTGAATCGCCTGCTCGTCATCCGCCACTAACAACTTCAAATAGTCATCTGGTCCGAGCGAAGATTTTGCTGCCTTGCTGGACTGTACACCTTTGGCGCCTTGCTCAGTCCAGGCGACGACAAAATCTTTGTGTCCCTGCTCTTGGACGGTGAGATATTGTGCCTTGCCAAACTTTGTGCTCCATACCGTGATCTCAATGGGGTCTTGCGCGGTCCGTTCGGCGATTTGCAAAACGCCCTGGGCAAAGTCGTTGAGCTCCTCGCTAGTGGCTGAGCTCGGTGGCGCGTTGGGCCAAAC
>CBDCWZ010000034.1:0-84536 GCA_965223575.1 Kofleriaceae bacterium
GATCTCCGTCATCATCGGCATCGCAGGCATCGCCAAAACCGTCGTTGTCGGTATCGGTTTGATCCGGGTTGGCCGGGATCGGGCAATTATCAGCGGTATCAAATAATCCGTCGTTATCGTCATCTGTATCGCACGCATTGCCGATGCCGTCCCCGTCGGTGTCTGTCTGAAGCACATTTGATGTAAGCGGGCAATTATCATCTGCATCCGGGATAAAATCGCCATCATCATCTGTATCGCATGCATCACCTATGCCATCGTTGTCGGTATCGGTTTGAGATGCATTGGGCGTGACCGGGCAATTATCGGAGTCAGTTAAGATCCCGTCGCTGTCGATATCCGGGTTGACTCCGCCCTCCAGGAATGGGATTTTGCCCTGGCCATCCAGTATCCCATCGTTATCACTGTCAGGATCGTTTGGATAGGGGTCTACGCCATCAATCAAGCCATCACCGTCGGTGTCAGGATTAGACGGATCGGGGTCGTCGCCATCTTTGACGCGGTCGCCATCGGCATCATCCAGGTTAGGCGCTGCGTCACAGTCGTTTCCGAGGCCGTCTCCGTCTTTATCAGCCTGATCGGGATTGGATTGGGTCGCGCAATTATCAACTCCATCCAGAATCCCGTCGCCATCAGTATCGGGATTGAGCGGATCGGGATCGTCGCCATCTTTTGCTCCGTCGCCATCGGTATCGGCATCGAGCGGATCGGGATCGTCGCCGTCTTTAATGCCATCGCCATCGGTGTCGGGATTGAGCGGGTCGGGATCGTCGCCGTCTTTAATGCCATCGCCATCGGTATCGGCATCGAGCGGATCGGGATCGTCGCCGTCTTTAATGCCATCGCCGTCGGCATCAGCTTCTAGCGGACTCGGATCACAGGCATCACCAAGGCCATCTTCATCGGCATCTGCTTGATCGGGGTTGAAGGTGTAGATACAATTGTCGTTGCCATCCGGCACGAGATCGCCGTCAGAATCCATCGGAAACAGGATGGGGTTGCGGGTCTCGTCTGCGGGAAAATTTGAGTGGGCATTTACCAGTACAGGCCAGCACCAGACAAGAGTTAAACTAAATAGAAGTATTCGAATACGCATGATGGTTGAAGTTGTCGGATTTCTAAAATCCGGAGTATGGGAAGAAGTAATAAACCTGCGTCTTAATTCGAGAGAAGGGGAGCATGGGCTGTGATCCCATGCAAACCGGGGGGCAGTGAAATGGTAAACGTAGCGCCCTGCCCCTGGAGGCTTTCAACCGACAGGGTTCCATCATGGCCGTGGGTTACAATATCGTAGCACAGGGAAAGCCCCAGTCCTGTCCCTTCGCCGGTTGGTTTGGGTTGTGTAAAAGGGTTCAAAGATTTTATTGTGCTGTTCAGGGTCAATGCCCGGCCCATTATCACGAATGCGAATTTCAACTTGCCTCTGGTGTTTGTGTGTTTGGACCCAGATCCTTGGGGTATAGGCCGGGCCGCGTTGATTTTGGTATTGTTGGACGGCATAGATAGCATTGTTGAGCAGGTTCAAGAACACCTGCCCCATTTCCTGAGGATGCAGAGCTACCTCTCCGATATCTGGGGCAAAGTGGCGCTCGATGTGTACGACAGGCTCATCATCTGTGCTATTGAGGCCGTATTGAGCAAGGCTGATGTATTCATCAAGGAGAGAGTTAATTGATGTGAGGACCCGCTTCCCGTCGGCACCACTGGCATGTTGCATCATACTTTGCACAATGCCATCGGCTCGTTGTCCGTGCTCAACAATTTTTCCGACGTTGGTCTTAAGATCTGTCAGGATATCTTCGATGTTGTCGCTGATTGTTGCCACAGGCTGGTCGGCATTGTTTTCAATTTCTTCGAGGAGTTCATCTGTAAGTTCACCAGCCAGATCGGCAAAGTTGTTGATAAAGTTGAGCGGGTTTTTAATTTCGTGAGCAATGCCAGCCGTAAGTTGCCCCAGAGAAGCCATCTTCTCGGATTGGATCAGTTGTGCCTGCGTTTTTTTAAGATGCTGATGTGTTGTCTCGAGCGTGGCATAGGAGGTTTCAAGTTGTTCGGATTGCTCCTGGATTTGTCGATTCTTTTTTCGCAGGCTGGTCGTGTAGAAAGTACCTGTAATCAGTATCGTAAGAAGTACACCGAAGCCCGAGAGAAACAGCATGGAACGTCGTTGCCGGGCAACTTCAGGCCAGACGTTCTTGCTCGACTCGGGTACGTTCCTGTTCAATCAGTTTGCGTTCGATCTCAAAATTGGCCTCCAGTCGGCCCACTTCCCGCGATTTTTCGAGGCTGAAGAGGCTATCCTGATAGGCATGGAACAAACCCTGAAAGTTGAAGGCTTCGTCGAATTCTCCGGCGGCAGCATAGGCATCAAAAAGGTTTTTGGTAATTTTGGAACGCAGATCGTCTGAATCTACTTGCTGTGCCAGTGCCCAGGCCTGCTGCCCGTGCTGAATGGCTTGTTTTGTATTGCCCTCCTCCTGATAAACCCCACCCAGGTTATTGAGGACAGTAGCAATGTCGTGTTTATTGTCGACCTCTTCGTAATAATCGAGGGCTTGTTGAAGTGCATTTTTAGCCTTGTCATAGGCTTCCTGATTTTTATAGACCACGCCAATGTTGAGCATGGTCTGAGCCACCAGGCCGGGACTCCCGAGATCCCGGTAGATTTCCAGAGCACGCTCGTTATAGGCAAGGGCTTCAGTATGGTTTTCCTGGTACATGTACACATTGGCCACATTGATCAACGAACTGGCAATGGAACGGGGTCGGCCCTGCTTTTCTTTGATTTCCAGCGCTCGGAGGTAATACGTGAGCGCTTCTTCATAATTCCTCTGGTTTTTGTACACCACCCCGATATTGTTGAGCGAACCGGCAATTCGATTTTCATCGCCCAGGATTTCCCGGACTTGCAGGGCCTTGAAATGAGATTCGAGAGCAGCGGGGTAATTCCCCTGCTGGTTGTAGACGAGGCCCACATTGTTGTGCAAACTCGTAACCTTAATGGAATCGTTGATGGCTTCGGAAAGGTGCAGGGCCTGCATGTAATAATCCAATGCCTCAGCGTATTTGCCCTGGCGATAGTAGATGAGCCCAACGTTGTTTAGGGCACCTGCCTCGGTTTGCTGATCCCCGAGGTCCTGGCTTAAGTGGAGGGATTTGAAAAAATAATCGAGCGCTTCCGTATTCCTGTCCTGCGACCAGTGCACGATGCCTGGTTTGTGCGCCATACTCGTGCCAGGCCATGCTTGAAATCGTGCACGTGCGCCAGTTGTTCAGCTTGCCGGGCATAATCGAGCGCCTGGTCTGGATCTGAACGCCATAAATTTCTGGCCAGATCATTCAGGACATTGACACGCGTCGTATCTGTGGTGGTACCCAGAGTCATCTTGAGGCTATCTACTACAGCTTGCTGTGCTACCGCAGCAGACAACCCGCAAGATATCAGAGATGTTATGAAAAGAAGCCGTTTCATAGGGCGTACCTACTTTTGATCCAAAGTACGCGCTCTCCCTCAGAAGCGGTATTGTGATAGGTACGTATTTACGATACGTACATGTTACGTAAACGTTCTACGTAGTTGTACGTAGTTGATCTTTGTGTTCGAGGGCAAATTGCAGCAACTTGTTATGTCCTTTTAGCCCCAGTTTGCTGCAAATGTTGGTCCGATGTGTCTGGACTGTTCGGTAGCTAATAAAAAGCTCGTCGGCTATTTCACGGCTGGTTTTGTTTTCCGAGAGGCTAATGAGGATTCGCTTTTCCATGTCGGTGAGTTGGACCAGACCCGGGTAGGCATCTTCAAATTGTTGGGATCGGCTTCGGCGGCGAATCAGAAGTTCGGAGAGCAGGGGGCTGACGTAATACTGGTCCTGTTCGATGGCTTTGAGGCAGGCCACCAGATCCGATACTGCATTTTTCTTTCAGGATGTAGCCATGCACGCCTAGGTCGAGCGCCCGGTTGAGATAGGCCTCGCCCTTGTACATCGTCAGGATGATGAGTTTGGTCGTCCAGTGTTCTTCCTGGGCGATGCGGGCAATATCGAGTCCACTTTTACCCGGCATGGCTACATCAAGCAAAGCTACATCGGGTGGGTTGTTGCGCAGGGCTTCCAGTGCCTCATCTCCATCTCCGGCTTCGCCGACCAGTTCGACGTCCGAGAGGTCGCTCAGAATTCGAAGCAATCCTTTGCGAAATATGGTATGGTCATCGGCTACAAATATCGTCATGAGTCTTGGGGGATAGGGATTGTAATATCCAACGTGGTTCCTTTACCAGGAGCCGACTGTACAGAAAGCCGACCGGCTAATAATTTTATCCGTTTCACCATATTGGCCAATCCAAAACCGTGTTGGTGTGCACCCTGCGGCAGATACGATGCCACATCGAACCCGCAACCGTCATCCTGAATCAGAACTTCGACGGTATCTGGCTTTCGTTTGATGATAACGGAAATATATTTTGCCTCGGCGTGGCGTACAGCATTGGTGATACCTTCCTGCACAAACCGGTAAAAGTGGAGTTCTTTGGGTTTCGGAGAACAGATTGTCGATGGATTCTACCTGAGTTGAGAAGTGTAGGTCGGATAGGTTGGAGAACGTATCGACGATGGATTCAATGCTGAGCGTCAGGCCCAGGCTTTTTAGTTGATGCGGATATAGATCATTGGAAATGGCCCGAATCTCGTCAATGGTTTTCTGTGCAATGCCGGTAAAACGGGGCCAGGTCGTCTACCGATGTTAAGCGGGCCGGGGCTACCTGCATGAAATATTCCAGTCCTGTTTTAATCATCAACAAATTCTGGCCAGGCTATCGTGCAGTTCACGTGCAATCCGCTCGCGTTCCAGTTCCTGTACTTCCAGCAGGCGTTGTGAAAAACGTTCCTGTTCAGAGCGGTCCCGTTCGAGCCGCTGGACCCGGAATCGATACCCGAAAAAAGCAAGTGCCAGCAGGCTCGACACCAACACGCCCCGAAACCACCACGTTTGCCAGAAAGGAGGCCATACCTCTATTGTGATAGCCAGACTGTTTTCGTTCCAGATCCCGTCGCGGTTGGCGGCTTTATGCCCGAAACGTGTAGGTACCGGGAGCGAGGTTGGTATAGTAGGCTGTTCGCCGGTTTCCGCTATAGACCCAATCCTCGTTCAGCCCTTCCAGTAGATACGCATACTGCACAAATTTGGGGTGATCATAATCGGGCGTTACAAACTCGAAGGCAATGACGTCTTCATGGTGTTGTAACTCAATATGTGTTACCTCGGCCAGGGGGCGATCAAAAAAGACCGGCTGCTCAAATTTGCGGAAGGCCGTCAATAACACAGGTGGTACCCTGGGGGTGGGCGATATATTCTTCGGAAAAAAGCGTGTTACCCCTTCAAGGACCCACCAAACAAGAGGCTACCGTCCTGGCGTTGCAGTACCGAGCGGACATGGTAACCTGCCTGCACGCCGTCGGCAGTATCAAAATGCCGAAAGGGACGATCTCCTGAAGTGGCAAGGTCGAAACGAGTCAATCCCTGGTCTGTGCTGATCCAGAGTACCTGCCCGTCTGGCTCGGCTATCAGGTCATGGATGTAATCGCTGTGCAGACCATCATTTTCGAACCGCGCTCAAACTGTAGGGTGGCCGGGTCAAACCGGTTCAGGCCCTGCTTGGTGGGCTATCCACATCGTACCTTTGGGGTCGAAGTAGGTCTTGAAAACTACATTGTCGCTCAGGGAATGGGGATCGTCTGGATCAAATTGATAGGTTGTTTCGCTTCCGTTTTTCAAGTCATAGTGCCGCAAGCCACTACCACCAGTCCGAGATCCAGATGGTGCCATCGGGTGCGCAGGCAGCGTTGGTAAAATACACAGGTTTTGTTTTGAAATCGGACAGGACGCTATCCACCGGACCACCGGAATAGCCAGAGGCGAGGGTATCGAGTCCACACAGGTCCGGTACAGGGTCCAGCCTGTCACCCAGATACATCATCATCATCTTCGGCCAAGCCGCCCATCTGGGTACCCCAAACCAGGCCAGTTGATCGGTCTGAGGGCTGCATAAAAACACCGGCATTATAAATCTGGCCGGTTTCCGGGTAGTACAAACTCAGTCAACCTGTGTACTGATCCACAGCCAGCCCCTGGTATCGAGCAGAAGATCCAGATGGTGTTCGAACGGAGGCTGTTTGGTACCTGGCGTGTGTACCGTTTTGGTGGTGCCATCCGGGCTATTCGAAGCAGGCCCTCGGTAGTGCCCAGCCAGAGGTTGTGTTGTTTGTCCTCGACCATAGGACGGACCGACAGGCCCTCTGCAAGGGGCAGGTATTCAAAAGTTGGGGGATTGGGAATCGATCCGGTTCAGCCCATTGCTGTACCTGCCCAGATCGCACCGGCCCGGTCTTTCATCAAATCCTGAATGCTATTGCTGAAATGCTGTGGGGATTTTGTGGGTTGTGCGGATAGGAGACAACCTGGTCGGTTTTTGGGTTAACCGGCTCAGGCCCACATTTGAAGTCGAGAACCAGACATGTCCCTGGTCATCCAGTTCCACGTGTTGCAGAGCACCCGAAGGTATACCTTGTGGATTATTCGGGTTGTGTCGATACGAATGGTGTGTTAGCGTAGCCGGATCAAACCGGATTAACCTGGCCGAACATTGCAAGCCACAACTGGCCCTGATGATCTCTTAATGTCGAGTACGTTATGCGGTGGATCGTGAAGTAGGGTGTAAAGGTGTTGGATTCGGGGTAAGTGCATTGAGCGCACGGGTTGTACCCACCAGAGCATACCGTTTTTGATTCGTGCAAGGATACCACATCATCGCCACGTAGTTGCCATTGTCGGGCCTCCTCTATACCGAGTACTGCGCCCGGTCTGCCGATTGAATAGGTTGAGGCCGCTTGAAGTGCCCACCCAGAAGTTACCAGCAGCATCTTCAAGCAATCGTCGCAACCAGGTTTCCCGAGAGGGATGTCGAATCTTCTACTTGATGGTAAAAACGTTGAAAGGTATGGGTGGTGTAGTCAAATCGGTTCAGTCCGTTGATCGTCCCCAACCCAGAGAACCCCGTCCCGGTCTTCGTACAACGACATAATCCAGTCGTCGCTCAGCGAGGTGGTATCCTGAAGGTCGTGTTTGAATGTTTGAAACGATGTTTGACCCACAAGGCAACAGGCGTTTGGAAGCACTATACAAAAACGGCAAGGAACACGGCATTAGCAAGGTGTGGTTTGCCAATGGAAATCGCAAAGCCGCCATGCGCTACGACAACGGTAGCCTCCATGGTGTCTCGCAGATGTGGTACGAGAGTGGAAAACGTCATCAATGGCAACGCTACGCTCACGGGAAACCCCATGGGACATTCAAATATTGGTACAAGAACGGCACTTTAGCCACTGTGGAAACCTATCGCAATGGAATCGCGAGTGGCCCAGATCGCGGCTGGTATCCAGACGGCAAGAAGATGTTTGACAAGTTCTACCAAAATGGAATCGCACATGGCCCAGTGACGGCTTGGTATGAAAATGGCGCCAGGCAGTGGGCTTTTACCCTCGACAAAGGACGACTCCACGGTCGGTATACTCGATGGTATCGCAATGGTAAGCCACACATTGTGGGGATGTACCAGCATGGCATCGCGCACGGTCCATGGAAGGCATGGCATGCAAACGGAAAACAATCGCTACACGCACACTATACCGTCGGTACCGCAACAATGTTGGTGTCTCACCACACCAACGGGATTAAGAAATCCGAGCTGACCAAGCCGGGGACCACACTATCTTGCTGGTCAAGGAAAGCAAAACCCGAAGACTGCGGACGGTTCGCGGCCGATAAAGCGGTAACGTGGTTGCGCCATGAGGCTAAGGATCGTGAACTTGGGGGACTCGACTCATTGTCCGACGCGTACATCGTGAGACTGGCAGCGTACAAAGACGAACTCTGTGCTTGTCGAAGCGCAAAATGCGCCCATGATGTGGATGGCGAGATGGATAGCATGTACGTGCACGTCTACTATGAAACGCCAGTTTCACCGACTCCAGAGAGACATTTAAAATCAATCGGTCGGGAGATTGGCGCATGTCGCAAAGCGCTCAAGGTCGTATATAAAGGGATTGGTAGCCCAAACGAAACCAATCCCTGACGAACCCCTAGTTTTTCTTTGGATATCAATACATTGTGGATGAGCCAATCAAGGACTGCCTTTGGCTTAGCATCGTGTGCTTTTGCGTTGCTTCTCGTTTGAG
Organism: Kofleriaceae bacterium; assembly: GCA_965223575.1. Lineage (GTDB taxonomy): Bacteria > Myxococcota_A > Polyangia > Haliangiales > Haliangiaceae > CBDCWZ01. The sequence goes on from CBDCWZ010000034.1 coordinate 8,226, forward strand.
TTTCGGAAAAAAAATGAGGTAGTTTTGGTGACTTGCGGGGTAGCTCCGCCCCACTGTCCCATCACGGGCCGCGGTGGGAACAGGAAACGGTTGCTCAGGGATATATCTAAGCTAAGTTAACTAGAACTGATGTTTATTCGGGTGTTTATCACGGCTCTGCTCGGAGGTCTTATGATGGCGAGTTCAGCGTGTTTTGAGCCAGACAGTACTCCCTGTGAGAAGCACTCAGAGTGCGGGAGTTGCCAAATCTGTGACCAGGGCACATGCGTTGCTGATCCCACTGCGCCGGCAAACTGTGCTTCATCTGCTGCACTTTGCCATGACGACGATGGGGCATGCCCGAAAAATTGCTCGGCGGCAAACGACGACGATTGCAAAGCTTGTGGAGATCAATGTAAGTCCCTTGCTCTTTGCGATCCTGGTACCAGTTGTGCTGTGGCCGTAGGCGATTTTGCCGCCTGCGCGTTAGATTCTGATCTTTCGGCCCATTGCTGGGGAGGGCATAGTGGAGAGGATCGCCCCCCCTCTGATACGTTTAGCCACATCGCTGTGGGAAGCAGCCACGTTTGCGGAGTCAAGACCGACCAAAGTATTCGGTGCTGGGGAAGCAATAGTCTTGACAGGTCTGTTGTACCCGCTCAGGTAGCCGACTGGGAGTTTTCACGCGTTAGTGCCGGAAGTGGGACCTGCGCTCTACGTGAAGACGGTCGCGTTACGTGCTGGGGAGGACTCTTTCCGTCTTCGTCTAGACGTCCTTGGCCCACGGAAAATGGCTTTATCCAGCTTGACTACTACGGTCTGTCCCATGCATGTGCGCTTCACCGGGATGGACGCATTGTGTGTTGGGGGGATGACGATGACAATGCCCTTGATCCCCCAGACGATGGCCCCTACAGCTCCGTGGCAGTGGGGCGCGGCCATAGCTGCGGGGTGCGCAGTGGAGAAGTCGTCTGTTGGGGAACGGGCGGGATCCAAACACCACCGATTATTGAGCCTTCGGGGCCCGTGCAACAAATCTCCATTGGAGAAGATCACGCCTGCGGTCTGCTAGACAATTTCACTGTGGAGTGTTGGGGAGACATTTCCGGTCTTCCACCGCCCGGAGTGTTTGTCCAAGTGTCCACCAGTCATAGTGGTGCCTGTGCCCGTCGTCTAGATGGACGGATCGAGTGTTGGGGACTATCGGCGCGGCAACCACCCGAGGAGTTCCAATGACCGTCGGAAACCCAAGTCTGCCACAAGAGGACCGATCTTTGCTTCCCTTGGTGACCTCTGCGCGTCCACTCCGTTTCGACGACACTCTCTTAAAACAACTGCGTCAAAGGGAACCAGCGTCTCATAAACTCGCGCACGACTATCTGTTCCCGCGAATCCTTCGGGTCTGCCGCAAAATGCTCAAAAACGAAACGACCGCAGAACAAACCGCGGCGGATATCTGGATCGATTTCGTCCTTCGCTATGTTCACAACCTAAAAAGTGGTGCCTCGATTCCATCCTATCTGCGCATGATGACGGTGCGACGGTGCATGCGGGCGCGTGAATTTGTTGCCAAGCATGATTCGCTGGACGTCGTTCCTGAGCTCAAAAGCAAAGCCACAAACCCAGAAACCGACATCGACCGCCAGCGGCAACTCTCGCAGCTTCAGCGTTGCATACGGCAATTGGACCAGCGCGAGCGCGATTTGCTGCTGATGTACTTTGGCCATGATATGACACAACAAGCGATCGGCGACCTGATTGGCGTTTCCAAACAGCACATCGGACGAATCTTAAGAAAAGCAGAAGGCAAACTCAAAATTTGCCTCGAGAAGGCAAACCAATGACAAACATCGAGAGCCTACTCAAGGACCACTATAGGTACTCGCCGTCCGATCATGAAGCAGAAGAAATCCTTCTATCGCGCTACGTCGCCGGCGACCTCAATATGGAAGAACGACACAAGTTTGAACAGCATCTCACCACTTGTGCGCAATGTGGGCAGCTGATGCGCGATTACAAGGGCAGCGAAGATGCGTGGGCACCGCCATCCTTGATGCAGCGTATTCAAGACTTTCTATTCTCGGCATCTTCTAAACGACGCTACGGAGCAATCGCTATAGCCGGTGTAGCTGTCGCCATGTTGGTGCTGGTACTCCGCCCCGCTTCCGAAGTTCCTCGGGATTCCGTAGGCAAGTTGGGCTCCCTGCGCGCCAAAGGAGGCTTCTCTCTACACATCGCGGCCAAGCGCGCAGCGCAAGTGTTTCGAATTCAAGACGGAGACAGACTACAAGATGGAGATCAATTGGGCTTTTTCTACACTTCGCAACAGCGCGGATTTTTTACGCTGTTTCACCTCGACGAAGTAGGCGTGATCACGCGCTTGGTACCAGCGGCATCCGAAACCATGCTCGCGCTCGATCCCGCAACACAGGCGGCTCTTCCCGACGGTGCCATACTGAGCGCTGGGACAGGCTGTGAGTGGCTGGTTGGCTTCTATGCACAACAAGCCATCCCCTATCAGCGGATGATCGACAGCCTAAAAACATCATTAGACCATAGACAAGGATGCAGTCTGCCACATATGGACAACATACCAGCTCAAGTTCAAACGATAAGTATCACTCGATGAAGACACTCACTTGCATTATCGCACTGCTAGTCACGATAACAATTGTGAATCCGGCGACCAGTTTTGCCGAAAACTCCAACGTTCGCTACGCAATCATCGTCGGCAACAATGCCGTTTCCACAAAAATTCCCGGGGGAGAGAGACTTCTCCACGCTGAACGCGAAGCAAGGCAGCTGTATCGGCGTCTTATCGACTTTGGCCATTTCTCGCCACAGCGCACGATCTTATTAACAGGTACTACCCGCATGCAAATCTTGGCAGCGGCAAAACACTTGGGTGCTCAACGCCGCAAAGATCGAAAAGAGCTGGGGTCGCTACAAACACTATTTGCCTTCTTTTATACCGGTCATGGGGTTGAAGGAGAACTGATCACCAATGGAAAACCGCTTACGGGGCGTGATTTGGCATCCATTTTCCGGACTGTGGACGCCTCTCTGACCGTAGGTTTCTTTGACGCCTGCTACGCGGGCAGCCTTAACCCTCTTCGCGCCAAAGGAGTACTGAGCACACCGGGGTTCAACCCTATTACCGCTCTTCCCGACGAGATCCTCAATGCAGAGGGCACCATGTGGTTCGCGTCCTCGCAGCCCAATCAAGTGAGCTACGAAGACGCTCACCTGGGGAGCCTATTTACCCACTTTTTTATCAAGTCGTTCACAAAAGCCCAGCGAGATGGTGTTGGTATCACGCTCGAGAACATGTGGGAGTTTGCCCGCAAGCGAACCGTTGCCCACGCTCAGCGCTATGGACGTCACCAAACCCCAGAGAAGCTGGTTCGCCACCTGCGATCCCAGGGACCGCTCTATTTTTCCTTTCCCAGGCAACGTAAGGCAAGGCTTCGCTTTGGCACAGATGTTTCTGGCACTTTTGTTCTTCGCCACAAAAGGGGCGGTCTCGTCGAGAGAATCGTCAAGAAGAAGGGAGTCCCCTTAGAGGTACAAACCTTTGTCGGTCCAGCCCGCTTGTCCCGCATTACAAGCGACAGTCAATCCGCTCAACCACCCAAAATGCTCAATCTCACAGCGTCCTCTGTGGTCGAAATCAGTGCCAAGGATCCGTTCCCCACCAGTCCTGTACAAACGCCTATTCGATCCAAGGGGGACGTTTCGAAGCGATTTCGCCCAACTCGCTTTGCCGATCAAACCTGGTCCATGTCGGCAGGCTATCGATTTATGGATACCCACCCCACCGCGTTGGGGGCGTCCCACATCATCGAGGCTGGGGCATCGATGCGGAGAGAAGTCGTAACCCTCGGCGCCAGTCTGTCCTACGGCCTCAAACGCGGTTCGTTTGACGTTTGGTCCTATGATCTGGACGAGATCGGAATTGGTGCTTTGGCTGGACTGGGACGCCCGCTGTCCTTTGCCCACTTCGAATTGATGGGTGAGGCCCGTCTCCTTTGGCATCGGACGACCTACGGCGATGACACCGATCGCTCCACCTTAGGAGCACAGTTTTCGGCCCACCTTCGCGCTCTCGTGCCAGTCCCACTGCGCAAACCGGTGATCTACGTAGTCCCGCAAATTACGTGGTCCCTCCGCCTTAGCGAAGGGACCGCACAGCAGGATGATGAGAGCTTCTATATTACCAGCGCGCCAGGTGCCGGTATCTCAGTTGTTTATCCCTTTTGGTAAAGAATGCCCCTTTATCTTACGAGATAGTAAGGGTACTGAAGAGCACCAATCAGTTTGATGCTCTATTGCTGCCACGAACATCCAAGCTGACTACTACAAGCCGAGGAAGTGTTGTAGCTTGAGCAAGCCTTGGCGGATCCACCACAGCCGCCAGACGAGAAACACCCCGCCTGGGTATCGCAACCAGCGCCTACGAGAGAACAGGAAGTGGCAACGCCCTCACAAGTATCTCTAAGCCTGCAACCCGGGATTTTCTCGCAGTTGAATTTCGACTGTGTGAAACAAGAAGCGGCAATGCCGCTGCAGCGACCGGAAAAGTCTAACCACGAGCAGTTGGGATGATCTTGACACTCAAACCTACTGAAAATAGACGAACAAAACTGCGCCAGACCTTCACACTCTTGGTCCTCCCGGCATCCTCGTTGCTGATTGCATTGTCCGAGAAGCCCCGCACTAAAACACGAAAACGCACTTCCCTTACACGTCCCTCCATTGTCAAAGCACCCATCCTGGACAGAGCAGCCGATAAACACGTTCTCACAACTTGTCGCTTGCCCCACACAAGTCCCGCTCGGAATCGATACGGAAATGGTAGAAAAACTGCTGTCGCTGCCAGCACTATTGCGACAAGTAAGTTTTACTTGCGAGGTGGTTGTCAAGGAGATATTGGTCGACCCGCCGCTAAACATCGATCCGACACCATGATCAATGGTGCACGTGGGGGTCGGTGTTGGATTGTTTTCATAGCTCCAAGACCATCGAACCTGCGTGGATTTGTCTTTCTCGATCTTGGTTGGGGTCGCTGTAAATGATTTAATGATGGGCGCAACGTCATTGGCAACTGCCGCTATGGTCGTCTGACTTGTGTCGCTTCCACCACTATTGCTACAGATTAGCGTATACTCCGCATCGTCTGTGAGCGACACGTTGCTGGTTCCACCACTCACAATGCTGCCAATGCCTCGATCGATCCTGCAAGCCGGTCTTGGAGTTGGGTGATTCGAATAGCTCCAGGTCCATACAATGGCCGTCGGTTGATTGACTGTCACTGAGGCAGGTCCAGCATTGAATGACTTGATAATGGGAGCCACAGCTGCAGGAACCGTATCGATCGTAGCTTGTACACTGTGCTTGCCCGCCTCGTTCTCGCACGTAAGCATGAAAGGCGTGTCCTTGCTCAGAGACACACTGCTCTTGCCCCCGCTCGCAATCGTACCGACCCCTCGGTCGATGACACACGTCGGAGTTGGCGTAGGACTATTCTCATAGCGCCACGTCCAGGTGATGGTGGTCGATTCGCCCTCGGTGACGGAATTGGGGGATGCATCCAGTGATACGATTACGGGAGCCACCGGTTTTGGAACGGCTGTAATCGTTCTTTTGGCTGTCACACTGCCCCCGGCGTTGGTGCAGGTCAGGGTGAAAGTAGTGTCTTTGACCAACGAAATGCTACGCTCGTCACCACTCTTTACCGACCCAACCCCGTTATCAATTTGGCACGTCGGCGCAGGCGATGGACTATTGGCAAACTTCCATGTCCACACAATGGGGGTCGCCTCATTGAGCGTGACAGTAGAAGAAGACACACCAAAGGACACCATCTCCGGAGCGACCGCAGAAGATACCGTCTGAACAGTCGTTTCTGCAGTATCAGTCCCAGCATCATTGCTGCAAGTAAGCGTAAAGGGGGTGTCGGCACTCAGGGTGACGTTGCGAACACCACCGCTCGTGAGCGTCCCAGTCCCATTGTCAATGCTGCAGCTAGGCGTGGGGGTGGGACTGTTGGTAAAAGTCCACGTCCATGTGATTGCTCTGGTTTCGTTTTCTGTCACCGAAGATGGGGATGCACGAAGGGATTCGATAATCGGAGCCACTGGGTCATCCACTGTGGTGATTGCCGTCTTTGCACTATGGGCCCCAGCACCGTTAGTACAAGTAACCGTAAATTCGGCATCATCACTCAGGGTAACCTCTGTGCTCCCACCACTGGACACCGTGCCAACCTCATTGTCTATGACGCAGGTAGGAAGCGGTGTTGGCTCGTTTGTGTAACTCCACTCCCACTTGATCTTCGTGGGTTCATTTTTAGAAACCACAGATGGTGTCGCTTTGAGAGACTTCATCACGGGGGCTACGGCGGTAGAAACCACGATTACGGTCGTCTTTGCGGTATGCGTTCCCACACTTGTTCGACAAGTCAGTGTAAAAACCGTGTCCTTACTAACCATAATATCGGTTTTCCTTCCCGGCGAAACGGGCCCAATCCCATTGTCAACGCTGCACTCGGGAACAGGTGCTTGTGCATTGGCGAAACTCCAATCCCACATAATCGTCGTTTTTTCATCTTTCGTCACCGTAGAAGGCAAGGCGGAAAAGGTTCTTATGTTTGGAACGGCCGAAGCAGGGATCGTAGAAATCGTCGTTTGTGCTTGATTGCTGCCAACATCATTCTTACAGGTCAAAGTAAACGTTGTGTCCTTCGCTAGCGTAAAGGACCTTGCTTGGTCTCCGCTGACGACCGCCCCTACACCGTTGTCGATGGTGCATTGAGGAGTTTGTTTCGGTGCGTTGGAATAACTCCAGGTCCACGTAATCCACGTTGCCGTATTTTCCACCACCACCTGTGGATTGGCCTTAAGCTCCACGATAATCGGAGCCTCACCCTCTTCATCCGGGCATGCCGACAATACGGGAAGCATAAGCAAGGCCCACCAAATGGGACTGTAACGTCGCACGTACTCTGTTCTGTTATTCGTTCTCATTTCATAAATTCCTGACCGTGCCTCTAAATCCGAGACCTCAAACGCAGCGATGCGACCATCCAGGATCGGAGGGTCTTGTTAATAAGGACCACCACCAGCGCAGATGTAACCTGGGAATAGGATCTTCCTCGCAACATGCCGATATCAAAGCGAAGTCACCCTATTAGCGCATCTCTATCGATGCAGTTCTATCTTTGGCCCTCGTACGGGTGTATTGATGTGCCCATCAATATATTCTCAACCACGCAATCGAGCGAGCAACCATCGCCATCTTTCCGCCCGCCATCGTCGCAGTCTTCCTGTGCTTCGAGTTGGACGATTCCATCACCACAAAACAGTTTCACACTGTTCGGTCTTGTAGCCGGCTTTTCCATAGCTTTCATTTAGTGGGGTTGCGGGAATTCGAAACTCCCAAAACAGCTCAAAAAAGAGAGAAACACAACTGAAACGCGTTGACACATGGCAAACGCGCTCATCGGAACGTCATGCTCAACGAACCTTGCGCAGATCAAATGACCCGCGTAATGCTCTAGGATAAACGCGTTTCGCTTTGGCTTGGCCGAAGTAGAATGTGATGAGCAACCGGCCGTTCCATGAAGTTTTTTTTTCTGGTTCGTTGAGTCCCAGGTAGCTTATGTCTTTTGTTCCCACATGTTTTAACCGCCGCAGATCACAAACACGAATGGTACGAATGCTGGTGTCGGGTGACACCAGCGAAGGTACGGAGCTGTAAGAGAGTGTGCGTAGCGACAATGCAGGTAGTGTATTTGCCTTTGTCACCTTACAACCTGCATGCAAGACTTGTATATGATTACCCGCTTTATCCCTATTTCGACATGCTTGTGGCCCCTTTTCTTATTGTTAGGATGTGGTCGAGTCGGATTCGATTCGACTGGGGCGGTTGCTGCGACTGCAGAATGTGCGCCGATGCCTACCGCAAAAGGGGGCACGGTTGTCGTTGGACCCAACGACGTGTCTACCCTGGTGAGTTTGCTGGCAGATGCACCCAGGGGCACCACTATTTTGCTCGAGAGTGGTAGCTATGATTTATCTGACCTGTCTGAACTTACTGTTACCGCACCGGGGATCACACTCAGGTCTCAGGATGGAGACCCAAGCAGTGTGGTTCTTACCACTTCGGAACCAACAGCCAGTTTCGTCAAGGTTTACGCTTCGGACGTTACGATTGCTGAGATCAGCATTGAAAACCTTGGACTTCGTATCGTTCCGCTTAACGCCATTAGCCCGCCACCGCTACGAACATTCGTGTACCGTGTCGATATTGCGGATTCGACCAACCACGGGGTATTCATCGGTGACGCGGGGACGGATCGCTACCCGGACTATGGCACAGTCGCTTGTTCTTCGTTTCGGTTGACGGATGCCGGTCGGCAGCAGCTCCAACCAGGTCGCTTTGCTGGGATTCGCGGGGCGGGAATCCAAGGGTGGCAAATCTACGCCAATACCTTTGAGGGATTTCATTCTCCTGATATCCAAGGGCGAGGATTACAGATCGATCGAGGCAGTCGCGATACGATCATTGAAAACAATTCGTTTCGAGATTGTGAGATCGGGATTATGCTCGGCGACGATGTTACCAATGGTCGAGTGCACAATGACCAGCCGTGCGGCAAGTCAGGTTATTGGGAGTTTGTCAACGGGATCGTCCGCAACAACACAGTACTTTCGACAACCGTGTTGCCCCGAATAGACGCGAATATTGCACTTTGGTCTGCGTGCGGCACCCGCGTTGTACACAATACACTGGTATCATTGGAACAACCGGCAGCGTCGATCGAATGGCGATATCCGGAGACCGATATCTTGGTGAAAAACAATCTCGCGAGTCACTCATTTAGAGTTCGACAGGGCGGTACTGCCGAGGAGCAGGGAAATATAGAGTCAGTGGAGCTAGATGTCTTTGTCGATCCATCAGCCGCCGACTTTCGTTTGACGGTCGATTCTCCCGGTGTGCCACTCGAAGCGGAAGAAGCAGATATTGATATGGACCGAAATCCTCGGGATCTTCAAACACCAGACGTAGGTGCGTACGAGTTCGTGCCATAGACCGATGTTAGGTCGGCCGGCTACTTACCCATCAACAAGTCGACGAATCGCTGACCGCGGATCATTGTCGCCTGACCAATAGCGGGTGGATCAAAGGGGACAAATGCATATACCGAAGGGGACCATGCCACGAACGTTCGCGATGGATCCGAGAGCGGGGTGTGAAACCGAACCCGCAGTGCCACTGGTTTGCTATCCTGATCGAACTCCGCGATCTCCATAAAAACATCAGAGAGTTTTAGGCTCCAGGTTTTGTCCAGGGGATTTGTAGGTGAGCGAAACAAGGGCGCTAAAAACCCCGACAGCAAGCCCTGCGGTGTGTGAAGAAGTAGCGTATGTTCGTCTTCGCGTTTAACGACGATGTCACCGTCGACTCCTGCCAAGCAACGGATTCGTTTTGGAGTTGGGCGATTCTCAGTGAGCAATACGATGGGCAATTGATTGCACATGAATATTAAATCTGGGACCGAGACGACAACGAGTGTGCGCCCGGCGGCGCTCGGTGGGACGCTTTGGACGGCGTGCTTTTGTGGTTGCCCAAACACTCCCATGATCCTGGCTTCGAATGGCAATTGCAGTGGCGATAGTACACCGAGGGCGATCAACCAAAAGGCCGCGAGCAATCCCTTGGCTTGGTGAATGTGATGGTGTTCGATGAGGTTGGCAATGTAACGCGCGACCACGCCGCAAACGCCAAGGCCCGCGACGACCATCAAACGCCCATTGGGCACGGTGGCGCACATCGGGATCACCGCAAGCAGGGCGCCGATCGCCCAAAAGCGCAATACGCGATCGCTTCGCCACAGTGGCGCAATGGCAGCGATCGAGATAGCAACGACCACGCCCGCTATCGCAATGAACGCCAACTCGAAGTCACGTCCACCGAGCATACCGATCCCGGCTGGGGCACCACCGAGCTGGTCGGCGAGAAGTTGCAGCAAACGCTCGGGGGCAACTCGGATGAATTGCAGCGGATCGCCAAGCGGATCAATATAAAATCCACTACCGCTTGCGCCATAGCCGAGCCAGCGATACACGATTCGCCACAAGATGATTAACGATGCGAGCGGGGCCAGGGCGATCAGTCCCTGTCGTTTGCCAACAGGATCCAGCGTCACCGCGAAAGCGAGGTGGAACGCGGCCCAAGCAATCATCGATTCGCCAGCGAGCAAGGATAACAATGCGAGTGCGAGCGCAAGCATTGGGGTACGCAACTCTCGCTGTCTCCAGCGAATGTGGGCATCGAGAGCTAGGGCACCAAATACACCAGCGATCAATTGATTGCGATTGGCGAGCCATCCCGCCGGTGTACCGTGACCGGAATCCAGCACGTAGAACAAGATAATCAGACCAGCGATCCAGCCACCCTCGAGCCGCCGGACCAAACGGCTTACGGCAAGCCCCAAAAGAAACAACCAACAAAGGCTTTGCAAGTGCATGGCCCAAGGCCAAGAATCAAGCAATGTATAGTCAAGTACGTGGGTGGCCGAGCTGAGTGGTCGTGCGAACGCAAGGCGAAGGTGGGATGACGCGTACCAAGGGGCTACTCCAACTTCATGGAATTCCTGCAGGGTTAGGGCATCTCCACTAAAAAAATTGAACAGATCGAAACGGTGCGGGGGGGTTGTGACAACAGAGCGCGCAGTATCGTTTGCGTGTGCGACCAAGCGATGGGAATGATCGTCGAGTTGGAGCCCAAGATTGAGTGAGGCCGAGCACAATAGCACCGACAGCAGTGTCAGCAGCAGGTGGTTCCTCGGTCGCGTTAGCCAATCGCGTCGATCCGCAGTCAGAATTCGCGCGACCCATGGGATCGGTTTGACTGTTGCGCTCATTGTCGCAGGCTAGCGTAACTGGGGCACGGGGGCGAACAATGCGAGGCGATGGCTTCACATTTGCAAATGGGTTGCCATCGGGGGGGTTGGACAATATTGGCGGGTGTGGTGGGAATTTTTTGTCCCGATGTGCGTATTAGGGGGACTCACGGGGCATAGATACACGAACCGCCGGTATTAGGATGCGAATCCATTGGTTTGGGTTGCTCGCAGGTAGGGCTGGGGCAGATTCAGCACGAATGGGAGCATTTCAAACATCGGCCCTACGCAAGGCAGCTATCTGCGGGCCGGATTGGGGGCGCTGCGTGTGCAAATGAGGGGGAGGGGTGAAGGATACAAAGCAAGCACAAGGCGATCGGGATGGGGCAAAAGTTGCGCGCCGACGTTCGGTTGCCGCAGGGCGGCGTACGGCGGTGGAAAAGCGCTACGGTCGTGTTGCAAAACCGAAGACTGGGGGCGTGAAGCAGGCGGTATCGGGACCAGATTGGACGCAATGGGGGGTCGCAAGGGACGATAACCAGGAGACGATAGCGCCGCGTCGCCGCGGACGAAACCGATCCGATAAGGTAATTCGCAAGGTATCGGGACAGTCTGGACGCCCGCTTCCGGAACAGCATCAGAAACGGTTCGAGCAAGCGTTTGGCCAGGACCTATCGCACGTACAGATACATACCGATGGTGAGTCGGAGCGACTTGCGAGTCAACTTGACGCCCAAGCATTTGCTTTTGGTATGCACATCTATTTTTCTTCTGGTGCGTTTGCTCCGGGGACCCCTGTGGGCGATCGACTTCTCGCTCACGAACTCACGCACGTGATTCAGCATCAACGTGGAGATCTGCCAGTAAATGGCGGCATCACATCGCCAACAGATCAGAACGAGCAAGAGGCCTATGGCGCAGAGGACCGGGTGGTCGAGACGCTGAATCGGATTGATGCGGGTGGCCGCGGCGTTGCGCCGGGGCACACGCCGCTGCCGACGTCGGGGGCAGAAGGGCAATCCGGATCGGTACTGCAGCGGCGTGTTGTAACAAGGGGGGGCGATGCGGATTGCGGGCTTGCGATCTTAAGCGACGAGAGCGGTCGCGATGCGGCGTTTGCGTCTAAAAGTAGCGCGGACACAAATGCCGGTGTTGCGATTCGTCCAGATGCCGCGATGCCAACACTGGCGCGAAGGGGGGGGGCGAACATTGCCAGTGGTTCTCGCCCCAGACACGCTGGTGGCATTGCGGTCGGGATATCGTCCGAGGTAGCACGTCAAGATCCGGCATTTGCGATGGTTCGGAAAGCGATTGAAAGTGAGAAGTGGCCGCTCAATAGCGATGATCCGCAACCCAAATCCTGGGACGAATTGTTCTTGCGTCGCGTTCGTGACATCAAGCTTTTGGCATCTACGCTACCAAAAAAGAAAAACGACTTTTTGGCAGCGTACTTTGACGATGTAACGAGTCTCGTTTTGCAGCAAGTGCAAAACAGGAGTTTGTCTCTTCGTCGCCAATTGCACGCTCTTCATGCCGCTTATGCCCAACTCGGCCATTTGGTGACATTGCCGAAAACAGACCTACAAGAACGGGGCATTGCAGTGACGGGAATCAATGCCGACGGTCAAAGCGCAACAGCGCAACCAGATGACCAAAAGGTTCAACAAGATCGAGCGCAGATTTTTCTCGATTTTGCTGCCAATATGGCGGTTTCGGATGCCCCGGCTCTCGATCGCGTGCTTCACGGTCTGAGTGTTGATCGGGCGCGTCTCGTCGAGCACGATCCACGTGGGCGTCACCCAGTGGAAGCATCCACAAGTCTTGTAGATCACATTTTGCCAAGTCCGATAACAGAGCAAAGTCTGGACAATCTGAGCGCTCTATATCGCGCTGTGCTGAGCAAATGGAGCAATACCGCTTCGCTGCCAGTCTACAATTTTTTTAGGAATTTGCATGTCAGTGGTGCGTTTCGGAATTGGGTGCTGGCGCGACAAAAGGCCGCGCGCACCGATCGAGAAAAGGCCAAAGTGCGTGCCGATTTGGTTTGCCGCGCAGGTGACACGCTTGCGAAGCTGGGTGGAACCAGTCGTATTGTATATGGGACGATCGTCAAGCACCATCGCGCACTGGGGACGAGTCTCGGAGGTGGACTGCCACCGGCGATGGAGCAGGAGATCGCGGCAACAGATCGTGCCTTGAAACAGCAGGATACCGCGAAGGCATTGCAACAGGGAAAATCGCAGCAACCCGAATCACAATCTGCGAAATCCCAAACCAGTCAGCAGCACGTACCGCCGGGACAAGATTCATTGGGCGGTGTTTCTCAAGGGCAACAATCTGAGCGAGAGCGGCGGCGGGCCTTAGAGCAAGAGTCGATCGAGCGTGCCCCCTTTGTCCGTGCCTCCCTGGGCGGCAAGCTAGAAGCTTTTGTCCTGGCTCACGCAACCGGTGCTAGCTCTGTTGGAACATTGGCGGCAGCATTTCGCGGGGAAGTAGCCCGCTATCAAGGCACCGATCTTGAACGCGGTGTCGAGCGGTTTATCGCAATCGTTTCCCCCGAATTGCGGCGCATTGCCGAGCTGTTTCGCCTCGCGAAACAGAAGCGGGAGACGCTGAAGGAACAGCAGGCAAAGAGTATCATGGGTCCACTGGTGCGCGTGGTAGGCCTCAAGCGGTTGCCTGCGGCCGATGACATGCACGTAGATGTCGATCCATTTCGTGAAATCGTCGTGTCCTCCGGGAGCACAATGTTTTCGGTGGTGCGGGGGTTGCTTAGCGAGGCGACCGTCGGTGCGAAACAGTTTGCGGACAAAAATACCGGCGCTTTGGCGGCATCGGCAAATCGATATTTGGCTCCATTGGCGAGTTATCAGCAGGCGCTTGCAGAAGTGCTATTGGAAGTTGAGGCGTGTGATCGCGAACTGGCTCCCTTTGTTGACGCATTGGCGAAATCTAAATCTCCCCAGGTGGCAAAGATGTTCGCCAAAGCCCGGGAGCCGCTTTGCAAGGTTCTCGGTGCGGCAACATGGCCCAGCCAGCACAAGGGAATGGTCAAGCGTGCCCAGGAACTGTGTGGTGAGATCCAAACACCGGTCCGATCTTTACGCGATCATATTGGTTTGTATGGTTCTGCGGACGAGAAGTTTGATCTTATGTTGTTTCGGTTGTCTTTGGCTGCAGGGGACCAGCTGCTGCCGGTTTCGCAGCTGGCGACACTGCGCCAAGCATTGGAGACCGCCCGGGCAAATTTGCCGACATTGTCCCCTGATGAGCTCAAAGCCGAGGAGGCACTTCGTACAGCCCAGAGTGCGTTGTTAAACGACGGTCTTGGGTTTGCTTCGCTGTTGACGAAGTTACTGGGTACCCAAAACCATTTTTTGTTTGCGCCCAAATATGAAGCCCTCAGCGCGAATAAGAACCAAAACCCGCGTCGTGGTGCACGCAAACGAGCATCGAGACGTGTCAGTCCCGAGTACAAAAAGGCGCGAAAACAAGCATATTTGCTGCGCAAAGCGGCGCGTCGCGCCACACAACAGGGACTCAAAGAAGCGACGCCCGCTGGCGTAGCCAAGAGCCAGAAGGTTGTGGTTGATCTTGTTCATAGGCTCGCGTTGCTTCGGGTAGATACAATGGCCGTCGCTCATCGTCAGGCCCGCCGGAGGTACGATGGGTTTGCAACGGCGAATTTTGGCAATGCGGCTCCGGGGGCAGCCAAAAAGGCGAAAGGCGGTTCATCGAGAAGGACCAAGAAAGAGAGCGAACTATATGCCGGTGCAAGCAACCAACACGAGGACTTGCAGTTTCTCGCGGGACAGGTTGCCGAGCTCAGAGAGCGCACTGCAAGCGATGGGATGCCAGCCGAGCACGGAACAAAATCCGAGTCCAAACCCGAACATCCCAGCACAGAGGAACTTGAGCAGATTGTCCTGGACGCGATGACACGAGTCCGGACTCGTCACCACCTGCTCACGAGATTGGCCGCTGTTCAAAGACAGTTTGCAATGAATCAAACCCTCCTAGGTCGGCTTCGAGAACAGGGGATGCGATTTATGGCACCGAGCATCACGGAGCCCAACACGAAGTTTATCCAACTAAAAGAGTCGCTGATGAATAACCTCAAAACCCTTGAAGCAGGCGGCAAGGTAGTCCTTCCGAGATGGCCCGAAGGTGCCGCGCAAGAAATCGCCCGCGTTGCCCGCTATGTGGAGCTCAAAGATATCCAAAAACAGACCATCGATTTAGCAAAGATGTACTACGGAGGGATGGCCGTCCAGGCGTTTCTTGGGCCGCTTCGGACTCTGGGTGTGCTCGCGAATGTAAGCAAAGTAAAAATGGGCATCGCCGCGGTCGCGGTTGGTGCTGCGGTCCAGTCGTCGGTAGACTATACGTTGGACCAGGCGACAGGGGCAAACCAGTCGTTCTCTTCGGTGTTGGTGAAAAACATGATCACAGGCGGTGTGATCACGGGCACCGTGGCTGGCACGAAGCTGATTCCCTGTTTGCAAAAAGCTCCAGAGCTTGTCGTGTCCTTCGTTGCGACCATGGCCATCGGAGCTCTCGACACTGCTCTTCGCGGCAAAGACCTCAGCGCGAGGGGACTCGGGGAACTCGCAAAGCAAAGTTTGTTTTCGCTATTTGTCGGCAAGGTAACGGGGCATCTCACAGACCGCGCGATCGGTACAAAGTATCACGAGGCCTTAGGGGGGCGCTTTTGCTCTCTCGAGCGCCAAAAAGCGGCGCTTGAGGCGCGGATCCGGCTGCAAGCAGCAAAAGCGAAGACAGATGGTGGGTCCAAGCGAGGCAACGATGGTCGCCAGGAGAGACTTGCAATCGAGCTTCGTTTGTTTCGCGAACAGGCCAGGAGGCTCCTGGGCGATCTCAAAAAAATGCACGGTAAGGGAGGCCCCATAGATCCTGAGAACCTGTTGGCTACGAAGTACGCGGAGCAAGTGGAGGCTGAAGCGAACCAACTCGCGTTTACCATCGGCGTGGGGCTGCGCACGGTGCGCACCGGCGATCGCGCGATGGCTGTCTTTGATAAAGGAAAAGCGGCAGCGATACAGAAACACTACGGCCGCAAAGCAAAACCGATGAAGGCCGCAGACGGATCGACCCACTTTTTTGTGCGAGAAAATGGTCGGACTCTCTATCTCGTCGAAAGCAAGCGGGTGGTTGGTGGGTTCCGCTGCGTCAAAGACACGTTGGACGGCTTGAGCCTCGCTTGTCCGCCGTGGCTTCCCAGGCACGCTCCCGTGGTCCCGGAAGGTCAAGCCCAGGCGAAGGTAGGCCTTCCCAAGAGCAATTTCTTCACTGACCACGAAGTCATTGCCTTTTCGAATGCGTTCAAAGCTCTCAATACGATCAAGCAAGATTCTGGTGCCCAACAGGTCATTAAGCATGCAGGAGACATTCATATCGAGATGATTCCCGGCACCGAATTTAGGACTTCCCCACGCGGCATGGGTTGGGTGATTCAAATCGGTCGCAATGCGCGAGATTTAGACAATCCGACTGCGCTTGCTCTGCGCTTGGTTCACGAGTTCAATGATTATACGCGCGCCAAACATTCTCCAAAGTTTTCTTATCTCGACCGGGAAGTGAGCTCTACGCTTACCGAATACAAGACGCTAAACGCGCTTGCTCGAAACGATAAGACGCTTTCAAGGAAGGTCATTCTCGAGACCTACGGTCGCGAGAGCTTAGGCGTGTACTACCGAATTCTTGGCAGAGAGCTACAAAGCGCGGTTGGTCGACCCAGGTTTGGCCAGTACGACAGGGCAAAGGCGCGGGCACGCGATCAATATTTCCAGGCGCTTTCTGAGATCAAGGCAACCCCCGACAAAACCTATGGGCAGCTTCACCAAGAAGGTGCCGCCGATATGCACTCTGAGTTTGGCTTGCCGCGCTTGGGGGACGCTGCACGAAAACGCTATGACGAGAACAATCTGCACCAACTGCACGCCAAGCTCGCACGCCGGCAGCCCTTCGTAGATGCTGACGGCACTTGGTTTGCGAAGCGATCGAAAGATGGGATGCCACTGCCGGTATCGGGTCCTTTGACGGGACGCACCTTGACATCCATTCGTCGTTTGTACTTCGTCAACAAGGGAGGCCAAATCCATAGGCCCTTTGGCCAGGGACCTGCACGATCGGACGAACTCAGCCTTGGACATTTGACCCACAAGCCAGAGGGGGTGAATTACAAAACGTGGCGGCTTGTTAGGGGACTGATCGGGGCGAAGGTCACGCGAGAGAATGTCGAGGCAATTGCGACAAAGCTTCGCGTTGTCGCTGGTGGGCCAGGATACGATGTGTCCTACATTGCCCAACCGCGGATTCGGCGACGTAAAGATGCCCAAGGGATGCCAGCGCTTACGATAGATGACAACCACCGCGTTCAACTTCGTAGTCAGGACTCCCCTCGTATCGCGTGCGGGGCGAGGTTGGGGACTTCGATGAGAAAACAGGCGGAAGCCCTTCCAGCTGAGATCGCTGCTGCAACAGGGCGCGAGAAAGAGGCAAAAATGTGGCTTCTCTCGGACTTTGGTGCCGCAGATCCCACTATGCCGCATCAGGCCCATCACATCATTCCCGACGAATGTTGGCGCAAACTCACGGTATTTCAATTGCTTTCAAAACACTGTGCATGGCACATTGATGCGGCCGAAAACGGAATCCTACTCCCCGAGACAGTAATCCCTGGCAACAGCAAACCGGCCCATTTGGGCAGTCATCCTCTCTACTCTGAGGCCGTGGAGAAAACTGCGCAGCGGGTGATGGGCTATCAGAAATTTCAACTGACCCAAGAGATTCTCGATCAATGGACCGCAAAAGGAGCGTTAAGTGCTAGTGAGAAACAGCTGCTACAAAAGGTAGGCACCGAGATATTGCGACGTGTCCGGTCGACAGTGCGAGACAAAGAGAAGCTCAGAGATCTCGGTTTGCTCGACGACAAAGACAGGTTGGCGCTGGATCCTGATGGGCGCTGGAGCGCGAACGGTTATGATCCCACGGGCACTCATGTTAGTGGAGAACCGACTTGATTGGGGATACGTTCTAGATGCTCATCGCACAGGAACGTGTTCCCAGGTGGAAGGACATCCCGCCGTGTGCTGGCCGGAATCCAGGATGTAAACAAGGTAATTAGGTCGGTGATCATCGACCCTCGAGCCAGCGAACCAAACGGCTCACGCCGATTCCCAAAGGAAACAGCCAGAATGGCTGTGCAGGTATATGGTCAAAGGTCAAAGGTCAGAGTCAAGAGTCAAGCAATGTACAATCAGGTCTTGATAACCGAGAGTGGTCGTGCGAACGCAAAGGCTAAGGTGAGATGACGCGCACCGAGAGGCAACTCCGACTTCATGAAACTCCTGCAAACAAGAGTATGCCCCAGTTTTTAAGTGGTTGAAGAGGGATGGGAGGATCGTCTTGGGTGGAAAACTTAAACGGGAACTTGTCAAAAGACGGGAAACGAAGAGATATTTGGTGGAACTGGTGCGCCAAGGCCGCGTACGCGAGATTGGAAACGCAGATGTGGAAGCTGAGAAAAATGCGTTGAAAGGAATACAGCACCAATCGAACGACCTCCACGTGATAGCATTGGCCAGAGTCTCTGGAGCGAGAGTTTTATGTACAAGGGATACCGCGCTCCATACTGATTTTAAGAATGTAGCCTTAGTCTCAAATCCACGCGGGAAAATCTACCAAACCAGGGCACATATCAAATTGCTCAAACACCATAAGTCCTGTGCGCATTTGATGTGAAACGTATAGGGGTGTTCATGTAATGCCCGAAATGTCCCCAGCTTTTCCTTTGGCAAGGTAGGTCGCGGCGAAGTGGTTCATTAGCATCTCAAGAACCAGAAGAGGAGGATAAATTGTTTGGACCAGATGAACCTATCGTGGAATGAAACCGGATTTGGTCAGCCAACAATTCAGTTGCTATCATCAGTTCGTGCTTCATAAAGCGTCTGTATTTGCCGGAGCTCATTGCTCTCGTTTCGCTTTCTGATACAGTGTCATATAAGCTTGGGCCGATGCTTGCCAAGACGAGTCGCGGGTCATTCCAGCGAGCACGATTTGTCTCCATGCTTGGCGATTTGCAAAATCTTGAGCGACGCGAGTGAGGCTGTCTAATAGACTGTCCGTGCTGAGCTGCCGTAGGTGGAACCCAGTCTGTTGTTGACCTTGGTGATCTTGGCAATGTCGGGGGTCGATTACGGTGTCGCGCAATCCACCAACTGGGTTGACAATGGGGACAGAACCGTAGCGCATTGCGTACAATTGTGTGAGGCCGCACGGTTCAAACCGGCTTGGGATTAGCATTACGTCGGCGCCGGCGTACATCCGGCGGGCAAGTCCAATGTCAAAGCCGTCGTGTAGGGCAATGTTCTCGTATTTTGATGCCAACCCGTGAAACAATCTGGCTAGATTTGGATCTCCACAGCCCAATACAGCAAGCCGCCAGCGGCGCGATTGAAACTGGTGGGCGGCTTCGGCGACGAGGTCTAGGCCTTTTTGCGCGTCCAGCCGCGACACGATGCCGATGAGCATTTCGCCTTCGTCCGTGGGGAGGCTGAGCTCCTGCAGTAACGCTAGGCGATTTTTGGACCGACCATCGAGGGATTGATGGCTGTATGGATGAGGAAGGTGGGGGTCTTGGGCTGGATCCCAAGAGTCGAGATCAATGCCATTGGCGATGCCGGTGAGTTTGTCCTTGTGGGCATTTAATAGCCCGTCTAAGCCGCAGCCAAACTCGGGGGTTAGGATCTCTTTTGCGTATCTGGGGCTTACGGTGGTGACGTGATCAGCGAACATGATCCCGCCTTTGAGCAGGTTCGAGCGACCGTGAAACTCAATGCCGTCAAAACCCAGCATGGAGGGATCGAGGCCCAAGCGATCGGCGTTTGCTTCGAACACGCCTTGATAGGCCAAGTTGTGGATCGTAAACACGCTGACCGGGATTTCCGTATTGGAGGCCCTTGCGTACATCAGAGCAAGTGCCGCTTGCCAGTCATGGCAATGAATCACATCCGGTTGTGCTTGTAGGATTTTGGCCCCAGCATCGATTGCAGCCTTGCACAGGAGCGCGAAGCGAATGTCATTGTCGTCATAGCTGCCCTGATCTGGTGGCGCGTACAGCCCGGGTCGATCGAATAGGGAAGGACAGTCGACAAAGCAGTGTTGTAGGCGCGAGGCTGTGTGCGCCCGGATGATGTTGACACGATGTGTGGACGATCCGACCCGGACTTCCAGATTAGCGATCGTGGTGTCCAGTGCGAGTTTTTCCGCAGTTGCTCGTTGCCGAACACAGGAATAAAAAGGCGAGAAGACGACAACCTGATTGTCTGGCGCGAGGTGGGTCAGCGATTTTGATAGTGCAGCGGTGACATCAGCTAGGCCGCCTGTTTGAGACCAGGGAGCAACCTCGCTGGCAATTTGAACGATTTTCATTGGCTACATGAGGATCTAAGATTGCGCGGTCATGTGGGGTCCATGGCGCAGCGGTTGGGGACCGGCGGAGGCGGCACTATTGCGATCGATCTCTGACACTGTGTATCGCCCGGCAAATTTCTGCAGTAGCCCTTTCAAATCGGGGTCATTGAGCATCAATGCCTCCATATCGTAGGCGATTTGAATCGGGCCACGGGCGGGAACAATGGTTCCTTTGGGAATGACAATTGTGCCTGTGCCGGTCATAAACGGAAACCGCTCGGCGTCCTCTTTGGCGTTAATACCAACCGTTGTCCCTGGTTCAATGGTGCAGTTTTTGTCTAAGAGGACGTTTTTGAGTTCGCTGTTCGCGCCAATTTCGCACCCCGACATGACAATGGATCTATCGATCTTTGCGTTTGGATGAACAAAACAGTCGTAACCGAGCAGACTTTCCCGAAGAACGGCACTAGAGACGATTGACCCCTCACATACCATGCTATCGCGTATCTCGACATCTCTGGCGTCGGCATTGGGCCGGACAAATCGGGCTGGTGGATAGTGTCGTTGCGCTGTTCGGATGCGCCACAGTCGATTGTATGCGTTGAGCGCTGGCAATCGACTGCGCAAATCCATGTTGGCAGAAAAGTAGCTATCGACGGTTCCAACATCGCGCCAGTATGGTTCGGCACCTGGTGGTTCCCCTGGTATTTCGTTGCGATTGAAGTCGTAGGCAAATACCCGCGCGCGCTCAGCGACAAGCCTGGGAATGATGTCGCGCCCAAAGTCATGGCTGGAGCTGCTGGTTTGGCTATCGATGTATAAGGTGGACTCGAGCTTGGCCAAATCGAAAAAGTAGTTTCCCATGCTGGCGAGACACCAACCCGGTCGGCCCGGGATTGGGGGTGGGTCTGCTGGCTTTTCCAAAAAGCCGGTGATTCGCCAGTCCTCGTCTACATGAATGATACCAAATTGGTTGCCCTCGCTGCACGGCACCGGAAACGCCGCAACGGTCAGATCTGCTTCTTTTTCGTGGTGATAGTCTTCCATCTGGTCGATTGCAAATTTGTAGACGTGGTCACCACCAAATACTGCGACGTCATCGGCACGGGCTTCGCGGAGTAGGTTCAGGTTTTGAAACACGGCATCTGCTGTGCCGCGATACCAAAAATCGCCCAGGCGCATCTGGGCGGGGACAACCTCGATAAATTCTCCGAAGCCCGCGAGTGGCCAGTTGCGACTGAGATGCTTAATCAGACTGCTTGCCATGTACTGGGTCAGTACATAGATCCGCCTATAGTCCGAGTTAATAAAATTGGACAGTACAAAATCAATGATCCGATATCTCCCACCAATTGGGACTGCCGGTTTTGACCGGTGACAGGTTAGCGGTCCTAGCCGCGAACCCTTTCCACCTGCCATGACCATTGCTACGGTTCGCCGCATGGCAGTCACTATAGCCTCGCTGGCGCAGCGAACGCAATGTTGTTTGGACGTGTCAAGCTAACATTCAGTCAGGCCTGGTAAGCACGCTGGTAATATTCTCGCACCATTCGTTGCGCCGAAAATGCTTCCTCGGACATCTGAATACTGGCAATCATCATCTGAATCCAACGAGCCCGATCGCTATGGTAACAGGGAAGAATTTCGCCGGACAGTCTGCGAACGATTTGGCTGCGATCATATTCATCTAGCGACACGGGTTTGGTCGCTGGGGGCTCTATAATCCATCCATTTTGGCCGTCTTTGCCACCTTCGGGCCACCAACCGTCTGCAATGCTTAGGTTTAGTACGCCGTTCATCGCGGCCTTCATGCCAGAAGTGCCGCACGCTTCTTTGGGGCGGATTGGGTTGTTGAGCCAAATATCACAGCCGCGTGTGAGCAATGCGCCCCATTCCATGTCGTAGTCGGGAACGAACACCACTTGATTGGGCCATTTTTTTGCTGCGTCGATGAGTACCTTGACGGTTTCACGTCCTGCCGCATCCTGGGGATGCGCTTTGCCGGAGAAGACGAGTTGCACCGAGTGATCGCGAAACAACGCCTCCAAATCGGCAGTGTCAGATAGGATTAGGTTGCTTCGTTTGTAGGTCGCGGCACGGCGGGCAAATCCGATTAGTGGCTTGTCGACGGATAGCTGCGGGCCGACGCGGTCGGCGATATTGCGGACGAGCTCGGTTTTGAGTTGCTGGTGGACCGACCACAGTGTCTCCGCTGTATGCGTATCGCTTGTCTTAGATTCGAAAGCCGCACGGATCCGAGCATCCTGCCAGGTATTGCGGTGTACACCGTTGGTGATCGCAATAATGGGTGCGGCGTCGCTGACATCTTTCCACATTTTTCTCGCGGTGCTGGCATGGAGTTTGGCGACGCCGTTGGCGATCCGGGCCAAGCGTAGTCCAGCGACAGTCATCGAAAATGGGGTACCACCGATGTGATGCAGTTGGGTTCTGGTCAGCTCAAGATTCGCCCCCATTTGGACGATGTCATCATGGAGATGGGTTTCGTTGCCCGCAGGAACGGGTGTATGAGTTGTGAATACGACTTGCTGCCTGACCGCTACCTGCGCCTCCTGAAAGGATGAGCCTTTGGCCATGTGTTCGCACAGTAGCTCGTGACCGGCAAACACCGCATGCCCCTCATTGAAGTGATAGACATCGATATTGCGCTGAAGTGCTCGCAATAGGCGTACGCCCCCGATCCCGAGCAGCATTTCTTGGGCGATCCGGTCTTTTTGGGTGCCTCCGTATAGCCGGCGCGTGATCCACCGATCGGAAGCGTTACCCGGCTCGAGTAGGAAGAGTTCTGCCTTTGTGTGGCGCAGGACGCGATATGCGTCACAGGGAACCTGTTTTCCATCGACGGATACCTCGATTTTGACATCGACGCGCTCGAGATCAGTCCGCGGTGTCGGGGGGTACTCGTTTTCGATCTGTCCGTCTGGGCGAACACGTTGCCGGCAGTACCCTTGGTCCCAGAGTAGGCCGACGCCTACTAATGGGGCCTTCAGATCGCCAACTGCCTTCATGTGATCGCCAGCCAAAATTCCCAATCCCCCAGAATACAAAGTAAGGTCTGACGATAGGCCATACTCCATGCAAAAATAGGCAACGTTGCTATGCATTTTTCACCCGGAAAGCTCGTATTTTCATGAAGCGTCAGATCGTGCCGACTTGTCGTGAGACAAGCAAGCAAAAAGTCAGCTATTCTTATGGGAGTGAGCGTCATGAAGCTGGCTGAGGAGCGCATTGACGCGCTGATCGTGCTTCCAGTGCTCCATGGACCAGCGAAACCGCCGGCACCAATTTTGCCATGAGGGTCCACTGGTGCCGGG
This sequence comes from Kofleriaceae bacterium, assembly GCA_965223575.1. Taxonomy (GTDB): domain Bacteria; phylum Myxococcota_A; class Polyangia; order Haliangiales; family Haliangiaceae; genus CBDCWZ01. The sequence continues at coordinate 31,878 of CBDCWZ010000034.1, forward strand.
GACGTTTTGTGGTCTTTCTTCGAGCCACAAATCCTCGAGGCTGACCAATAGCATCCACGCATCCGCGGCTGCCATTTGCGACAGACACCAGGCAAGCAAGTCTAGGTTTGTAATGTTGTCATCGCCCAACCGGGAAGCGAGTGCCCGTACGTGCGCGATCCGAGTGGAGGTGGCCGCCTCGGCCTGCGACTCAGTGAGTGCCCCGCGACGCTGGTTTTCGCGGATGTCGCTACCGGATAAAAAGCCGGCAAACAGGGGCATGTCATGGGTATTGAGCGACGCAACGGTATCAGTCATTGCCGATCGGTGGCAAAGATCGGGTTGGGAGACCAGATCATACTGCCCGATGTACATTCGCCGTGCCCCCTGATCGCAAAGCTGTTGGCGGATGTGATCGGGGACAGTGCCCAAGTCTTCACCGACGACGACACATTGGTTGTAGTGGGATTCAATGGCCAGGACCGCATAGAGTTGTTTTGCTGGATAGTGGACATAGACCCCTTGCGTTGCGTCTGCACCAGTGGGGATCCAAAACAATCGGTGCATGGCCATGACATGGTCGATCCGGGCGATGCCGGCAAAGCGAAATGCTTCGCCGAGGACTTGGCGGAAATAGGCATGGCCAGTTCGGGCGGATTGTTCAGGCACAATGACCGGTGTGGCCCAATTTTGGCCCGAGACAAAATACGCATCTGGCGGCGCGCCCGCGGATGCCTCGCCGGTTAGCTCGGGACGAAAGCGCCACGCATCGAAGCCGTTTGGATGGACACCAACCGGTACATCCAAATACAAATCGGCTCCCCGCTGTTTGCAGCGATCTTGCAATTGAGCGAGCTGTTTGCGGCATTGCCATTGGACATAGCAATGGTACTGCCACTCGGGGGCTCGCCGCTCGGGAGCGGTTTTGGGCCAGGTTTGCCAATGCTCCCCATGTGCTGCTGCTTTCGCACGAAAATGTGCGTACTCGTCAATCCGCTTGTTGTTGGCGATGAACGCTTCGAGTTTTTGCTTCGTTGGTGGGTCAGTCCAAGCAGCAGATGAGAGCTTGCGAAGTACGTTTGAACGGTGGGCGGCAAGTTGTGCGTATTCAATCGTCGTACCTTCGCTCATCCGTTGGCTCTCGGAGATAAAATCACGCGAATCCAAGAGTTCTTGTACCTGAGATTGGGGGTGTTGGGTGGCGAGCTGCTCCAAGTCAAGATATTGCTCGTTCCACATGAGTCGCGATATGGGTCGATAGGGACTTGGATCGCTATTTGGGCCGGTCCATTGGGCATACAGCGGTAGCGTCGATAGGACACGTCCCCCCCGGGCAATCATCCACTCTGCGACCTCTTGAAGGCTGGTATAGTCGGGGCCACCAAGTCGTTGGCTGCGCGAGCAGTGGAGCGCGTACAAGGGGCAAAATATGCCCCACTGGAGCTCTTCACAGGTTGAGGACTCAGATTTCCCTTGTCCCTGATAGCATCCCCCCGGAGTACAGAGAATGTGGGAGCGATGGACTTGGTTGTCTATTTCGAGTTCAGCGAGGTAGTAGCCGGGTTGCAAAGGTGACGACAGCGCAATGTTCTCGGTGTGATCTGTTGCGACCCCATTTTTCTCGCAAACGAGCTGTCCTGATTCTTTATCGGTTGAGGACTCTCCACAGGTTGAGGACTCTTTACAGGTTGAGGACTCTGAAAAAATTCGCAGCGAATAGGCCTTTCCTTGGGCTGCTTTGCCCAAAGTGATCGTGTTGTCTTGGGCAATCACCACAAGACAAGGGTCGATCACTCGTGCTGCTAGGGTTTCTCTGCGCAACGTGAGGGCGTCGTGAATGTCAGCGGGCGATGCGACCGGAGCCCCAAGGGTGTGCAACACCGATATAGCAATCTCTGGACACGCAGTATGAATGTGCCCGGTCACGTCACGGTAGCTTGTATGGACACCGTAGAGTCGGCAAAGCGCTCGCAATTCGCGGGACAGCGGCGTAGAGGTATTTGTCACATAGCCTCATCGCAGACGCTTCGCAGAGCCGTCGGTACGTCGATGAACACTGTATCGGCGAGGCGGACAAACGCCCGGATCCAGATATCGCGCGCGGCAGCATCGGGTTGCCCGGCCAACGGCCCCGCTTCCAATGTCGATTGTATGAGTCCGTAGCATACGTTTTGCACACGCCACAGATCGACTGGGAAGTCCAAGTTGGTGGCAAATTTGGCCATGTCGGTAAGCTTGTTAAGTCTCGATACATCGTCTTTGTTGGCCGCGAGTTGCTTGGCTACCCGCTCCAACGCTCCCTGCCATGCGTATTCGAGGCTGAGCGTATCTAAATCCAAAGCCAGTGTCTCTGCCTCAGCAAATCCTAATCGCATTGACTTGAGATCCGGGTCGGGCTGTTCGAGCGCGCGGCGGATTTGAAGATGAATCGCAAATTTTGCCGCGGTGAGAAACGCTGGTGGAATCGCTGCCCCGCGCCGGGTAAGAAAGCGCATTAATGCAACGTTGTCTTGATATACCCTCGAGAGCGCTTGTTCTACTTGGGCGGTGGGGCGCTCTAGCACCATTTCAGTAATGTGGTCCCGGTCCATACGAAACAGGGAATGCAGTGAAAAGCTCAGCTCGCCAAAATGTTTTTCGATCTCTTGTTGGGTTACGACTAAGTCTGCGCAGTCAAAGGCTTGGGTTACAGCATTTGTCATCTGGCGAAACTCGTCGTCACCGCGAAAGTGACGGACGGCCCCTGTTAGGTTGTGATCCCCGAGATGCAGCGCCGCATAGCTCAGCTGAGTTGACTGCATCGTTGTTTCTGACACAACTTCAAGCGTGCTAATCGAAAGCTTCGCCCGTCCGGCAACACGTCTGCAGCTGTCTTTCTCCGTTACCTGGTAGCTGTAAACCCGTCCATGCTCCATTGCAGGTCGAAATAGCGATTGGACCGCGTAGTGCGAAACGACGTCGCTCAGTTCGATGCGCATCGGGATGACGAGTTTCTCAAAGACTTCTCGACCGTTTGTATATGCCGGAATGTTACTCTTGCCCAAAGCCAAGCGGGTCAAAAATTCGGGAAAGATCGAGCGCTCGGACATCTCTTCTGCTAGCTCGATGACCCGCGCAGCGTACGCGAGTACCTGCACGGCCTCTGTGCCGGACACATCATCGAAGAACCACCCACAACTGGTGTACATCAACATGGAGTGCCGCTGCATTTCTAATAGCATGAGCGCTTTTTGCTGGTCGGTTTGGGAAAACCCCGGTACGGCGTATGCTGCCAGGAATTTGGCGATGCTGTTTGCATTTCGATCGAGAACGACTTGTATATAAGCGTTCCGTGCCTGCCACGGATCCGAAAATATCTCGTCGATAGCATCTGAAAATATTTCTGCTACCGCATCACGCAGCCAATCCAGGGCGGCCCGCAGCGGCTTGCGCCACTGTTGAGACCAATCGGGATGGGCGCCGGAGTGGCAGCCACAGTCGGACGCCCATCGCTCCAATCCATGGGCACAACTCCAAGCAGTATTGTCAAAGATCTCCGCTTCGTCACTTGGCGGGCATAGTTCGAGGAATTCGCCGTAGTTTGTCAGCTTCGCTGCATCGGAGCTATCGATGTGAGACAACGCGTAGGCAAGCGCCATATCTCCATGGCGGTGGTGATGACCATAGCTCTCGCCGTCAGTTGCAATATGGCTCAGTCTCGGTTCTTGCCCCTCGCCTGCGTGCTCGATCAATCGGTTGGCAAATGTTTGACCATCGCCGAGAAGACGCTCAAATGCCACCGCTCTTGCCAACCCACCATCATAAAAGAATACAGCGATAGATTTTCCACTCGGCAAATGGACGCGGTATGGTTTATGGGTTGGTACCCGGTTGCCGCTTACATCTTGCCAGTCCGGTGTCCCGACTGGGCGGATTCGCGCGGCTTGGTGCGGAGCCAGGACGGTAAAGCGAATCCCCTGCGAGGCGAGCATCTCAAGGGCATCTGCGTCAACACCGGTCTCTGGTAACCACATTCCCTCTGGGTTGCGGCCAAAACGATAGCGAAAGTCCTCAATGCCCCAATACACCTGCGTATATCGGTCACGGGCGTTGCATAGTGGCAAAATAGGGTGGTTGTAGACTTGTGCCATCGCTGACCCATGCCCAGAAAACCGCTCCATGCTGTGCTTGTCGGCGTCTAGGATCGCCTGATACACATCGGGGGCTTCGGTTTGCAGCCAACTGAGCAGGGTCGGTCCAAAGTTAAAACTCATCAGCGAGTAGTTATTGACGAGTTTGGCGATCCGACCTTCGTGGCCAACGATCCGTGCGGCGGCATTGGGTCGGTAGCACTCAGAGAGAATGCGGTCATTCCAATTGGGATAGGGGTATGCAGACTCCTGCGGCTCGATGGCCTCTAACCAGGGATTCTCGCGAGGGGGTTGGTAAAAATGCCCATGGACACAAACGTAGCGCATATCGATTGCGTAAATCATACCCGAAACCGCTGACGAATTGCCTCACAGGCTGTTCTGATTTGGTTGCAATGGGCGATTTTCGGCGACAATCGACAGCGGTATTCGATATGCTCTTATGACGCTGGAGAGCGCAGGAACAGGCACGCCAGCGGTGGGAGTGATAGTGCGATGGAGTGCTCGTGGCCATGAAATGGAATCGCTTCTGCCGGAATCGATCCGAGGTTTCCGATCCCGCTTCCGCCATAGTTATGCGAATCACTGTTTAAAAGCTCTGTCCAAACCCCCGCTTTGGGAACGCCGACACGATAGTCTTGTCTTGGTACTGGTGTAAAATTGCAAACGACTGCGATGGATGCCCCGGTGTTGTCGCCTTTGCGCAAAAAAGACAGCACACTGTTGTCGACATCTTGGCGGTCTAACCAAGCGAAGCCGATCGGGGATGTGTCATGTAGGTGCAGCGATGGATTGTTCCGGTAGCAGCCGTTTAGATCGCGCACCCAATTTTGAATGCCCGCATGATTGGGAGCGTCTTGCAGTGACCAATTGAGCGGGTAGTTGTGGTGCCACTCGTCAAAGGGAGCCAACTCTGCCCCCATAAATAGAAGTTTTTTGCCCGGTAAACCGTACATGTACCCGTACAGTAGCCGTAGGTTTGCTAACTTTTGCCACTCATCCCCCGGCATCTGTGACAACAGCGAGCCTTTGCCATGGACGACCTCATCGTGAGACAGGGGCAATACGTAGTTTTCAGAGTGGGCATATACGGCGCGAAACGTCAATTCGTTTTGATGGTGTCGCCGGTGAACGGGATCTCGACTGATGTACTTGAGCGTATCGTTCATCCAGCCGAGATCCCATTTGTAGCCAAACCCCAGCCCACCCGTAAACGTTGGACGAGAAACCCCTGGCCAGGCCGTGGACTCCTCGGCAATGGTTTGCACACCGGGGAATGCTGCGTAGATGTCGGCGTTTAGTTTTTGGAGAAACGACACCGCCTCACGGTTTTCGTTGGAGCCGTCTTCGTTTGCGATCCACTGTCCGGGGCCACGCGAGTAGTCGAGATAGAGCATCGAGGCGACACCATCAACACGCAGACCATCTATATGGTAGCGATCGAACCAAAACATCGCGCTCGAAACCAAAAAACTCTTCACCTCGTGACGGCCGTAGTTGAATACGTAGCTGGTCCACTCAGGCTGGAACCCCTTGCGCGGATCGGCATGTTCATAAAGATGCGTCCCATCAAATTGGTACAATCCATGTTCATCACCAGGAAAGTGTCCGGGGACCCAATCCAAAATGACACCGATACCGTGTTGGTGGAGCGTATCGATCAGAAACATCAGGTCCTGTGGCGTCCCGTATCGGCTCGATGGCGCGAAGTACCCGGTTACCTGATATCCCCACGAGCCGTAAAATGGGTGCTCCATTACCGGCATAAACTCTACGTGAGTGAATCCCATCTTGACGATATATTCCGCGAGGGGGAGGGCGATATTGCGATAGGTAGCTAGTGCACCATTGGGCCGTTGCCACGACCCAAGGTGCAACTCATAAATAGAAACTGGCGCATCGTGGGCCGAAATGCCGCCACGTTTGTCCATCCACGAGCCGTCTCCCCAGCTGTAGTCTAAATTACACACTGTCGATGCGGTTTTGGGAGGCGTTTCGCACGCAAACGCAACCGGATCGGCTTTTAGAAATGCCGGACGGTTCGCCGATGCAATCGAGTACTTATAATGCTGGCCGGCTCTTACTCCGGGAATTTCGCCTATCCAAACACCCGAGTTACCTTGACCCGATAGTGGATGCGCGTTGGCATCCCAACCGTTAAAGTCGCCGACCACGGAGACCCCAGTCGCATTGGGCGCCCACACCGCGAATCGCGTGTCGCTCTGGCGGAAGTGGGCACCAAGTAGCTGATAGGCCCGTTGATGCGTTCCCTCATTCCATAAATATAATTCGTCTGCAAGCACTTGGGACTATGTACCACTGCCAGAGATATCGTTCAATCGTGGCCGGCAGACGCAAGCATGCCAAACGACAAAATTGAGTGCTCTGATCGCATAGATTGAGCCTCTGGGGGCTCTAGTAGATGCGCAGCGTGAAGGGAGTCGGGCACAACTTGGTGTACTGCTCAGCCACGACGTCAAACGGTAGGTTAGGTTTCCACTGCTTCTCCAGTTTTCCCCGGTTGAAACACCGAACATCTACGACGACGTTTTTGTGGTTCACTGCGAGCCAGGGGCCCACTGGAACGCTTTGATCAAACACACTATAATAGGAAATATAGTTGCCGCTGTTGGATTTTAGGCGACGGGTCATGTGCCCATGAAACGTGCCGTCGTCGAGCTCGCACCATACCCCTTTGTCGCCAACCGTGGTGGCTCCGTTGCGAACTGCGCGACCCTTTCGCAAACTAAATCGTAGTGCGGAACCGCTGATCCGAAACGCACCTATCGGACACCGGCCCGGCCCCCCTTTTTGAATGCGAGGAGAAACCATCCCAGGTCGCACAAGCCGATAGTATCGCGAATCCTTGGCTCCATCCCGCGCGAGTTCCTCCTCTACAAGTACTTTGCCAACTTGCCAATATTTCCAGGTTCCCGTCCGTTTCCCGTTGCGATGTGCACCGGCCCAGTAGCTGTTGTCGAAAAACACTTGCGCAAATGGGCCGTGTTTTGTCCCGTCCGCGCGTTTGCACGCATACTCAGCAACGACGGGCATACCCAAGACCACGATAGGCGTCCCATCGGGGAGAGCCTTCGGCGGTGTAGTATGAACAAAACGGGTGTCCGGGGGGCAAGCTGCCTGGCCTCGCTCCCACCATAGAACCGGTCCCTCAGACACTTTGAGCTTCGTAAAATTCTTTCCGTGCATACATGAGCAAAACCAGATCAAACCGAGCGCTTGAACAATCCTACGGGTTGGGATGGCAAACACCAGTCACCTAGCAACAGGCCCAGTGAAAGCTCATTTCATCCTGATGGTTTGCGCACTGCTGGAGGTGTCCAGTCCCTAGGTCTCCAAACATGTAGGGAAGGTTATCCTTGGAATCGATTTGGAACACGAAATCCATTTCTTTTCCACATTTGCTACAGTCCGTAAACTCAGATCCCTGAACCCAGGCAGGCCAACCGCCAAGTTTATCACCCTCCACGGGAAAATCATTCTCATAAGCGTCGATTTCATCGTCGCTGAGTTCGACCCCAGCGTTTTCAAGATCTTCATAGTGTGGATAGTCGATTGCCGCATTCCAACCGACAATACCGCACGGCGCAAGGATTTCGGCGGGTCTGGACGCTGGGGCTACCGCGCTCGCTGGATCGATCAGGCGGGCAAGTACGCTTTCACTGGCTGGGACGAACGCTTCGCAGTCGACTTCGCACTGTGGTTCCTGGTTGGTGCAATAGAATAGTTGAAGGAGTCCGCTGCCAAATCGCGGCGCACCAGTAGGAAGATGAGACGAGTTGAGCTGTAAGAATAGCTGCATCGGATTGTCGCAATTGGGACAGGTTGGCCAGTCCTCTCCGGATGGGACGGCCGCGATGCCAGAGAACTTTGAGTCAAGTAGCGCTCCATCACCTGGCTCGGTGACTGGCTTCCATGTTGTTCTACGGTGAGCCACCACCGGTTTTGGGACGTTACCGTTTGTCCCGGCGAGATCTGGTTCGGGAGGGGAGACAACGGCGTGAATTCTCGGTTTGGCACCCATGCTTTTGTGAGTAGCGTAGTTCGGGTCACGAGTAAACGGCATCATAGGAAGAATAGGTCGTGCACAATCGCATTTTGGCTATCTTGTGTTAGATGATTTAGATGTAGCGATCAAGATTACTCCGATGACGCCGGCGAGCAGGGATGCAACCAAGATTCCGATCTTAGCAGTTTCTTGATCGGCCAGGTCTGAGAATGCCAGGCCGGTGATAAATAGCGACATTGTAAATCCAATGCCCGCGAGCACTGATACGCCAAATAGTTGGCGCCACGTTACGCCAGAGGGTAAGTCTGCGAAGCCAAGTTTCACAGCAAGCCAACAAGTGCCCGTAATCCCAAGCGGCTTTCCAGAGAGTAGACCGACGATGATGCCAAGGCAGATTGGGTTCGCCATGGCGCCAAAGATCCCCGCTCCAAAGGTAACGCCAGCATTAGCAAGGGCGAAAATTGGCATTACCAGGAAGGTAACAATGGGGAGCAATGCGTGTTCTAGGTCCTGCAATGGGGCGGTGCCATCCTCTACGGTTTTGCGCATTTCCAGGAGTGCGTGTTGTTGCTCAGACGTCAGCATGCGGTTTCCCCGGGGCAACGCCGACTGCCGTAAGCCGTTGAGGAGATCCCCGACCCGTTTGACTAAAGGAGCCCCATCGATGCGGGTCCGCGCCGGGATCGTCATTGCCATCAACACTGCTGCCAGGGTCGCGTGGACCCCCGACTTCAAAAACGCGATCCATACCAGCGTGCCAATTAGAAAATAGAATATAGAGTTTCGCACTCCGATAGCGTTGGAGATCATGGAGACGATCAGGCATACACCGCCCGCCATCAAGCTTCCGATAGCAATGTGTTCGGTATAAAAGCAAGCGATGACGACGATTGCTCCGAGATCGTCCACAATTGCCAGCGCGGTGAGAAAGACTTTGAGTGCCAAGGGGACGCGCGGACCAATCAGCAACAAGACGCCAAGTGCAAACGCAATGTCCGTTGCCATCGGCACCCCCCATCCATGCAAACCATCGCCGCCGATGTTCAAGGAGACATAGGCAAGTGCTGGAAACACCATTCCGCCGATGGCACCGGCGATCGGTAGGGCGGCTTTGCGCAACGAAGCGAGTTCGCCAGCCAGGACCTCGCGCTTGATTTCTAGGCCAACGACAAAAAAGAAAATCGCCATCAAGCCATCGTTGATCCATAGCAGAATGGGTTTGTTGATGCTAAACGTGCCGATACCAACTTGCGCATGGGTTTGAAGCAGCTCTGTTCGAAATCCCGACCAGGGCGAATTCGCCCAAATGAGGGCGCATACTGTCGCTGCCATGAGCAGGATGGCGCCCGCAACCTTGTCGTGTGCAAATACCTCAAACGGGCGGACGATGCGATCGATAATCGCCGTTGGCGGAGTTGTGTCTGTTGCTATTGAAGGAGTTGTTTCATTCACGGTTAGACACCCATATTCCCTGTGCTGAACAATCGCTCTTGTACTTGGTTGTATCGCTTCATCATCGCCTTCACTGTATCACCATGAATCCCTCTTAGTGGTTTCATCTTATTGCGGGTGTTCATACCATCTTTGGCAGCTTCTGATCACGCTGCTCCGAGCGGAATCTATCCGTTTCCTCGGCGATTTGAGTCGCTCGAGGGTTGGTAGCGGAGTGATTGGCAACGAGTTGACTCCCGTCATCGTCAACACTCTCGGAAACGGGGTAGTGAGCGTATCATGCGGCGGGAACCATTCTTGCGCATTGCTCGACGATTAGGCCCCATGTCCGGTGATGCAGAGACCAACCGATGCTAGTAATCCGCCAAAGCGTTGTTCAAGACTGCGCCGTAGGCTGGTCGTCAACGGTGTGAATGGCTTGCTCAAGAAAATGACGCAACGAGTACATTTGCTCCGCACCTAACCCCTGACCGACAAATGCGAGCATCCAAACCAAGGCTGCTAGGATTGGGGCAGTTGGCAGCAACCAAAGTGCCCATGGTGTTTGGCCCGCTAGATGCTGCGACAACCCAAAGATAAATGTACCTAAGGTAGTGATTGCCCCGATCGCGTGAATAGCCACGTATAGCGTCCATACGTGGGGGTGGGGCCCAAAGCGTGCTTGTAGTGTCGCGCCATCCTCTTCATCGCTAATCTCGATGGTTAGCTGTGGAGACCAGAAGTTTTGCTTGTTTGGGTGGGGGACAAGTTCGACTTTTCCGCTGGTCAAGATCAGTCCTTGAATCGCTTCCTCTTGTGCCAAAGCGTCGCGAATTTTTTGTAGCGTAACGTCTCGCGAATCTTGGGTTCGAAGTTCGAATCTCGGACGGACTCTAGGTTGGTGCTTCACGATGCAGAGAGCTTACATCGGGCAGGGGCAACTGTGCCCAAAATGCCATTTTTTTTCACCATAGTATCCGTTGTGGGGGGACTAAGAGACGCATCCTATAGATAGAACCGAATGGTGTCGGTATCTTGCGTTTGTTCTCGCAGTGTGTGAAACGGAGCTGGTTTTACCGATTGTGTCGGTCGATAAGGCCTGTGCTATAAGGCTCATTGTGTCCTGGATTGTTCGCTTTGTGATTACGTTTGTGCTGATCTCTATTGTTTCGGCGATCCTGATTTCGGTATTTGATGTTTCGTTTGGGATGATTCCTTATTGGGACCGTCATGGGATTTGGCTTTTGATTGGACTTGCTGTTTTGCCGCGGCTCACCCTGTTGTTTTCAAGCATTGCGAGCGGAGGTCTGCTCTGGTGGATCGGATGGGTTTTTGCGCCACGGATTTTGGTCGCGATCCTGGCAACTATCGCCTACTTCAAGACGAATCCCGTGCTTGTCGTCGTCGCTTGGTTGGTCGCTGTGGGTGGCGAATCAACGGAGAAATACTGCATGCGATGGCGCGCTGTTGGCAACAAAAAGAAGGGTGGCAACATCGAGGACTAGGGAGTCTCCCGATTATTAATGTACCACCAGATAACCCTGAAACTGCAGGTCGTTGTGCTCCTCCCAATACTCCAGTATTGTTACAGTGCTCCTCATGCACCCAAAATGCACGCGAAACACCGCGTTTGATAGGAAATTCAAACTGGCCGCCGCTCTAGTGATAGCTGGTTTCATCGGTTGTGTTGGACATACGATCTCGTAGAATGGTCTGTGTTTATTGTAGGCGCTGTGTCATCAATCAGCATGACTCGCGCTCCACTATCCTCGAGAATGTGACCGGGTTTGCCGCGGCCATTTGCCCAAGCGTGTAGCAAGCGGTGCTCGTGTAACATCGATAGCAGAAACTTAAACCCTAGAAATATTAGGATCATAGGGGGGATTGCCGAGCTTCCGATGTAGGTAATCGTCGCCCCGGGTCACAAGGTCAACTACACTATAGAGTGAGAGTTTTCATGCAGAACATACTGTATATATTCATAGTCGTTAGCGTCCCGATGCTGGGTTGTGAGGCTAGTTTTGGCCCAGCAAGCCGACAGCCCGAGCTCGAGCCTGGACTGCAGTGCGCAGACCTCATTGCCGGGGTTGTTAGCGTTGAAGACTTCGAAGGTGGCGCAACCGGGTGGAGTAACAATACAACCGATAGCAGCGAGCCCGACAGCTTTAGTCAGTTTCTCGGTAGGTTTGCTGGAGCGCTGGATGAACCGACAGAAGTTGTCAGCAAAGAGTTTCCACTTTCTGGTGCGCAGGACGGGGTAGTTCTCGAGTTTGATTTCTACCAAATTGACTCATGGGACAAAGAGGAGTTTCTAGTAACCGTTGATGGCAAGGTCCACGAAAGGCGAGGATTTCGCTTTGGTAGGGATGCTACCGAAAACCAATTTACTGCGTTTCTCGGACCGATGAGTGGGCGAGACAAACCCAGCAAAGAGTATCCGTTAGACGGAACCCAAACCCAAGTAACCCTCGAGTTCGATTTCTATCAAATTGATTCGTGGGACGACGGTGAAGTGTTTGATGTTTACATCGATGACGCCCTCGTCGTCAGCCACAACTTTGCAGCGGGAGCAGATATTCCATCATCAGGCGAAACACTATCTGGAATTACGTATACCGCTTCTACCAAGCAAACTGGTGAACTCGGCTTCGCAAACCGCAATGATGCTTGGCTTGATGGGATTCACCACTATGAGATCACGTTTGATAACTCGGCGACTTCGTTTCGCCTCAGGTTCGAGACCAATCTCGATGGGATGAGACACAACGAGTCGTGGGGGGTCGACAACATTGTCGTAACATCAAACGCGAGCGGACAGTCTGCAGTATCTAGTGAAGATTTTGAAGCAGGTCCAGGTGAGGGATGGAGCGTGCCAACCTGGTATAGTGGACCGCAGGTGACAACCAAGAGCACGGGTGATTTGGGTTTTAGAACGGGCTCTAATATCTGGAACGATGGGATTCACCACTATCGCATGGCGATACCGGCGAAGGGCAACAGCGTGACTATCGGATTCGGCGACATCTTGGACGAGCTCGCCCCGAACGAAACCTTTGGTATTGATAATTTCGTGCTGACCGAGATTTGCACTCCGTAGGGATGGTTCTCGTATGCTAAAACAACCGGTAGCAAGCAAGTCATCGCCAACCGCAAAGCCCATCAAGAAAGTAGCCCTGCCAAATAGGCAATGCCTTTATTGTAAATTGCAGTCAAATTCGTTACACATAATGAATGTTTGAGTACCATGGCTGGGCGGTTATCCGCGATGATGTTTACCAGTGCAAAGAAAGCCGACTGAAGCAGACAGTTTTTGTACTGACTCCAAGCGCTCGCAGGCAGAAGACCATCCGTTGTGCCACATCGCGAGATATCTGAGCTTTTGTGGCGATGTCAGCGGTGGTGAACTCGGGCGGGAGGTCGACGGGCAAGAGCGTGGCCAAATCCTGCGCGCCATTGAATCTCTGGACCTCGAGAACCTCTCGGAGCTGACGGTCGGTGGTGCGAAACCCACCGCGCCCGCGGCGAGCCTGTGGGGCTGGCTGCTGCACTTTGGTCATGGATACCAATGGGACGTCGAGCATCAGGTTGGGGTGGTCTAGGAGGGTAGGGATGCTGACCAGTTCGTCGAAGATGCTAAAGATAGAACCTCGCTTCGGGGACTTTCTTTCTTTCTTGCTCGGTCGCTGGAGGTATGTCTCGACCGCAATCGGGTGAACCAAGAAGGTTCCGATATGTGGTTGGGAGCCGTCGATTCGCTATCATAGATCCAGGTGCGGCTACTGTCTCGAAAAAACGAACTGCCAAGTCGGTCAAAATTTGCCGTTATCGTTCTTCCATTCACTGCGTGGGGCGATTGCCTCGATCGTATCCCAATGTTCTACCAGCTTGCCCTTGGCAACGCGGAACAGATCGTAAAACGCGGTGTGGACGCCAGTGTTGGTACCTTCGCTAACGACTAGGACAAAATTCCCCTCGGCGAGCGTGCGATGAACTTTTTCGTATTGCATCGCGACGATCTTTTCTGCGAGGTCGATCGCCGGATTGTGCTCGGTGTACCGGTCTTTGTCGATGTACTGTTCCAGCACGTCCATCCGGCGGCCGATCAGGATGTCACGGGCAAATGAGGCGACGGTTTCTCGATTGGCTTCGGTGAGAGCAATATCGGTCACGTCGGTCGGGCCATCGACCATACTGTGGCCAGAAGGGTTGGGGCCTTTTCTTTCTTGGATATTGTCCCAATGTTCGACGACCTGATCGTTCTCAAAACGAAATACCTCAAATCCGATCTTCCTGCTCGCGAAGTCATACTCGGTATGGGCAAAGACATAGTCCCCATCCGCAAAGGCGCGTACGATATTGACACGGGGCGAGGTCTTGGAAAGTCGTTTGAATAGCGCTGCCAAACCTTGACCCCCCTCGTGGGTCTGAGGATTGTGCTGAATGTACTTAGCCTGGTTGACCACAGCAACCGCGGCCGCGTCACCGGTTTCGATGGCTTTGAGCAGTGCTCGGATCTGGTCTTTTCGTTTCGAGGACATACCCTGGTAACTACACCAAATCGACCTTGGGCGACAGGGTAGCGTTTGTACATATCACAGGACCACGAAAGAAGTTTTCGTTTCTAGCTGTGGTATTTTGCTGTGTTGTTTCATTTTGATACGGCATTTGGGTCTTTTTTTTCAGCGGGCGATCGGATAGTTGTAGACCCACACTGAAATTTGGCATATGAAGAAGTATTCACAAATTGGTGGTCTATGGTTAGAGAAATTTGGATCGTTCTGGTTGGCGCTATCATTCTAGTTGGATGCGGATCTGTGGTGACAGACGAGCCGGATGCCGGCGTTGATCTGGAAGAGCTGGAGAAAGTAGACGAAGCGCTGGGCTTGTCGCGAGAGAATGCGGCGAGAGATTGTTTGTCGCTGAAGTTGCAAAAACCTGATGTGCCAAGCGGACTTTATTGGATCGATCCCGACGACGATGGCGGAGTAGCCGACGCCTGGCAGGCTTGGTGTGATATGAAGCGAGATGGTGGTGGGTGGACGCTTGTGTTGCAAAACAACCAGTCCGTCGCGTCAGAACAACGTTTGACTTGGAAGCAGAGTACAGAGCAGATCGAAATTGTTGGCGGGCAGTTAGGCGATGATCTCTCTGCGTTTGATCTGCATGTTGGCCTCATCGAATGGGCCCAACTGGGGAGGCAAGCGCGTCTCGAAATGGGGGATGCCGTCGAGCAGCCGCTTCGGCAAGCTTTCTCTACCCTAACCTTGGACTCAGCGAATGAATACGAGTTGCAATTGACGGATCAAGATGTGCGGTTGGGGACGCGGCCTGGGTTTTTTATCACACACAATGGCAAGAAATTTTCAGCGAGTGATCAAGACAATGATAACGGTATCGACAAAGACGGAAACGAGGTTTCGTGCGCGAACCTGTATACTCATCCTTGGTGGTACGATACCTGCTGGAGTGGCAGTATCTGGGGATTCGGCAGCGGGAAGAATAGCGGCGCGTTTTGGGTCGGCTCCAGACCGACGGAAGAGCAATATTTGTGGGGTGCACTGTGGTTGCGCCGTGCTGATGGCAAGTAGTTTCGACGGGTCTCGATGGAGATTTCTTAGTCCGAACCCGAAACCATCGTCTTGTTGACAGACTGGCTCAATGCCACCACGACGAGATCAAGTATGTGACAGAAGCTCGCGGCGGCTGGTTTGAACTACTAGGATAGGATAGTTTTGCAAGGGCAGTGTGAGGCCCGGTCCGCGCTTTGTGGGCCAAGCTCGAGTATGTAGTGGCCGTGGTGTCAAGGCAAACCGGTGGCGAGTCGAGGATTTTTCTCGAGGAAGGGCCAAGGAAATAGAAACCGCATAACGAGTTGTCTCAATCGAGTATTCGCGATCTAAGTCGCATAGGTTGACATCCGTTGGCAGGTCGCAATCGGTCCGACGATATCTTTGGATCACGAGCATGGCCGCGATCACTGCCTCTGGACAAACGTTATGAAGTCGCCGAAGCCTCGGCGTATGGAGAACGGTGTTTGCTAGTCGGACTTCATTTTTGCACCTCGTTTTGATTCGTAGGTGGTTCCGTCGCGCCACATGGCGAAAAGAATCCCAGCGAGTTTGCGTGCCATCGCTATAATCGCGATAAACTTGCCTCGTCGCTTTTCGACTTCGAGGGACCAAATCACCATGGGATGTGTCGTTCGCAGTCGCCGTGTCGCCCAGGCAGCCTGCACCAAAGCTCGTCTGACTGCTGCCGACCCCGCTTTGGTAATTCCAAGCCTGTGTTGTTTGTCCGAGCTTTGGCGCTCGCCGGGCGTAAGACCTAAGTAGGCTTCGACTTGATGCGCATGTTGAAACCGAGAGATGTCGTCCAGGGCCACGACGAATCGCATTGCAGTCACGGGCCCAACACCAGGGCAGGTCGTCAGTCGACTCAAAAGTGGATCTGTCTTGACCTGTTGAATGAGCTCTGTATCCGCATCGACGATTTTCTCGGTTAAATTCTCGATGGAGAGTAGCAACCGGTCCACAAACTCTGGCACGTGGGATACAGATGTGCGTACTCGTTTGGGGAATGTTTTTGTCGTCCCGTTGCGCAACTGAACCGCTTGACCGCGAAGCCATCCTCGAATGCAATTGACGAGCTGCGTGCGCGCGTCGATCAGGCGTTCGCGCATCCCACACATCGCCTTTCGTTGACGGGACAAATCGCTTGGAATGTGAACGCTGGGCAAGTCGATACGGCTCGAGACCTCGCTCAGAATTTGCGCATCCCGTTTGTCTGTTTTGGTCTTGCGGCTGCCAACGCCAAGGTTCCGAACTAAGCTTGCCGGAACCACACGTGTTTCGTGGCCCAACGATAACGCTTGATCGGCTACGCCAAAGGCCTCGGTGCACGTCTCCAGGATCACCCGACTGGGCGGCTGCGGCTTTAAAAATGCCCCGAGCCGGCGTGTTTTCCACCGTGTTTCCTGAATAATTTCGCCTGTTTCGTCGCGAACGCACACCTGGGATTCCCTTCCGCCCAAATCGATAGCAATATGCTGCATGGCTGGCTCCTTTGCTTGCGGCTCTGACCGCGTTAAATGTTTGAAGGGTCATTAGACCACTTCGGTTCGCAATCGAGCCAGCCACTACATCCAATCTGTCCGGTTTTTGAGATGCGCTCTACTCTAGCAGGCTCCGCAGCATCCACGCCGTCTTCTCGTGAACTTGTAGACGCTGCGTGAGCAGATCGCAGGTAGATTGATCGTTTGCTGCCTCGGCTACTTGAAATACATCCCTCGCAGTGCGAGCCGTCGCCTCATGGCCTTCGACGAGTAGACGAATCATATCCTCGGCTTTGGGGACACCATCGGCTTCTTTGATCACGGACAGCTCGGCGAATTGCTTGTAGGTTCCCGGAGCTGCAAGGCCAAGAGACCGAATCCGTTCGGCTAGCTCATCTACCGCGAGCGCAAGCTCGTTGTATTGCGTCTCGAACATGACGTGAAGCGTCTGAAACATCGGTCCTGTGACGTTCCAGTGAAAATTATGAGTCTTCAGATAGAGCGTGTAGCTATCCGCGAGCACACGCGACAAACCTCCGGCGATTTCTTTGCGTTGGTCTGGCTCAATTCCAATGTTGATTTGCATGATGTGTTCTCCTTATTCTTGTCGTCGACGGGATCGACAAACTGCCAGGTCCGTCGGCCATTGTCGCTAGCGTACAATAGTCGAATGTTTTGGCGATTCGCAATCGCCTCCAAGCGGATCCTGGACGTTTTTTACCATTTCGCGGACTGTTGTCGCCGATTGCGTGATTCTCTGTGAACAGCAGGTTTATGATGTAAATGCAGAATTCTGCATGTCATATTCATGCTCTTCGACCCAGGCTCCATGCTTTTTGATCTCTTCTTGGGTGGAAATTGACATCGTTCTGCAGGTGCGGACACCCATGGTAGTCGTTGTTCATCTTGGAGTGTAGGAGTCTGTCTCCCTTTGTTTTGTGTGCAGGATCGTCGATCCGGTCGGCGCTCTAGGTGGCTGGTGTTAAATAGACTCCGAAGCGAAAATTCGCCAGGTGCGTTGATAACGCGCACAATATGTAGACGCGTATTGAAATACGGGGCTACATCTTGTGGCGTGTTAGCGACGTGCATGGTGAATTTGCAGCCGGAGGACATTTAACACCAGTCACCTAGGTAGATCCAGATATTGCGATGCTGCATGGCTCGATGCGCTGGAGATATTGAGGTAGATTGATAGACTAAGTGTCCATGCGTGTGCCTCCGTCCAAGCTCGCCAAGTTTGTCGCGAAAGCGACTGCTGGATGTGCGCATTTGTGATCTTGATCTGACGATTGAGGGTACGTGGCTCGAGCCGCTCGCACAGCGTTTGGGCAAAGAGTTGCAGAGCCGTGGGTTGGTGCATCGACCGCATTTTTGGCTTGCGGACGAGTGGTTCTCCCCAGATGATGCTCCCGGGATCGCAATTCCCTTCTATCTTGCCGACAAGCGCTTGATGCGTCTTGAGCGATCGCAGATGTACGAAGTAGAGGGGGGGACTCGTCGCTCATGTTTGATGCTGCTGCGGCACGAAGCGGGGCATGCGATAGATAACGCCTACCGGATTAGTTACCGTCGGCAGTGGCGGAAGCTCTTCGGTTCGCGTAGTCGACCGTATCCCGATCACTATCGACCGCGTCCGAATAGCAGGCGGTTTGTTCAGCATCTCACGGGTTGGTACGCGCAAAGTCATCCGGTAGAGGATTTTGCAGAAACATTTGCGGTGTGGCTCGATCCCAAATCCCGTTGGCGCTCCCAATACAAAGATTGGCCGGCACTTCAAAAACTGCTTTATGTAGATGAGGTCATGCAGCAGATCGCTGGTAGAAAGCCGGTGGTAACCAGTCGGGCACGACCGTTTTCGATTGCGCGCAAGAGACAAACATTGCGCAACTACTACAAACGCAAGCGTGCTCGGTATGGTGTTCGCTATACGGAAGCGTACGACTACAATCTGAAGCGCTTGTTTAATGGAGCGCCCGGTACGGGAATCACCGCGGCGTCGCTACTGTATCGGCGTCGTACCCGGATTCGTGAGCGGGTAGCGCGTTGGACTGGCGCATACGAGATGACAATCGATCAAGTGCTTAGGGAGATTATTCAGCGTTGTCGGAATCTCCAACTTCGAGTTAGTGGCGACTCGGATGAGGTTGTCAATGACTTCATTGTTATTCTGACGATTCACGTCACCCAGAGTCTGCGAACATTCTCATGGCATACAATGTAAACCGAGGGGACGGAGGCGTGCTTTGAAGATAGCGGTTCTGTTCGACACCCCATATCAGGGGTACACCCACGAAGATCACGTTGCCCAGATGGAGCACGAGCGGGCGACTCGCGAGCCCGAGATGGAATATCAGGTTGGTAGAGCGCTGATCAAAAACGGCCACGAGACTCGTTTTGTCGGGGTACATGACGATCTCAGCAGCGATCTGGATCCGCTCCGTGACTTCAATCCAGATCTCGTGTTTAATTGTGCAGAGACCTTTGCACAGGTCGATCGACTCGATTACTTGTTGCCGGCTGTCCTGGAGGCGGAGGGGTATGTGTACACGGGCTCTCCTCCCTCTGCACTGATGATTACGCGCAATAAGGGCATGACCAAGAAGGTCTTGGCGCACCACGATGTCAAGGTGCCCGCATTTCGTACGTACCGAAAGAACGATGAGGTGACAGAAGACCCCGATTTGCCATTTCCGCTGTTTGTGAAGCCTTTGCGACTCGATGCCTCAGAGGGGATTTCTCTTTCTTCTGTGGTCAATGATACCGAGACCCTTGCGGAGCGTATTCGCTTCATTCACGAGCGGATTGGCGGCTCTGCGATTGCCGAGCAGTTTATCGAAGGACGCGAGCTGTATGTTCCGCTTTTAGGCAACGGTGATGATATCGAAATTTTGCCGATATCGGAGATGGTCTTTGACAAGCAGGTCGAAGCCACTGCGCGCATCGCGACTCGATCTGCGAAATGGGACGAATCGTATCGACAAAAACGAGGCATCAAGAATCGTCTCGCATACCGGATCGGCGACAAGTCACGACGTGAAATCGAGCGGGCGTGTCGCATTGCCTACAAGGTCCTATGGCTTCGTGATTATGCGCGCCTGGACGTGCGTCTCGACGCCAAAGGTGTTCCCTGGGTGCTAGAGGCAAACGCGAACCCTTATCTCAATTACGGCCATGAGATGGCGATGTCTGCCAAAAAACGTGGATTGAATTACAATGCGCTCATTGAGCGTATTGTCCAGGTTGCTGCCGCGCGAAGGGGATGAACCCCATCAGCATTTGGCCCAGCTGCGGTGCGGTTTCAACTGCAGTGCAAGACAGGTCACGGGTGTTGTTAGACAATGTGGGGATGTTTTATCCGTATACAAGATTTTCGATTCTGTATACTCGTTAGCGATAGCCTGAAACGTCGCTTGCGATCATTTTGAACGGATTTTTGCACTTCGATGTGTGTTGCGCTTGGTAGATGCGGCGCAGATATTTGCTGAAGTGAACAATGTAGGTACTACGTTTCTGCTTTCTTTTGCAGGTCAGCTCATATACAAATGTGCTGCGCAGTATTTTGCCGATTTGTTAGTCGCGTTGGCCACACCACTGAGTGCATCTACAGTCGGCTTCCCCGTAGACCTGGATCGTGGAGGCATCAATGCAATATCGTAACGTCGTCAGTTGTTTGTTCTTGTTTGCAATATGCATCGTTTGGACTGGATGCAATGGAACGCTAGAGTCTCTTGAAACTAGCAAAATCCAAAGCACCGTTTCTTCTACGTTGCTTCTACGGGAAGCAACCGGGGACACATACGGCAAAAAAAGCGTTCCCACTGAGACCCATGGAGAACGCGAGTATCTTCGCACTTCGCCCGAGGACCGTAGTTTTATTAAATTTGATTTGCGCGATGTAGATGACCCTGTCGAGCGGGCGATAGTGAAGATCTATGCTCATGCGTCGACCGAAAACAAATTTAGGGTTGATGTGCACAGCGTAGCAGATGACTCGTGGCGCGAAGAAACAGTTTCGTGGTTGATTGCCCCCGCAGTTGGGTCTCGGGTTTCGTCGTCATCGATTTCCCAACCGGATAGCTGGGTGTCTATGGATATCACCTCACTTGTGAAAGATGAGATGCAAGGCGACGGTATCGTCAGTCTTGAGTTGCATCAGAAAAATGGCCGAACATGGTATCGTAGCAAAGAGAGCGACGATTCATCGCTTCATCCACGATTGGAAATTACTATCCCACAACGTGCTGGTGCCCGCGAAGGCGAAGGCGAAGGCCGCGCGACTCGATTTCCAAATACTGACGACTGGACGTCTCTTGGCGTCGCTCTGAAGCAGGGAGACAAGGGGGAATGGGATTCGTTTGGCCCCGATGGATTTGGGGTCCACAGCATCGTACAAGCCGATATTCCGGGTGACGAATGTCCGAATGTAACTTACTTTCTTTACTACGCCGGAGCGTCGCACGCGCGATTGGATGGCGGGCCAGCAGATCGCGCTGTCGGGGTGGCCACAAGTTGTGATGGCCAAAACTTTGCAAAAAGCGTTCGCAACCCGATCATGACCCACCAACCTAGCATTGGTCATCCCAACCAAGAAGAGGAAGGGGCAAGCTCACCCGTCGTCGTATTTCAGGACCAAGTGTTCTATATGTTTTATGCGGCAAAGACGGCAACCGAAGATCCAAAATGTGTGCTTCGAAAGGGTGGTTGTCAATATTTGATCAAAAATGACGTACGCATCGCAACTTCAGACGATGGGATTCACTTTCGCGATGTTGATGTCGCACTCGAAAATACCGAAGATGGTGGTGGTGACGAAGTGATTCCTGCTGGGGCCTTGTGGGTCGAAGGCGTATGGTATCTTTGGTATATCACAGACGGTTTTGGCGGCAGGCACACGGCCTTGGCAACCGGCATTCGTCCATTTCCCTTAACACCGGCGAACAATGCCAAGCCGATCCTCAAACAGTCAAAGGTATCGTTTCATCCATCTCCTGTCGTCCTTGACGATGAAAATGTTGTGATGATCAGCTCCGAAGGATCTACCTTTCGTGCATTGAGGACCTATCAGCGAACTGCAAATCTCACCGATCTGACCCGGTATTCGCGGCGGAAGGCCTATGAAGCGCCGAGTCCATGCAATGGCGGAATGCTTCCCTTGATTGACACGTCTGCGGGGGTGTGGCGAGCGTATTGTGCTCGGACAACCGAGAGTAATCGCATTGTCTACGTAATGACCGCCCCGTTGAACTGAATCCGGGGTAACCCAACGATGATGGAATGCATCGATGAGACGGAATTTGCCGTCATGATAGGTGATGGCGTC
Source organism: Kofleriaceae bacterium (assembly GCA_965223575.1). Classification (GTDB taxonomy): domain Bacteria; phylum Myxococcota_A; class Polyangia; order Haliangiales; family Haliangiaceae; genus CBDCWZ01. The sequence continues at coordinate 53,819 of CBDCWZ010000034.1, forward strand.
TTAATGGTGGCCCAGGGCGATTGCGTGGATTTCCTGTGGCGAATTTTGCGGAGCGGCAGCATCATCGGCAACCAAACGTTCCATCGCGGCTACACAACGGTGCATGCGAGCCCTCACGTATTCCCTGTTTGTGTGACGTTGTCGTAAGCGTTGCTCTTGCTCAATCATCGTTGCAATCGCAGCGGAATACTCAGATCTCACTTGGGCATCTGGACACAGAGAAAATCCCTTTGTTGCCGAGTGACGAGATAGGTCATGCCAAGACCCAAATCGGATCCAAGTCGACGGTCGGCAGTCGTGCGTGTTTTACGCCACAGAGATGGGGCGTTGGAGCCTGTACTTGGGCAGGCCAAGCCAGCTGGAGACGCTTCCGACAACTCTGACCGGGCCCATTGCGAACAATCACGACTGCGGTGCGATGTCGCGACAACCGGAGGTATCCTTTGACGAGTGTAGGACGACGTATACATGTACGAAGGTGAGGTAGCTCGAAAAATTCTGTGTTGGAGACCTACACTGTCCCGGATGGTGAAATTACTGGAGGCGAGGTGTCTGGGGAGGTGGGGTGGCGTGGGATGGTGCCAATGCTTCTTGCCAACAACAAAATAGCTGCCAAACTATAGGTGTATATGTACCTATGGCGTGTTTTTGGCCTGCTGCATTGGGTTTGTATAGGGGCCTTTGGCATGATGGGCTGTAGTGCAAAATGGGACCTAGAGGTATGGAAGCTAGGGGACCAAGACATTGCAACACAGTCTATGTTTACCCTCGAAGTCGTTACTCCTGCCGGTTGCGAGATCTCATTCCCGATACGGATTCCTGAGCCATGTGAAGATACAGGGTATGAGGGCCCTCCTCCTAAAGTCCTTGATGTCGATGTAGATTGCGATGTAATTGACTGTGGACGCATTACCATAGAGAACAAATCCATCCATCTATGGGCGCGTTCGGCAGAACATTGGCCATCACTTGGTAATGGTCGTATCTACTCTGAGGTTTTTGTAACGGCGATCGATGGTGATGGTGACACGGTGGAATTGAGAACAGCTGTACCGATCGTCGTACCCGACGAAGTACGAATGTATGAGAACCAGTGCAGTCTTCCCGATGAATCTCCAAGGGGCGAAGAATCAGGAAGGCAGTGGCGAAAGAAGTTTTTCCTCATGCCAAATGCCAAAATCGAGTTTGGACTCGAACTGTTTGCAGATGGCAAAATTTTGCAATCTCGAAAATATGAAGGGTTTGTCACAAGCGGACAGGGAGAACTCGTTCGAGAAGAGGATACGTATCCATATACCACAACAACTTGGGCGTACACGGCACCCGCAACGCCGGGACAGTTTGACGCGACGATCATAAACCGAGGATCTATCGTTAGAGATACAGACCTTATCGGGACAGATTTTTCCCTTGCCGTCACGACCAGAGAGTCAGCAGCGACGCAAAGTCTAGAAATGCAATTTGATCCCTTAAGTCCGTTGCCTATAGGCGGTCAATGGATGTGCTATAACACAATTACGATCATGCCTCATCTTGCGGGAGAGACCAGCTGCTTTTCTACCTCGGCGATGCCCATTGATCTCCGGGTGACGACGCCTGACGTGTGCAAAATCAAGCCGTCTTTGTCCGGATATCGCGGTTGGATAGAGCATGCCGACGGAAATTCCGACTTCCAGCTCGAATCCTGTCACATTGAAGCCACGCTTGCGTCAGAGGGACTGAGCGTCGCAACAGTGCTTGAATCGTGTCTATAGAGGTTCACGTTGAGACTGACATATTTTGGACTCACCATCAATGATCTTGGTAAAGAACATGATCCGACCATTGTCAACGACCCAAGGATTTTGGTCTTCGGTGTTGAGTTCATCGATCGGGGGCGTTTCGAGTCGATTTCCAAATGTTATTCGCTCCATCGCCTTCTTGGTCAGAGTTGAAATAGATCTCGAACAGGTCTTGGCTCACCGTCGGGTCATCATCGATGGCATTATAGGTGATCGATAAGATGGAGTCTCTATCGCAAAGAGACGCGCGTCGGCTCGCCCTGGCACGCGGCGGTCTACTCAAGCCAGAGTGGACGGGCTTCCCTACCGGTGGATCGGGTCGCGGAAACGAAGCCCGGGCCGCGGCGCACGCAATTGTCGATGCCTTCGGATACCTTCAGCTCGACACGGTCTCGATCGCTGGAGCGCGCTCCCATGCCATTGTCCTGATGTCGCGACTTGTCGATATGTCGCCGTCGCTTGGCGAGGAGTTGCTTGCGCCCTCGGCACCGCTATTCGAGTACTGGGGCCACGAAGCCAGCTGGATACCGATGTCGATGTATCCACTATTTAGCTTCCGGCGTGAGCTGTTTCGCAAACGTTCGTGGTGGAAACAGCTTATCGAGGACAACCCAACCGTAGTAGGTTGCCTGCGCCACCGGTTGCGCAACGAAGGGCCGTTGCGCTCCGCTGATATGGAAGGACCAGGTGGGCGCGGTTGGTGGGACTTCAAGATCGCTAAACGGGTAGCGACCGCATTATGGTCGAGCGGCGAGATCGCAATTCGCGAGCGCAAGAGGTTTCAAAGGACCTACGACCTCGCGGAGCGAGTGATCCCAGAGACTGTGCGAAAGCAGCGGGTCGGTAGACAGGAGGCGCTGCGGACGCTGCTTCTCAAGGCGCTTGCCGGCCATGGCTGGGCAACGACGGGCACGCTCGCGGCGACCTGGCGGCTAAGGAATCTAGCTGCGGAGCTCAAGCGAGCACTTGCAACCTTGGTCGAATCCGGCGACATCGTTTCGTGCGTCCTAGAGATCGACGGCAAGAAGCCACGGGTTGGTTGGATACGGCCAGACGATCTCGAGCTCGCGGCGCGCCTTCGCAGGGTTCGCCCGCGATCGGACCGGGGTGTTCTCTTATCGCCGTTTGATCCGGTGCTGTGGGATCGAGGCCGGGTTGCCGAGCTGTTCAATTTCGAGCAGGTCCTCGAGATCTTTAAGCCGGCAGGGCAGCGAAAGTACGGTTACTTCTGTTTGCCCGTGCTCGCTGGCGAGTCTCTGGTTGCGCGTGTCGACCTTAAAGCGGATCGCATCAACAAGACCCTCTCGGTTCTGTCTCGTCGCTACGAGCGCGCGCGTCCGAGCGCGGCAGATAAATTGGCTACCGCACGGGCGCTTTCACGCTTTGCAGGTTCGCTAAAGCTGTCCTTATCGTGAACTTGTTTTGCGCCTCCACAGCGGGACAGGTTCACCATCAAATTGTGCAAGAAATCCAGCTGGCTACAATAGCATTCGTACGCGAATGCCATTCTCTTAGGTTTTCGGAACTTTTTGTACGGTATGAGTGATATGAGGTTAGTAACATTGGGGAATTCAGCGGTGAACCCGTTCCCCGATTGATTTAAATCGATGAGCGATACCGACTCACATAGCATAAGGCTCAAGAAGAACCTTGGGCTGATCGACGTTTATGCCATTAGCACCGGCGCGATGTTCAGTTCTGGTTTTTTCCTGTTGCCTGGGCTTGCGTTTGGCCTTTCTGGTGCCTGGGTCATCGCGGCATATTTGATCTCGGCTTTATTGGTTGTCCCCGCGATGCTTGCCAAAGCAGAGCTCGCGAGCGCGATGCCACGCGCTGGAGGGACGTATTACTTCCTCGATCGCAGCATGGGGCCTCTGGTTGGTACGGTTGGTGGACTCGGAACATGGGTAACCATGGGGCTGAAAAATACATTTGCCTTGATTGGTATGGGGGCATACCTGGGATTGCTTCTCGAAGTCGACATCAAGCTCGTTGCGGTCGTTCTCACCCTGATCTTTACGTTCTTCAATATTGTGGGCGCAAAGGAAACAGCAAGTTTGCAACGCGTTTTGGTACTGGTGCTTGTCGGAATCCTTGGGACGTTCGTGATTGCTGGGCTTGTTAGCTTTGCGGGCGAGGACTTGCTTTCCGCGACGCGGGCTAGTTTTCTAGACTCGCCTCACACCGATGTTACCGGGGTATTTGCGACGGTAGGACTTGTTTTCGTATCGTATGCTGGTCTGACAAAGACTGCGAGTGTCGCCGAAGAGATTCACAATCTCGATCGAAATTTGATTCGCGGCATGACCTTGTCGCTTGCGACCGCTGCCGCAATCTATGTCGTCGGCAGTTATGTACTGGTTATGGTCGTGGACCACGAGGTGCTCAAGAGTGATCTGACTCCGATTGCGACAGCTGCAGAAGTCGTGTTTGATTGGCTGCCTGCGAAGGTTGGACTGATTACTATCTTAGTGGCGGCTTTTGCTGCTTTTGCATCAACCGCGAATGCAGGGATTCTGGCGGCTTCGCGCTATTTGTTGGCGATGGGGCGCGACAGTTTAGTGCCAGCGCGGTTTGGTGAGGTAGGTCGATTTGGCACTCCTGCACTGGGGGTAGCTGTCTCCAGTGGCTTTATTGTAGTCGCCGTTTTGACGCTGGACATTCTTACGGTCGCAAAGCTCGCAAGCGCGTTTCAACTACTCATGTTCGCGCTCGTCAACCTTGCGGTGATTGTTATGCGAGAATCGAAGATTCATGCCTACGATCCAACGTACCGGTCCCCTTTGTACCCATGGATCCAACTTTTTGGAATGTTTTCTTCTCTCGCACTCATTGTTGAAATGGGTGAATTGCCAATGCTCTTTACACTCGCGTTGGTTGCGATATGCGTCGTCTGGTTTTTCGTCTTTGCAAAGAAGCGAGTTGTCAGACACGGTGCTATCTTTCACGTGTTTGAGCGGCTTGGTCGCGAGCGCTTTGATCAGCTCGATCAAGAACTCCGCGGACTCATGCGTGAGAAGGGCTTGCGCCCGGAAGATCCCTATGAGGAAACGATTCGGAACGCTGAGATTCTCGATATCGCTGTTGGAGCGATATTTTCTGAGGTTGTTGCAGCAGCGTCGGCCAAGCTGGCGAATCGGTTGCCGATGAGTGCCCAGGCGATCGAGTCTCAGTTTGATCGCGGCACGAAGGCGGGGGCGACGCTCGTTGATTCCAATATCGCACTTCCGCATTTTCGTATGCCCAACATTGACGCTCCTATGTTAGTTGTAGCGAGGGTGCAAGGGGGTGTTGAAGTCGATCTTGGTGCAGATCATCCTAGCGGAAAACATACGCGACGCGCCTCAGCATTCTTCTTCCTTGTCAGTCCTGAGAAAGACCCCGGTCAACATTTGCGTCTTTTGGCTAAGTTCGCGTCACTTGTCATCGAACACGAGCATTTTCTCAAAAATTGGCAGGCAGCAACCTCGGTAGAGGAAATGCGGGAGCTTCTTTTACTCGACTGAAGCAAGTGAATGTCCCCAACCCTGGCAAACTTTTCTTGCTTAGATGGGAGGGGGGGCCTTGTCTCGCTTTGCCAAGAACACGTTGGTTGTGAGCAGATCGAGATTTCGCAATGAGCTTGAGTCCTGCGCGCAACGTTGGATATTCTTCCATAAGCGGCTCGAAGCGCGGCCGTGGCAGTTTCATGAGCCACACCGGTAAGTCGCTTGATATCGTCGCGGACGCCGCCCTTTTTTCCAGCATGCTCATCTCTCCAAAAACATCTCCGGGTTCAAGTGACCCTAGGGACACTTTTTTGCCTTTGTGTTTTGTCCATACATCGAGCTGGCCGGCAAGAACAAGAAATAGATCTGTTGTCGCCACGTTCTCAGTGACAACGATCTGGCTCCCTGGAACGTTGCAAATACGGAACTGCGCAGCAATCGTGCGTCTTTGGTCCACGGAGAGTTGTCGAAAGAATGGCGATGTTGTGACCAGGTTATCGATCATTCGTTCTTGAAATATGTGAACCATGGCCTCAAGAACGCTCGCATTCTTGCGAATGAGTGATTGTATTGTCCGCTCGGTAAGCTCTAGTAGGAGTGTAGACTGGGTCGCTGTGACTGTTGCAGTTCGAGGAAGTCTCCCGAGAAATGCCATTTCGCCAAATATCGAACCAGGCTTCAATTTTGCCACCCGATATCGCACGTCTCCTCTCTGTGTAGCTACTTCCACTGCCCCCTGAATCACGAGGAACAGGGATGTTCCAGGATCTCCCTGTGAAAACGCGGATTCTCCAGGGGATACAGAAATGGGCGACGCAACCTGAACGATCTGGCGCAACATATGGATGTCTAGTCCCGTTAATGCTGGCGCTGAAAATATTTTCCCCGCCGTTGGTTGTTCTGTAGAAGTGGGTGAGTCAGCAAGTTGGGATAGCCTCTGCAGCGCCGCGCGACGTTGCGTCATGCGAATAATGCTTCGAGCGCCTCGGTGGTCACCGTCAATAGACAGTACTTGTTTGCACAGGGCCATCGCCAGCTCTATTGTTCCCGCTTGTGCATACAGATCACCGGCGCGAAACAGGGCCTCAACCCCTCTTTTGACGTCTCCATTGGCGATTGCGAATGCGCCAGCCTCCTGCCAAACGGACGGGTTTCGCGGCGCGAGCTCACATGCTTTACGATAACACTCCAGCGATACAAGAGTCTTGCGGTTTTTAGCGCTCTTGCGCGCCTTCTTAAGGATGTTTGTAAGCTTCTGATTCAAGTTGAGATCATCATTATACGACAAAGCACGTTGGTTTGGATCGAGTAAGATTGGTAATCGGTACTACGAAATAGCACTGGTGTTGTCTTATTGCTTTATCTCGACGGTTTCACCTACGGTGAAGGTTAGAAGCAGCGTGCTCCTGTGACTGGAAGCGAAACAAAAGAACTCAAGGGCTATCTCACGATGATGTTGCTGCGTGGCGGCGGTGTGGGTGTTCAGATTGTAGACTATTACATCCAAATTTATTCGGAAGAGTCTGCGCTACTCTCGGCTAACGTAGTTTTCACCCGTGAAACGGGAACGCGTCAAACGAGACCGTCGTATTGTGTCGATCAGTATCACCCCTGCGGGAAAAGCATTGGTAGCGCAGGCACCATCACCTTACAGGAACAATTTCTCGCGCGGCTCACTGCATTGCCGAGTTCGCAGCAACAACAGTTGTGTCAAATGCTAAATCAGCTCGTCGAAATGATGGGAGGCGAGGAGATTGAAGCTGCACCGGTCCTGTCGACAAGTTCGGCGGCTCAGTCGGCGGAAGAGGTCAAGGATGTGATTGAGGCCGGTGTGGCCCGCGATTCATCGCACCGAGCTCTAGCAACTATCCGTACCATTCACGAGTCGCGATCAACGCGAATTTTCCCTTGGATGCAAGCGATTCGAGAGAAGATGGCAGTTGCATCTGATCGCCGAAACGCTTTTGGGGAAATGATTCCGTTATCTTCGCAATCGCGCAGCAGAATCTCAAAATTCTTCAGCCTACGGGTTCATTTGTTCCAGATAGCTGGGTCCAGATCGCCTTTACGCCGCAGGCACCACTCTCTTTGTCGATCAAAGATCGGTCAATATCTTTCGTCACCTCTAAGATTGACCGGATGTCTTCAAGATGTTTTTGTGATCCACCTTCATCATAGTACTCCATCTTTCGCAAGATCACGTATTCTGGCGGGGCAACCCAAATGCCTGTATCCGCAAAGTCGATTCTGCGCCGGTTTTCCATTGCCCATCTATGGAGATCATCAAATGCAATATAGATATCCGCTTTAAAGCCCGACTCGTGGTGAATGAGGTTGAAGTGACCCCTTTGTCCCCGTCTAACTTCCGTTGCGATGATATCAGCTGGCGGGCAGTAGAATTCCTCTAGCGGAAAAGCCTGCTCTAGTGCGGTGGATGCGCTAGCATGGGCAGAGATTACTAGGTCAATGTCATGAGTAACACGGGGCTCTCCGTAGAGGATTCCAGCGATACTCCCCGTTACCATGTAGCGAATTTCTAAGCGTTCGAACCGCTCGATGAATGGCAAGAACAAGCTAGGTTCGTGCATGGAGAAAAATCCTTCGCACTTCATCCTTAAGCTTTTGCTCAGACCACTCGGGATACTTCTGTCGCAAAAACGCGGTTTTTAGATCCCTCGCTGACCAATACAGCCGCATAGCCAGATGCAACCGTTCGGCGGGCTGCATACGGCGAAAAATCTCCAGCTGATGGGCGCGAGCGTTATTCATTGCTAGCGAGCATAACCCAGGAAAAACAATGCTACCAACGATCTCTACGTGGGAGAAGATGAGAAAACTTCTAAAACCACCAGCAGAATCTGATCTCTTTGATATTACTCGTGAACATGGCCCTGAATAGAAACGCTTGCCGAGGAGACGGTTCGTGGATAGCGCACGTCCGGTTCTGAGAGGAGCGCTGGGCTAAACCAGGTGTTTACTTAATGACGGAGCGGTACTACAAACTCGCTCGATCGATCGGAGGATGCGGCGCATTCGCGGCTGTACGGCTCACCATTGAAAAAAGGCATGCCGCCAACGCTATCAGACACCCTATCGCCCACACTTCCAACCTGGTTTCATTTGTCTGACGCCCCGCGTCCATTCAGCAATCCAGCAGATTACCGTCGTGTCATCGGCATATTGTGTTGACGGCTGCGTTTGCGACACAATCGAATGGAGGATGATTCAGGCATTACGGATTCATGTCGAAGGGCGCGTGCAAGGAGTGTGGTATCGCGGTTGGACACAGCAAGTTGCCCAATCGCTAGGGCTACGGGGTTGGTGTCGCAATATGACGGACGGTCGGGTTGAGATCCACGCCGAAGGCGAAGAGCTTATTCTCAAGCAGCTTGTAGCGCGTTGCCCATAGTGGTCCACCGTCGGCACAGGTTGATGCTGTTACGAGTACTCCAGTTGCTGTCGCGAATGTGATCGGATTCGAAGTACGTTGGTAATATGGGAGATGCTGGCATGACTGCAACAACGAAAAAGAAATTTGGGTTCTACATTCCGGCTTTTGTTGTCCTTGCTGCGGGAATCGCAATGGTAGGCTACGAGATGCTCCTGCACAACTCAGTACCGTTTGGCGAACCATGCCGTGATTCATCACACTGCACAAAACCAGCCAATACATGTATCTCGTTGGACGGTAGTGAGCGTATTTGCACAAAGATCTGTACTGGTCCGGACAGCTGTCCTACTGGCTATGCTTGCCGCGAGATTCAAGTCACATTGAATGACTCAGATGGTGTTCACAATATGGGAACGATGCACTATTGTTATCCCAGCAAGTCAAAGAGTAAATAGGGCATAGAGATGGTGTCGATAAAAAAGTTCGATTGCATGGGGTATGGCGACATTAACAAGCAACACTCGTGCCACCTACAAACTCTTCTAAGCTGTTTTCGACCATGCCCCGGTCGCTTACAGAGATGCATGGCTAGGATTGCTCAGTGTGGAGAACCACGAAAATATCCTTGATGTCCTCGGCCGAGTACGTGGCTCAGTCAATTTGCACCGCAGCCACAATCGCGTTGTCATCATGAACAAAGCGAAACTGTATTGGGATACAAAACCACAGGCGCGGTGAGACCACCAATTTCTGGACCTTGTTTTCTGCGGGTAGCGTCGACGCTAGCTGGCAATCAGGGTAGTGTAGGCAGGAACCTATGAAGTTTCTCACGACGCATCTCGCTGAACTCCTCAGCCAACCGGAGCTGAAGAACAATCTACCCGTGTTGTTGAAGTATCTCGTCGTTTTGTGCCTCGTCGTCGTCGCTTTTGGCGTCGGATTTCACTTCATCATGGCGTTGGAGGGACAGCAGCACTCCTGGTTCACCGGTGTCTACTGGGCGCTCACAGTCATGAGTACGCTAGGGTTTGGAGACATTACCTTCCACAGCGACCTAGGTCGTGCGTTTAGTATTTTGGTACTCCTGACCGGAGTGATCATGTTACTCATCGTGTTGCCCTTTGCGTTTATTCGATTTTTCTATGCACCCTGGTTAGAAGCACAACTCAAGACGAGAGCGCCACGAAAAGTGCCTCGGAATGTATCAGGCCACGTAATCATATGTGAGTTTGGGTCCGATGGCCCGCTATTTAATTGAGCGGTTCACCTTGCTCAAAATGCCATATTTTCTGGTAGAGGAGGATGTTCGCAAAGCTGCAGAATACCACGGCGATGGTGTTTCTGTGATAGCCGGCAACGTGGCCTCACCGGCTCTATGGGAGGACGTACGTGTCAGCGAGGCGCACGGAGTTGTCGTCAACAGCAATGATGCTCGCAACACCAACATCATCCTTACCGTGCGACAGGAATCATCCGATGTCCCCCTGGTTGCTTGCGCGGACAACCTAGATTCGATAGACATTTTGGAATTGGCCGGAGCCACGAGAGTGCTACCCATCAAGGACCAGCTCGGCCAAGCGCTGGCGAGTCGCGTCAATGCAGGACACGCGGAAGCGCATGTGGTTGGCGAGTTTCGCGGCCTGACCATTGCAGAGTTTGCGGTCCACAACACGCCCTTGGTTAACAAGAGCCTGGGAGACTCAAAGATTCAACAAGAGATGGGGGCACATATAGTAGGCGTTTGGGAGCGCGGACGACTTCACAGTCCCAGGCCCGACCTGATTTTGTCTGAAAGCAGCGTTGCTTTGGTCATCGGCTCCAACGAGCAAATCACGGCGCTCAATGAGTTTCTGGTCATTTATAGTACAAACTACAATCCGACCATCATCATAGGGGGCGGTGTGGTGGGTCGTGCGGCGGCGGCAGCGCTGAAACGGCGCGGGTTGACAGCCCACATCGTGGAGCGTGACGAGCGAGTTGTCAAACGAATCGGAAGCTCGACCGAGCAGTTTGTTGTGGGGGATGCTGCGGATGGGGAGGTTTTGCGGAGGGCTGGCCTCGGGGACGCATCTGCTGTCATTATTTCAACCAACGACGATAGCACCAACGTCTACCTATCGATCTACTGTCGGCGCCTTAACCCTAAACTACGCATCATCAGCCGCAGCACGCATGATCGAAATCTCGAAGCGCTTCACCGAGCCGGCTCGGACTTCGTCATCAGTTACAGTTCCCTCGGCGCAGAGTCGATTATTTCGTTTCTCCGCGACCGGGAACTTATGATGTTGGGTGCCGGAATGGAGATGTTCCACCTTCCCGTACCCAGCAAGATCGATGGCGCGAGTCTCGGTGACGCTGAAATTGGGACGCGTACGGGTCTCATTGTCATTGCGGTGATATCTGGTGAAGACATCATCATAAACCCAGCAACCTCGCAGCATTTGCCGCCAAAAGCAGAGTTGCTCATGATCGGCACATCGCAGCAACGCAACGAGTTCAAGCGTTTGTTCTGTTGAGTCCCGGTGGTTGGTCGACCACAATTGGTGCTAGAAAACGCTTGCAGTCCACCTAGCCAAAAACACGATGATGTCCTAATCAAAGAGGATGGTCGCACGCTCTATCCTCGATCGAACCCCCTCCGAGTTTCCCAGGCACGGTATCGTGTTGCTTGCGCTTGTACTGGGGGCTTGTGCGTCTTTCCCGACGCCCTCAGCAACGAGCGAAACCGCCCCCAAGGATTACCGACTGTCTTTTCTACCTCTGCCAGAGGCGTACGAATCGGCTGATCAGCTGCGCGAGTGAACCCTAGGCCGAATACTATTTTTTGAACCCCGGATATCTGCATCTGGTAAAGTTTCTTGCAACACATGCCACGGGTTAGATCGATTCGGCGTTGAAATGGCCGCCGAGTCTGAGAAGTGGGTCGTTGCAAAAATTATGTCAATCCCGGGATATGAAGACCTTTTTCAAGGCGCCTTTCCCCGTTCAAAGAAAGCGATTACCTACACAAATGTCGTCACTGCCATTGGTGCATTTGAGCGCACCCTGGTCTCGCCGTCTCGTTTTGATCGATTCATCGGTGGAGACATCCTCCGGTTCGATCGGGAGAGCAAGAATGGGAGGGCCGCGATCACGCCGCCGATCGGGATGAACAGGAGGGAGTGGCTGAATCCCCGATGGGCGACGGTGACGTAGAGCGGGTCGCTCGGCAGGCGGATCAGATAGTCGGCGTCCGGGAGAACTCCCGCGACGAAACCGATGGCGCCGGAAATCCTGCCGAGCCGGTTCCCAAGGGCCGCCTGTCCTGCGGCGGCGCCGATCAGTCCCTGAGTGAGGCCATCCACCTCCCTACAGGATGACACACTGCGGCGCGATCCACCACTCGAACATCGTTAGAAAGTAACAGAGCTGCCGAAGCAGCTCTTTTTAGTAAGACCGGGCAATCGTAAATTATCGCCTCAGAAAGCTTCTCTTTAGAATCGTTTGATTGAGTTGTGGCTTCTCAGACATGTGGCGGTTGTTCTGCACCTTAGGCTGATTTCGTACAGAGGTGCCCCAATTTCTCGGCAATATCGACTTCCAGGTTGCCTCCAGACGAAAATCCTCATGCAACGAAACGCCGACTGGCTCGACTCGCAAGGGCTCAGTCCCAAACGGCAGCGTTAGTTCGAGAAAATCCGCACGATCTACATCTCCCAGAGCCAAGTCTGCAGGAAGATAGCTCGCGAGAGCGGTTGATGTTCCGGTCCGTCTGTTCACGAGTTGGCGTTTGGGATACTTAAGCATATCGAGACGCGAGTGCATTGTATTCGGGAAAGCCGACGATTTCTCGGAGCATCTGGAAACTCATGCGGGTTGTCGGGTGTTCACCGGCTTTAAGTCCCTCCAAGGCATCGACCATGGCTGTTGCCGCGGTGGTGAGCAGGGTCAGTGGGTAAGCTGCTATCTTGAACCCTAGTTCCTCCAGGTGCGCGGGTGATAGGAGGGGTGTCTGGCCATCTTCGAGCAGGTTGGCCATCTTGATGCCAGGGAGCTCCTCGGCGACGCGTTTGAGTTCGGCTTCAGAGCGTGGAGCTTCGACGAATAGAATATCGGCGCCCACATCAAAGAACGCCTTGGCTCTGTCAAGGGCTTCGTCGAGTCCATGAATGGCTCTGGCATCGGTTCGAGCGACGACCACGAGCCCACCAGCGGAAGTGCTCGCATCGACCGCGGCACGAACCCGCGCAATGGCATCTTTGCGATCAATAACTGCCTTGCCCTCGGTATGTCCGCACCGTTTAGGTGCTACCTGATCTTCGATCATGATGCCAGCAAAACCAGCTTGGGCGTAGCCGTGGATCGTGCGTCGGATATTGCCAGCGTTTCCGTAACCCGTGTCTCCATCTCCGATGACGGGGATAGATGTTGCCTCGCAAATGTTTCGTCCTTGGTCGACCATCTCGCCGTAGCTGATGAGTCCAGTATCGGGCAGGCCGAGCCGTGTTGCCGATACGCCAAAACCGCTCATGAAAGTGAGTGTAAAACCGGCACGTTCAATCAAACGGGCTGAGAAGGCATCGAAGCAACAGGGCATCGCCAAGAGCCCTGGCTCCTGGAGTCGTTGACGCAGGTTATGGACGATCTGACTCATCTGTATCCTATACCACGTCCGCTTTCAGTGTGCCTACCACAACGTGCCATCAGAGCAAATGCGCTCGCGCGATTCAGGAGGCACAGCGACATGAGCCGGAGGGCGATTTGAACCCAACAGTGGTAACAAAACGCATGATCCACCACATTCGAAAAGCAAACTATATTGGGCGTATTCACTTTTCCTTCTTACGTAGCGTTCGGTCAGGACTCATAGCCGCTCGCGTGAACGACAGATGGGGGTCTTCGGCCGTCAAGGTTTCTATAGAGGAAACATTTGCCGGTTCTGTCGAGAGCGAGGACGGTTTTCGCTCTTACGTTTCTTGAAACTGGAATGATCAACCTTGGTTACGGAAGAGATCTCAGTCTACCGAAAAACTTGAGTCCGCGTTTTGAATAGGCCGATGGCCATAAGAATGCAAAAGCCCCAGGGCATGGCCAACATTGGTGCGCCTGTTTCCAAGTAAAAGACTGTCGCACCATATGCATCATTGAATCCGACCCAGATAAGACTGAATAGTAAGTACCACCAAGCCCACTTTCGGCCGTACCGAAGCGCGTAACGGGAAATGAGAATAACCGCCAATGCTGCTGACACAATATTTACGCCAGCCAGGTCCGCAAGCAATACAATGAGAGGGCCCGCTTGTGAGTCCACCGCCGATATGTTTGCAAAGCTAAAGTTCAAACTGTAAATCCAAAATGACCAGGCCGCATCTTCGTTTAAGACCGAAGTCTTCGATGTCAAAAACATCAATATCCCAGCCGTAAGCGGGATAAATCCAGCGAACATCGTCCATTTCCAGCTAGTGATTTCGTCAGACATCTCTATGCTCTCCGTTGTTTTGATGTGCCACTCGTACACCGAGTACAACCCGCGCGAACTTGAGCCCTACTTGCTCCTGGCCGCACAACTTGTGGGACAACTCGAAGGAGAATTCTCTGCGAGAATTTTGTGAGTATATATAAACCTCTCCTGTTTTTGTGATGGGAAGTACTTTGTTATCAGATTGTCCTCCGACCGAGTCGGGGAACGGAGCAAACTTTCTGATGTGTTGGCGCCTCCCGAAGTTAGAAAGTTTGCTCCGTCCCCGACTCCGCCTTTGCGCGGTGTTCCACAGCGGGTCGTGGGGCTGCTCAGCAGCCTCGAACTGCGACAGGCTGTAAACTGTGAACTGGGAAAGAAAACAGACACTCCGACGACCCATCATTCGAGTCTCCGACTTTGGTCCCTGACTCTGGCCACTCGCTCTCGAAGGCACATAATAGACAAGACGCTAGTCCACCAGCGAGATATACTTGTAGAACCCCTCTTGCCCGTCGTTGCCGTCGCCCATGAGCTTGAGGGATTCGTAGCGTTTGGGAGGCCGGCCGGCTATCTCTTGAGACTTGAAGATATCCCAATTGGACGTGTCCTTCTTGTCCTTGTTCCAACCGGCCTTCTTGGCGCCGGCCAGGCTCTTGGCGTGGTCCTGGCCCTCGAAGGGCGTGGCGCCATCACCATCCCACTGGGGACCGATGATGTAGCGGGTGATCTTTTTGCCAGTGACCGGGTTCCTGAACCTCGCGCGCATCCACGCGATGTGGATCGTGTTGTCGACCTTGTTTCCACCGAAATCCTTCGGCTTCAGGCGCACAGTGAAAGAATAGGGGAGGCGAACCGTGCGCTTGAAATCCTTCCAGCCCTTCTGTTTCTTCTTCGCATTGGGCGGTTTCAGCTTTGCAATGGCAGGAGCCTTCGGCTTCTCGTAGTCGTGAAACCAAACCTCAAATCCGATGCTATTTTTTGAGAACGCGTTGCGCTGCATGGTGTAGCGCATGCTCACGGTCATATCGATGGGCGACGCTGGCCGGCAGTTCGCCCGTCGGGGACCCGACGGACCGATGAAGTAGCGGGTTCCCTCTTTCTCCTCCATTGCGCCCAATGCCAGGGACCGACAGCCCTCGTTACCCCAAAACCATGGCTTGAATGTGACCCGCTTCTTGTTGCAACTCAGTCCTGGCTTGCTGCCGGTACTAAGATCGTCATAGACGCGATCGTCGCCGGTGGCATAGAAGGGGCAACTCATCTCGGTGTACTCGCCACCGTAGTTATTGTGGTGATCCATGCGGTTTGGAATTAGCTCGCCACCCCGGGTCCCCTCGTCGTTGATGCGTCCTGGATACTCAAAGGCCTGCGGCGACATGACCCCGTTGTGCTTTTTGCCGGTGTACAGCCTCACCTCATCATTGAGCCAGGTGGCCGTCACCAGATTGTCACTTGCCTTTTCGATGTATCCGGCTTTGCCCACGGGCCCTGTGAAGTCACCAAACATGCGCGAGATAGGAACCCGCGTTCGGCCCGGCACGGCGAAGGCCCAAAACCGGACCCAGTTGCGGGTGGTGTAGACCGAGGATACATGCGCCACGATATGGGCTCCCTTGCTGTGGCCAAACACACGCACGTCCTTCTTGTCATATGGACTGCTCTCGAGGGCCGACAGCACCAACTTTAGTGCGTGAGTTCCGTTGATGACGCTCTGATCGTAGGTCGCCGCATCCCAAAGGGTCGCGTTCTCGTACATGATCGACACTCGGCCGCGGCCGCGGTTTTCACCGAACATCGAGGTGAATTGCTTATAGTTTCCGTCTTCCTGGTTGGTGCCAGGAACGAAGATGTCGAGGGCTTCCACGCAGTTTGGCAAATGCTTTTCCAGGCGATCGAGAACGCATTGGACTTCCAGGTTCTTTGGTTTTGCGAAGCAGGAGTCACCCAACCCGTCGTGCCGCACATTGATGATGTAGACATCTTTCTGTTGGCAGCGGGAGGCTGTCGGCGATGGATTGGGATCCGGATCTGGCGCTGGTGTTGCATCTGGGTTCGGCTCTGGAGTTGGGTCAACTGGCGTAGATGGCGGGAGGACCGCAGGGGGGAGACAGCCCACGAGCAGCGCCACTAGCCAGGCGCTCGTGAACCAAGAAATGTGGCCACCAAACTGTGTTGCTCTCATTGGCGAGTTATCGAACCACGCCACCAGGCGCGAATCCAGCCTGCGCATAGGAAAAATAGTTTTAGGACGCCTTTCATGACCCGAATCATTACATCACAATGACAAGTCAGTTACTAGAACCCCATAAACTGGCGATGTTTTCTACGCGTTTCCAGAAGAGGCAAACGGATCTCTAGGATCTGTGTAGAGGGTTGGCGATCAAACCCAAACCCGTTCTCAGGCGGGATAGGGCCTGAAAGATGTCCGGAAGGGAAGGGACCTGACCAATAGTACACTTGACCCCAACTCGTGAAATGTATTGTCTACCTGAGACTCCAGAGAGTTCTCGAATCCTCTCGAAACCATCGCCAGTCTCTGAAAAGTTCTTTGGTCGGGTTGTTGCTTGCAACTCGCCGAGCCTCCCTAGCGAAAATATGGTCGTGGTCGTATCAAAGCGACCATGGAGCGAAGAATAGCGATACTGCGGACGCAGATTGGCAAAGCCCGTCGGAACCGGCGCGGTCGGCGGATGTATAGCGCGGAGCTTCAGTCTGACCCCATCACCCAAAAATTTGCATTATGATTGGTATAGCTTCGCTTTATTTCGCTTGTGGAAAAAGATCCGCATCCACGCTGGTAACTAGTGGGGGGCATACACAGAACGACGGTTGGCGGTTTTCCTCCGTCAAAACGTCCCACGACTGCGGCAACGCGAAGTCGCTGAATGACACCGAGCAGGATCCCCTCGGGCTGCTGTATGGCGAGCACCGTGTTCTTGCTATCGGACCAAGCGATACTGTGTTCAGAGCCACTCTGGACATCGACGCGAAAGGTGCGTTCGATGGCCGCGAATTTCCCGAAACGCTCTGTTTGGTCGAAGTGGTCATGGATACCGGCGGTGGGAATTGGGTGGGCCAGATGCAGGTGCGTAATCAGGAAGGTGCCGAACATCGAGGATGTAAAGCTCGCATTCTGTTCGGGAAAGACTCGCCCGTTGCCGAGATTCTGCTCACACCAGTACACCACTTACGGTTCTACGGCGACATTTTATTTTCACGAGGGTGGAAAGGGCCGCCCTTTCGGCGGTTGGTCTCTGGCGATTGAATAGTCGAGTTCCCCCAATCCTGTAGCGTGGATGCTCCATGGATGGTCGTAAAAGGGGCAGCCAGCCGCGCAGATAGTTGCTCACTCTTCCAAACAGTGCGGTCGAAGCCACCAAGGTTGGGCTATTAGTGATGGATATTGCTTGGGCGGGTCATAAACTATCCGAAGACTTGACCGGTTATGGCCA
This sequence comes from Kofleriaceae bacterium, assembly GCA_965223575.1. GTDB lineage: Bacteria > Myxococcota_A > Polyangia > Haliangiales > Haliangiaceae > CBDCWZ01. The sequence continues at coordinate 71,371 of CBDCWZ010000034.1, forward strand.
GACGCTTGGACTGCGAGCGTGCTAGCAACCTTTTTTGTGCGTGACTACAACATCCTTCGGTCCGGAGTTTGGGCGTTTGCAATGCTCCTTGGATAGGCCCCCTATTGTCACTACGGAAAACTGGACACAGTAACCGGCAAAAACTCCGCGTTTCCAGCACCATCTGCGTGACTGCCGTTTGCGTGTCCATCACCAACCAATCCGTCGCTGGCATCCCCCCAGCAGCGTGCAACACCGGTATCGAGAAGTGCACAAGTTGACGCGGCTCCCGCGCCAATCGCTACCGCAATACCTCCTAGCGACGATACCGGAACCGGAGTTAAATGAACGTTGGTGTCTCCATCTCCGAGACGGCCGTCGGCTCCGTTACCCCAGCATCTAATCCCTCCCGTATCGAGAAGCGCGCATGTATGTGTCCCACCGGCGGCAATCGCTATTGCGTTGTTGATGCCAGAAACAACAACCGGGTTGGGCTCGGGCGTATTGCCTCCGTTGCCAAGTTGCCCATCTGCACCGTCACCCCAGCATTCTACACTCTTGTCATTTATGAGTGCGCAGCTGTGTTTGTCTCCGGTTGTTACCGCAATTGCTTGGCTACTTAGTCCCACGACCGCAACTGGATTTAGTTCCGTATTGAAATCTCCGTTACCGATCTGACCACTACTCCCACGTCCCCAACAGCGAATGGTGCCATCGTTTAGCAAACCGCAGGAATGATTTCCCCCGCACGATACGCTGACAACGCCGCTGCTGAGAGTATTGACAGCAACAGGGGTCAACTCGTTGCCGATATTTCCGTCGCCAACCTGTCCGTAGTCACCTTCTCCCCAGCAATGCGCTGCGCCTGTATTTAGGACTGCGCAGCTGTGATTTTTTCCCGACGAGACGCCAGCGACTCCAGAAGTCAGACCAGAAACGTCCTTGGGGATGAACTGATCGGATCCTAGCCCATCACCAACTTGCCCTGATGTTCCTTGCCCCCAACATTTCACCCCTCCCGCGCTGGTCACGGCGCAGCTGTGGTCACCACCTTCGGCGACAAAGTCAATTGTGCCTGCTAGTCCCGAAGGAGGAGTCGCTGATAACTCATCATCAGCGTCACCATCGCCGATCTGTCCGCTCGATCCATTTCCCCAACATTTGATGTTATTGACACCAGCGACAGCGCATACTGTTTGGTCCCCGACCGAGATAAGCATATTCATGTCGCCGCCCTCACCACTGGAAGTACACGCAGGGCATAAGCCGCCGCAATCTGCATCGGTTTCGTCCTGATTCTGAACGCCGTCACTACAGGTGGGTGCCTGGCAAATGTTTGTGTTACAGACGCTCGATGTACAGTCGCTGCCACTCGCGCAACTGTCGCCGTCTGGACACGCGCCACAAATAGTTCCACCGCAATCTACATCGGTTTCATCTTGGTTATGGGTGCCGTCGCTACAACTCGCTGTTTGGCATACGTTTCCTGTACATACAGAGGAGGCACAATGTGTTGAAGCTGAGCAGACGTCACCTTCAGCGCGTAGGCAATTCCTGCCATTTTCACACAATGGGGACTGCGAATCGTATCCTGAGCGGCCACATGCAGAAATAAGCAATCCAATCGCAATGAAGGTGGTCCATGCGCGTCCTCCGGGCCGATTTGGAGTACTCGCGAGTTTTGTCCCAAAAGACACATCACCGTTGAACATCGTTCGCATAGGTGATGGTATCGGTACTAGGAACAGTTATTCTGTAATTCTGACCACCTTTTTTGTGAATAAAGAGATTATATATCATTAAAACTACAGTGGTTTTTATTAGTGGCAATGTAGGTCCCTACCCTATATTAAGAAAGGTCATCCTCCCAATGCTTCCAGGACGGCGCAGGGCTGAGCATGTATTGGAATCGCCCATTGGGAAGCGCTCACGTGTCGATCACGATTATTGAGGGAAAGTGCATTTACCACCGGCGACGGTTCGGACTACAAAGTGCAGCGAAGATGGGCGGGTCGAACGCCTCAACTGAGATGCTCGAGCGGAGTTCCTCGGATACAACGGTAATACAAGGGATCCGATGGGCGTTGAGAGATATGCGAATGGTCATCGATTCGCTGGATTCAAGCGCGAGCGGTGAACTTGCGACTGTTCTCGGCTCTTTTCGCAACTATCTGCAACAACATGTTGTTCAAGCAGGGTTGACGTTGTGTTGGCAGGTTATGGATATGCCAAGCGTCGGTCAGTTTGGTCCAGAAGACTATGCATTTATTACGGCTGCTACAAGAGGCAATTACAAACTGTATCAAGCATGCACAGGCCAATGTGATCGCGATTCGCGCGGGGATCTCCTCCAGGCCTCAGGGCAAATGCGATGTTCGACGAAGTTCCCAACACAACGCAAAATACTCGTTCAAAACAATGGCTAAAAATATTTCGTGCTAATCGGACGCTAGAAGAAGCAACGCAAAATGCTCGCTCAAAAATGGCTAAAAACATTTCGGTTCCAATTGATTGCGAAGGCTTTTCTCGCAAAGTCGCCTTAAGCGAATATGAAGCCATCGGATCTCCGCACGATTTTTAATATATAAAGGAATATTATTGTGATAGCAAAGCATTCATGAATCGGTTGCATGGATGCTTGTTGTTGTCTATCTCTGCTTGCGTAGGCGACGCGAGTTTGGAGTCTACAAATAGCGCGACCTCTACTCTCGAACCATCCGAGCTTGTTGCCGCCGACCAACTTGTGATGGCGCCGATTGAAGAGCGGCATTTTCGCGATACTGGTCCTGGAATCGAGGAACGCATGGATCATCATTCGGTGACACTCGCCGATGGCTGCGTATTGATTGCCGGAGGCAGAAATAGCACTGCGCGCGGTTTAGGATCGCCGATATACTACGCAACACTGTGGGATCCGCACAGCGGAAAGCAAACTCAGGTCGCTGCCCCGCAAGACTTGGCACTGGCTTTGTCGCTCACGTTTGCATCGGTTGTATTGCATGATGGACAAGTATTTCTGATGGGGCCTAACCCGTTACTATGGAATCCTACTAGCGGTGTATTTCAACCATTGTCTCCCCCTCCCCGTGGACATCAAGGAAGTAACCAAGCTGTGGTGCTTCGCGATGGTCGCGTATTGGTCGCAGGAAAAAATCCAATGCTCGTGTGGAGCCCGCAGACCGACGACTGGTCACTCATTTCGGGCCCCTTTATCGACGAGGCATCAGCGACCGTCTTAGATGACGGTCGCGTGCTGGTTGTTGGCGGCTTTGATTCGTCGCGGCGGCATACCCCCAATGCGCAACTGGCCCGGGCCGAGGCATTCCTTTTCGATCCGCAAACCTCCCAATGGGAAACCACCGGTTCTCTTCACCGGAGCCGCGGCGACCATAGAGCGGTAAAGCTGCCCGACAATCGTGTGATGGTTCTCGGTGGCAAGTATGCGCAGGCCAATCGCGACCTCGTCTACTACGCATCGGAAACAGAAATCTGGGACCTACAAACTGGGTTGTGGACCCGCGCTGGCTCGCTGTCGTTTGGCTTTATTGGCAATTTACGCAGTGTCACACCGCTTGCAACAGGACACGTGTTAGTGACCGGCGGCGGACCAGGACCGGGTGGAAATTCGACATTTCGTTATGTACCCGTTTCAAGCGCGGTCGAGTTGTGGTCGCCATCGACACAAACGTGGTCGCAACTCGGGCGCCTGCCGGGAATCCCAAGACTCCATGGAACCTCGGCGCGCGCTTGGCACACAGCGAACCGGCTTCTGGATGGAAGCGTGCTGATTGTTGGGGGGACTCGGTTCACAGGATTTCACACCACGGACGGACGGGGACGCGGGACGGCATTGGTGTGGGAGCCGAAACCGGGATCAACGGACTCGGCTGTGACCCGGGTTGCGAACTCGTGCGTGCCACAGATCCCCGATTCTGCTGGTCACGCCACCTCGGTCACCCTCGCGGATGGGAACCTTTGCTACACTGCCCAGGCGTGTCCCGGTGTGTCGCTTTGCCGCGCCCAAACCTGTGATTGCGAAACTTGTGATGATGGCGCGCATAACGGTTTTGAAACCGATCGCGATTGCGGTGGCCCCTCGTGCGACCGATGCGTCGAGACGCAGAAATGTAACAACAATCGCGACTGCCAATCCAACTACTGTACGGAATCCAACACGTCGCCGACCGAGCGCCGATGTGCCAATCCGACCTCATTGGGAACCGTGACGATCTCGGCAGCCCCGCTGATTTTGGAACAAAAAGCGACGATTCGGGCAGAGTGTTCCAACGTTACCGATACTCCGACGCAATGCTGGATCGAAGTCGTTGACTCGCAGTTTGGCGTGGTCCAAGGCCAGCTCGATGAGATCGCAGTGGTGGTACCCGCCCACAGCACGCAAACAGTTTCGCTCGATGTCGTGTTGCCGCAACCGGCGGGCCCACACACGCTAGTGGTTCGGATGCGCCGAGGCCCCTATGTACTCGACGAGCACCGATTGCCCGTTCAAATTGGGACGCCATCGTGTACCAACGACGAGGTCGATGCGGGCGAATCCGATCTCAATTGCGGTGGCACCTCCGAGTGTTTGCGCTGTGGACTCAATCAACGCTGTCAAGTCGGCGCCGATTGTGACAGCCAGTATTGCAAAGTCCCACCCAGCCACGGATTTGGAACCTGCCAGCCGAAACCCGAGAATCCCTGCCAAGACAAGATTCGCGATTTTGGCGAAACCGACATCGACTGCGGCCGCGTATGCTCTTCTTTATGCCAACCGGGCCAGAGCTGCTTATCGGGTGACGATTGTCTTAGCGGACACTGCCTTACTGGCCAATGCTGGACACCAGATCGTTGTGACGATGGTGTGCACAACGGCTTTGAAACCGATCGCGATTGCGGCGGACCGCAAGCGCCTGGATTACAGTGCCCTCGTTGCGCCCTTGGCGCATCCTGTGGAGATCATAGCGATTGTGACACCGGTTTTTGCCTCGTACGCGAAGGTGCTGAATTGGGCGTGTGCGAACTGCCAACACCAGAGATATGCGCCAATGGTCAGCTATGTCTCGGCGCCGCCCGCTGTGATGACCGCAAGCAAAATGGCCTCGAGACCGACCGCGACTGTGGCGGCCCCGTGTGTGGCAGCTGTCTGCCGACCCAACGATGCAAGAGTACTGCCGACTGCCTAGGAGGGCAATGCAGTGACCAGGGGCGTTGCATAGCCAACGACATCGCTTTCACCACGCAAGAATTACTCCAATCCAGCGTCTGGCACCAACATGAGCCGTTTTTCCTCGGTTTGATCGACGCGGCGCTGCCCAACCAATCGATCACAACACTTACCGACTTGCAAAACCTAACACCCGAGGACAGAAAGGCCGTCATTGATTTATACCGCAACAGCGACCGGGGAATCCTACTGCAGAGAGGAACGCAAGCATTTGTCGATCTGTCTCCCCAGGCAGACCAGCAATTGCTAGTATACGCTGAATACCGCTACGCCGATGAAGCACAGTTTCGCTACGATACATTGGCGAGTCTTCGCGAAACGATGGGCGCGATATCTCCAGCACAGCGCGCGCAGGTTGGCGGACGGCTATTGTTGCGAGATTTGGCGGGCAATCCACCACCGGCAGATATTGTTCCCTTGGCAACAGATATCGAGATTGTCCGCATCCCAGCCGCCGCTGCTACACCGCAATCTTGCTACATCGACAGCGAAGCCATTCGCGTCGAAGATGTCATCGCCAACGTGATTTGCTACTACAACCGGTACAAGGATGCAGAGTTTGAAGCGACTATTCGATACTATCTCGACACATCGGTTGTCGGCCGTGGTGTCATCGTAGATTACCAATGGCAACAAGATCCACAAACTGGCTCCCCTCTTGTTACGCTGGTCCCCGCGAATCCGTTTTACGAACCGGTGCTGACCAACTTGAACTTGGCGCTGACCGATTTTGCGTTACGGGCAGAGGGCCAACCCCACGGTCCCAGCCTCGGCGAATGGATCGCGGGGCCCAACCCTTGGCCGCTGTTTGATAGCGCGAACTTGAAAGGCTCGTTTGTCACGGTCTCGCCCCAGGCTCATCCACCATGGACCGTCTTTCAATACGAAACAATCGTTGCGATCGTACAATTGCTGGCAGCCGTCCCACCAGGTGAAATCGATGTGGAATGGGCCCTGCAGGTATTGTCCTTGGCTGGCGTGGAAGCCTTCGATCTGATTCCCACCTCACCAATGGGCCAGGATTCTCTCGACTACTACTCCGCAGGGACTAATTTGAATGTAGTCCTGCCGCCACTTTCGTCCGAGGTTCGTTACTGGCGCGGCGCCACGTCGGACCCAATTCTAGCCATCAACGAGCATTTTATCTTGATGCGGGCTCAACACATGTTCCCAAGTCCGGAATACAATGTCGTTGCCAACGAGCCGTTTTCCGACACCACTATCCCCAGAGCGGCCAAATTGATCGAGTGGTTTGAACAACCGGCGATTCAAACCATCTTTGTTGCAGCCGACAGTACCACCTTAGAATCCGGCGACCAGGTCTTGATTGCGGAGTCCTTTGATACGAGCTCTCATGGGTCCCTTTGGGTGATAGAATGCATAAACAGACTATCTCAGTATCATGCAAACCACAGTTTCTATTTTGAAAACGATATCCTCAAAATGGAAATCATAGGCACCCGTTGCGAGTTCTCCGTTGATATTGCGAAACTTTCCCAGAGCGTCATTCCCCAGCAAAAGGCGATACTCATCGCGGTTACATCAAGGGCATCGGCTGTTGTGTCGGGAACCGATTCTCTGTTCCGCAGCGTTGGAGCAACAAGTGGCGCATACCTTTCTTCCACGTCAATCGTATTTGATGATTTAGTTCGGTGGGCGGCGTGGACGAGTATCAGCGATCAGTGGGTTACTCTGACGGATCCGCTGCGCGAATATCTCGATAGCGCGTTGCAAAACACCAAAGCGGTGAATCTCGTAGAATCCTCATCCCAATTGAGCCATGCCAACGGCGGTCTATTTCAACCATTCTCCGAACCGTTGGGAACACTCGATCTGCTTCGTTTGCTCTTTGATGCCGACGGCCGGCTGACCAATTTTCCCCGATTGCACTCCGTTATCGAACAAGATACGCATTTTGCATTGGAGTTTTCGACGCCGCTAAAACGCGTGGAGATCGATACCTTTGTCTACGGACCCAATGACCAACCGTTACAGCCCAACTCTGATGCCATCGTCGTCAATATTCCCGAATCTTGCGTCGATAGTATCGAATCCGTGCAAGTCGATTGGCTCGAAAACTACGACATCCTCGGCGGAAGCTACGCCAAAACCTTACGCATCGCCGGGACGCATGGACGTTTGGGCCCTCAAGAAACACAGTGCAAACCGGTCGATGCGGATGGCTCTGCGTCTGCGGACTTCGATGCGTTAAATGCAGACGTGGATACATTTACGCAAGCCATCGATGATGACATTGACGATATCCAGGTGTTCTTTCCCGCATTGCCAACACCAAACGCGAGTATCAAGCTCCACGGAAATCAACACGACGAGGATGAAACAGTCGTCTCATCGATCTCCAACTATCGGACGATCAACACCGTTCGCGATCCAATCTGGCCCGGTTTCAATACCGTAACCGATCAGTGCATGCGACCAAACTGGCGCGATTGGACAAGTAAATCCAGTGGCCTCTTTCTCACAATCCCGTGTGTTCCTCCACCCAAGACGGAAGAAATTGTCTCGTTTGACTCGCTGGACGACACCTATAATTCTATCGATATCAAACTGAGCGAACCGGTTGTCGCGAATTCACCGCTGGTGAATATTCTGACACCGGGCGCACAACCGGTTATTGACCCATTGCGGCCGGTGCTCAATATTCCCATTGCGTGTCAAGATCTAACAGCGTCTGCAACCTGGGGCGAAACGGCTTTTCATCTCGCAGGCCAGCCCTACTCGGATGCGCTTCGATTCGTAAATATTCGCCACTATCGCCAGATGCCCGAGTCGATCAACATTTGTCAGTCGTTTCCCGGAAACGAAGTGCACGATCTCATCGACCAGACGCTGGCCTTTGCCAGCGAGCACGCCGACAAGCCAAAGGTAGTTCTGACCATGCCTGCTCTCGCCGGTCGTGCAAACACAGTGCTAGTCGGTCAAACAGACGGAATTGACCCAGCGCTGGATGGCTATCATATCTATCAAGTTCCAACCGAACAAGGCGAAGATTTGTGCGCCGGCCAAGGCTGGCGACGCCCATTTCTCAATGTTCCCAATAGTGTCGGTCCATCGTTCCGCGTCGAGTTTCCATGTTTTCCCAGCGCGCCTAGTGGCGGCATTCCCGACAATCCCGCGCAGTCCTGCAATCACATTTTGCACGACAATCCCAACGCCCCAAGCAGGCGCTATTGGCTTGACCCGGATGGCGAAGGCGGCGCTTCGCCTCTCATGGCGTTTTGCGATATGGTTACCGAAGGGGGTGGATGGACCATTGTCAATCGCGATGAACGCTTTTTCCCCGGACGCGTCGACCCCAATGCTGGGATCTGGCCATGGACCTATCTCAATGGAGTGACAGATTCGCTGCGTGTCGTCGACAACAAATTCCACATCCTTGGTGGTAACGGTGGTTTAAACCAGTGTGCGAATACACGCTCTTGGCTCAAGGTGGCGAACACGACCACTGAGTTTCGCCGCAGTTACAACTGCGTTTCTGTTAGTGTGGGTCTCAATGAGCAACCCGAAGAGGGGGTCAATCGCGTCTACCGCCTTGTTGATAGCGCTATCCCTGGAACATTCCCGCCGATTTTATCGGTCGTTCCCGGCGACCCAGATCTCCCGGCGCCGGACTCTCCACAAGAACAAGCGTGCCAAAACAATAGTTCTGCCAAATTTGGGCACCTCTCCGGTCGGGTCCTTGGTTTCTCCGGCCGTCACTGCTGGGCCTATCGCACACCGATCGACTAAATCATGCGACAGCGCTGTGAATTGCTGCACTTCATGGTGCGTGGATCGTGGCTAGGTCGTGTTTAGTCTTGGCCAAGGCGAAGAACGGTACGTTCGTCGTAAGGACTCGCCGCGCCCCGGGTCGTGAAGTCATGCCCGACGTGTCAAATTAACGTTCGATGGAGCAGGAAATCAGGCAACTTCAGATAGCGATCAAAAAGCTACCTCGGAATTCGCGCGGCCGCTCCAAGCATACTCATGACGTGGTCCACCGACTTCAGTCCTTTGTGGGGCGCGATGAAGAGCTCGGCACGATTGTATCGGCCCTCGAGGAAGCCAACCGTGGGTTGTGGTGGGATTTGGTTGCTGAGTGGCGAGCCTGGCATGGGAAAGAGTCGGCTTGCAGAGGAAGTTGTGCGTCGCGCAATTGATATTGGCTTTTCTGCGGCGTGGGGACGGTGCTGGGAGGCAGGGGGGGCGCCCGCTTTTTGGCCATGGGTACAAGCTTTGCGCGTCTTGTGCCGTGGGCGCAGTGACGATGTTCTACCGGCGCCAGTCCATGACCAGCTCTGTCTTTTGCTCCCGGAGCTTGCGGGTTCTTCCGAATACCGCGGGATGCCTAATCTCGGATCGACCAGTGATCGCTTTCAATTACTCGATGCGATCACATCCGCGATCTGCGAAATGGCAGTCACGCAACCATTGTTGATTGTTCTCGATGACTTGCACGTTGCAGACCATTCCTCTTTGGCGTTACTGGATTTCGCAACGCGCCAGTTTTATGCTCCTCTGTGCTTGTGCTCGGGGCGTACCGTAGAAGCGAGGCTCAGAGATGCGAGCATTCTGGGTTGATTGCTCGTATTGCGCAAGATGCCAACGAGATTCCGCTCGGACCTTTGAACACATTGGCGATCAAGAAGTATTTGCGTAGCGCGTTGAGCGAGATCGAAACAGATGATTTGGCGACAGCACTGCACTCGCGCACCGAGGGAAATCCGCTGTTTCTCGTCGAGCTTGTGCGCTTGGTTGCGAGAAATCCCATATTAACTGCAGAAGCGATTGCGCAGGTTCAATTGCCTCCCGGTTTGGAGGAGGCTTTACGTGTACACGTTGACGCACTTTCGGCTGCCGCGCGAGGTATCCTTTGCATTATTGCGGGAAGCGTTATCGGTGCTCCCTCCACAGGATGGTTCTTTGCGTGCGCTTGTGCAGGCACGATTGGCTGCCGCAATGCAGCCGGCCTCCAATCCCGACGAACCTATCATGTTGGCGATCTGCTGTGCGAGCTGCGACCGCGCTGATTGAGGACATTGACTCTTCTTGCGTCCATTGGAGACATAGGGGAAGCACGGGCGCTTCTTTCCAGTGGTGCGACCGGCGCCGCGTCTCTTTCTATGGCATTGTTTGCCGAATGTGCACAGACACAGCTAAGTGCGCTTGCAATGCGATCTCGCCCTAGCGAGCCAGGTTCCGCAAAGGAGCCCAAGGAGAATTTTGGATTTGGTACATTTTCGTTTGTTTCCGAAGGAGATGTGTGGAAGATCCAACGCGGCAGCAAAGAATTTCGGATCCGAGACAGCAAGGGGATGCAATTTATCGCAGCATTGGTTACGCAGCCTCGTCAGGATATTCATGTCCTTGATTTGACGGCGCCCGCCGCACGACAACTGGATTCCTGTGCGGGTGGCGAACAGATAGATGCGGCTGCGCAGCAGGCCTACAAGGAGCGGATTCGAACCCTGCGGCAAGAACTCGCGCGAGCTGAGGAGTGGAACGACACCGCGCGTGCTGACGTGGTGCGTACAGAGATGGATGCGCTCATCGCCGAACTGTCGCGAGGTCTTGGGCTTGGTGGCAAGAGTCGGGGCTTTGGTTCCAATGCTGAGCGCGCTCGCGTGAACGTACAGCGGCGGATCCGAGATGCGATTCGCCGCGTGCAAGCGCATGACATGGCGCTCGCCCGTCACCTAGACCGATCGATTCGCACCGGAATGCACTGCATCTACGATCCGGAGTGAAACGTAGGCCAAGTTACTCAATACGAATCGTTAGGCGGTCCTGTTGGTACGGGATCTCAAACTCGCTCTCATAGCAGGTTCTATTGCCTGAGAGAGATGCCCCCAAGATCATTCCATCCTTTTGTTCGCAAGGTTCTATCTCACAGGTCCAGGCGTCATAGACACAAACACGTCCCCGATAGCGTCCAGCAGCTGGTTGTTTCTCTGTATAACACGGACAAATGTTGTCACCTGTAACGTGGTGCAGCAAGCCTTCCCAGATTTGCTGATGGGAACCACCCGCTTGTAGGACGCGAACAGAAGGAGCAGGCAGACCACATATTGCACAATCGCGGCCGTCACACTGCTCCATGCAAAATGGCTTGCTAAAATGGCAGGGTTCCCAATTGCCCTCTCGCTCAAATTCACACGCAACGGAACGAGTAAAATAGCGTGACTCTGTTAAACTGTTTTCGATAGCAAACGTTATTGTTGACTGGTCAACGCCGTTGCCGCCGCAGCCAATTACAATAAGCAGCAACAAAACTGAGCGAAACATGATGCATTCAGAAAACAATTTCATAGTCCCAAATAATTTCATAGTCCCAAATAGTTTAGCATATCGACTCCTACGTAATTTATTAAAACGTAGAACCCCTTGTGTTTGATCGCGCGTTCTTGGCCCAGACTGTATGTTTAGCCGGCAGTCTTGCGAATTCCGTCGCACGTTGTTTGTGACGATTCCTATCAATCGCACATTAAAAAACATGCATTGAAAAAGGACTTTTCACGCAAAGTCGTAAAGCATTGCGGGGCTACACTTGGTCGCCCGCAATCCCCTTGCTATACTTACGCAAGTTCACCACAAGCGCCGTAATAATTGAGAAATAACGCCATTTCAGTACGGATTTTTCTTTCTCTCCCCTCCTGTAACCAAACTTCCTACCTTGTCTGGACAGGGAATCGAATCACTCATGGGCTTGCCACCTTGGCACTAAAACCTGTCTGCCAGACTGGGGCAAGTCCATTGTCATCGATGCTGTGTGGTGAAATGCGGTTAACATACAACGAACAATAATGAATCAGTCGCGAAATACGCTCAGTATCTATTTTGTGTTGCTGGCCTTGGTAGCATGTGGCCGTTATGGCTACGAAGCGCACACACAGACACTGTCTGTAGTGCTCGATGGAGACGGAGTAGGGCGCGTCGTATCTACCGATCTTGGCATCGACTGTCCTGGGAAGTGCCAAGTAGCGGTCGTGCCGGGAACCAATGTAAGCTTGATCGCCCAGGTACAGGCGACGGAGAGTTTTGAAGGATGGCTCGGTGCATGCGGTGGACCATTTGACTGCACCGTGACTGTGCTCGAGCGGGATCTCGAGGTTATTGCCCGATTTCGCGGCCCCCGAAATCGGGTGTTCGTCACATCAACACAACACGTCATGGGGGCGCTAGGCGATCTTACTACCGCCGATACCACATGTGAAAATTTGGCGATCGCTGCCGGCTTTCCTGGTATTTACAGAGCCTGGCTGTCAACCCCAACAACCGATGCCATCGACCGACTTACAAATGCGCGTGGATGGATCCGGATGGACGGACTGCCTTTTGCAGATACTGTGGCTGACATTGCCGCGGGGCGGATTTGGCATCCGATAACCTTCCATGAGACAGGAGCAACGGTTCTCAATCCGACGCGTATCATGACCGGATCGGACAACAGTGGCACTCACTTAAGTAGCTGCAGTGGATACACATCGACCACAGGGGATAGCGACATGGGCTCCTCACTAGGGACAACCGGGAGTTATTCCCGGAAAGGGCTTGTCGTGAGAAGTTGCAGTCTAGAAGCTTATTTCTACTGTTTCGAGGTGAGTCACAACAGCGCGGTTGGAATTACATCCATGGAGGGTAGGACTGCGTTCGTGTCTGCAACTACCTTTTTACCTGGAGGCGGACTGGCGGCTGCCGATGCGCACTGTCAGGCAGAAGCTGATAGTGAGGGGCTTTCCGGGAGTTCGAGCGCTGTTGGCAACAGATGAAGCGAGCGCGATATCTCGGTTCGATCTGACCGGTCCCGCCTTGGGTTCGGACTGATGGTGTTGTTCTTGGGCCGACCGCCGCCGATTCTTTACGTACTCCTGTAGCACCACTGAACACCGGGTCCAATGGTGATTACCTCGATGTGAATGTCTGGGCTGGTGCGTGGACTGTGGACCAGGTGGGACAGTCCACT
>CBDCWZ010000035.1:0-6935 GCA_965223575.1 Kofleriaceae bacterium
CGCTCACCGCGCTCCGTTAGTGCCACCCACTGCCCCGCTTCTACAGTGGCGCCAACAGGAAGCACTGTCCGTAACACCTCCCCTAAAGGAGCTTCATAATACTCGGCTATCCACCGGCATAATTCGAGCAGGTCTTGCGAGACGAGTTGCGTTTGATCCAGCAAGGCGCCAAGCTCCTGAATCTTCTCGATCTCCATGGGCGGCTGGGCGCGCAACCCAACAACGACCCCTGTCAGCCCTCGCCGACCGAAGGGAACCAAAACCCGACTGCCTACCTGGGCTTGTCCTCGCAGATGCACTGGTACCGCATAGTGAAACACCCCATGCACCGGCGCATGAACGGCCACCTCCGCGTATCCAGACATCCCGGCACCATAGCCTAACGGCCCGACGCTTGGAAGCGAACAGGGTGGCAACCGCCTGAAACAACTAGTATTTTTACTCAATGCACGAGGCGAACTCGCCAAGCATCGCCATGACGGACTCCCGCAATTGTGGACGCTTGAGGGCGTAGCATAGATTTGCCCGCAAATACCCTAACCGGTCTCCCGCATCGTGCCGCTGCCCCTCAAATCGCAAGCCCAACAGAACTGCTTGCTTCGCCAGTGCACGAAGTGCGTCGGTGAGTTGAATCTCCCCCCCGACCCCCGGCTTGGTTTCCGCCAAAATACCCCAAATTGCAGCCGGCAACACGTACCGCCCAATGATCGCATGCCGGGAAGGCGCTGTACCGGGAGCCGGCTTTTCTATCATCTTGTCAATGCGAATCGTTCCCCGCCCCGCATCTACGCCCGAGACAATCCCGTACAAATGCTCCTGCCCCTCGGGGACCTCCATCACCGCAATCACGCCACAATCGCTTTGCTCACTTTGCTCGAAAGCGCGAATCAACTGACCGATGCCAGGATCCGAATCGCAATCGATCAAATCATCGCCAAGCAGCACTGCAAATGGCTCGTTACCAATCACATCACGCGCACACAATACCGCGTGACCAAGTCCCAGAGGTTGCTTCTGCCGTACAGAAACAATCTCAACCATCTTTGCGATCGCCGCCATGCGATCCGCTAGCTCCGTTTTTCCCCGTTCCCGGAGCGTATGCTCGAGCTCGTAAGCATGATCAAAATGATCTTCGATCGCCGATTTGTGCCGCCCATTGACAATTACGATCTGCTCGATCCCGCTCGCTACCGCCTCTTCGACCACCAGCTGGATGGTCGGCACATCGACAATGGGCAGCATTTCTTTTGGGACCGCCTTCGTCGCGGGCAAAAATCGCGTCCCTAATCCAGCCGCCGGAATCACCGCCTTTTTTATCTTCGCCATAGCGCGCAATGTACCTGAGCTCCGTTGCGAACACTAGACCGGAAACATCACGGACGCGCGTGATAATCGCCGAAGCCTGTCCTGAGCCCTGTCGAAGGAGAATTGGTTTCATACGGATATTTTCGATCGCAGCGAATACTGGTATTTGCAAGATTGAAAATTTTCGTCTGGAGCCAAGGCCCCTTCGACAGGGCTCAGGACAGGCTTTGGGAGGCGGCGTGCAGAGCGTGATGTTTCCGGGCTAGGTGACCAGTTTGAATTTCTAGTTACGTTTTCAGGCGCCACGTTGTTAGATCAAATCTGTTCAGCGCGATCCAGCCGGCAACTTGGCAATCTTTGAACATAAATGTCTCATCTCCTCCATAGAAGATCACGCCTCCGGACTGGTCTTGCAGTCGGTTCAACCAGTCAATCTGCTTTGTCCAATCTGTTGAAAATGTCTGCCCAGATTTAACTTCAATAGGAAGAAGTTTAGTAGATATGTCCACGATCACATCGATTTCGTGACCGTGTTGATCTCGCCAAAAGTACAGCGGTGGCTCTTCGGCCTGCGCGTAGTACATTTTGTGCAATTCTGACACAATCCAATTTTCAAATATGGCGCCCCGCAGGGGGTGCGTGTTCAGCTGTTCCGGTTTGCGGATTCGCAGTAAGTAACAAAGTAGACCAGTATCAAAAAAGTAGAGTTTCGGTGATTTCGTGAGTCTTTTTTTGAAATTCTTAAAATGAGGCTGCAATCGATACGCAATGAAACTGGCCTCCAAGACTCCATACCAACGTGTAACTGTTGGCTGGCTAACCCCGACATCGCTTGCAATGGCAGAAAAGCTTACTTGTTGGCCCGCGTGCGCTGCCAGAACGCGTATGAATCGGTCGAATTGTGCTAGGTCCGAAACATTGACAAGTTGACGAACGTCTTTTTGGATATAGGTGTTATAGTAGTCTCCATACCAAACGTTAGGAGCGAGTGATTCATCATAGATTCGCGGATACGACCCTTGCCAGAGGGCGTCGTCAACTGTTTTGGGCTGCAACTCCTTGGGAATTTCTTGGCGAAACGTCGGCAATACGACAAGGTTTCTGACGCGCCCCGCCAGCGACTGAGAAATCTTTTCATTGAGACGAAAGCTATTTGAGCCAGTTAATATGAATTGGCGATTGTCATCTCTATCATCCAAAATACTCTGAAGGTACGAAAGTAACTCTGGGGCGTTTTGGATCTCGTCGAGGATGCAATGTTCTCGAATTCCACTTAAAAAACCACGCGGGTCTTCTGTGCTTCGTAGCCTGATGTCCGGATCTTCCACAGAAATGTACCGATGACTGGGGAAACACATTTTGGCCAAGGTTGTTTTCCCAGCCTGCCTTGGTCCCACCAGGGAAATTGCCCGGTAAGATGTGCGAATGTCGTCGATGGCAGCTGCGAGATGCCGTTCAAACATCTGTAAATACTAGCAAACATTCTACGATTTGTCGATTAAATATTTAATATTAAATTGACAAAGTATCGGGATAACCTTCATTTTTTGGTCTCGAGAGCTCCCGCACCTCGCGAATATTCCACGGTGATATTGGGAAGAAACGGGTTTCGTTCGACAACCTCCACATGGGTCAAAGAAAATCCCAAAGACCGGACCAGCTTTGTTAGCGGGAGCGATGCTGCGCGTTGAAAGTCGTTGTCTCCCGGCGCCAAGAGAAATGCTTCCGGGTTGGCCATCGGTGAAAATACAAGTTTATCGATCTGGCGCCCATCTCGCGCGACCTCCCCCAGCAGCAATTCCAAAACCTCATCGCCCGAATCCCGAAGTACCTCGGGCAACACACCTCCTCGCCATACTTCTGGGTACGCAATTCGCTGGATGCGATTTTCTGGGACGCGAACGCTGGCAAACCACTGCACTCCATCAGGAGCCCCAGGTCGTTTGTGTCCGGCCACGACCACTATTTTTCTTCGCTCCTGATAGACCTCAAATTTGATGCGCTCGCCGTTCTTGAGATCAATCCAATCGGTTACTCGTACCGGCGTATCGGCAGCTTCAATCTCCTTGTCCCATACATCCACGGACCATTCGACAATCACTTCCGAGTTATCGACAAACGCAAAACGCGCCTCGCGCCCGGTAATCACACGTGACTCTTCCTCCGCTGTTTGTGGCCAATCCTGGGTTCGCGAGTAGGTTTCTTTGCGTAGTTTGACCCCAACGAGGGGAATCAAATGTTTTTCCGCCCATTGTTGGACGCGCGTGACAAATGTTGTCCCCTCTGCTCCAAAGGTCTGACTGTCGTATCCAATCAGCATCTCGGGAACGGTGTCTTCGAGATCCCAAACTTCCTCGATTCCGGTGGTATTCTTGCGAATCTGTCCTGGCGGGCCACCACTTCCCTGTTTGCCTCGCTGCTCGCGTTGCTTCCGCCATTGCTCGACCAAATCCCATCCGAGCAGAGATTTCATGCGCTCTTTCTCCGAAGCCGGTGCATGCTTGTCCCATAGCACCTGCTCTTGGCTATTGAGCGCCAGGTACTCTTTGACAAAGTCGCCGCGGATGCCGGGGAGATAACCAAGTGGCCGCCAGACAATAACGACTTTTTCTCCAGAGTTTAAAAACAAGCTAAGCTGGCCATAAATAGACGCCTGAAACGGCGGATACTGAAAGAGAAAAACGTTAGGCAACGCAAACTCGATACGATAGTCCTGTTTTGAAATGCCAAAATTCTCCTCAATCCATTTGGGAAGGTCACTTGCGAGAAAATTTCTACGTTTTGTCGGATGAAGCGGAAGCCGAGGAATGGAACCGATTGCCAGGCTGCTTAGATTCTCTTTCACGAAACCGGTGAGGTCTCCCGAGGGCTCTGATTGGATCATCGTTTGCGCATAGGAGCCTATTTTCTTCCACGCAAGACGCTCCCCCGCCTGCCAAACCCTGTCAATCTCGTCATCTGGTGCACGCACCCCCCACTCATTTTGTTGCTGCGTAGACAGTTTTGCATAGTTGTCTGCGATCTCTTGATCTGTATTTCCGGGGATTCGCCAGTGATTGCCAGCATGGACTGGGCTGGGAGATCCATCGCCCCCTTGCCAACGGATGACAATCGCATCCTCGCCATTGACCTCCCATTGCACAACAAGTCCAGGCTGAACCCCCCATTCCTCCGCAGTCCAACCCTCGAGAAAATCCGCCGTAAACATATCTCCGGCACCATAGCTGCGGTACCGTTCATATTTCAGACCAACATCCCCCATCGCGTTAATGACCCAATCCAAAATAGAATCAGAAAATTGACGATTTTTTAGGGGCTCTAGGGGCATCGGCGGAATCTCGAGTTTACTGAGATCAATCCCCGTAGCATTTGCCTCAACTCTTCCCGAAACAAACTTCTCCGGCATGGGGAGCCCTTTTGCTGTTTGATGCTTGACATAGTCGTCCCAAACAGCAGCGGAAATGGCCTCATCTAGGCGACGCTTCTCGCTTGAACTAGCAACGTCTCGCCAGTCTTGCTCCAGTTGCCGCGACAGAGACAGCCAATTGTCAACGATTTCTCGCGTGCTACTTCCAGGTATGACCTCAAAATTCTCCCACCACAGATAACTGACCTTGCCGCCTCCCTCATACTCAACGGTCCACTCAAACCCAGTAACAACGCGCCCCTCGGTGGCATCATGTCCCCAGCCACCGACAATACGACCATAAGAGCGCACAAACCCATCACCCTCGAGTGCAGCCTTGGACCACAATTTTAGATCTAAGAAAAACTTCTTTTGCGCCGTGGGATGCGTCGGCATCAGAGGCGCTGTTGGAAGCAGCGAGCACACCACTGCTCCCCCCAAAGGCGAGCAACCGATATTTCCCAACCCAGGCAGAGAAATCGGCAACTCTTGGTGATTGACCCGGCCGATGATTCGCTCCGGCGGCATCTCCAGCCCCTGCGCTTTACGCCACAGACGAAACGCCTCCCAGATAATGTCATCAGACGAAATCGGAGCCTCGGTTGCCGGCAATGTACTGCTGCCGACATGAGCCAGGCTGTGCTTCTCAAGCCAGCCCTGAAACCACCTATCAATATCAAAACCCGTTTTGTCTAGCGGCTCCGTCCACGAAGCACCTGTTAAGATCCTAGCTTCTGCGGTCGACAGTTTCGCGATCACCCTATCGAGCAGACTTTCTATTCGGGCAACCACATCTTCTTGCTGACGACGCAGCTCATCATAGTCTATAGGAGCCCCGGTCTTGCGGCCTCTGCTGAACTCCTCCATAACGCCAAACATATCGGCATCAATACTCTGACCTTCCAGGCTCTCAGAAAAGAGCATCGTCTCAAACACAAACAAAAGCTCACCCAAGCGCAAATGCGCCCAAAGATAACGCTGCTGCAAAGGTAAATATGCGTTGCCAAATTCTTGTCCCGCGGAATTGCCTTTTGCCTGGCGAGACACCGCAGATACAAACTTTTCTGCTGTCTCAGTTGCCGATGCCGTATACTCTTCCATCCGCTCGAAGGCGACTTGTATCCGGCCCTCAATGGTCAGTTGCCGCTCCAATAGCTTCATGTATGCTGGAAGCAGCCTTCCGGGGGCACTCTTCTCTGATGGTTGTTCGACCTCCGTTTCGGCCTCGACATACGGACGCAGCTCTTCTTCGAGCGACGACAATTCTGCAGCAAGCCCATCGACCAACTCCTCTCCCCATAGCTGAGAAACCCGCATTATATTGAATTGGGTAATACGCTCGACGGTTTCATCGTCTATCGTTGGATGCTCTAGTGCATATAATAGAAGTATCGTATCCATCGACAAGCGTCGAAGCTGCTCCCCCCCAAGGGAGTCCTCGGCTTCCGCCAATACCAATGCACGCTCGGTTTCCAGCCGCCTTACATAATTCTTTATTCGTTGGTAAGCAACCTTGCCATCTTCCTGCTGCATTTGCCAAGCAACATCCGCAAGACCGCTCCCCCCTCGAATGCTGGGAAACGCATCACGACTGTCCCAACGAATCGTAATAACTGACTCGTTCGCGGTGCGGAATGCGATACTTTCCAGAACGTCCCCCTTCCAGCTCGGTGCATAGTTCGTAATTTCGACGCCTATCTGAGCTTGCAATACCCGCCGCGCCCAGTCTAGCACCTCTGCTTCAAACGCCGGCGGGGTTCCACCCACATTTAGCTCTGGTCGATTTGGCGCCCCAATTTCTTTTAATTTCTCCTCCAACCTGGCTTCAGCAGTCGATAGTTTCGCCTCAATTCTGCCGGGATCGCCAGCCCAGTGGATTCGAATGACTGCACCCTTCGTGGTTCGAATCTCGATCGCTTCCAATACATTTGGTGAAGCAACGTTAGAAATTTCGTCTATCGCCGCGATTCCCTCTTGCTCCAGATAGGCTCGAATCCACAAACGAATCGCGGTTCTAAACTCTTCTGTCGTCCCGATCATTGGGTCGTCACGACGCGGCAATACAGACAACTGGTCTATGTCTGTATCTACGGATCCCGATACTTCGATAAAGCCAATTCGTCCGGTGACGTCTGAGCGAAAATGCGAATATTTATCATTAATGTATTCTCGCAGTATCTTTTGCCACCAAAGACCGTCCCCATTTCGCGCATTATAAGCCGCG
>CBDCWZ010000036.1:0-361391 GCA_965223575.1 Kofleriaceae bacterium
TCATCGATACGTCCGCGCCAGTACGAGTTAGGGCCATCTTTGTCCTCATCTCCACCGATACGGATGTCAAGATTGCTGAAATCTATCGACATATCACTACTGTCAATCAACTGACTATTCACATAGAATCGTATGGTGGTTCCGTCCCAAGTGACGCTAAGGTGAAGCCATTGATTGACCATGGCATCAACCTCCGCTGCCACCAATTGGTTATCACCACCTCCATAAAAGAAAGGTCGGCCATCGTTATGAACGCACAGTGCCCAAACGTTTGCCTGAACAGATCCTTCGTCATAGGGTTGCGTAACGATGCATCGAATCCCACCTCCAGATGACAATGGCATCCCCCAACCCGCGACGGTAAATCCATCTGGGAGCGAAAATCTACCATCATCTATAACAGCGAGTCGTTGTCCGTCTGCGAACACCGCCCCCGTTCCCACTGCTCCGGTTGAGACATTGGGACAGCTAGGGTCACAGGTTGCGTCCTGCCCACCCACCTCGTCGGGACTCCCTATCGAATTAACGACATTAAAAGGGTACCAGGCAAGCAAATCATCAGATAGCGTTCCTCCATCTGATCGTGTTCCGCTATCGGGCTGCTCATTTGGGTCAACAGAATCAAATCCAAGGCGGCCGCATGCGATGACTACAAACATACATCCAATGGTGACAGCGATAGACAAAACTCTCGACAATTCAATATTTTACTGTTCCATAGGCCCCAACAGACTAGCAAGACAAATATTTCGAAGAATGTATTAGATACTAACTATCTCTGTCCCTTTTCTCGCACCTTGCTGGTCCCTTTTGACTTACATGTAGTTCAACGACGACTTCAGGCGCCGAACCAGGCGCAGGTACCGAGCTTTCGATGGAAGCAAGACCTGATAGTAAAGATGCTCGGTGCGGAACGTTTTTGGCCCAAGCGTATCCAACAATGACAGACCAAATGGGGGGCAAGAAAACTTGCACTTACGAACAACCAAGAAAGCGACCAAGATTGTTGTAGCCCTAAACTTCAACCATGGAGGCGACAACATGAACAATCCCAAACGTAAAAACGATCAGCGACAGAGGACAACCCAAAGCCGTCAATCGTGGAGACATACAATTCCATTGCCGTTGGCGATTGTCGTCTCCGGGGTCGTGTTGGCTTGCGATGTGCAGACAGGACAACACCAACAACCGGTAGAAAGCGTGGAGGTCGACACCGAAACCGCCGCGCGATTGCGCTGCCGTATTTCGACTCTCGCGTCGAAGCGACAGGCGTTGTTTGGCAATGCGCTGGCCAAGATTGGAGCCTCGCAGACTGAGCGTGATCAGGCTCGCCAACTGTTAGAGGCGCGGGTTCGCGAGAACTGCTCTTATGCAGGGCAAGGTGACGATGGTGCTCTGAGCCAGCTTAGCACCATCATTGAGTCGGTCGAAGCGCGCGTGATCGCCGAGGCGGCGATGCTTGAGGGGCACAATGGGATATTTCTCAGTGTTCTTCTCGATGACCTGGTTCAGTTCGAGCGACGCTGTTTCGACGGCAAAGACATTGATTTTGAATCTTTGGGCGAAATGAGCGATGAAGAGTTCAACGCGACTGTTGATCAACTCGCTTTCGGCAACTGTGACGCCAAGGAACAAGGGGGAAGCCATACGATACCATGGTCGCAAGATGCTCGAACAGCATACCAGGAGTGCATTCGGGATGGGCTTCGCGATGGAATCGATCGAGCGCGAGAGGATTGTAATCTCAACGGAAACGACCAAGGCGAGCCAGAGCCAGAGCCAGAGCCAGAGCCAGAGCCAGAGCCAGAGCCAGAGCCGGAACCAGAGCCAGAGCCGGAACCAGAGCCAGAGCCGAATGACCCCGGCCCGGGCGCAAACCTGAACGAGGGACTTACAGGCGTCGCGGAGATTGTTCTTGGCAACCTTACAATCGCGACTGGACTGGTTGGCCTCTTTACAGCAGGTGTCGCGGCTCTTGAAACTGGTGGCCTGTCGTTGGGGTTGGTGTTACCCTCTACATTCCTGATAACTAATGGTTGGGATCTAGCAGTCCAAGGATGGCGACGTCTCGGCTTTCTTTGCCCGAGCATCGTAACCGCTGCTGGACACCTTCGCTACGCGTCGGGCGCAGGTGGTGACACCTCGATCCGATCGTTCTCGGTCAACGACGTGTTAACCTCGTGTCGATGTGAACACCAACAACAGCAAATTGACGTAGACCCGACCGGACAGCTTGCCGGGGAATGCGAAGAAGCTGCGAAACGTCGTGACTGCCTCCGCCAGCAACAAGATGACACTGGAAAGATCGATCTCGATTGTATGCGGTTGGCTATTGGTGACAATGAGACGATGTTGGGGGAGCGCATCGCTGAGTGTACTACCGTTTCATGCGCCGATCTTCTTATCGGTGAGGACTGCGGCTGCTATGACGTCGGTCTTGGTGGCGACAGGAGCAATTTCGAAGCAATGTGCGACCAGGTGCTATGTCCTCCAGGGCAAATTCCGTCAAGCAACGGCATCAGCTGCCATTGCATCGATCTGGGCAATGGCGCGCCGCCCATGCCATAGTCAAACTTGCCCGGTCCTCATTGGAGGACCGGGCCTGCGTACCGGAGACGATAAGTACTCATCGCGCATAGAAGTTCCCCGTCACTACGGAACGTAACTCCCTCGGGAAGACCAATCACGGAGTTCGCTTGCTCGAATTGCTTCCACAGGCCAGTAAAGCCCAGATCGTTACTTGTGTTCTCGTCAGCGGATTCGTTCCAACACCGTCACGTTCGTGTCGAATGGTTGTTCATCAGGAAAACGCAGCTCGCCATCTGCAGAAATTTCGCCGATGACGCGAGAGAGATCAGAAATGCGAAGTGCATCGAATGTTACAATATCGTCGAATGAAACATCAAAATGGCCGACGTCGAAGTCGCCGGGATTGAGTAATGGCGTCTCTCCAAGCATCCCCGGTGTAATTCGCACAATGGTTGAGTCTTGCGATCCATCGAGTCCTGATAAGTAATATGAGTTCTGAGATTGGCGAGCGAGATTAATCTTCGTTAGAGACAAGTTGATTGTTTCGACAGTCTTTTGTGGATTTTCAACCTCAAATATCGTCCCTTGGCCAACGAAAATAACGTGGTCAGCAAATAGGAGACGCGAGATGCCAACAAGATCAACAAATGGTAGTGGCTGCTCAGCATACCTGTCAAATGTGATGACGCCTTGGTTGTCGACCAGTTTGTCAATCGTGCTGTCGTTCGTTTCGACAAAGATATCTTGTGTCCCTCGCCAGAACTCGGTCACCTCGGGTAGATTCTCAAGGAGGGCGTTGGCTGGTCGCAGTAACCGGGTTACTCGCGCATTCGCCAATGTTTCCGCGAGATAAATCAGCGTTCCATCGCTGGTGACCGCAAACTTTTGGACAAAGTCAGATTCGGGGGTTAGCGTTTCCCGAAAAAGCGATTCGGGGTCGGAGGTATTAACGCGAACAACTCGTGTGCTCTGGCCCGCTAGATAGTAGAGTTGATTGTTTCCGTCAACTTGGATAGAAGGCCATCCAACTCCCTCGGGGCTGAGGGGAACAAACTCATGGCCACGACCCAACGAAAACACAGCACCATTTTGTTTGTTGACGAGTAGCGCTTCCGCGACTGCTTCAACGGCAATGTCCTCAGAACCAAAACGGGTGCCCTTAACATGGTAACCCCCGGAGAAAATTAGTAGCACAAATTGTTCGTTGATGTTTTCTATCTGGTCAGGTGCACCTTCAATCTCGAGTTCTTGCCCATTCTCATCACTATACGATACTTCTTGAAACATTCCATCGTCGGTATTTTTGTATAGTCGTGACTCTGCAACGATCAGTGTGGTTGCATCTTCGATTCCAACATACCGAATAAAATGAGTTTCGCCGCTTCCACTCTGATCACCACATCCGGCAAAAATAGTGAAAAAAAAGCAGAAGGATAGTAGAGCGCGAATGACAGTGTTCATAGAGTTCTCCCGATATGTGCTACAGACGGACTTCATCATGGATCTCGCTTGATTGCTCAATCAGCGATCACATTCTGCCCTGCATACAAAATGACTTGAAAGGTGCTGTTGGGGCGATCGCTGCGCTCTCGATTGTATTGGTCGACCCGACTGCGCAAATTGGTGGTTGTTGTGCGAATGTTCTGGAGCATACTAAGAACCTCGTTATACAAAGGGTGGGCTTCGTCGACCTCAAAATGAAACGTACTTCCGCCAATAAGGTGTGAATGGGATCTGGTTGGTTGTTCGGATCGCTGCGCGATCACATTTACCATTGCCTGAAAGTGATCGAACATTGCCGCGTCAGCTGCCTCTCGTTGTTCCAATGGCAAAACACATTGAAGGCTTGTAAAGGTACGATCACCATCACCATGGTGACGCGCAATCTTTCCTTCGATTTCCAAGCGGTCAAGAATATTCGCCATCGTTGAGGCATCCACCGAAGGGAAATGCGGTAGCAGTTCTGCCTCCGTGATGGGGCCAAGTCGAAAGACCAGCAACCACAAGAATGCCGCAACACTATCAAGTCCTTCCCCATGATCGTCATCAGAAAAGCTGTCCTCAACCATGCGATAGGTGGTTCGAGGCCCGCTGCCACTGCGGGATAAGAATCCACTATCGACCAAATCGCTGAGAATACTAACAACAATAGATTGATCATCGAACGTAAACTGCTTCAGCAGCTCGGCACGCGTGGTTGTGCGTTGTGTGGTTAAGAATGAGACTACCGACTGCCAAACTGTTCGACTTCGCTCATTGTGGGTTTCCGTGAGTCGCTTGGCTTTGGTGTAGTATGCACGTAGCGACAATCCAAACATATCGGAAATAACTTTGGCCCGTACATTCTGGCTGCGAAGCTCTCGAGTGAGTTCAACGAACACCTGATTTGCCAAATGGTCTAGCGGAATCCTTTGACCTCCCGATGTAGCCAATCGAGCAATTAGAACCATCGTTTGACGCACGATCGCGTCGATGAGCATGCTTTTATTCATTTGTCCTCTGCCGGTAAGCCTAACGGCCGTGTCGAGGGATAGCGAGTGCCAAAAACTGCCCTACTATCAATTTTTCGAGAATCTGCGATGAAGACACCCAATCCTATTTCGCTTAGAGAAATCTGAAAGTGGCATGTTAGTTCAATAATAACAGGCAAATACAAGGAGTTATAAGAGAATTCGTCGGCATGGCAGACGGTGACAGTTCCCTTCGGTCTCTATTCGTGGCTGTGGTGCACTTTTTGGCACTGGGCATGCTGGTTTCCGCAACCTATTGTCCATTTGGAAACGAAAACGGAGAGCCCACAATGATACAAAATGTAAAACCTTGCTTTTTGGCCGCACTCATTATCTCTCTCATCATTTTCACAAAGGCTGCATTCGGGCAATCAGAAGGCACGACGAAATCAGGTCCCATTGCATTGAGCGAAACTTGGGACAAAACCGGATCACCATACCTAGTAGAGGATTCCGTGATTGTTCGCGAGGGCGCAACCCTAGTAATCGAGGCGGGTGTAACGGTTCGGTTTCGCGAGGCACGGGCCAGGATTTTCGTCGCAGGAAAACTGATTGTGCAAGGACTAGCAACAAATCCCGTAGTGTTTGTTTCCGATGTTCCGCGAAGAACGGATTTGCTATTTACGGACCGCGAAGGAATCACCATTTCTAACGAAGCACGACTCGAATATGCAACATTTCATCGTAGCTGCCCACGGATAGAAAATGCAAAACGGGTAAGAATCACAGGGGGACACGCTACCGATTGCCGTGTAGGACTTTATGTGGCAGAAGGTTCGCGATTCCCTGTCGGCGAAATCACTACCCATGTGGAGTCCTTTGAAGCCTTTGGCAACATCGATGCTGGGATTCGGCTTGTAGATGCAAATACCCGTATCGTCGGATCTCATATTCATGACAATCGTGGTGTCGGTGTTGATGTGATCAACACTTCTGAGCAACGCACCATGTGGATCACCCGGGCGCTGCTTGCAAATTTACTCATTCACAACAACACAGGGGCGGGAATTCATCTGCGAGATCATCGCGAAATCCCATGGGGTGGAGTCTTGGTCAATCACAGTGTAGTTGCTGCGAACGAAAACGGTGGCATCATAGTTCACCAGGATGCCAACAGAAACTCGGGGCTTTTATGGCTTGTTGTGCATAATTCGATTTTGCATAAAAACAGCCAATTTGGTGTTCAAAATGTTGCTAATAAAGCATCGACTCATGTGTCTCACGTCAGTGTGTGGAACCAAGCAAACCCCCACCCCAATATAGATGTAATCCACCCTATGACCGATGATCCCCTGTTCGCTGATTTGTCACAACAGAACTATCGTTTACGAATCGGCTCCCCGCTCATTGATATTGGGATTGCCAGTGTTGACGACGTTGCTCTTAATGTACTCCCCGATGGTCAGTCCCTGGACGGGTTTTCTCTTGATTTGACCGTCGATATCGTTAGCGACTTTGATGGTGGGCACCGCATTGTCGATGGCAACGGCGATGAGAAAACCCACGCAGACATTGGTCCGTACGAATTTCAACCTGGGGAGAATCGAGCCCCCATCGTGCAAATGGTTGACGTAGGACTCGTACATGAGGGCACGCCAGCCAGCTTTGACGCTAGCACATCCTACGATCCAGATGGTGCGATTGTCTCCTGGGAGTGGGAGTTCTGCGATGGAACGAAAGCGAACGGGCGAATTGTGAAGCATACTTTTGCATTCGCTAATGACAACGCATGTTCCACTGTGATGATCACGGTGAGCGACGAAGACAATATTACCGTGAACAAAATGTTTGCATTTAGAGTGAATGCTCGTCCTAGATTTAACACCGTTCTCGACGAAGTTTTGGGCTATGTCGGCCGTCCAGTCCAGTTCGATGCCAATGCTAGCGATCCAGATGGCGTCATTGCGAAGGTTCGTTGGGAGTTTTCCGATGGAAAAATGCTTGAAGGCGTTACGGTACAACGTCGATTTCTCACGATCCGTACCGCTACCGTGCTCGTCACGGTGCAAGACAATGATGGCGCAGAAGCGAGCGCGACCATACCAGTAACGATTATGGACGGCGATTTTTCTCCGCCATCAATCAAGCTAGAAAGCACATATACAAAGGCACCTGCCGACGTAGATCTGCCGGTACAGGCAGTGGTTGTAGACGTGAAACGTTCATCCCTCATTCGAAATGGCGTTGACTGGGTCAGGCTTCACTATAAGCCGATGGGGGCCGATGAATTCTCTACCATTGCGATGCATGCTGTCGAAGAATCGCCATCGTTGGAAACATCTTGGTCGGCACTCATTCCAAAAAACATAGTGGGTTCCGAAGGCGTTGAGTACTGGATCGAGACCAAAGACAAAGGAGTACCAAATCCGAATACGAGTCGCTTGCCAGAAACCGGCACACATCAGATCTCCATCTTGGGGCCTCCAGAGGTGATCTCCTCTACATTGGATGCCCCTATGCGTGCAACGCAACCGATCAATATTTCTGCGATCGTGCATCCCAAAGGGCCTCTAGAGGAGATTTCATGGGTGTCTGTATTTTACCGACGATCCAAGAATACATCTTGGAACTCGCTGCCCATGAAGCTGCAACAGGGGACATGGATCGCAAGTATTCCGAGCGCCTTTGTTCGTCCACCGGGTATCGAGTACTTCATTAATGCATCAGAGAAATGGCCCATTCCGTTTATTAGCCAAGGAGGACGATGGCCAAAACTAGGCAATTTTGCCAGTGTTTCCGTGGTCGATTTGGATGCTCCTACAATGATCCATACACCGCCTCTACGAGGCGAAGAAGGAAGCAGCGTGACACTTGTCGCTGACGTGACCGACAATATCGCAGTTGCGAGTGTAATCGCCTATGTACAATCCAGTGACAAGACATTCCAGCGGTTTACAATGACTCGTCAGGATGAGGCCCAATGGACGGTAACAATTCCAAGCACTGAGGTCCAAGCACCAATTCTCACATACTATCTAGAAGCAAAAGACTCTGCGGCTACGCCCCAAGTTTCAACATATCCAGTAGGTGCACCGGCGACACTTGTGAGGGTTGACATTCTGGGGGAAGATAACACAGCCCCCGTGATTGGCAATGGCAGCCTTCCAAGCTCGCCAACTGAGGGTGCACCCGTTACGCTTGCTGTTACGGTGACTGACGATCGCGGCGTTGGCCAGGTTACTCTTCACTACCGTAGTCCAAACCAATCCTTCCACTCAGTATCTATGGCTAATACAAGTGGCGACAACTGGACGGCCACCATTCCCGGTAGCGACATTCAACGTCCAAGTCTGGAATATTGGATTGAAGCCCAGGACACGGCGCAATCTGCCAATATCGCGCGCGCTCCCACTGTTGCACCAACTGATGTATTTCGGGTTTCCATACAGAGGGTCTTTGACCTGTCAAAGGGAGACTTGGTTGTCACCGAAGTGATGCACAGCCCTGGCGATAGTAACAATCTCAGCGAGTGGTTCGAAGTCTACAATCCCGGGTCAACGCCGGTTGATATCGACGGTATTGTCGTCATGGATGACAATGGGCAAATGTTCGTCGTAGGAGACAATCAGACGATGATGATCCCTCCAGGGAGCTACTTTGTGTTTGGTCAATCAGACGATGAAAATGAAAACGGGGGCATCCCCGTTGACTATGTGTATTCCGACTTTGGTTTGGATGATGAACAAGACGAGATTATATTGGTCGCCGGTGAAGTTGTGGTTGATCGTGTCGCATATGATAATTCGTTCCCAGCCATTGTCGGGCGAACGATCAGCCTTGACTCTCGATATCTGGATGAAGACGCTAACAATTCACCACAACGCTGGTGCAGCGCATCCGCGATCATTACAGATAAAGAAGACTACGGAACCCCGGCGCAAGAGAACCCGTTTTGCAAAGACGCCGACCAAGAAGAGCCCAATATTAGCATCGCCCTGATTCCGAACAATCAACCTCAAGGAAAACCAGTGAAGGTTTCTGCAGTGATTCGCGACGCGAGCGAGCTCAAAGAGATCCGTCTATTCTATCGAACATTAGATGCCGAAAGTTTCGAAATCGTTCACATGAAACTCGCAGGTAAGGACACCTGGGTGGCAACAATCAGTGGTGACAAAATCGTTGGGTCGGGGATCGAATACTATATTTCGGCGAAAGATAAGGAAGAAAACATTGCTCTGGAACCGGCGACTGCCCCCAAAGTTGGTCACTCATTCAAGGTTTCTGCTGCGGACCTCGCAGGTCCCTCTATTGCAATTCGATCTGTGGTGAACGAACAGACAATAGATCGGCCAGTAACAATCGAAGCAACCGTGATCGATGGAGCTGGTGTGCAATTCGTTGATCTAAACTATCAGAGAGTCGGTAAATCAGGGGTAACGTCGATAAGAATGTCACCACGAGAACCAAACAGCTTCGTTGCAACGATCCCAGCAAGAGATATTGTTCTGCCTTCCATAGAATACTATTTGGAGGCAACAGATAACAACGGCAATGTAACGCGTGCACCTCAATCTGGGCTATTGACACTTCGTATTTCCGATCCAGATCATCCCACAGATGGTGATAGGAACAACCCTAGTGATGTCGCAGACCCAAGCGGCGGCTGTAATGCGTCCTCGCTCAGTACATTTCCTATGTGGTTTGCTCTCATGATGGTATTGGCCCTGCGTGGCCGGCGACGTACCACCAAGCGAAACGAACGACCTTGTCTCGGCACTGGATATCGGCGCTAGAGGTTACAACTACGTATTGGCGGCACCAAAACACAAAATGAACAGCATCACTACGCACATTCGGACTTTGTGCATCACCGCTCTCAGATGCAACTTGGCTACGTCCGTTGACTAGCCATCCTTCCAAACACAAACGCTCAACCAAAAGCTTAATCAAGTCAACGTACCATATTTTACACTTGATCACGTTCACCGATTCAGTAGAGGGGCTTCATGAAACGAGCAACTATCGTCTTTTTCATCTCGATCCTTGTCGTTAGCCAAGAAAATTTTGCTACGCCTTCGTCGGAGCTTGTATATCATGATGCCGACTCGAATCGGAACTGGAAGATCGATGTCAGCGAAGTTTTTCGCATGATAGCTCTCTTCAATGATAACAAGTTTTACACGCCGGATGAGACAACAGAAGATGGTTACTCACCGGCAGACGTTCCCCCACCGGATCCTTCATTAGTCGATCCTGACCAGGGAAGCAACGAAGCCTTCTTCGCGACAACCATACGCGGAGAATCTGATCGAAGTGTTGAAGGTATGGGGACGAATTGGTATGATCCGATCCCCCATCGCATTATCGAACAACGTGTCATCAATGGAAGACAGGTATTCCAAGAGATACGTTGTGATTCTGTTGTTGACTCCATTTTTCGTGCCTATCAGGGGGCATGTCTAAACGTGTTATCAATCGATCCGGACGTCTCGGACTACGAACTGATTGATATGGAACTTCGATCTCAACAAAAAGTATGTGGTTCGAAATTGGTGGAGAACAGATCAATACTATAATTTTCGTTGGAACGCATTTTCGTGCCAAGCCCATGTCAGTTCGATGATAGCGCGCGAGCCAAAAGTAGTGAACAGGCAGCAAACAACGAATACGCCAAAGGCTATGGGTTAGGCGCTGCGATAAACACGATAACCGGAGAATATCGAACGTCGGGACGATACCTACTAAGCGCACACGAAAAAAACGCACTAGTAACAATTGTCTTTGAGGTTACCCCAGACAAGAAATTGGGAAATGTGGTTGCAAAACTCCTAACGTTGAGCCAAAGCTGTGTTCGCTACGCAGATCGGCGTAGGGGCTAAGTTGATAGCGACCGATTCCGTTACCCACAACGCGAAAGGTGTCATCGTTCCCACTGTTTTCGTTTTCGTTTTCGTCTTCGATAAACAGATCGGATACACCCTGCCAAAACTCCGCTTGAGGTAATTCTCCCTGTGGGGATCTTACTCGCACGTGATCAGCGGTTTGCAATCACCACGACTCTGGATGTAGCGAATTTGCAAATATTGCTACCTAATCACGAAATTCATACCAAGCTATTAATATATGCATTACTCAGTTTGGATAAATCTTGTGAGAAATGCGGGCTAGAAAGTAGGAGTAACGGTTTTTGTCTTTCTTCGCTCTGGACTGCTCCCATCGGTCACTCTTAGAGTGACCGTGTACTTGCCTGCTTTTTTATAGGTGTGGCTTTCTGTTTTCCCTGTTCCCGTTGAGCCATCGCCAAAGTCCCATCGATACGAAACGATATTCCCAGTTGACGACGACGCGTTAAATTCGATAGTTCCCGGTTTGGCAGTACGACTCCAATTGAAGTCCCCTTTGACTTCTGTGGTCGGCGGTGGCGTAGTCGGCGGCGGCGTAGTCGATTTCCCACCCCGTGTTGTCTCCGTTACTTGATTTGAGAAGCTAGATGGCCCGTTTTCATTGTGAGCCCTGATTCGATACTTATAACTGGAGCCCGCACGTAAGTGACGATCTCTAAAACTCCTCGAGTTGGCTGGTACGGTAGCAATTTGCTTCCATTTCGCCTTCGCCGTTGCATTTTTTCGCTCGATCTTAAAATTAGATTCGTTCTTGGAGTTATCCTTCCATCGTAAGCGGATGGAAGTTCGCGATAACGCCGTCGCCGACAGATTCGAAGGGGCTGATGGGACCGCTTGGGGTGGAGTTGTTCGGGGGCTACTGTCTCGGAAAGCAGCCACGATGCTGGCGGTGTTACGCATCGATTTCGCAGCATCAGCGGAGTTTCTTGAGTCTTTCCCGTGATCAATGCCGGTTGGGAAGTTGCCGTAGGATACCTTAGGATTTGAGAAATAATTTATGTAGTCCCCCCGACCGCAAGGGTAAGACATAATAGTTCGGAATCCGGTGCCATCACTGGTACATCGCCGATGTCCATGGGAGTACGGATAAGAACCAGTCTTATTGGTGTTGTCTCGATTGTGGACATTGCCTTGATTATGGCCAAGTTCGTGCGCGAGGGTGTGATTATCTAAGCAATCGGAACGGACCACGCTAAAAGCGAATGGTGCGAATGACTTGGTGGGGGTGGTCATAGTATTTCCCCAACCGCAAAAGCGGCCCTTCTCTCCGATCAAAGAAACCAAGTCGGCTCCATATCGATCGCGCAGCGAATGAATTTCATCCATACGGCCGTCGGTTTTGTTCTGCAAATGATCTAAGGTTTTGTTGATGTCTGAAGATTCGCTGTAGTCGACTTCGGCCATGTGCACGAGCTTGAGCTTTATCGGGATAAGACTATTTCGGTATGCTTGATTTGCTGTCTCTACAGCGTTGATCAGTTTTGCTTCAAGACTGGTTTTACCATATCGTTGCCGGGATGCGGTTGTATAGAGAAGCATTAGGTCAATCCGTGTTTCCGTATTTGCTGTGGCTACTAAATTCAAAGATTCGTACGTATTGCTCCCAGTACTGGTTTGTGCAGTTGCTGTGACTGCCGACGTGTCAGTTTCAATTGGAATTGAGGAACATCCCGACGGAAGAGAATGCGTGTCCACTTTACAGATGATGTAGTCTTCGTTGTGGAATCGGTTGATCTGAAAGCGCTGTCCGCCAAAACTGATGTTGCCGGAAATCGTTCCTTGATGTTGCGTGATCGCTACGGTACTTCCCGGATATCCAGCCACTTCACCAATCCAACGGCGGTCTTGATCCCCCTCAGAGCTTTTGTGTTTGCTGGTGGCAATAACGTTTTCTCCATCGAACAAGGATATTGAAATATGATCGCGACTGAGCACGCTAGTGTTTATCCGGATATGGCTTGTGAACCCCCCCATGCAGGACTGGGGCAATTCAAATCCAGCGTTTAAGGGTTGTAGTTCTTCGGTCAGTTCTTCCGGTGGCGCGTCGATCGTTTGGCAGCTAGCAACAACGAGGATGCAGCAAATGACCCAGCGAGATGTTTTATTCGTTTTCATGTGGTATTCTCAGATACGGTTTTTTTGTCTTAAACAAGAAGGAAAGCAGATATCGTGCCAACTATAAGCATCCGTAATTTAAGTCGGCATAGTTCTTTATATGTGTAACTTTCTACATGTATGGGACTTGAGTTCTCACTTTCATACAACGGCCGCCACCGTCCCTGCCAAGCAATCCCAGGCATGGCCCGACGCCGATTCGGCGTCTCTGAGAGCCGCAAATTGGTGGAGACACCTCCCTAGTTTTGTAGGGCAACTGGGCC
Source organism: Kofleriaceae bacterium (assembly GCA_965223575.1). Taxonomy (GTDB): domain Bacteria; phylum Myxococcota_A; class Polyangia; order Haliangiales; family Haliangiaceae; genus CBDCWZ01. Next base: position 13,261 of record CBDCWZ010000036.1, read on the forward strand.
GAGTGACTTGCGGCAGAATACAAAATGACTCTGCGTAATAGTCAATCTCAATCGATACAGCGGCCGAAGAGGTTCTAATCCCCAAACCGTGTTTGTGGACGACAGTCTCCTCCCACCCAGCAAAAGGGTAAAATCAGATAGTCGCCTACGTTGTCACAGTCTTCTCAAAACGCTACCAGATTTCGATTCACGCTATCTGTGTGATGAGTAACCATTGGATGTTGTTGTTTTTGATCCCAAGGGGAATATCTGTCGGTTCACTCGGGACGTACATTCCTTGATTGCCCGCCATTTGAATGCAACTACAGGACACTTCGAATCCCTTTGGTCCAGTGAGCAAACCAACCACGTGCGTTGTCTCTCTGGTAGTGCTCAAAGCTGTAGCTCGCCAGATCATTTTTGCGAACACGTGAAAACCTTCATAACAGGAGCAGCCCCAGTATAGGATCGTGCTAGCAAGCGTTTGAGTTCTGGGACAGCAGGGAGTGTGAGAAAGTGTTGGTGAGTCGTATGAAGGCTTTGCCAGCGCCGCCGTTGACCTTTAGTTTTGTAGAAGCGATGGAAGGCCTCTTTGAGTACGATGTCGCAAATCTGAGATCCCCCCACCTCACGTACGGTCAAAACGACGTGTACTATCGAAGATCGAAAAGACCCTGAATCTCTTCGGCAGACAGAGTGCGACTGTAGATGCGAATATCATCGATACGTCCGCGCCAGTACGAGTTAGAGCCATCTTTATCCTCATCTCCACCGATACGGATGTCAAGATTGCTGAAATCTATCGAAATATCACTACTGTCAATCAACTGACTATTCACATAGAATCGTATGGTGGTTCCGTCCCAAGTGACGCTAAGGTGAAGCCATTGATTGACCATGGCATCAACCTCCGCTGCCACCAATTGGTTATCACCACCTCCATAAAAGAAAGGTCGGCCATCGTAACGTTTGCCTGAACAGATCCTTCGCCATAGGGTTGCGTAACGATGCATCGAATCCCACCTCCAGATGATAACGGCATCCCCCAACCCGCAACGGTTAATCCAGCCGGGAGCGAAAATCTGCCATCATCTATAACAGCGAGTCGTTGTCCGTCTGCGAACACCGCACCCGTTCCCACTGCTCCGATTGAGACATTGGGACAGCTAGTGTCACAGGTTGCGTCCTGCCCACCCGCCTCGTCGGGACTCCCCATCGAATAACGACATTAAAAGGGTACCAGGCAAGCAAATCATCAGATAGCGTTCCTCCATCTGATCGTGTTCCGCTATCGGGCTGCTCATTTGGGTCAACAGAATCAAATCCAAGGCGGCCACATGCGATGACTACAAACATACATCCAATGGTGACAGCGACAAACAAAACTCTCGACAATTCAATATTTTACTGTTCCACAGATCCCAACGGACTAGCAAGACAAATATTAAGTCGTTGGCGAAAAGGAGAACGTGATGTCATTTTTCCATACGGGACTTACAAGATGTGCATTGTGTACGGGGCATTGGTTGCGGGTTTCCTTGATTGAATCAATGGTATAGTTTCCGAACGAATCGCACTTTGCCCACCGCGAGGCGATCGTGCGTCTAGTTCGGCATAAGGATAAGAAAAACAAATTTCTACAGACTCGGTCCTCACAGATTTTTTCGGCGCTCACAATGGTTGACTCGGTGGAGCGGGCTTAAGCGTCACAATCGTCGGTGTTTCACGTTTTCCCCCGAATAACCTTTGGTCGATTTCCCCCCCCGAATAACCCTTGGTCGATTTGTTGATTCGCGATCACCGTAGTGAGACTGGTGACAGTCACCAATTGGCTCGAGTGGGGTAGGGACATCAGTTTGGGGCGGGGACGACTTGCTCAAAGTGAATATCGCGGTTTTGTCGCCGATCTCAACCGGCATGCCTGGATGAATCATGAAACCCAGGCGTTCACCTGGCTCGATTGTCTTGGGGGTGCTCCATTGCGGCACTGAAAAATGTTGTGATGACAACGTCGCCGAATCGATCGTCGCCGCATTCGATCCAGTGTTGACGATCTCGAATCGAATTGCACGGGACTTTGACTCGGTGGGCAATTGTTGGCTACCGAAATCGACGGCGTCGCCATGGTGTTTGACGTTCCCACTTACGAGCACATCTAATCCAAGCAAATGTTTACCGATTGGAGCGGATTTTCGCGAAAGCGAGACCCGTCTGTTTGCATCGCGTACCCACGCAAATATCTGCTCAAATACTCCCGCAAGCGACCGGATGCACCGCTTTCGTTTCAGCCAGGGGACCGCAGGATCGAAGACTGCGTCCATACCGCCCTCGCACTGTGGGTTGACAATGTACTCCAGGCCTTGACCGATCTGGTCATCTGAAAACGACTCCAGGACACAACTTGAATCCTCGTGGATGCGGTTTGCTTCCAATCTTCAGCGACCTGTACATGGAATCCCGCGGTATCGGAGGCACTCGCGTACCCTGTGTTGTGCCGTGGTGGCGTAACACAGGCGAAACGTCATCTTTTATGGGGGCTGGCGAGGCAGTTTCAGTGCATAAAGCCGAGGGGGCTGAGGTTGACGTTCAGCTCGTTACTGCCTGGCTTCTGTATATGATGTGGGCGGCTCGCTACGTGTTCTCCCCAAATGGCAGATTGATCATGCGCACTCGGTCTGGGTGGTTTTACCAACGAAGGACTATGTTCCCCCACGAGTCCAGGTTGTGATCGATGCTCTTGCCACGCACGTCACAGCACAGGAAGAGCGATATTAGTCAGTCACGGATTAACGTGTGAATCCAACTACGACCCCCCAATAACAATACGGCGCCAATGAGCACAATCGTACCCAGATCCCCTCGTTGTCCGGTCACATTGTTGCAGCCTGCATTGCCTGGCGCTTCGTCCGTATCTGTATCGTCACTTGTGCTCGTAGTGCCACCCGTGTTTGTATCGTCGTCTGTGTTTGTATCGTCGTCTGTATCTGTATCGTCACTTGTGCTCGTAGTGCCACCCGTGTTTGTATCGTCGTCCGTGTTTATGCGAATATCGACGCAGGAAATATCGAAATTCCTACAATCATCGCACAACGGGTCTTGTCGCTCGATCGTAAGGTTGTCTATTAGCCACGCACGGCCATCATCCGGCGACAGCGTGATGCGGTCGATCGCCTTGTTGGCAACAAGCCCAAAGTATGTTGGCGCAAACTCTACCGAATCCGGTAGCAATGACACGTTGTAGCTTGCACTACACCCCGCTTCGGTGTCTTCGCACTCGGTGAAGTCTACACCGATGCGGAGAGACTCTCCGTCCTTGAGGTCTAGGACCCAAAAACCAATCCCTCTCGGACGATTCGGCAGCCCTGTAAAATCAATGGTCCCACTAGATGAGGTCCCTTTGAAACCGGCGAAAGCTTGTGCATCACATGTAATAGGGGGAAGTCCCGGATTAGGATCAATTGTCCCTACCGAGCCACCAAACACAATTCCGTCAAACGCATCAACAATCTTTGCTCCAGGATTAAGTTCACCAGCAGGAAAGCCGGAGCTCGTTTCAAAATCGTATGTTTTGAGTTGGCCAACAACACTGATTGCATCAAGAAAACTTTGAGGATTGGTAAATGTTTTCACGTCATCATGACTGCCATCACCATTATTGCCAATTGTTCTTGGAAGTGTAAGATCATTGATTGGCCATGGCGTATCAATGTCGACACGCCTAACACTCACACGCTCAATCGTCATGGAACTGTCAGCAATCAGGCCAAAGTAGCTTGGCGTTTGTTTCGCCTTTACTTGTTTTGTGTAGTCCTCAGTCGTGGCAACTGTTCCGGCCAGATTGTGAAACTCAACCGTAATCCTAAATGTTGTGTTAGCGGCGGGGCTTTGTAAGAAAAAACCAATGTAGTTTGGCGCGTTGGCTAGACCACGAAAATCCAGAAATCCTGCGATGTCGTTGTGAAGACCACCATAAATTTGGGCCGAGTCAGCTTGGATATCGTAGGTGTGATGGGAAGAGAATTTTCCATCCTTAAGTGCCTCCAAAAATGGATCTGCATCTTTGTCACAAAATGTTCGTGCATTAGAGGGTGTTACTGGTTCACAAGTTTCTGCTTGACCATGGTGTGGGAACACTGTGCTGCACACAAGAACAACAAGCACAAACACCAATTTTGGAGTGCTGCTTTTTGATCCTGGTCTTGGGAAACAATATATTTGATGCCCTGGGTTGGGATGCTTTGATTCTTCAGCGCACATCCTAAAGAGCGTAGCAGAATTTTTCACCAACACTACCCCTTTTTACTCCACAGCGAGAACACCCGTAAGGAAGCAAATTCGCCCAGTGAAACAATGGCGAAAACTTTACGTTTTTAGCCTGTCCCGAAACTTTTCTGGGGATGCAACGAGAAATAGTAGCTAGAGACGATTCGGGCCCTTGGCAGGGAAATAATCCCTGATTCGGGACGAAACGCAGACTGGTATTGACGGAGAACAGGAGGGGGACCAGGAGGGGGACGGTTTTCGTTTTTACGTTTTTGGGCAGACCAGTGCTTGAGCAATTTGTTGGGCGGGCTCGCGTAGAGCCCGGGTTTGCTCTGAACGGCGGTGTAGCAAGTCCGAAGCTGCGGAAGCCGAAATTCCTAAAAATCCGGCGATGGATCCGACAGACTGCCCGTAGTGCTGGCAGCAAATCATCAGGATCAAGCGTCGTGCTTTGACCAGATGGCGTGCACGGCTTCTCGAAAACAGGAGATTGGACTCCAAGCCGAGCATGCCGGCGACATAGTCTGCAACGTCAAGCGGGGAAATGAAAGGCATTGGTTGTTTTGCGCCGGCCCGTATCAATACTTGGTGTTCGTTTTTGTCACCGGCAAGGACAGGAGACTCTAACTCTATTGGAGACCCCAGTGCCTCACGAATCTGCGAGCGCGCTTCGGCGGACGTGTTTCCACTCAAGATCGGGTCTCTGGGATATTCCCCCTGCTGCGTTACATGATCATTAAACGCACTCCGACCTTTAGCAGACATCTTGAAACCGGAGAGCGCGAGTCCCAATCGAACGCTGAGCCAACTGGGCGTGTCACGAATTTGATAGTATGCGTTGTGACTTGTCCAAGAAGACTCCGATGCTCGCGCCACGACACCCGCGCGTACAGGGTTATTGTGGATGTACGCCAACACGCGAAGTGTGTCCTGTGGCGTAACCACAATGGTGGAAGGTCGCTCGGCAAACACATGACCTATCCTACGTTGTGTCCGGTTGAGCCAGACCGCAAAACCGCAATGAAGCGGCTGAATGAATCGTGAAATAGGAGCGCCTCTGCAAACCAGCAACCAGTGGATATGGGAACTCATGAGAGCGTATCCAAGGACATCCCAGCTCGAACGCGGTTGGATCTGCGCTACCCGTCGAAGATACTCTTGCCGAAGGGCATCAGAGTCCAGGCGATATTCACGGTTCACGAATCGACTGATGACATGATACACGCTGTTGGCAAAAGTTTGGCGAGCAAAGCGAGCCATATACGTGATTCGGACAAACTGCCGGATTCCTTCCCTAGGTTCCCCCACCAAAGTCAGGGCACGGCGCAGATAGTTAATAAATCTAGATTCTGCCCCCCTCGAAAACGTAAAAACGAAAACCGTCCCCGATTCTCTAGGTTCCCCCACCAAAGTCAGGGCACGGCGCAGATAGTTAATAAATCTAGATTCTGCCCCCCTCGAAAACGTAAAAACGAAAACCGTCCCCGATTCTTTGCTAGAATAATACGTGTCGCCAAACGCAAGTTCACATGCTTTTTGTGCGGCCCATCGACGATGAGTCCCACAACATCACCAAGTAGTGAGCGAAATTGCTGGACAACCTCATCTCCGACTTCAAAGCAGCAGGCTCCAATGGACGGACCGAGGGCAACACGAATATCGCGCATGTCACTGCCCAGTCTCTTCATGTGGTCGATGACATTGGTTGCAACCTGGTGATCTGTGTCGCGATCGACATTCTACGATGTAACGTACTTTTTTTTAGTCATCGAAAAACGTACTTTTTTTAGTCATTTTTTGTCCGCCGATCAACGACCGAGATCTTAGTGCAATGAAAGCATTCCAGTTTCAACGCAATATTTTTATGATACTGTTTCTAATCAATTTCCTGAGGCCGCCTAAATTGAGGAGACACTTTTGAAAACGAACAATTGTCAAAGAGCCATCTGTAACGCGGTGATTCGGATCGTTGTTGTTGTTTCGCTGTCTCACTGCGGTGAACAACATGTAACTGTGTCTCCGTCGTCGGCCGCACTGAAGCAGGAAACCACAACACAGACAAGAGCCGCATATCTTGAGCGACTTGATACGCTACCGCGTGTCGATGAAGTAAACCACGTTGTTGGCCGCGATAGCTCGCACACCACGGTCAAAGCAGTGCGCAGAAAATCGCGGAGGTACGTAGTCGACAACCAACCTGGGAGTCCTCATGGTCCACATCGGCAGATACGACATACGATTCCGCGGATGTTGGATGGCGATATCATGGTTGTCGTTGGGCGGCAGAGGCCGTACGAGGGCTTTATCAAAATCGTTAAAAAGAAGAATATAACGATCGAAGCAAAGCTTGGCACGAGACCGGTGATCGCCGGCGACTTATTCATTGACAATTCCGAAAACGTCACGATTCGTGGTTTGACGTTTGCGGGCAACCTCAAGATCGATCCCAATGAACCAGGAAACCGTCAGGAGGACAATTTTGGCGTGTTCATTATCGATGGCAGAGGTGGCCATGTGATTGAGAACTGTCGTATTCACAGCAATGAACTGGGAGGTATCATCGTTGCCACCGACTACGTGCGATTGTTTGGAAACACTATTTGGAATAACGGCACTACGTCCACCAACGATGAATTTGCCGGCATTTTCGCACAGACGTCCAGTGGCCTTGTCGTCGATGGAAATTCCATTGTCGACAACCTATCACAGGGAATCGTGCTATTTCAGACCACGAACAGTTTGATTCGAGATAACGAAATCGAAGAAAATACAGCTGATGGTGTGTTGGCCCAAGATGTGAGTCGTGGAACAACCATCGAAGACAACGGACTTATCGACAATGGTGGCAATGGTTTCACCGCTGTATCGTCTACTGGGCTGACTGTTCGCAAAAACGAAGCGATTGAAAACGCTGGAATTGGGTTTCGAGTTCACAACGCAACAAACGTGCAACTACTCGACAATACCGCCACTAAATCTGAAGCAGGGGTATTGGTCAGCAACTCGTCGGATATCTCCATCGCTGCCAATGAGGCACGTGACAACCGCAACGGAATTCAGGTCAACGACAGTTCCGGCAACATTGCTATTGACGGGAACCTCGCCAATGACAACTTGCACAGCGGCATTACGGTCGTGAATACGCGCGCGGCGATTCGGGGCAATAACACCCATGAAAATGCGGAGGCGGGAATCTCGGCATTGGGGCCCAAAGGTGCGATTATCACCGGAAATCGAGCCACAGGAAACCGATTCGGGGTTGTGTTTTCCGCCGCCAGCGACGATGGCATCGTCGAACGCAACGGACTCGAATCCAACGAAATGGGGGTTGCGCTATTTGACGGCAGTTGGGTCCACCGAATCCGGCAAAATACACTATCTATGGTTCACTTGGATCCGGGCACGCGAGTCGACAAACTGCGCTTCAACAACATGCCCCTTTCTAATCGGCTTCTCGGTACAGTAGTGGACGGGACGAAAAACTTTTTCGGTACGAACATTCGCGCCGAGCACGCGTTCGCTCGACCGTTTCTGCTGTCTGGACCCGTAAGCCTCCTGGATAGTCTGGCAGACATTGACATCCCCGCACCAACGAATGTCCGGGTCACCCTCGAAGACGGCCACGTCAATGTGAGTTGGAACGGCGTGACCGGTGCATCCGATTACCAAGTGCATGCATCGAATGAGGCGACCCCCCAAACGGGAATACTAAAGCGAGAGACGTTTGGCGATTTCGTGCCCGCTCCGGGCTCGTCCCTGTCGCTGCCGATTCCCGATGATTTCGCCGCTGGGACCGTGTATCGATTCTACGTGACTGCGTTCAATGCGAAAGGATACGAAAGTTGGTATTCGAGCGAAACGGACTTGAGTCAAACCGTTGTGATTCCACCTGTTCCACAGACGCCTAAAAACGTCCGGGTTGCCGTAGAAAACAAATCGATTACCGTGCGATGGGATCCAGTGACCCCAGAGATTGCGGGAGCGCAGGCTGTCTACAACATATTCCGCGCACAACGCGAAGACGGGGGATTTTTACCTGCTTTTGAAGGACAGGGGCTCGTCGAACCGGTTTTCGTTGACAACGACCCGTATTTGGGCAATGGGGGCGTGCAAGTATATCGTTACGCACTACGTGCGCAGATGCAACTAGGCGGCAAATTGTCCGATTCGTCGGAACCCTCTGGAGAAGCGAAAATCGATTTAGGTCCCATTCAAGCGGTGAAAGAGATTGCCGTCGCCATCGACCGCACCAAGGTTCCGTGGCACGTGGTGACAACATGGCAACCAGAGGCCAGGTTTCAGGCCGGCGTTTCCGTTGGCTCGAAGATCGAAACGCGATACGAAGTCCACCGGATCGATGACAACAGCACAGCCACGATCGCTTCGCAAAACATCACCGAGCCAGTGTATCGCCAGGGAATCCTCCACCAATCCAACATCTTCCCAATATGGGGCAAACGGTATGAGGTTCGCGTGAGGGCTAAAATCGACAATCTCCTCGGTGTGTTGTCCGATCCGGTCAAGCTCGTCGTACCACCCGCGCCCCCTGAGGGATTTGTCGCGACACCCATTTCAACAAGCGCAATTCGTTTCACGTGGCAGACAAGCACGGCCGACAAAGTAAAACATTATACTATCTATCGGCAGAGACGCGATGGAACGTTTTTCCTCCACCATGTGATCACAGGGCAAAACACGACCACAAGAACTGACAGCCTCCTAGCACCCAATACGAAATACTGCTACACGATCACTGCAACCAACACCGGTGGCGAAGGGCCGCAAACATCGACCGAGTGTGCCACGACCAAACGAGAACCCTACCGAGGCGAACTCGGCTGGCATGTTTCACAAAACGGTGACGACAACGCGCGGGGCAGCCGTTTCGAACCCTTGCGAACCGGGCCTGAGGCTGCGCGTCGCCTGCAGTTGCACAACACGCCGCCACATTCGGCTCCCAAGGAATCGCTCACTATCAAAGTCCATCCAGGCGTTCATCGCTGGGCGCTATCGCTTTCCGGATCTGATTTCGACTATGTACGTGTGGTGGGCGTCGACAGCTCGGGTATCGAGCTCAACAATCAGTTCGTGGACAACCAGGATCTAGAAAATTCACTCCCCAACGTCGCGACACTAACTGCTAACGATTTAGATGCCAATGAGCACATATCCCTCGACAATGTTAAAAGTGTCGCTGTAAAAACCTCAACTTTGTTGGCGCAAAACAGCAGGCAATTCTCGTCAACAATGGAACAAGAGTGCAACTTAGCCATTTATTTATTCGCGACGGAACACAAGTTGGTATCGCCATCCGCGCAGGGCGCGAAAACGCTGTGACCAATTCGCTGATTTCTTCGAATCGCATCGGCGGCATTCACTTTGTCGGCGGGTTTAACACCCTATTCGCCGAAAACACGATCGAGAACAATGGAATGCTTACCCTGTTGCACGACGATGTGGTACCTACTTACGGGATTTCGGTTTCGCAGGTGCCGCATGGAAGCACCAAAATTATCGACAATTTGGTCGCCTACAATGAAGGTACCGGCGTTGTCCTGCGAAACGCCTCGGAACGGCGGTGTGGAGCAACGTCATTCGCAACAACGGATCCGAGCACAACCCCGACGGTATTGTAGTCAGAGGATCGAGCGACGCTGTAAATATCACCGGCAACGAGATCACGAACAACCTAGGCGACGGCATTCGAATCGGCGACCCACAAACACCTGGCACATCACAATTCGTAACAGTAGAAGCCAATACCATCGAGCGTAACGCCTGGGGGGTTCGAAACGTGCAGGAGGCGCTAGAAATTGTCCCGCCTACCGAAAATCCCAATCCCGCGTTGAGGCCAACACTATAACCGACAACGGCATCGGACAATATAGCGGTAACTTTGGCGACATCGTGCGCAACAACGATCTAACCCATACGCGCACTCAGGCCAATCGCAACGAACCCATGATCCGATGGCGCATTTCGGAAAAGGGACTACCTCCTTCCAGCTCTCCGCTTGAACTCCAGCTTCTTTTAGATGGAAACAACCTCCACTTTCAAAACGACCCGACCCAGGAGCCAATATCACCCCTATATTTAGAGATAGAAACAGATCAGGGTGTTTCCCTTCCCCCTTCCGCGCCGATCATCGGACGCAATGCGTACCTCTGGGAAGAAGAAGCCATCACAGACATGTCAGTGATTCGAAGCGGCATGGTCGGGCTTCCCACTGAAGCAACATTTGCAATTCACTTCGCAAAACTACCGCGCCCGCGAACTCGAGTGCTAAATCCGCCACGAAACGTGCAACTAGTGCAAAAATCGACTCGCGTAGAGATCGATGGTATCGCCACGACTTCGATTTCACCGGCCGATCAACCGACAATATCGAACGATATTCTATTTCAGTTACCACGTTTCCACGAAAACAACGAGCCAGCCCTACCCGAAGATATTTGGGCTGTGAAACTTTTCCGCGCAACAAATCCCTCGGACGCGAGCGATGGAGACCTGTACTCAAAGCACGCCCAAACAGTTCTGATCGATGAACTGATGCTCCAGCGAACGGTCGGGACACCACTCGAAGAACAAGTGTTTACGATAACCGACGTAGTGCCGAACGACAGCCCGTATTTTTACTATCTAACTGTTGTTGGACGACAATCGCCGATTACTGCCGTATCAGCCCCAGTCGCCACCAACGAGCCACCGATAACGACGACAGCAATCGCTTCTCCAGTCAAATCTGCAACGCCAAAGCCTGCCCAACCGTCTACTGAGAGCACTTTTTCCGATGTTGCCAGACCTCCCCCAGTCGAATGCTTTCATCTCTCCATCATTTCCAGAAATCCCGGAACCAAGAAAACGAGCATCATGTGGGAGCCAGCTGGTGAGAATCTGAACTACAATGTCTACTGGTTTGAAACCGCTGAAGAATTAAAACAAGGAAATCTATCTGCCGCCTCGCGAATATACTCTGGTGATCAATCTAACACTGATCACAATCATATTGGTGGTTACTACTACATCACAGGTGTGATGAGGTATCCGAAAAAGGACGATCTCAGCCAAATCCACGAAGTCGAATCTGCATTCGTTCCAATTTCCGACGAAAACCTTCACAAAGCGACCGAACACTTGCCGCCAAGGATTGTTGGAGGAGCGCCGATTCTCCCTACCGAAGGAACTGTTCGCGTCGTGATCATTCCGATCGAATTTCTAGAAGAAATACCTGATGATCCACGAACGACCGGCAATGGCCGATTCCAAAGACAGCACGACCGCGCTTGGATGCAGGAAATCGCCCAATTTCTTGCAGACTATTACCACCGCTCCTCTCTTGAAAAATTGACCCTAGAGGTCGAGATAGGACTCGAAGAGAATCTTCAGATAAAAGAGACAAAAATTCAATTTGCCGATCGAAATGCGTTCTTAGACCTGTTGGATCGTGTATTGGTTTTAGCGAGCGAGTCCGTTGACTTTTCAAAATACGATCAAATCATCATTCTTGGCCCTGGTGCGGGCCCCGAAACAGGCCGCCCTGGTGACTTCCCCCCACACAATGCCTTGGGACCAGTCGCGGTGCTAAATTGCAAACCATTTACGAGTCGGATCTATATGAACGAATACGTGAGTATTCTTGGTGGAACGCAGTCTAGCAAAGGCCAAGTTGCCCATGAATTCGGACATTCGTTCAATGCAATGGACCTTTACGATCGCGGAAGCACACTGCCTATCCTACAGCGACAATATATGTCGTTTGCAGCTAACTATGGACTGATGGGAATAAGCGGGCCGATCATGGCACGTGGCAATCACCCTGCTGATTTTTCGGCGTGGCATAAGCTGCGTTTTGGCTGGTACAATAGCTTGCAAGTAATTACTGAATCCGGTGTATCTGATCAAGCACAGGAGGTTTTGATTGGCGGAGATGACTTTGTGATCGTTGAGATTCAGCCTCCATTGGACGCGCTTGCAAACGAAACGAAAACCGAGACGTATCAACGGACACGACGGGGAGCGGAGTATCTTCTGATTGAGAATATGCAGCGAGATCTCAACATTGAAATGGCGTCCAACACACCTAGCGGAGCAACGCTCGCAATATTAATCTGGCATATCGTTGAGGCAACTGACGAAACTCACGAAACACAGCCTACGGTGATTCGACTGATCGAAGCCCACGGCGGCGAAATGGATTTACCAAAACAAAATTCGCTTGCGGGCAGATTCGGCAATGAGGAAGACCTGTTTTATGCGCCATACAAAACGGAATTTTCTCCAAGTGGCGATTTCGACTGGATACGAATCCAGAATATCAGCGAACCAGGACCAGAAATGTCGTTTACGATCGGTCGGATAAGTGACATTTATATGAGTCCCAATGGAGACGATCAAGCGAACCCTGGTACTAAAAAGCGATCGCTTGCCACACTCGAGCGGGCGCTTGCGCTGGGGGAGCAGTATAGAGAAGGTGAAGATAGGCCAATTACGGTTCATTTGCTTCCGGGTACGTATACGGCACCGGAAGGAAAAGATTGGTTTGCACGTGTTGACGCGAGCGATGTCATCATTCGCGGCGACGGTGAATCACCCGGTGATGTTGTAATCGATGGTGAGTTGACAGACTCTGGCATCATCGTCGGAGCGAGTAACGTCACGATTGAAAATCTTACGATCCGCCGGGCCGTCACAGATGCAGTCGCGTTTACGCAACGTGAACATACAAATGTTGTATTGCGTAACATCGTCGTTGAGGATAGCGGTCGACATGGGATCGTTCTTTCCGGAAACACGCATTTGATTGAGGATAGTGTGATCCAAAATAACGGCGGAAGTGGAATCCGCTTGGCAGAGGGAGGTTCCTACCTAACCGTCAAGCGCACCACGATCAGTCGCAATGGGGATGGCATCTTTATCGACAACGGCAAAGGCCTGAAACAGCTTCTAGGCTGGCGTAACATTGATCTATCCCAAGTGACAATTGAGGAAAATGCCGTTGGTATTCGCGCACGCGTGTTCTCCGGTTTCTTCGACAACCTCTTCGACACACTGGTGCGCGCATTTGACTCGACGATTCAAAAACAAACGGCGGGAAATATCGAGATCCTAGTCGTCGACGAGGAGCCAAAACGGGCATTGTCGGGTGGGAATGATACAGTCGCTACTGTAGACCCAGCACTAGTGAACTTCCGGCTCATCATCGAACAGTCTACCGTTGCGAACGCACCATTTAACGTGCGTAATCAAGATACCAATTCGGTAGTATCAATCAAAAACACGTATTTGGGCACGAGCAAGCCCGACGCAATTGCCAACTCTGTTATCGGACCCAATATCGATATTTCTCAGCCGTTACCGAGCCCACATACATCCATGGGCGCACCGTCCATCAAGGAAATTGCAGTCTCTGCGCAATTCCGTGGCGTAGATATTACGTTTACGCCAAGCACCACGTTGGTGGGAAGGAGTCAACCAGTCGGCGACACGGTTCGTTACCGAATCTACATGTATGAGGGCCTTCCCGAGCAGGCTCCGGTCGATTTGGTCGATGTCGCGGGCTGGTATCGTGTCGAGGCGAGACTTCGGGAGTTGGAAACAATCGAAGAGGCGCTGATTCGATACACATATGAATACACCCACAAGACTCCACCGTCTCAACTGTCGTTTGTGGTTTCAGCATATGTGTTTGGCGCACCCGACTCCGAATCTGCTCCCTCAAACATGAAAACCATCGATCTCACCACTCCCGCACAAATCACGAACTTTGTCGTCAACGACGGCATGGAAGAGATTTCTGATCTCAGATCTGTTCCGATTATGCTTGACCATGTCGGCGCCGAGGAATATTGCCTACAGCCTCAGTATGTCAGGCTTCGCTGCAAGCACTGCAGATCTCCAGATGGGCCGGCCCACGCAAAGTGGTGCGAGTGGCTCCCCCTCGCCGACTTGCCGAGTACGGCCGACTTGAGCAACTTGCGAACCGGGCAGCCATTTTGGCTATTTGCTTGGGTTCGAGATTCGTCCTATCGGATCGGACAAAGAGCGTTCGTCAAGCTTACAACGCTCCGCAACGAATAACCCAAAACAACGCCAACTTTGGACGGACAGATACGCTGGACTTTCATCCTCGGTTCTCATCCACCATACCAATAAACCCCATGTGTACGCCTCCCCCACTACCGTCGCGCCGGTACGAAAAAAATCGATCTGGCTCGCATTTGGTGCAAGGCGGATTGTCATCGATCCACTTCACATTGATATCTTGTCAAATATGAATATGAATGAACCAAAGTCCACGTATTTTCAGAGGGTTACCACCGCGATCAGATAAACCGTGTTCATTCAGACTAAGCATCACAAAACGCGGTCTACTCATTAAGCAAGTACGCCTGCTCAGATCTAAGTACCCTCAGCAAGCACGGGCTCCTAAGCAAATTCGCAGATCAACAATCTGATTCCACCTTGAAACGTCTACGTCGTATAAGAGACTCGCTACAAGTCAAGTGTCTTGTCGACTTTCTTCTCTCGTTCTTTGTTCATCTTTTCAACTTCTTGTTTCATCTTGTCCGGGGTCACCGCGTTTTTAGGATCAGTATACAAAGCTTTTGCTCGAGGGTCAGTGCAGTATCCGCCGAGACATTTCCACTCACCGCGACAGTCTGCGTTGGTATCGCAACTGATCTTCTCAGCGGTTGCCGGGGCTGATTTTTCCTCCGCACCATTTTTCGAACTGCAACCTGTTCCCAGTATTGGGACAACCACTACCATCGCAAGTATCCACTTGATCATGCCCCAGCTTGCAAGAGTTCTGTCTCCTTAGCAACTATTCGAGCAACACCTACTTCCCAAACAAAACCATCTTGCCTCGCCGCAACTGTCTATCTTTGCGCTGCTTTTTCTTTGCGGTTTCCTTGCTGAGGGATAATGCGCCCACGGTATGAAAGCCGTGTTTCCCGAGCACTTTGCCGCGGGTGTTGTTTGGCACAGCAGATACCGAAAATTCTATGCACGAGGCCCACTATTTGCATGACGAACGCCTTACCCTCGAAGGGCTCACGTTTTACGGCAGTCCGTGTAGCCCGAGTTTTTCGATTGGGTGTTCAACTTACAGCGTGGGCGTCAGTTGTGGGAGATTTGGCAGCGCAATCCCGAGAATACCGATGTACTCATTACTCATGGTCCGCCGCGTGGTATCGGTGATCGCTGTTACGACGGTCGCCAAGAAGAGTGTGATGATTTGCTCGCACGCGTTAACGAGATAGCCCCAAAGTTACACCTTTCGGGGCATATCCATGAACACCGCGAGAGTTGTCGAATTGGCCCAACCGAATTTGCGAACGTAACAACAAACGAGGCAACAAAACCTGTGACCGTGATTGATCTGTAGCTAGTTCGTCGCAAACGCCGCAACTTTAGGGTTCTCCACGAGAGAACAGCAATAAACGTAAACTGAAAACTGACTGGGGGAGCTCCAATCTTGCTCTTCTGCAAGTCTCTTTACTTGCCGATAAAGAGGATCTGGTAGCTGAACCTGTGTGCGTTTCAATTTGCTGATATAAATCGCCCAAATGACCACATTGGCCTTTTCAGAAACACAGGCTTGTTTCGCCTATGCACTCGAGTCTTTTTCTTACTTGCTTTCCTTTTTCTTGCCTGCTTTCCTTTTCTTACTTGCTTTCCCAAGCGGGCGACTGTCTACGGTACCCTGCCCAAGCTGAGAAGCGTTGCAAAATGTCGACGTGCAGATGGTCCCGCACTGCAATAGCTATCGCGCGACGACGAGAATAGATGGCGGATTCAACGAGCCCAATCCATTGGGAATCATCGGGAGTTAGAACGTCGGGAGTTGCCCCTCGTTAAAACAGCCTGCGAGATGGGTGGGGAGTTTATCATCGGAGTAGAGAACGTGAATTGCCCCAAATACACTATCAATTGCCAACGATAAAATCGTTTGGCTCTCGTTTTGAGGAAGGATGGTTACATCGGACCAACTTCCATTGATCCTGGTGGCAAGTCGACTGCCGTCGGCTTTGTGGCGATAACTAATCATCAGCTGCCCCCGCGCCGATTGTGCAATTGAGATGCACCAAAGACCGGTTTGTCCAGCGGCGTTGCGATCCAGCTCCCACTTGCGTTGGTAGCATGACGCAACTCGTTGCTACCATTCCGTCGAAAGTAGTAGAGCATTGCCATTTTTATCAAGCACCATAGAAATATCCCCGAAAACGCCAAACTCCCCACCTCGGTCAATGTCTGTGATTGTCCATTGGTCACGACTACCAATCGCGTGCTTCAAAAGGAACCCCTTTGCCGTCCAATTCCAGAGTAACCTTTCTAGGTATCGGCTGCCTTGGACCAGTTGGTTTTGGGAACAACGATCTCGGTGTTCCATTCGGTTTGTCCAATGGCACGCGTTGCGTAGTAAAGATGTCCTGTGAGTGTAGCAAACGCAATATGCGTTGTACCATTGCTATCAACACGCACGGCCATCGTTTGCGATTTCTCTGTTGATTTAATCGGGTGGCTTGGAAGGAGCGGGGTACAAATAGGTTCGGTGGTTTGGTCCACTGAGTGGACTTGGATATTGCTAAACACTCTACCATCAATTGGAACGCTATAGTTGTCATATTGCTGAAATTTGATTTGGAAGGTGGAGGAAAAACTGAGTAGCGGATAATACTTTTCGACTGTCTCGTCGAGCGACACAAAGATATCTGTCTCGCTAGTATCTCTGTTTCCCCCCTCCAAGTTTTTACTGGGTACCAACGATCACCGCTATCACTGCGAACCGAAACGCCATCACCGTTTTTGTGGGGCTGTGATTGTCATGTTTCTATCTGTGTTGGTCCGCCGGTTGTTGCTCAGAAGGACTAGCCGTTTCCGATTCCCATATGCGGCTAGTCGCAGGTCCGACGAACGGCAAGTCCAGTTGATGCGAAAGCGGGGTGGATCAGGATAACGTTTTTGTTTTCTCCGTCCAGATCTGCGCGATAGAGACCGATACGGCGATCCTCTCGAAGCGCAGTGTAGTAGATGTGGCCGTTGGCTTCATCGATGGTAAAATCTGGCGCGAGATCTGGGAGGATGTCAGGAAGTTGCGGGCGGAGTTCCTCAGGAATGGTTATCACTGTGGAAACCTCCTTTGTTGCTAGATCGATGCGCTGTATGGTGTGCCCAGTCCTGAATTCGTAATAGAGGTATTTTCCCGCCGAATCAATGGTGAAGCGATCGAAACCCGGAAATGAAGGATAGGTCATAAAGTCTTCTACGACGCCAGTGTCAACGTTTTTTTTGTGCATGATGTGGGGCTCGCCACGTCCCCGAAAGGAATCGAGCCAGTACACCTCCTTACCGTCCACGACACCAAACGATTTCCAATGGATCCCGTCAGTAAGTCGCATGAGGTTTGTCCCATCGGTATTTGCACGATAAAGTGCCGAAAGCCGCGCTGTCCCTGGAGGAGAGTCCAATGCGACGGAAAAATATATCTGGTTATTTTGTGGATCGAGTCGAATTTGTTGAATGGTTCCGTCATTGTATTCGATAATGTCCTCACTATCGTTTCCGTCCATATCTGATCGAGAGATCTTATATTTGGAACGGTAATATAGATGGTTGGTGTCGGCCGCGAATTGTCCAAAGGAGCTTCCTGTCCCGCTGGAGGGCTCGGCAAGGAGGTTGGAGAAGAAAGGATCGGCCAAGTCGAGCTGGTGCAGATTCGTGTTGTGGCCAAAATAGACTCTGTCCGCGGGACATATCAGAGTTTCTGCAGGAGTACATTCACCATCAGGACAGCTTTCGACGCGTAGGAGAACGTCATCAATGGCTGCATTGAACTTCAAGGAGTTTCCCTTAGTTCCCCGGATACGTACTTGGGTAATCCCACTCCCTGCAATGTCGATATTAGCTCTGTGCCAAGCCTGCCCATGCTGGTTGAAGTCATTGTAAACAGACCACGGGTTTCGCCATTGACCATCAACCAGTGCGTCTACATGCAATGACTTAATACCGTGCCCCCAAATGTGATACCAAAATTGAAAATTGACCCGCGCGGCTGGTGCAAAACTAAGTGTCTTTAGTGTCGCTGTTCCCGCCATGGGTTCACCCAAGTAGTAGTAGAAGTTTCCGCTGCTGGCCTCTGTCCCATTGTATGGATCGCCCGGCTCGGGACCGGTTCCTTCTGCGGGCGTCGAGCCTATCCACCGTGTCCAACTCCCATCCCCCCTTCCATGAGTCAGAAATCCTAAGCACTCCTTTCCGTCATCGCAGCCGTCGAAATTTTCTTCACATTCGATGAGTGTACCGGCGTCATCAAATGAACAATTCGAGGTGTCCGGCCGCAGTGGAGACACGAGTCGAAACTTGATTGCATCGGTATTGAGGGTTTCAAAGCGGGGTGTGAGCTCAAAGGATACGCGGACAGATTCTGTTCCGTCTGCGGCGAAGTCATAATGTCCCAAGGGGACCCATAAACCTTTTTCGATGTATTCATCATGCCCGTCATTTTGATTGATGGAAACAACTTCATCGGTTCCCAAATGAGAGATTGTGAATCTTGCCTCGATCGCCCGAGAATATTTGTACTTGCCATTGGGTGACAACGCCGACCACCAAGCAAGGACCTCATAGCGCCCGGCCCGAGGAAGAGTAGGCGCAAATATCGCGTATGCTCCTTCGGCTTTGGTGTATCGTGAGCTGTCGCGGAACTCATCACTAGCTGTCGACTCATGCCACACCGGGTTGTCGGGGTCATTGGGGAACTCGGAGTAGCCGGGGTCATTGTTGTCGACTGTAACTGTCTCAAGGTTTCGTACGTACATGTCAATAAACCCCGAGGCTCCACCATCAACCAAAATGTCCTCTTCTTGGCCATCCAGACTCACTCTCTTGATTTCGTAGGGATTTGCGCTGCTGCCACCGGTAGGGTTTGCACCGTAATACGCATCGCCGACAACCCACCAACGGCGAAACTGCACGTCGACATCTTCCGTCTGATTAATATCATCGAGTTTTGTTTTATGGCGCAGGTACCCAAACTTGTTGGACCAATAGACGTAGTCGTCATCCAAAGAAAATCGATGACCCGCCAGGGTGGCTACGGTTTGCACATTCGTCCCCTGGTATGTGGACCGCTTGAGCCGTGCGCCAACAGAAGGAGAGTCTGGATCGATCAGCGTGGCAAAATAGATGTGCTCACGTATTGGGTCAATCTTGATCTCGTTTATTGGAGACTGAATTCCAATGTTTGTGAAGACCTCTTGGGGGGATTCGGTCCCGTCTAGCGGTGCGACATGAATAATACCAGTTGTGCCCCCAGGGTCTGGATTGTCAGGAAAGGATGACGTTGTTTTGGACAATACGAAGAGTTTCTTTTGGGCAAAGTCAATATCAAATGATGCGATTGTCCGACTCCCAGGGAGGACGACGATTCGCTGGTACGTCGCAGACTCGTCCCGCAGTTTGATACTATAAACTCCTAGTCCTAGTGATGTACTGAAATAGAGTTGTTCATGCTCCGGATCGACAATTAGATTCCTGACGAAACCAAGTGGCAACTCTTCATCGTCGACTATGACCCGCCGAGACGATGTATCCGATCCTGTCTGCGTTACAATCGCGTCTCCCGTTTCCTCATGGTACGTAGACCAATACAGTTGAACGGGAGTGGGCGTAGTGTCTCCTTCCAGTGGGATCGTGAAGTCTCGAGAATCGACCCCCGGTCCTGGCGCGCGTATCGGCACGCGAGCTCCCTCCAAATAGCCGCCGGCTCGAACCTTAACCGTATACTCGCCAATTCCTTTCGGAATTCCTGGCAAGGAAATGGTTCCCGAGCTGTTCGTTCTTCCGCTCGCAAGTAGGATTCCGTCATTGAATATCGTTCCCGCTTGGAGATTGTTTGTATCGCGAACCTCTACATGGGCACCAATAATCGGCGTTCCAGATTCGACTTCCTTGGGTACTTTTACGTTCAACGTAAACTCTCCGGGTTGCATAGAAATCTCAACTGTTTTCTCACTCTCCCCATCGGCTCGAATGCGAGGAAAGGAACGCTCAAATCCCGACGCGATAATCTCGGCAACATAGGAGAACTTGACCGGAGGAAGAACGGCGCTCGCGAGTCCCAGGCTGTCCGTCGTGACTACCGCAAGCACGTCTAAGGTCTCATTGTCAGTAATAAGGATCCTTGCGTTAGGTATTGGTTGGCCAGAGCTTTCCTCTACAACTTTCAGAGTGAGGGCAAAATGTGAAGCCTGAGCCGCTTTGCTTCCTGCCGCCAACACAGTTAGTAGAAACAACATTGCAGCAAGGATCTTGGTAGGGACACGCAATCTCATCGGCAGAACCTACCACGGAGTGTAGTCCTTGCAAGTGAAAAACTAGAGTGCCAGGTTTGGCTCGTGTCTATTTCTCTTTAAGGAAAAGTATCCAGCTTTGCGAATCCCCTTTGACGTTTCGATGATCCGAACAGTGCGTGTTATAAAATAGTGACACATGATCTTCTTTGGGTGAGGTTCCCCAAGCACCGTTGGGTTTTATAAAGTGTTGCAAAATAGTGACACGTTTATTTTTGAAAACAGGTATTAGGAAAAGTGTCGCGAAGGCCGAACCAACGGTGTATTGGTCGCAATATTCCGTAAGGGGCAATCTTGTCTCAGCGTCAGGAATTGTTAGCCAGCAAGGTTGGGGACAAGCAGAATGTTGTTCTAGATCCTCGGGGCAATATTATTGTCGCAGGAAACTTTGCAGAGGTTGGTCAGCAGAATCCGGATCAGTCCCACAAGGTCCTTCGACGATCGACGACTACCACACAAGTCCTTGTAACTTGTGTCGGATGTTGACGTGATTGTGATTACTTAATAGATTGCTATGCATGGGGATGAAACGGCGTTTTCGTAGTCCAGTGCTTGTAGCGCGCGATTTAGGGCGTGCTGCAGCACGCTATCATGATCTGGTTTACATCTTGAGTCGCGACAAGAAGCTATCTGCAGAAGATGTCGCTCACTGTTCTGCGATTGGTGTAGATAGAGGGAAGTGGGCCGATACCAGCAATACAAACTGGAACTCGACGGCGATCGCTATTGCGCGCAATCCGACGGAAAAACTCGTGTTTGTTGGTGAGTACGGTGAGGTTCGTACGTACCGCGGAGGCGTTAGCACCAATGAGCTGATCGAACCCCGGCCACAGCTAATTCGCAATGCTGTCACGGTTGACGGTGACGTGATTGCTTGTGGGATGTTGCGCCAGGTGTTCCAAAGGACGGGGGAGAATCAGTGGCGTGATATCAGTGCCGCCAGGCCAAAGGAAGGGGTAGCAGCGGGTTTCGAGGCCATCGACGGCTACTCTTCAAATGAAATGTATGCGGTGGGGTGGAATGGGGAGATTTGGTGGCGCGATGATGAGGATTGGCGCTTATGCCACAGTCCCACCAAGGAGATCCTGACTGCGATATGTTGCGCTGGGGATGAGCACGTCTATATTGCAGGTCGGCAGGGCGTGGTACTGTGTGGTAGGCGAGAGAAATGGCAGAACATTGTCGGCGGTTCCACTGTCGAAGATATTTGGGATTTGTGCTGGTTTTCCGGTGTTCTCTATTTGGCGACAACATCAAATCTATATGTGTTGGATTCGAATGTGCTCGTTTCGGTGTCGATTCCCAGTCATCTTGGAGAACTAGACTTCTATAGTTTGACGACCGCGGAGGACGTGCTTTGGTCGGTCGGAGAGAAATCGGTTCTTTCTTTTGATGGGCAAACCTGGCAGCGATATGATTGATGACCGATCAGCGATGCCTAGTGAATCTGCAATCTCTTGCTGAATCACAACGAACGTAAAGAGTTGCGCAATGCACGGTTGCGAAGTGGCCACGACCGAGTCGGCATGGCGGTCCTCGTCACCGGTGCATTTCGCAAGGAGATCGCCAGCGGCGTCGCTGTTACCATTCCCGCGACCACCACTGGCGCCACAAAAGTCCTGGTCAACGCACAAGTTGGTGGTCGCGGGATTCGTGAGCTTGGCAAGGCTCGCCAAAAACCTAAAGATCCTCCACAATCACCAGGGAAATTCATCATACGGAATCGACGTCGAGTTCAAAATCACAAAGCGTGGTCTACTCATTAAACAGGTACGCCTGCTCCGCACTGGACGGCCTCGCCAAGTCCTATCTGAGAAAAATACTCACGCGCCTGCAATCTAGAACTGAAAACAACGCTAGAACTGAAAACAACGTAAGATGGACGTTACAAGTCGAGTGTCTTGTCGACTTTCTTCTCCCGTTCTTTGTTCATCTTTTCGACTTCCTGTTTCATCTTGTCCGGGGTCACCGCGTTTTTAGGATCAGTATACAAAGCCTTTGCCCGAGGATCGGTGCAGTATCCGCCGAGACATTTCCACGCACCACGACAGTCAGCGTTGGTGTCGCAACTGATCTTCTCAGTGGCCGCCGGGGCTGATTTTTCCTCCGTACTATCTTTCGAACTGCAACCTGCTGCCAATATTGGAACAATTATTGCCGTCGTAAATATCCACTTGAGCATTCCCCAGCTTGCAAGATTTCTGTCTCCTTAGCAACCATTCGAGCTGCCAACACCTACTTCCCAAACAGAACCATCTTGCCTCGCCGCAGCTGTCTATCTTTGCGCTGCTTTTTCTTTGCGGATTCCTTGCTGAGGGACAATGCGCCCACGGTATGAAAGCCGCGTTTCCCGAGTACTCTGCCGCGGGTATTGTAAAGCGCCGGGGCAGCGATGACAAACGCCGGTTCCTTCACGCTTGGACATTCGGCAATATCTTTGACCGCGCCTTTGGAATCGCTCAAAAAGTCGACGGTTGGATAGTCATCAATGCCCGTATATCGATGCCATTGGGCAAGCGTTTTTTTCTGATTTCTGTTCCGTGCGAAACTTACCGCATAGACCGGCTGCTTTATGAACGCTCCGAGATTGGCCTGAACATGAACCTCAGCGACAGTCGTCGTTGTTGTCTTATCGCTCTGTGTGGTCTCCTTGTTCTTAACGATCACGAGGGATAATTGGTCATCAATCGCCATAAAGCAGGCAAGCGTCGGATAGTTGTGCCAGCCTTCGCCACCTTCTCCACCGCTATCACCATATTGCAGGGTTGCGACGCCACGCTGCTTGCTGAGAAACAGCGTCAGTTGTGCTGACCGTTCGTGATCGCCAACCACTTCAAACGACAGCGCGACATCCTCTTGAGCATCCTGATCAATATCACGCCGAATCAGAGCAAAGGAATCCACGCCGATCCCCCGCTTCGTCTTGGCACTAGAATGAACTTTATACGCTCCCCGGTACTCGACAATCAGCGCAAATACGACCTCTCCAGTCCCCTTCCAATACTTTCCATCTGCCTGCCAATCGCTCACAACCGCTAAGTCTGTCACCCCGCCGGTTCGTGGCATTAAATAGACGAAACGAACATTTTGTTGATGACTTGCGAGTGGCTTTATCAGCGTTCGTATCTCGTCAACGACAGATTTTGGCACAGCAGATACCGCAAATTCTGTCGGTGATCCTGCCTCTGCTGCCTTCGTGAGCCACGTTTTGAGCGTTTCTGCGGGTTCTGCGACAACGGCCTCTGGAGCGGCTTCGTCGGCCGTCTTTTCGGCCTCCTGTGCTGATCCACTATTGGTAGCCACGTCAGCCGAATCTCCAGCCTTCGACTGCTCTGCATCCGTAGAAGGTGAGCTGTTTGTGGTCTGTTTTTGCGCAACCTGCTGACCGCCGCCACAAGCGAGCGACCATACGAGAACAAGACTACTGAGGACTGATTTCATTTCCGAACTCCTTACCAACAATGCATTTGGTGATTACCAATATTTTTACTCATAGATTTCCTGTGGGTGGGACTACTGTAACCTCATCCACTGACAGGGATGGTTTTGCAACGATATCCGCGATTAATTCCGCAAAATCCGTTGCCTTGATCATCTTACTGCGGTCAAAACCTGTCCGCCCGTCCCAAATGGGCGTGTCTACTGCCCCTGGCAGGACAGATGTAACACGCACATTCGCGTCGCGAAGCTCCTGCCGGGCAATCCGCATTAGCCCAAGTTGACCGGCCTTTGCCGCGGTGTATCCACTACTGCTCGGAAACGTTTCTGTTGCAGCAACGGAGCTTACATTGACAATGTGCCCGCTGCCGGCGGCCCGCATCGATCGCAGTGCCTCCCGCGTGCACAAAAACGTTCCAACGACATGAACCTCTAGCATCGCCCGTAAGTCTGCAACCTCAGTTTGCCAAAGCGGGGAAAAAATTCCCACCCCCGCATTGTTGACAAGGATATCCACGTTTCCAATCGATTCAAACACCTGACAAACACGCTGCTCATCGGTCACGTCAACCTGAACTTGAGACACTGTGCCAATTTGCGGTTTGGGTTCTCGAGCCGTAAATCGACGTGCAAGACCAACGACCTCGCCACCACGGCTGGCCAACACAGCCGCAATCGCCTCACCGATGCCCGAAGATGCGCCGGTGACGACGCAGGTTTTCCCTTCAATACTAGAGCTCATCTCAAATTTCCGCTTTTTGGCTGTGCTCGGAGCCGCAGAATCCGCGAATAAAGCGACATCCCGGTGCGCGCAGTGCAAGCCCCTCAAGTTCGAGGAAAGTCAATGCACGGGTTGCAACCGGATCTGTCACCCCCGCATCTCCCCGGATCTTCTCAATACTCTGCGGCGTGGTGTTCAATGCTGCCAGAACTTTAGCCTCAGCACTCCCTGGCTCCGGCATGGCGACCGACAAAAATTCCGGGGTACCGTTTATCGCATCGAGCACACTTGCAGCAGAGGTTACCGCGAACGCTCCCTGACATAGGAGGAGCCGACATCCCTCACTACCGCTAACAGCCCCTACTTCGCGGCCATACTGCCGCGCAAACCGAGCCGTATGAAGCGCACCCGACCGCTCAGATGCAGAAACAACGACCACGACATCGGCCAATCCTGCGATAGTCCCATTGCGGCTCACAAAGTGTCCTGCCTTGGGAGGCGCATCCATGGCAAACTGGCTCACAACACCGCCAGAGTGACGAATCTGGCCAAACAAACCGATATTCCTTTGTGGGTATGGACGCCCCAAACCAGATCCAAGAACACAAACGGTCTCGCCACCACCGAGCAATGCGCCCCGATGGGCCGCTGTGTCGATGCCCAACGCACCGCCAGAGACAATCAAAACGCCCGCACTCGCTAAATCTCTTGCGAGTGACTCGGCAAATCCAATTGCTGACATCGTTGCCGCCCGAGCACCAACAATTGCAACTGCCCGCTGCCGGTCGGGAATCCGACCGCAAACGAACAACTTCACCGGCGGACGGCGAATCTCTTTGAGCCTGCGAGGATAGTCCTCGTCGCCACACGAAACAACCGTCGCATCTCTTAGCACAGCATCCACCATAACGGGATGTGTACCATCGTCAAGCAATGGACCAACAATCTATTGGGTTTCAGTCAGTTAGACTTTCTCATCACGACAATATCGCCGATGCCCGCCTCTTTGATCGCATTCTTTACCAAAGCGATCGACTGGTTCTCACCTACTTGGACGACGATCAGCTCGCCAATCGCCCGGTTGGGATATCGAGAATCATTTTGACCCGTATTCTGCCCAGGCCCCATCACTTCGGACCAGGCATCGCCACGCCTGACAACAAAAAGCTGATTTCCTTTTTGAATCCCATCCCGCTTCCTGAGATCGAGAAAGACTACTTCACTTTGTCCAATGAGCTGATCATGATGAAGCATTGCAACGATGCGCCCCTGCAAATCCCGCCGATTGGGCACAGGGGGAACTTCACGAAAAGTCTTTTTTAGTGGACCAACGCGCGCACCGCGCTCAATGACATCAGTTGCGCTGTGAATCATCGCTCGGGCATGCTTTTTGTCATACACGTTGAGCACCTCAAGCTCTCCAAGAATATTGACGTACGAGCCGACATGTCGCGAACTTTTGGGATGTTTCAGTCGCTGCTTCTCACTGTAGATGGAGTAGCGTTGGCCGACCTTGAGCGGTCGCTTGCGATTATACGAGAGATAAATCGTATCCCCTTCGGTGAGCATTACCTTCTCCTGGACACCACCTTTGACTCTGGCGGCTTCACGAAGGGCCTCCCGGTCCACAAAAGACAACTGCCGAAGCGTAACAGTCGTTGAGCGCAACCGTTTTGGCGCCTTGGGATCGACGCTCAATGCCCTTTGCTTGACCAAATCTGATGCAGTCTCGAGACTGCCAACCGGTATGAGGCGGATTAAGTCACCGGGATAAATCCAATGCGGGCTGGTGATCGTAGGATTATAAGACCAGACTCGCGGCCAATCCCATGCACTGCTAAAATAGCGATCGCTGATCTCCCACAGCGTATCACCTGTCTCCACGACGTGAAATTGGGGAACGAGGCCGCGCCCAGCGGGACGATTCTCTCCGTCGACATAAAAAAATCCGTCGTCGTCTTCCCCCTCGCCTGATGTCGCACTATCACCGCCACCGCTGTCTGATGTGGAGACTGGGGCTGATGCGGCAGGCGTTTCCGCCGATGCCCCCCCAGAATCGACCAGCGGCATCTGCGCGTCCGCAGTTGTTGCTGAGATTGCCAGCAACGCAAAGGTAACGATGGATCCCCGGGGGGTAGCGAGTGTCATAGTTTCTCCTCAGGTCTCTACTGAACAGCAAGTTGCTCCAACCGCCTTCTGGCAAGGTCTGCGGAACGAGTCTTGGAATATTTTTCAACAACACGATTGAGTGCCCCGCGAGCCTTGTCCAACTCGCCAATCGCGAGATAGCAAAACCCCGTCTTGAGTTGCGCATCCGGCGCCTTGTTCCCTCGCGGATAGTTGCGAATCACCAGTTTGAACTGCTTGAGTGCACGATCATATTGCTTTTGATCATAAAATGCCTCGCCAAGCCAGTACTGAGCATTGTCAGCAAAAATATGACGTGGATAGCGTTTCACGAAACTCCGGAACCCATCGATCGCGTCTTGATGATTGCCAGCACGAAGCGCGACATAATACGCTTTGTATTCGTCTTCAGGAGACTGCTTGCTCCGGGCCGATATCGCCCTTTTTGTCCGTGCAGAATTGTTTGCCTGTGGTGCCGACTTTGTCCCCGAAGAGCTTTTGGTCCCCCGAGAAGCGCGAGGGATCTGAGGAATTGCACTCGCTACCAGCAAGGTCTCAGACTTGGGGACATCTGGAATCGTCATGTCGCTCTTTGGCTTGCTGCGGTTTGGCTTAGCCCGGGGTCGCGATCGAACAGAACTGGTTACCTTTGGCGAAATACTCTCTTCTTCGGCTGCCGCTCCCATATAGACAATTTCTGCACCGCTGGAGTCAACTCCAACAATCTGATAATCCGTGTCCCCGGCACCCACCTCAGTCGCCGCCTCGCTCAAAACTCCCGGATCCAAAACCTCCACCGGTAAGTCAACCTGAGGTTGCCCGCCTCCAGCGGCCAACAGCCGAGCAGTCTCCAGTTGATCATTCAGGAGCAGTACCTGCTTTTCTAGGTCCCGTATCTTTACCCGGTCCCTACGTACCTTCGCCCGCAATTGCGCTACCTGCTGATTCAGCCCCGAACGGTTGTCCACGCCCGACCCGGTCGTCGCGCACCCAACCGACAGCCCCAGCAAACACACCATACTCATGCAATGACGTAGTGACACAGACTCGGAGTTTATCCCTGCCGCGGATTGCGGGCAAAAAAAAGGCACCCGCACGTACTTCAATAAGTGGACCGGGCCCCGCGGTCCCAAAGCAAGTCCACGAATATTCGTCCAGACCTTCACCTGAATCGTGAAGTCTTACGGAATGCCGCTCCATGCCTTCCGGTTTAGAGCTTACATGAAGTAGGCAACGAGTCTCACCCTACTGGCTCCGTGCTTGGCCGCCAAGCCACGTATTGTTTCCGCGAGGTGTCGCCATGATGAACTGATGTGATGTTCAATAGGGGTCCGAATCGCTTCGTAGATGTACTTTGGTGTTCAGCTCTCTAGCTCTGCCTGCAGAATGTGGGAAATTCCCTGTGGGATCCCTCTCCCTTCTGCAATCGGCAGAATCGACGAATCTCCAACTCCAAAAAGAAGTCCGAAGAGCCGATAGTCTCGATCCACTAGTCTGAAGTTCCTAAGCAGATACTGCAAAAACCACTATGGTTTCGAAAAGATAGCGTCGAAACAGCTGCAGCATTCTGCCTACACCGCAATGGTTTTAAGCAAGTCGAAGGCTTGTTTCTGTTTTTGACTCGGAGTGGTTACGATTTCAAAAAAGTGATCGTGGTTAACGTGGCCAGTGAGTTGGCAGCGGTTTTTGACAATTTGGCTGAGGAGTTTGAGAAGTGTTTGGTAGCTATGGGCTTCGGTCTCGTTGTCGAGGGATTTGGAATGGACCTTTTGGAGTGCCGGATCCGATCTGACTGCCGGCGCGACGGGGTCACGATTCTTTTTTGCTTGCTGATCTTCATCCGCAAACAGCAATGGCCGCCATGCTTCTATCATGTGCCACTGGACATAATAGGCGAGCATGCACAGAAAGATGTGAGCTTGTACGCGTCGCTCCAAGTAGTGACGAATGGGACGGATCTTGAGGTCCATCGTCTTCATGGACCGAAATGCACGCTCGACACGGCTGAGATTCTTGTAGCTTCTCACGGCATCCGCGGCAGAAAGTCTCTTGGCCGAGACACTCGTGCGAATCACATAGACCCCATCGAGAGCAGCTTCTGCTACGGCAGCGGATTCATTGATTCGAAAGTGGAAGGATTCATCATCAATATCTAGGATAAAATGTTTGGCTACCTTGTACTTGTTAATAATCTTTCCCACACGCACACCAATTTGGTCTTTGCCAAGAATTTTGTGTTTCCGTGACGCAGTAGATTTTTTTGTAGAAGTTGCTGCTTTGTCACGTTGAAGCTTAGCTCGCCGCACGCTGGACTGAATCTTCTCAAGTTCCTTTTGGGTTGCCTCTAACAACGACCGGCGTTTTCGAGCACGCAGCTTGGCCAGCTCGGTATTTCGGCATGCGATCAATCGTTCCTCGGGATAGTCTGGATGAGATAGCTCGAACAGGTCTCTTTCGTCAAAGAGACCGAGTTGAAGATGTTTCTTTTCGACAAGGGTACGAATGGTCTCGGATTTGAGTGCCGTAATCCACTCCACATTGTCTCGTTGTCGGAGAGACTCGTCGATTAATTTTCCTGAGATCATGCCACGATCGCCAACCAAAATCATAGATTCGATGCCAAAGCGATCTTCCATGGCTTTGACCTGAGGCATGAATGTTTTCGTGTCGGCTGTGTTGCCAGGAAAGACAGAAACCGCAATCGGTCGACCGACCTCGTCGGTGAGTACGCCATAGTTCACCTGTAACTTGCCCTTTTTCCCATCGCGGTTATATCCCAGTGCAGCGAGAGGACAGCTTGTTCCCTCGAAGTAGCTTGAGCTCAAGTCGTAGAGCACCTGTCCCCCTTCGCAAAGATGCCGTGCTGCGAGTTTGTTTTCGATCGACCCTTGTCTTTCTAACAACCAGTCCATCGCTGCGTACAGATCGTCCTCGTCTGTCTCCCCTAGGTTGAGCATTTGCGGCAGTGTCGTCACTTCCCACCACCGAGTATTGGCTAGCTTACTGTTCTTGTTGTTGTCGGGTTCCAGAATCCGTCCCACGATCATTGCCACCACCAAATCCCGTTGTCGGCTCCGCCGTGCGCCGACTAAGGATTCCAACCGCAAGCGTTTGATGGCGCGCATCACGGCCTCGACATGGCCATGATGCCAAGATTCGACTTGTTGAAACGCGGTCTTTGGCGACCAAAGGGGCTCCCCTTTCAGCGACCGACGTAATGCTTCGATGGCTTCCTTTGGCAATTTTGACAGGTTTGCCAGGGTGCGGGTTTTGACCTTGCCATTCTCGCGATATCCTTCCCGCAACAAAATGGCTGGTGGCGAATCACGATTGGGGATCGTGGCGATATACATGCCAACATAGTATATGAATATAACCATAGATCAATGTCTATGATGATAATTGTTTGCAACAATAACAACTATTACATGCCAACAGACTGCGGCGCGAGTCACTTCTTATTACGCACAAAAGCCCTGATTGCGCCGATACTGGCGCAATCAGGGCTTCAACAGCCTAGGAACTTCAGACTAGTGAGGACAGATTTACCACTGCCTCCCACGATTCTGTGTTCTCAGCTTGATTGACCTCTACCCAGCCGAAAATATCAATGCCCATTTTTGACGCACTTATACAGCAGCGAGAGAACGCAATTCTTGTGGAGGAGTTGGCCCTATACCTAACTGAAACAAAATTGAATTGATATCTTCGAGAGAGACTTCCCCAGGAGCAATAATTTCAACGCCTACTGGTTGATCATTCTCATGATAATCGATGAACAACCTCTCTCCTGCTTGTTCCGTCCGAGCGCCAGCGCTGCCAGAACGCAAGTGGAGATATGCTGCAAAGGGACGACCTTTGCGAAAGGTTACGTCGAGATAGTGTCGATTTTGAGACATTGTTAAATGTCACCACGTAGCTGCGGCAAAATCTCGCGGGCGCCATGGGCCAGTAGCTCTCTTGCCAAGTTTAGACCGAGTTGTCCTGCTTGGTCACTCGGACCTCGTGCTTCTTTGCGGACGATTCGTTTGCCGTCGGGCGTCCCGACCAGACCGGTGATATGAAGTTCGGTTTGTGCGACGGTGGCGTATGCGGCAATAGGGGTGCGGCAGTCCCCTTCCAACGCCCCGAGGAATGCCCGCTCC
The DNA here is from genome assembly GCA_965223575.1 of Kofleriaceae bacterium. Classification (GTDB taxonomy): domain Bacteria; phylum Myxococcota_A; class Polyangia; order Haliangiales; family Haliangiaceae; genus CBDCWZ01. The sequence continues at coordinate 44,286 of CBDCWZ010000036.1, forward strand.
GCGGCGACGCAGGATGCAGTGCTCGGATCATGCATCGCTTTGCGCGCCAGCGCAATGACTGGGTCATCGCCCCGGCGTGTCTCTAGCCCCAAGACGCCCTGCCCCACTGCGGGCAAACAGATATCAACTGCGAGTCGTTGGCGGATTTGCTCTCCTTGTTCTAGCCGCAATAGTCCCGCAGCGGCGAGTACGATTGCGTCAAACTGTCCCTCGTGGAGTTTTCTAAGACGAGTCGGAACGTTGCCCCGTAGCGGAACAATTTGAATATCGCGGCGTCGTGCCAACAGTTGACAGCCTCGGCGCAAACTCGAGGTGCCGACGCGCGCCTGTTTTGGCAGCGCATCAAAAGAAGAACAAGCGACACTGCACATTGCATCCCGCGGATCCTCTCTGGAAGAAATCGCGGCCAGATGCAGTCCTGGCGCCAACGGGACCGGGACATCCTTCATACTATGAACAGCGATATCGGCAGTATCGTCTAAAAGAGCTTGTTCAATCTCCTTGACGAACAGCGCCTTTCCACCAATCTCTGCCAGGGGCCGGTCGAGGATCTTGTCTCCCGTCGTAGTGATGACAACCAATTCGACCTCAAGCCCTGGCGACGCTGCGATCAACGCTTCGCGGACATGGTTTGCCTGCCACAATGCAAGGTCGCTTCCACGAGTCGCAATCCTAATCTGTCTCATGCCGGTGTCCTGTTCTTTTGCCCGGTCAACTCTGGCGACTCCTGACGAGTTGAGGACTCCCTACGAGTTGACGACTCATCGGGAGCTTCGCTGGGCTTGTTTCCATCCAGTTCAAACAATCTTTCAAGCGACGATACGAGCTGCTCTACCCCCTCCCCCTGCTTTAAAACTGTCATGGGCGAATGCAAAAGTTTGCGCACGATACCATCGCCCAGACGTTGCAATATCTCGGCAATTTGCTCACGAGTTGGTGTCGTGGGCAGTGTCCGCAAGTGACGCTCGATCTCTGCGGCTGCAACTTCGTCAAAATAGCCACGCAGGTTGCGGATCGTTGGCACAACGCGCTGGGCACGCACCCATGCGCGAAACGCTGTTACCTCCGTATTGATGATTCGCTGCGCAGCCTCTGCTTCTTTTGCCCTCTCTTTAAGGTTTTGTGCAACAACCTGTTGTAGATCGTCAACATCAAACAAGTATACACCGTCCAGATTGCCAATCCTCGGATCGGCATCTCGGGTACCGCAATATCGATCACAACGATTGGACGGTACCGACGCACCTTCATGGCTCGCTTTATCCTATCCAAAGTATGAATCGGCTGTTTGGCGGTCGTCGAGGATACGACCACGTCAACGATGCCAAACAGCGAATCAAGCTGCTGCCAGTCCCGTGCGACCCCATCGACTTCCAAAGCGAGTGCTTTTGCTTTCTCTGGTGATCGGTTCACAACGAGGATTGTCGCCGCACCTGCGCTGCGAAGATGCCGGGCAGCAAGCGCCGACATCTTTCCGGCTCCAACAACAAGCACCGTTTTCCCCTCAAGCCCACCAAACACCTTTCGGCCAAGCTCCACGGCTACCGATGCTACGTTTGCGGCACCACGACTCACCTGGGTTTCATGACGCACCCGTTTTGCGGTTCCAAATGCCCGCTCTAGGCAACGACCCAAAACCGGTCCTACACTGCCAACGCGGGTGGCAACACCAAACGCGTCCTTTAGCTGACCGAGGATCTGCGTCTCGCCGAGAACCATGGAGTCCAGAGCCGACGCAACGCAGAACACATGCCTGACCGCATCTTCAGCGTTACGCTCATATAGCGCCTCAGCAAGGACTTCTGCTGACACACCACTAGAACGACCCAGAAATTCTCGAACTTGCGCGGTTGCGAGCTCCACCTTGGACCCAGATGCCGCCTGTGTCGTGGCTCCGTAAACCTCAACACGGTTGCATGTCGATACCAAGACCACCTCGCCGACTCCAGGCAATTGCGAAAGCCCAGATAGCGAGGCCTCGATCTCATCGGTGTCAAGCGCGAGTTTTTCGCGCACAGCGACTGACGCCGTTCGCCACGACAAACCAACCACAAATAACTCAGTCGCCATCGCGCCTACCCCAACATCCGTCTGGCTAGGTAAATCCCGAGGACAAGAATCGCGGCGCTAAATCCGACGATTGTCAGCAACGCGGCCCGCCGGCCTCGCCATCCACGCACCGTCCTGGCAACAATCAGAGACGCGAAAGAAACCCATGTGATTAGCGACAACGGATACTCTACGCGGTCAAAACCGCTCGCTCGCTGCGTCACCCATATGGCGCCTAACATCAGCGCAATCGTGAAAATGGGAAAACCGAACAAAACCAAGCGATGACTCAGCAAGTCCAGCGTCTCCAAGGGAATCCCGCGCCGAAACAATACGCCGTCAAAACGCTTTCGTTTTAACGAGCGATCGCCAAGCAAATACATGCACGCTGCTGCGCTAGCAAGAGCAAACATTGCAACGCCAACCGTCGCCAGCGAAATATGAATCCGTCCAATTAACTCAAACGCAGCCGATGGCGTCCCCGCCGGGGATAATCGGGCCATTGCGAGAAGCGCGAGCGTCACCGGAGCAACCACAGCGCCAAGGACCTCAAAACGATAGCGCCACAAAACCACCAAATACCCGCCCGCCAAAACCCAAGCAAAAAATCCAAACGCCTCTCGGACGGAGGTCCCGGGATGAACACCAAGGACCCCACGCCAACCGATCTCAACCCCATGGGCGACAAATGCGGCGATGAGCGTAACGTACCCGGCCCGAATCAACCATCGGGGGGCCTGCATAAATACCCCCAACCACAATAGCGCCGACACCCCGTATAGCGCTACAGCGACACCAAACGCGGGAGATACTCCTATTGCAGATAGTTCAGGCATGACAGCCCATCTCAAAAATGCCGCTTTGTTGGGATTTCCAGCCCAGCTCGATCATCCAACTCGGAGGATCGCGGAAGCGTATGACGTTATCGGCTCAACCCGTTGGCCCCGGGGGCAAAGGATTCCCAAGAAAGCCACACTCAACTTCGTAGGCTATATTTCCATAAATTACCGAGGTTGCCATGTGATCGGCTCCCATTTCCGCCAATGATTCCTCGTCAGACACCTTACCGATCAAGTCATGGGGATCTTCTTGATCGCCGACTACGTTCATAAACCGAACCGCTGCGACCATCTCAAACGAACGACCATTTTCAGCCAGAACCATCGTATTCCCATTGATCGTAACGCGATCTTCTGCGTTCCATGCATCTAGCCGTTTCTGTGAAATGTATAGGCAAGCCATGTCCCCTCCAGTTCTTATGATATGCGCTTGTAGTCGCTGCGACCAAATCTTGGCTGATCTCCCTGGCAAAATCTCAATGTGCTTATAGTTTCCACCGGTTAGCGGAGTGGGAGCGTATCAGGAGTTTCCACACCTGAGGACCGCTCGCGACGAGATTCCCGAGCTGTATCGGACTTTCCGACTTGCGCTAAGCCCAGAGGTGACTACATAGTCCACGCCCCAGATTCTTTGATGGCAATCCTCGAACAAACCTGACATAACTCTTTTGAGAGGCAGCAGTACTGGAGATAAAACTATGGCCAACGCCGACGTAACCGAACTGACCGACGCAAATTTTGAAACAGAGGTTCTTAAGTCCGATACCCCCGCTCTCGTCGACTTTTGGGCTGTCTGGTGTGGGCCGTGCCGACAAGTCGCTCCCACAGTGGAGGCACTTGCCAGCGAGTACAAGGGAAAATTGAAGGTGGGAAAGATGGATATCGACAACCATCAAGTCACCCCACAAAAATACGGCATTCGCTCGATCCCCACCCTCCTGGTTTTTAAAGGTGGCGAAGTCGTCGGCCAAGTCGTCGGCGCCGTCCCTCGCTCCAAATTGGAAGAAGAGATCAAAAAGCACATCGCCTAGCCCGTAGTACGGTCTCTTATGACCTCGCCTCTGGTTTACCCAGCGGCGAGGAAGCCGCGTGGGTGAAATGGAAAGTACCACACAGTCGAGCTATATCTTTGCAGGCCACCAAGATGAGGCGGAGTGGCAACGATTGCGGCAAATCGAAGCCGTCTTCGATCCTCGATCTTCTGAGCGACTAACAAAACTCGGCCTTGGTAAAGGACATCGTTGTCTTGAAATCGGTTTTGGCGCCGCCGGCATCCTAAAATGGATGCTTAGCCAGGTTGGCCCTACCGGTCACGTCACGGGTGTAGATATCAACACCGCTTTCTTGCAGACACTCAGCGCTCCAAACCTCGCCATCCAAAACACCAATATCGTCGATCTGGAGCTCGCCGCCAGCTCTATTGACTTCGTTCACGCCCGCTATGTGATGGTGTTTATTCCCGAGGTTCGTGCCGCACTAAAAAAATTGAAGACGGCATTAAAACCCGGGGGCAAAATCCTGCTCGAAGAAGTCGATTTTTCCTGCGCCGAGCCCACAGAGCCGTCCTCGGCAGGAGCCCAAGCGTTCTTGAAACTCCGCGAAGCAATCCGGGTGATGTTCCAAAGCAACCATACAGACTACGCCTTTGGCCATCAGGTTTCTGCGCTGTTATCCGATACCGGCTTCCAAAATCTTGCAACCGAACACTACGCCCCCGCAGTCCCCGGCGGCTCCGCCATTTCCGAGATCATGAAACTCTCTTCGCTAAAACTACGTGACACCTACGTGCAAAGCGGATCCATTACCAACTCAGAGTTCGACGCCTACCTCGACTTCTGTAACGATCCCACCCAAACTGCTATTCACTACAGCACCGTATCTACATCAGCAGAAAAATAACTGCGAGCAGGGCATGCGAGCTATTCGAAATCGAGTGCTCGCAGGATACAAGCGCGGATCTGGACCATACGGCCACTTGATAGAGCCTTTCCGATCGGTCGGTCGTCAAGTCGCGAGGTGGGAAGTGTAGTGATTTGTTCGCACTTAAGCACTGAAGGGCGAGGCATGCCGCCCTCTCCCTTGCGTAACGGAACGTGCCAAGGTCCCAAACGTCGGGCCGTCGAGGCTGGGATCACAACGATGTTGGTTGCAAGTTCGTTGCGGCGATCATTTGAAATCGCCAACACTGGTCGAGCGCGCTTAGGATCGTCGGGCATACGAGCCCAGTACAGCCTGCCTCGGGATATCATCGGCTTTGTTTTTTGGTTTTTGATACTCGATATGGGGTTTGAGAATCGGCCGCACGAGAATTCGCCATTCTTTGGGTCTCGACAAATGCATCCCAGGCAAACTCGTTCCAATCGTCGTTCTCACTTTGTTCGTCATCCGTAAGCCCGGCATAGTATTCTTCAACGTCGGAGTCTTGATTACGGCGTGACCACAGTACCAACGCCTCCTCTATCGCCGCGCTTCGCGATTCATATCGATCGTTTGCGATATCGCGATCCATCGCCTTTATCAAAGCGGAGTCGACACTGATACTGATCTTGGTTTTTGGCACGATAAAACAATAGTAGCATGATTGTCTTACTTTCCTCCTACTACTATTCTGAGAGCACCAGCAATTCAATCATTCCAATATGTTATTTGGAGCACAACTTCCGCGTAGGTGCTGACATCGTCTTGGCGGTGTGCGAATATAAGGGGCTTGGACCCCGAGGAGCTTCGAATTGAGGAACTGATCCGCCGTGTTCGCGAGGGTGTGGCGACCGAGGCCGAAACTACAGAACTCACATTATACGCCGAAGAGCATCCGAGAGTAGGAGCACTTGTGAAGCGCGCTGGCGAGGAGCGTACCCTCGGTGGGCACTGGCTGGTGCGAGCCGAGGCGGACAAGCGTGTCGTCGCAGCGGAACACAACTCACTAACTATTGCTGAGCGGCGAGTGGGAGTAGGTCTCTTGATCGCCGGAGCGGTTGGTGTTGTATTCTTCCCTTTCGCTGGCCTCGCATTGCTCGCTGGCGCGGGCCTACTCACCTGGTCAGTGCTGCGGGTGAAACTCAAAACCGCAGACAAAGACCCGTACAAGGATATTCAACAATGACTGACAAACTAATTCGAGTTGCTGGAACAGACATTCGCCCGGGCTCCGAGATGCTCGTCGTCACGGCAGACGAGATTAGTGGCTATCGCATCGTCAAGGTGCTTGGGCTCGTTCGCGGCAATACAGTGCGCGCGCGTAACTTCGGCCGCGACTTTCTCGCCGGCTTAAAGAGTATGGTCGGCGGCGAAGTGAGGACGTACACGGCGATGCTAGCGCGGTCTCGGGAGCAATCGTTAGACCGACTTCGCTCCGAAGCTCTCGCCCTTGGCGGCAACGCCGTTGTCGCCCTGCGAATCACGACCTCAACAGTGATGCAGGGTGCCGCTGAGATTCTCGCCTACGGCACCGCAGTTGTGATTGAGCCGACGTCGTAGGACAAGCTCCTTGACCACAAACTGTTCTGCTTTTCGGACCTCCCATGCATGCCAACTATCCGAGCGAGAACCGCCGCGCAAGACAACTCTCCAGGTCGCCAAGGATTTCGGTGGACTGTGCTCCACGCGAGTTCCCGAGCACCGTCAAGTTCCCGCACCCGCAGGTGCCCTGCGCGATCTGCACAACCCAACACGTGCGAGGGATGTCTGAGCGTGGAGCACAGTCCACCGAAACCCGCCTCCACCACCAGTCCATTTCAAGCCACTACGATTCCCCACCCAAACTTCAAATAGTCAGAGCGACCAGAATCAATACCCATGCCGCCGCAACGATACTGACGACACCAAACCCATCGCCATACAAAACGTCACAAGCGATGACCCCCCATACGAGATAAACGGCAACGTCACACCAACAACCGGAGCAATCCCGATCACCATCCCGATATTGACAAAAACATGCCAAAACAACATCGCCGCAACGCCAATGCAAATCGCGCCACCAAACCGATCACGCGCCTGCAGGCCGACGTTAACGATCCAAAATATCAAAAAACCAAATAACACGATCACAAATACACCACCGATAAACCCCCATTCTTCCGCAAACACCGAAAATGGAAAATCGGTCCAGTGCTCGGGCAAATAACTAAGCCGGCTCTGGGTACTATCCATAAACCCTTTTCCGGCTATCTTCCCAGATCCGACCGCAAAAATCGACTGCAGAGCATTCCAACACGTCCCCGTCGGATCCTCTTGCGGGTCCAAAAAGCATAGGATGCGCCGTTGCTGGTACGCGTGCATTCGGTCCCAAAGCAATGGTAGAAGCGCGATGCCAGCCATCGTTGCAGCGATCAGCGGCGCCAAATTGCGTACAACCAAAAAACCAACAGAGAGAATTACAAGCAGTGTCAATGATGCGCTACCTAAGTCTGGCTGCAGCGCGATCAGCCCGACCGGTGTCACGATCGCAATCAAAGGAGCGATAAGCCCATAGCCGGTCAAATGACCGGCATCTCGATCCTCGATCGTTTTTGCCAACGCAAGAATGATCGCAATCTTGGCAAACTCACTGGGCTGAAACCGCATCGGTCCAAACCCAATCCATCTTTGCGATCCCTTGATCTGTGCCATAACAAACACGGTTGCCGTCGCGATGGTCGCAATCCCAAGGATAATCCAAGTCAGTCGGATCAGCGTCCGATAGTCGAGAAAGGTCATAAAAGAAAACACAGAAATGCCCACCAACACCCACCAGACCTGCTGGGTAAACTTGGTACTGTGGGGCGTTCGATACGTGGCGCTATATAGGTTCAATAAGCCGACACCGACAATCACGCTCACAAGCAATAGCAGTGGCCAATCAAACCGACTTGCGATCCGACGCCATTCACCAGCCCCGATTTGGTGACCGCTTTGTTGATGCCAGTTCACGGGGCTCCTTCAGGCTGAGGGATGCCAACGAGGTCAGCGTACCCCTCAATAATCCGCCTGGCGACGGGAGAGGCAACCTTGCCGCCAGGACCGCCATGCTCGATCAATACAACAATCGCAATCTCCGGCTTTTCAGCTGGAGCATACCCCGCAAACCAAGCGTGATCGCGGCGCGGATCCCACCCGGGCAAGACTTCCACCTTACCTCTGGTTTTTACTTGGGCAGTCCCAGTCTTTCCCGCGAAAATAATCCTCTCGCTCTTTGCGAAATCATGTGCGGTCCCTCCTGGCTCGTTCACAACCGCCAACATCCCACGATGGAGTAGGCTCAGGATCTCGGGAGAGGCCTGAAGTCGACGACGTAGTCGAGGCGCATATTCGATCAATTTTGTCCCCGACGCTTTTTCAATGCGCTGAACGACCTGAGGAACAAAAAGACGCCCCCCATTCGCCATCGCGGCATAGGCCATCGCGAGCTGCACAATTGTCACCGCAACATCGCCTTGGCCAGTTGCTGCGTTAAGAGTATAACCGATCTTAAACGTGGTGCGCTGCTCGTACCATGCACGTGTCGGGATGTGTCCAGGAACATCGCCGTTGAGCCCCAATCCTGTCGGCGAACCAAACCCAAAATCGCGAGACACGGCGGCAATGCGATCCAGTCCGACCCTCTCGGCTATTTTCCAAAAGTAAACATTGCACGAATGTTGAATCGCTTGGACAAGCGTTTGCGGTCCATGGCTCGCCGTACAGTGAAAGGTACGCTGTCCTTGCTCGTGCTGTCCGTTGCATTCAAACATCTCATCTTCGCTAATCACGCCGTGCTCCAACGCCGCGACTGCAGTAACAAACTTAAATATCGATCCGGGCGGGTAATGTTGCCTGAGAGTCTTGTCGATGCGTGGCCGTCGCGGGTCCTGATCCATGACTTGCTGCTGCGCCCGGGTCAATCGTCCGGTCATGACATTGGGGTTAAACGAGGGCTTTGACACGAGCGCTAATACTCGCCCAGTATTCACAGAAACGATCGCCACCGCGGCAGCCGCATGAGGGCGAACCGCTCTCTCAGCCAATGCTTGCAATCGAGCATCCAAGGTAAGAACCACATTGTGGCCTGCAATCGGTTCGATAAAACGCGGACCCGAGATTAGCTGATCTGCCTTCCCATCCTCGATACGTTGCCCTCGAGCGTTGGCGACGTATCGCTCACGCCCCTTCTTCCCGCGCAAATAATTTTCCCATGAACGTTCTAGGCCATAGCGCCCTATCCGATCCAATTCATTGTAGCCTTCACGAGAATACTCAACAACTTCATCCGGTGTCATCCGGTTCATATAGCCAACAAGATGCGCAGCTAGATATTCCCCGGGATAGTAGCGATGGGCAACATGGTCAACCGTTACACCAGGGAACCGATATCCCTCTTGTTCAATCAGTGAAGCGCGACGCCGCTCTTGGTCTGACAAGACGACAACAGGCCGCCTTGCGCTTCGTTTACGTCCCATCGCAACACGCCTCTTTACTTCTGCCATCTCCTCCGGCGTGAGCGCAAGAATCTGTGAAAACGCACTTTCCACTTCCGGTGTGAACATTCTCGGAACAACATGTATACGAAAGGCCGGGCGATTGGTGGCCAGGGGAACCCCATTTCGGTCCAAAATCTTACCGCGCGTCGAACGCAAAAATCGCTCTTGCACAACATTGGATAACGCACGTTGATAGTAACGTTCGCCACGAACGACTTGAAGTTGCCACAATCTTCCCACTAGGGCAGCAAATGCGAGCACAACAACCACAACAATCCATCGCAAACGCCGGTGCAACTCGGGAAGAACAGGACCGGTATCTGGAGCGTGACGAACTAACACTGTGCGAATGCCTCAAACATCGTTACGGTGTGTGTCCCTCTAAAGCGGCCTCGCGCTCACGGTGTGTCCGCGCAAATCGAGCGTCCACTGCACGGCAAAGTCGAAACACAATGGGGCCTGCAATCGCCGTACACATTGCAGAAACAACAAGGGTTCCAGTCTCTGCGCCCAAAGGAGCGATACCGAGATAGAGCCGGACAATCAGTTCTACAAAGCCAGCCAACACACCGATAAATAGAGAGAACCCGGTTGTCACCCCAATCCCGCGTACCAACAAACGACGATGGACGAGGTGACCAACAATACAAGCCACCCCGGCCACCGAGGCATGCAACCCCAGCGGAGTGCCAAACAATAGATCTCCCAAGTAGCCAATCGCTACCGCACCACATGTTGCAGGCGCGATGCTTTGCCGCGCGGTCAACCCCAAGTACACTGAGATGAGGCCGATGACACTCGGTGTTGCTTGGCTAGCGGGAACAAACTGCCAGACGACACCGAGAATCAAAATGACTAGGTAGGCGACAAAAACCTGTGCTGCTACCCGCATGCGATTTTCCTCGATAGCAGTGCCATACGATTGAAATGCCTCATTTTCTATCTCGGAACCATTCCAAATGCAGGCAGGTCCCTACGCTTGCCAGCCAACGGATCTGGGGGCGGAGGAGCGGCAGTGAGCACGATCAGCGCGCCAGGATTCGCTAAATCTACTGCGGGCCTTACCTCCACCGTCTGAAATAGCTCGTAGTCCGCGGACGTAACACGAACTACCTCACCGACTGCCAGACCCGCAGGCAGTGTTCCGAGACCACTCGTGACGACTTGATCGCCCACTTCTATTGCCTTTCCCCGATCCAGTAGACCGATCTCACACAAAAATGAATTGTTGCGACCCAGCCCACGCAAGACCCCATTCGCGCCAAGTCGTGAAATCGTTACATCGATGGCCGAACTCGGATCGCTGATCAATAGGACATCCGAATAACGTCCAAAAGAGTGAGAGATCCGGCCCACCAGTCCATCGGCGTTCATAACCGGCATGCCCGGTGCGACTTCGTGCTCTCCGCGATCAATCGCGACGCGAATCACTCGAAAGTAAGAATTCACGCTACGAGCGATGATCCGCGCCCCAATCGTCTCAGCGTCTTGACGCTGTTTGAGGCCAACCAACGACTCCAGCATCGAGGCATCTTTGGCACCCCGAGTCGCCAGCAATAAGCGCTGGCGTAAACGGCTATTTTCTTCACGCAGTTCTTGGTTTTCCTGCTCAACATCAACCAGAATTATGTAGCGATGGAATACACCTCCGACGCCCTCAATTCCCCAAGCGACCGCAGCCTGGATCGGTGATGAGATCCGCAATACCGCCTTGTCAAGACGGCTTAGGTCCGCCGAATCTCGCAAGTTTGCGCGAAGAAGCAACACTGGCAACAGCACAAGTAGGGCCGCAAGGACATAATCTAGTACTCGACGCCGAGTCATTTTTCCATTTTACCCAAGCAACAAACCTTACGAGAACTCATCTTAAACATGCGAGGCCCGTGCATTTATGTATCGAAGCACACAAACACAAGCCCTCCCAATCCTCTGGCCTATGTCCAGTCTCCTAGAGCTCTTCCATCACACTGGAGGGATAAGTTCTTTAAACCCGCATACTTTACTTCAGGGCGATCTCCTTCAGCAGCGGTAGCTCGTCCAACGCTCGACCGGTCCCCAACGCAACAGCGAGCTGTGGACTCTCACAAACCATAATTGGAAGCCCCGTTTCCTCTCGTAGCAACACATCGATATTCTTTAGCAGCGCGCCGCCACCAGATAATACAACCCCTCGATCTACAATATCCGCGGAAAGTTCTGGCGGCGTCCGTTCCAAAACGGTGCGAACAGCGTCGACGATGGCGTTGACGGGCTCTTGGAGCGCCTCGCGAATCTCATCAGAGTTCACAACAAGGGTCTTTGGTACCCCTGCGACCAAATCGCGACCTTTGACCTCAACGGTCTCTAGATCCGCGAGCGCAAATGCCGATCCAATCTCCTTTTTAATCACTTCCGCTGTGCGCTCTCCAATCAGCAGATTGTATTTGCGCTTAATATATTGAACGATAGCCTCGTCCATTTTGTCGCCAGCAACCCGAATGGACTTGGACAAAACGATACCGGCCAGGGAGATCACGGCAACCTCAGTCGTCCCGCCGCCAATATCAACAATCATATTCCCGGATGGCTCGGTTATTGGGAGTCCACCACCGATCGCCGCCGCCATCGGCTCCTCAATTAAGTAGACCTCACGGGCGCTGGCAGCGAGGGCTGAATCACGTACAGCACGCTTTTCCACCTCGGTAATCCCAGATGGCACGCAAACAATCACCCGAGGTCGAACAAGCGTACGCCGATGATGTGCCTTTTGAATGAAATACCGAAGCATCGCCTCGGTCACTTCGAAATCTGCAATGACCCCGTCCTTCATCGGCCGAATTGCGACAATATTCCCAGGGGTTCGGCCAAGCATCTCCTTTGCCTCTTTACCCACCGCTAGCACTTTTTTGCCGCCTGCATTACCGCCCTGTACAGCGACAACGCTCGGCTCATTCGCGACGATCCCCCTGCCCTTCACAAAGGTTAGCGTAGTCGCCGTCCCAAGATCGATGGCGAGGTCGTTGGAGAACATTCCGTAGACCCAATCGAACAGCATTGACTATCCGTTCCGACCTGCAACCAGGCCCATGAAAACGTGCCGCAGCACGCTACTGCGTTTTCCCAAAAGAATAATGAGTGCTCGGGTTAGCACGCCTATATGATCCAATGCAAGAGAATCTCTCGCATCTGACCCGGATACGTCACGGATTTGCGCGAAGATCCCCCAAAAAGTTGCTTTCATACGGTGATTTTTCGAACGCAGAGAATACTGACTGTAATTGTCAAGATCGAAAATCATCGTGTGGAATCAAAAGCTTGGGGAAAACGCGAAAAAGAGGGTGACGTACCTGGGCGAGGTTTTATGAGGCGCTTTGGTTGGCGATTTTGGCAAACCAGGCTAGAATTCTCGCCTTTTTCGGGGCCAGATCCTGTATAGAAGTGCATACCCATGCTGGAACAACTAAGAGATAGCTCACGCTCACTAATTATTTGGGTTCTTTTTGGCATTATTATCGCCGCATTCGTATTGACGTTTGGGCCACAGGCAGAGATCGGCTGTGGTGCCCAGAAGGTCATTGCGATGACCGTAAATGGTAAGCCAGTTGACCAATATGCCTGGCGATTTGGGTCAGGGCTCAACATTCGAGGGGGCCCAACTGTCAAGACCCCCCTCGTCATGGATCTCATATTGCAACGGGAACTCTTGGCACAAGCAAGCGAGGCCCTTGGGTTTCGTGTCTCAGCGGAACAGGCGGCAATGAAGCTCGCCAAGGGGGACCTGTCTATCCTCGGTGTACCAGTCAAGGGAAAAGACATCTATTTCGAAGAAGGCGTTGCCAACTCAGAAATCATCGAGCGGTTTGCGAGGGCAACGGGCCTCCCGTCGACCCAATATCTCATCAGCGAGCAACAGCGTGAGATTCTTGCCAACCTGATGCGACAAACCTTAACCCAAACAGTACACAGCACGCGCGATGAAATTCTCGCGCAGTACACCCACAACAACACCACAGCGACGATCGACTTTATTAAGTTTAAGCCCTCTGACTACAGACGAAAACTGGTCATTGAGGATGCCCATGTCGCTGCATTCCTGGCGGACCATGGAGACAAGGTTAAAGCGAAATACAAAGAAGACGAGCAACAATATAAGGGGCGAGGCCCAGAGATTCGCGCACGGCATCTTCTGATCCGTAAAAAACCGAAATCAAGCCCCACTAATACAAAGGACCTCACAAAGGACCCCGCAAAAGCCCCAGAGGCAAACGATCCAAAGGCAAATGATCCAAAGGCAAATGACCCGAAGACAATTGATCCAAAAGCGAAAGCCGAAAAGATTCATGCCTCACTCGTAGGCGGCGCTGATTTTGCAACTTTGGCAAAGGCCGATAGCGAAGACGCTCGCTCTGCGAAAAACGGTGGCGATCTAGGATGGCGCCCCATCAACTCACTTGGGTGGGGCAAAGAGGTGGTCGAAGCCGCAAAAAAACTAGAAGTCAATAAAGTCTCTGACATCATCGAAAGTTCCCGCGGCTTTCACATCCTTCGGATTGAAGACAAACGAGAGGGAGATCTCAGCTACGATCAGGTCAAACATGAGATCGCAAAGCGACTTGCACTCACTCACTATGCTCGTGAGGGAGCCCGCCGCGACGCGCAAGCCGCAATGGAGCAAGCCAAAGCCGGCAAACCACTCAGTGACCTGTTTGAGCGCGCCAAACCCAGCAACAAGGGCCCCCAGTTGACACCAGATATGCTCAAGAATTTAACTCCTGAGCAACGTGAACAACTATTTAAGCAAATGCAAAAAAGGGGCAAATCGGGGTCGCTTTTTACTGAAGGGCCAACAAAACCAGCATCATGGAACGCAAGCAACCTGGCAATCACAAAGCCACTGGCGTCAAAGGGGCCATTCGCGATGCTTCCCTTTGCCGCCAAAGAGGCGGCCTCTGCCTCCAAAAAGGCGATTTCCACCACATCCAAGACGCCCGCTCCAATTGCCAAAGACGTTGCCAAACCAAAGTTGACAACTGCGGGTCCGTTCACCCGCCACAAGGAGTACCTACGCGACGTTGGCAACTCGCCCGAAGCGATCCTGGAAATATTTGAAAAACTCGAACCAGGGCAATTGGCCAGCAAAGTGTTTGAAGTCGATAATGGATTTGTCTTGCTATCACTCGTCAATCGGCAACAACCCGACTTAAAACGTTTCGAAACCGACTATGAAAGTCTACAGCAAGCGCATGCACAAGAGCGTGCGCAAGCGACGGTTACGACGTGGCTTGCCGAGCAATGCAAGGCTGCAGTCAAGAGCAACGCAATTCAGGTCAGCGATCGCTTCCTTTCTTATACTGACGATAAAGGCAAAGTTGCCGTTCTCGCCTACCAACCTTGTAGCACCTTTGACAAGCTAGCTGGTCGTTAGGAGACTTGACACTTAGCCCCCCCTAGCCGCCCCTTAACGTCTGTCCATGCACGAGCCTCCAGCAAAACTGGGTTTCGCATTTCGTATGCTTGGCGGTTCTGCGAGCTTGGTCATGACCAATCAGCGCTTTTTTGATTGGCTATGGGTCGAGCGTTTAGAGCTCGCGATCCCCGACTTGGTGCTGCCGATTAGTCTCACTACCGGGCCGGAGTTATTTCAAAGGCGACGGACCAAGGTACGCATTGCACAGCTCCGAATCGATCAAAACGACATCAACCGTTTAGTTGCCGAGCGCAGAGATGCACTTACGGATCTGGGGATTAAGCAACTCCAAATTCAGTGCAGAGATGGATACATTCACGTTATCGGCCACGTTCAACATGGCCCACATACTGCCGATATAACCGGGAAGGTACTGCTCGCTGGTAATGGCGGAACATTGCGCCTGTTGATCGATACCCCTTTGATCTACGGATTTTTTCCTACTCCAGCCCCTGTGCTCATGCATCAAATCCTTCATCTCCTGGTTCGCAAGGACGACCCCGATAGTCCCGTCACAGAGCTTGACGATCGAGGCCTCTGTGACCTGGGAATTGCCCCCATCGATGTATTTGTTCGCAGGGCACTTCCACCATCAGGCTGGAGGATTCCGACCTGTGCTGGTGGAGAGCTTGTCACTACTTCGAGCACACGAGGTGCCATCCGGTTGCGTTTTGCCGCCGACTCTCGTTTGGAGCACGTAACCCCCTCGGCAATCACTCTCATCGAGGCGTTGGCAAAATATCGCCAGGCTGACGACAAACTACGAATTGGCAATATCCAGGGCGCTCTCCAAGACTACCAGGACTCGATTGCTAAAAACGCGAAAGATCTCGAGTTTCTGGCGGGTCGCATTACGGGTGTTGCTTCGTGCCAAGATCTCGATTCCAAAGTGCGGAGCCAAGCGCTCGACACGGCTCGCAAGGCCCTCGACCACCTCCCCAAACACCCACTTCTTGAGCACCTTGATTTACTTCGTGGCTACCAGTCTGAACCATCGCGCAAAAAACAACCCCAGCCGCGAACTGAGCTAACCCTGTCCCGTACCGTCCCCAGCGATTCGCCTACGGTAACATCCGGCGGACCTAGATGTGTATCCGCGATGGAACGCTTTAACTGCGATCCCACAGATACCATTGCCTATCAAACACTGCAGACGAGGGCACAAGAGATCGAAGATTGGCCCACACTCATTACGCTACTTGGAACTCGAGCCGCCGTCGTTGACGATGCACGGCAGGCAGCGGAACTATCCTACGCCTTAGGATTAGTCTACCAGGACAAGCTCCGTGACCCGGAGCGGGCCGCGTATGCCTATGAACAAGCACTAAGCTTCGCCCCCAACCACCTCGCCGCACTCGAATCCCTCGCGAATACCGCCTATGACACCAATGATTGGGCGCGCGCCTACGACCTGTTTAAACAGCTCAACCCTGAGACGTGCCTCGCCGGGGCGGACATGTTGTACTTTCGCGTCGGTGAGATCGCAGAAACCTTGGGCCGAAACCGCGAGGCAATGGATTCGTTTGCGGCAGCAGTACTCAAAAACCCAAACAACGGACGCGCGCTGGCATGTCTCGCCCGCAGTGGACTTCGGGTCGGAGAAGTCCATCGCGCGATGGAAGCTGCGCAAGCGTGGCTTGGGTTGCTTCGCCCAGACGACGTTGCTGGGATCACCCAGGCGCACAGTCTGCTCGCCGAAATCCATGCATGTATGGGGAACCTAGATCAGGCGATACGCTTCTACAATCTCGTGCTGTCCGAGGCTCCTACCGATCAAGACGCGCTGCGTGCTCTAATTGGAATCTACTCCAACCGACAGCAATATCATAAGGCGACGCAAACACTTGAGAAACTCATGTCACTCATTCCGTCTGCCTCACAACGTGCAGAGCTGCTCTACGAAATGGGCGAGCTCTACCGCACGCAATTAGGGGATCCCAACCTTGCTGCAGATGCTTTTCTCAAGGCAATTGACTTAGCCCCGAATCACGTCCCTACCGTCAGACGACTCGTCGACTACTACTACCATACCAACGATGATACAGCCCTAAAGGAGATGGTCGCGCATCTCCATCGACTCAAAGAGCCTCTCAATCCCGACATTGATGCAGCCAAACGATCCCGCGCCATGATTACCGCTGCACTTGCAAACGAGAGTGAGCTTACCGGTGCGATTCTGGAAACCTTTTCCGATCAAATGAGCACCCGTGCGTCGGCGGCACTGATGGATGCACTCGCGCGAAACCCAGACCTACCGGACCAACAGTGGGGCGCTGCGGCGCGCTGCTTTTCTGAGCTGGTTCCTGATCTCCAAATCAGTGAAGTGATCGACAAAGTCATTGCGCAAGGAAAAGGATCACGAACCAAACAAGAACTCCTGAGTGCCGTCTCAAAAGCGCAGTAAAGATACCCAGGGGAATGTTTCCGGTCAGATATTGACGAGCCAGTTCTGATGCTTACGTTATGAGGTATCATGAGCATTGATAAACTGACCGTAAAAGCCCGTGAAGCCCTAACGCAAGCACGTGATATTACTATTGATAAGTCGCATCCGGCGATTTATCCCGAGCACCTCTTAGCCGCGTTGCTCGTGCAACCCGAGGGCCTGATTCCCCGTCTGTTTGCGCGGATCGGTGGAAACCCAGATCATATCAATACCGAGCTCAACCGCGCGTTTGCTGCGATGCCACGAGTACAGGGGGCGAATATCGATGCGGATCTATCCCCAGAGCTGAAAAAGGTTTGGGACCTTGCGATCAAAAAGGCTCGCGGCTTTAAAGATGAGTTTGTCTCTACCGAACATTTCCTCTTGGCCATGCTCGCCGATACAAAAGCGAAAACAAGCAGCATCTTAAACGGTGCTGGGATCACCGAGGATCGAGTCCTCGCCGCACTTAGTGAGATTCGCGGAAATCAGAGAATTACCGACCAAGATCCCGAGAACAAATACGAAGCGCTTACCCAATACGCACGAGACCTAACCCAGGCCGCCAAAGACGGAAAACTCGACCCAGTCATTGGCCGGGATGATGAGATCCGCCGTACCATTCAGATCCTCAGTCGCCGAACCAAAAACAATCCGGTTTTGGTGGGTGAGGCAGGTGTTGGAAAGACTGCGGTTGTCGAGGGCATTGCCGCGCGGATCGCCGAAGGCGACTGTCCCGAATCCTTGCGAGATCGCCGACTCCTTGCGCTCGATTTGGGTGCCCTGCTTGCCGGCGCCAAGTACCGCGGCGAGTTTGAAGACCGCCTCAAAGCAGTTCTAAAAGAGATCGAAGCCGCAGACGGACAGGTCATCTTATTTATTGATGAGCTCCACACCGTTGTTGGCGCCGGCGCCGCCGAGGGGGCAGTAGACGCAGCGAATCTACTAAAACCCGCCCTGGCCCGGGGCCAGCTGCGCTGTATCGGCGCGACAACCATCGATGAATATCGCAAATACATCGAAAAAGACAAAGCACTGGAGAGACGCTTTCAGCCCGTATCTGTCGAGCAACCCTCAGTGATCAATACGATCGCTATCCTCCGTGGCCTCAAAGAAAAATACGAAGTCCACCACGGGATTCGCATTCGAGATGCTGCCCTCACCGCAGCCGCACGGTTATCGCACCGCTATATCTCCGGACGACAACTTCCCGACAAGGCGATCGATCTCATTGACGAGGCTGCTTCGCACCTAAAAATGGAGATCGAATCCGTCCCTACCCCCATTGACCAGGTAAATCGCAAAATCACAACACTCGAAGTTGAGAAGGCTGCGCTGAAGGCGGAGAAAGACAAGCGTTCAAAACAACGACTCCCGGAGGTCAAACGTGAGATCGCCGAGTTGCGCGAACAAGTAACGACGATGAAAGCCCAGTGGCAAAAAGAGCGAAGCCTGATTGAGAGACTCCGCGAGAACCAAGCCGCTGCAGAAGCTGCCCGTGCCGAAGCCGATCGCGCGCAGCGGTCCGGGGACTTTGCCAAAGCCTCAGAATTACGGTTTGGCAACATTCCCAAATACGAGCAACAAATCGCCGATGACGCGACAGCCTTAGAACAACTCCAGGCAGAAGGAGGCTTTCTCCGCGAAGAGGTCACCGAAGAGGATATCGCCCACATCGTCGGAAAATGGACCGGCATCCCCGTTGAGAAAATGCTCGAGGGGGATATGGAGCGACTCGCCCATCTCGAGGACCGCCTGCGTCTGCGGGTCGTCGGCCAGGAAGAAGCACTCACAAAGGTGGCTGCAGCGATTCGCCGATCTCGGGTCGGCCTGCAAGATCCCAACCGGCCCATCGGCTCATTCTTGTTCCTGGGGCCGACAGGCGTCGGCAAAACCGAGCTGGCACGAACTCTTGCGGACTTTTTGTTTGACGATGAGTCGGCGATCGTCCGCATCGACATGTCTGAGTACCAAGAAAAACACACTGTATCCCGCCTGGTCGGCGCCCCCCCTGGATATGTCGGCCACGATGAAGGAGGCCAACTCACCGAAGCAGTACGCAGGCACCCCTACTCTGTCGTCCTGTTTGACGAGATCGAAAAAGCCCATCCAGACATCTGGAGCGTACTGCTCCAAGTGCTCGATGACGGCCGGCTCACAGACAGCCAGGGCCGCACCGTCGACATGAAAAACACAATCGTCATCATGACCTCTAATGTCGGCTCACAACACCTGCGTCACAGCGAAACAGAAACCCGCCAGACTGAGGATCTCTCCGACCAGGTCCAGCAGGCCATCAGTACCGAACTCCGAGCGACCTTTCGCCCCGAGTTTCTCAACCGAATCGACGAAATCATATTCTTTCGCCCCCTGAGACGCGAGCGACTCCATTCTATTGTGTCCATCCAACTCGGCCACCTGAAGAAACTGCTCGCCGCGCGCGATTTGAGCCTGTCGGTGAATCCAGATGTTATTGCCCTGATCGCCGAGCGGGGCTACGATCCCACCTACGGTGCACGGCCACTCAAGCGAGGCATTCAAACCCACCTCACCGACCCACTCGCAAACGCGCTTCTGACCGGCCAATTTGCCGCCGGGGACCATATCGAAGCCAAGCTCACAAAAAACGGAGAAATTTCGTTTACCCGCGCCCCGTCTGGGGCTAAAGAAGAGGATAGAGATCAAGCCGCATGAACCTTCCCTTCGATCCCAATATCGACCACTACAAAGCGCTGGGATTAGACCCAAGCGCCAGCGCCGAAGAGATCAAAAAAACCTATCGACGCTTGGCCAAAAAGTATCACCCAGATTCAACCGGCGGAAATAAGAGCAAAGAGACTCGGTTCAAGCAGGTCGGCGCCGCCTATGACGTCCTGGGCGATCAAGAAAAGCGCCGGCAGTATGACGAAATTCGTGCGGGTGGTTTTCGCCCGCCGCATGGCGCCGGCGGCGCCAACTTTTATCAACCCCATGGCGCTGGCGCCGGTGGCGCCAATTTCGGCGGCTTTTCCGTCGGCGGGCTCGAAGACTTTGGTGATCTCGGCTCGCTATTCTCCCAAGCCTTCTCACAAGGCGGGCCATTCACGCAGGGAGGACAGGGCGGCGTCCACTTCCGCACTAGTCATTCATTTTCCCAA
Organism: Kofleriaceae bacterium; assembly: GCA_965223575.1. Lineage (GTDB taxonomy): Bacteria > Myxococcota_A > Polyangia > Haliangiales > Haliangiaceae > CBDCWZ01. Next base: position 64,619 of record CBDCWZ010000036.1, read on the forward strand.
GGACCACGCTCTTCCCCCCGCCGCCCATCGCCGCCCCCCAACCAAGAGAAAAAACGCCGCGCCAGCGACGGATCGACCCTGCTGCAGCGCGGCAATAATATCTATTCCGACGTGCGCGTCGACCTCGACCAAGCCATCCTCGGCACCGTTGCCGAAATCGCCACCCTCACCGGCAAAGCCAGCGTCAAAATCCCGCCGGGCACATCCAGCGGAGCAAAACTCAGGCTGCGCGGCAAAGGCGCCAAAGACACCCACGGCAAAACCGGCGATCACTTTGCCACCGTACAGATCCGAGTGCCCAAAGAACTGAACCAAAAAGCAAAAAAACTCCTCGTCGAGTTCATGGCGCAAACGAAAAGGAGCGAAGTCCCAGGGTAGAGGAGACAATGATCGCGCATAGATAGCTTACAAGTGGTAGATTCAACAGCTTGTGAGTACACTGCCGCGATGACTTCAGAGAAACCTGCAAACGAGGATTTCGCTGCGCTGCTCGCCGAATACGATTCTTCACCTACGACGGCGCGCAAAGCTGGTCCCAAAAGAGGCGACATAGTAAGCGGTGCGGTTGTTTCGATTGGTGCCGACTCGGTATTTATTGACGTTGGTGGAAAGTGTGAGGGAGCGTTGGCGCGCGACGAACTCACCAATAGCGACGGACAGCTGGTGGTCGCTTTGGGGGACCTTGTCGAAGCCAGAGTCGTGCAGACTGGGGATAATCTTGTTCTGCGTCGAACGGTCGGAAAAGGGCCCGATGCGCGGAATGATCTCATGCAAGCACAAGAGTTAGAAATTCCGGTTGAGGGGGTGGTCACCGGGACCAATAAGGGTGGGTTCGAGGTCCAGGTCGCCGGCGTGCGCGCCTTCTGTCCGATTTCGCAGATGGACACGCGCTATATCGACACCCCAGAGGTCTTTGTCGGCCAACGACTGCATTTTCGCATCACGCGTTACGAGGCGGGGACTTCTGGGCGAGACAATATTGTCCTGTCACGACGCGCTCTGCTCGAGCAAGAATTCGCAGCGCGCGCCGTCGAAACGCGAGAGAAACTGAAGCTTGAAGCGGTTTTTAGCGGCAAAGTTACCGCGATTGAGAACTACGGAGCTTTTGTCGATATCGGCGGAATCGAGGGATTCTTGCACATCAGCGAGCTCGGGTTTACCCGCGTAGATAAGGCGACTGACGTATTGAGCATTGGCCAGGAGCTGCAAGTCCAGGTCATCAAGATTGAAACCACCAACAACCCAAAACGGCCGGAGAAAATCGGCCTATCGTTAAAATCCCTCCAGCGTGATCCTTGGCGTGCCGCCGCATCGAATATCGCCGCCGGGTCACGGGTCACGGGAACCGTAGTGAGAATCGAGCCCTTCGGTGCCTTTGTTGAAGTTGCCGATGGTGTCGAAGGCTTGATCCATATTAGCGAGATGGGAGCAGGCAAACGCATCCATACGCCAAAGAAGGTCGTCAGCATTGGCGACCAAGTCGAAGCGACCGTGCTATCTGTCGACCTTGAGCGCCATCGACTTGCATTGTCGATGGACGCTGCAGTACGAGAACAAGAGGTGGCACAGGAGCAGGCCAACATTTCCGCCCACACTGCACCGACCAAGAGCATGGGAACCTTTGCAGATCTGTTTGGAAAGCTCGGAAAACAAAAATAGCAACGGCCGGTCTTGAAAAGACCGGCCGTTATTCTTTGACGACAGCTCAATTCATCGGATTCGAAATAACGCCCGTAGTTTCCCGTTAAATTGTTCTTGAGCAAGTGTATTCGGATTATTGTCGAGATCAATTTCAAGGATCACGTCTGCCTGATCGCTGAGACGAAGCCCTTCAAAGGTGACAATTCCATTGGGGGCAGCATCGATATTGCGAACTTCGTAGAAACCCTCCGGGAGGATGGATTCAACCTGATGGTCTAGAAGACCTACTCGCACAATATTCGTACCCTGGTCATCAACGCCAGCAAAATAGATGTGCGCATCCGACGCGGATACATCAAAAGGGTCCAATGGAACATTAATTTCGATGGGCGTATTGTCTGGGTTCTCTATTTCTATCACACGATTCCCCTGCACAATATAGAAGCGATCCGAGACAACGATCTGCAGTGCATCTTCAATACTGACCGTTGTATCGGGATCCCAGTATGGAGTCTCCACAATCTCGTCACCGCCACCAAGAGTAAGACGGGCAACTGCACCAGACTCGGAGATAAAAACATCCTCGATACCTCGCCAGAACACCCTTGTATCTCGCCGTTCTCGCAATACCCCGTTGGGCGTAAGCGATCGAGTCACTGTTCGGGCCGAAGTAGACGCCTCGTAGACAATAAGTCCGTCATGACCAACAGCAAATCGCTGCACCTCTTCGGATGGAGGTGTTAAGATCTCTTGTGTCAACGCGTTGGGATCCGTGACGTTGATTCTAGCAATCTGCTTTGACGCCGTCTCCCCTCTCTCTCCAGTAATAAAATAGACGTTGTCGTCGGCATCGGTTTGAAAATCTGGATCGTTTGAAAATCCGATGATTGAATGTTTCACTTCGGTATTTTCATCAGTCGGTGTTATCAAGAAAGTGGCTCCGTCCTGTTTCCGCACGAGCAACGCGGTAGATCGGTGCTCGCTGCTTTCAGGCGGCGTTGAGAACTCCATTGCCATATACGTCTCGTTGATGTCGTGAATTGCAAACGGGTGATCGGCCAAAGTAATTTTGTTGCCATCCCTATCGAAAAATGAGACCTCATTGATTTCACCGGATGCCAGGCTCTTATATAGACGCTGGTGATTCGATTCGTCTTGGGTCCCAATGATCAACAACTTCGCATCCTCGATATTCATACGCGACACAAATGCTGTTTCGCTTCCTGTCTGTTCCGTCTCTGAGCACGATATCGACAGTGCAAGGACAGTAGATACAAATAGTCTAACTAACATATTATTCTCCCTCTTTTTCTTCATTTTCCCCTAGGTCTCTTCCTAAGAGATCTTGACCGAGATAAAATACGGTCCGGAATGGATTGGTCGGTTGATCAGAACGCGTGTCATTATGCTGATCGGCTCGTCGTCGCAACTCAGATGCTCGTTCCTTGGTGCTTTGAAACAGCTCCATGATTTCCCCTTGAAGGGGGTGTGATTCATCGATGTCAAAGTGAAAGGTCATGCCTCCCGTCATCGGATCTGGCATCGTCTCGGCGCGCGCGTGGTCTGCTCGATTCGCAATGACATTTGCGACCGCCTGAAAATGGTCAAAAACGGCAGCCTCCCAACCATCTGGATTTGACGAAAGAACACATTCGGCGCTAGCCAGTAGGTCTACACCGTCTCTCCGTTGTTTTCCGACGCGTCCGTCTGCGACAAGCCTGTCCACAACCTCAGATAAGGTCACCCGATCCATAATGGATAACCGTTTATGGAGTGACTCAAGGTCGAGGGGACCAAACCGGTAGACAATCGTCCAAACAAACGCAGCAATTTCGTCCTGCCGCTGTGTATCGCTACCCAAGGCCGCATCCATTGCGACGACCTGGTAGAGTGTGCCGGGTCCACGACCGCTACGAAACAGAAGCCCACTCTCGACGAGGTCATTCACAATGCCTGTCACCATCCCGTGATCGTCTGCGTTAAAATTGCGAAGCAGTTGAGCTCGAGTAACCCTTTTATGACCAATCAAAAATGTTGCAACCGCCTCCCATAGAGAGGACGCCCGATCCGACTCATTCTCGTTGAGCCGCTTTATCTTTTTGTGGTAAGCGCGGAGCGTTAAACCAAACATGTCGGCAATTACCTTGCTACTAACATTATTGGCCTTGAGCTCTCGGGTGAGTTCTAGAAAGATCTGGTTGGCAACATGAGCGAGCGGGATTCGTTTGCCGCCGCAGGTCGCAAGACGTGCGACAAGAACCATCGTTTGCCGAATGATTGCATCAATTAACATGTATTGATTCATGCCGGGTTCACCTGTGTGTCCATGCAATTAACTGTGGGGGAATTCGGTAAACGTGGGGAGCGGAAAAAATGACTCACCCTCGCAAATACAATTAATTACAGATACTTACATTGATTTTTTCTCGTTTAGGAGTTTCCCGGATCCCGCGAATCGATTCAGATAGACGGCAATTGGTTGGGCAGCGCAATCGTCCCATGGCCTCGGAATGACGCCCGCAGTTGTCTTTTAAGACTGGTCCACCAACAAGGGCACATTGCTTCGGACAACTCTCACCAGAGGAGCCAATAACGCACATTGCCAATGGAAACGCCGAAACGGTATCGTTTGCATTCCCTTCTTGCACGTTAGGAGAAAACGCAATGAAAACAATCGTAGCCGTCGCACTTTGCCTAATCTTCACAGCGGGATCAGCCCTTGCTGGCTCTATACGCGTCTATAACAGCGACTCCAAGAGTCATACGGTAAAGCTCAAATGCAGCGGCAGCAGCAAATCGATAGAGATCCGCGCTTCCACAACTGCCACCTACACATTCCATTCCACCTCTAAACAATGTGACATCGTTGGCGGAACCGTCTCGTTCCCAACCAAAAAACTCGAGGACGGACAAAAGTGGAAAATCAAAAATAACAAAGCAAACAAAAACTAACGGCCAAGGAAAACTGCCCGCCGTAAAGACCATCTCATCGGCGGACGATGGGTCAGCCCTTTAGCAACTGCACAGCGATCGCTTTCACCTGGGCAGCTTGCACCAGGCCCTTGTGTTTTTTCATGACGGCGCCAACAACACGCCCGGCCATTTTGAGATCGGTCGCGTTGAGCTCGGCAATCGCATCCTTTACAGCTGCGCGCACCTGCTCTTCACCTAACTGCGCCGGCAAAAATTCAGCACAAAATTTACTCTCCCAAAGTAGTTGAGCTGCCTCTTCGGCTCCACGCTCCCCGGCGTCGACAAATTGCTGCCTGGCCTTGTCCATTGATTTCTTATAGGCGGCGATCACTTCCAAATAGAGAGCATCATCAACCTCACCGCTAAAATCGGAGGCGGTGCGCCGCTCCATCACTTTGGTGTTGAGCATGCGAATAACATTCGCAGTGTTCTTATCCTTGGCCTTCATTGCCGCCGTAAGGCGTTTTCGTAATTCTTGTTCGATCGACATAGAACTATCCTTAAATGACAATTGAATATTACTCAATATTTTTTGCCGGAAGCGTTAGCCGGATGACGTTTCTATGGTGTGGAGACCAAAAGTTATTTTTCCTTTTTATTCCAAACAGTTAGCCTATAAAAGATAAAGATTGCCGATGCATCCGAACACTGAACATCAGACTAGTATAGTAAGAAAATAGACATGTCACTGGCAGCCCCGGAAAACTCGATGCAACATATCACACATCCTCTAGGAGCTGGCGTCTCCTCGGAGATGAGTCCTCAACCTGGTAGAGAGTCATGAGAATTGCCTGCATATACCTACCGTCCCTTCCTTTACAAGCTCACGTTCGCCAACGTCCGAGCCTGGCCGGGAGTGCGTTTGCGATCGTCACTAGCAAAGGATCGGGCAAAGCACCAAAGGTGATCGCGTGCTCCCGTGCGGCATTTGCGGAAGGAGTACGAACAGGCATGAGTGTAGCTCAAGTCCACGGCACATCGCGACACATAGATATGCTTCCGTTCGATCCCGAGCTATATCAAAGCACGCTGGAGGCAGTCGCAGAGGCGCTGATGTCTTTCTCGATCACTGTTGATGTTCCCGTTGCGACCGACTCCTCACAGACCAAAGACTCCCCGCAGGCTAAACACGCTGTACACAGGAGCATTTACCTGCATGTCCCGAACGGTGTTCGAGGAGAGGCCTTTGGCAACAAGCTTCTCAATGTGGTGCATCGTCAGGGCCTTACTGGTCGAATAGGGATTGCAGATGATCGCTTTGCCGCATGGGCTGCCGCAGCGACCGCGACCCGCGGACAAGCCCACGACCAAAGCAACATCCCCGTTACCGTCGAGAGCTGCACAACAATTCCTCGCGGCGGCACAGCGGTATTCTTAGCGCCCCTGCCGGTCAGCTGGCTCCCAATCGAGTCGGATATTGTCGAGGTGCTACAAGCCCTTGGTGTAAATACAATTGGACAGGTCGCAACGCTTCCTCCTCCGTCAATGGGTAGACGCTGGACCGACACCCAAGCCGACTTCCAACAGCTAGCCAGAGGCGATGGCCCGACAAAACTCCAACCATTCTCTCCAGCGGGTCGTATCGTCGAGAGAATGGAACTTCGCCGCCCGGTGACTAAGCTCGAACCGCTTTCATTTGTTCTTAGACCGGTGTGCGACCGATTATGTGCGCGCCTCGCCGGGCGCGGTACCGGTGCTGCACATATTGTGCTGCAGCTACTCGACCATGACGAGAACCCAGTAGCCGAACTCAATGTAGAGATCGCCGAACCTACGGCGGCCCCCAGTACTTTGCTCAAACTCGTTCGCGATCAGCTGCTACGCTCTGACGAAACTCTTGAAGCGACAGCGCTGATTGCCGCCCTAGAGCTGGTTGTGACCCAAGAGGGAGACCCACCAACAGAAGCCGAGCTCAATTTGTTCGGGACTGCCCACAGGTTGAGGACTCCCAAACAGGACGGTTTGGTATCTGACTTTGCAGCGTTGGACCGCGGGGCCCATTGGCGAACTCGACGCGGCAAACACCGGCGACGGGTTCGACGTCCAGCGATGCAATCTCACAAACAACCGAGATAGCAGCGAGGATCCTCTCCCCCGTCAAAGACTCCATTGCATGTTACGCCTAACGCCGCAGCCATCTCGGTCCATGGGTCTGCCAAAAAGTAAAAGTCGTTTGACAGCAATGACAGCAATGACTACAATGAAGTCATGAAGGTGCTAACTATCAGAAATATTGACGATAAACTGCACAAAAAGCTCCGAATGAGAGCGGCACGGGCAGGGCAAAGCATGGAAGCAGAGATACGACTGATCCTGCAGCAGGCGTGCAACGAAAATGAGCAGCCAGATGCATCACCAGAGGAGCTATGTGAATTCGTCAATCATCTCTATGGCGAAAACCTCCCTAGCAATGTCGTTGCGGAGCTAATTGCCGATCGACGCACCGAGAGCGCTGACGAATGATCATTGTAGATGCATCCGCATTGCTCGCGATGCTATTCTCCGAGCCGGGCGGGGAGCTTGTAGCAGATGTCCTGCCACAAGCTCATATATCAACCATTAATCTCTCCGAAGTCCTGGGCCGATTTTGTCGCGATGGTCATAGTGCTTCCGTTGTAGAGAAGAAACTACGCCAAAGCCCTATCCATTGGGTTGAATTCGACAATGACCTGGCAATCGAAACGGCTGAGTTACTGCCCAAAACGAAGTCTCTGGGACTGTCACTTGGTGACCGTGCATGCCTCGCGTTGGCACGGCAAACCCAACGGCCGGCACTCACTGCGGACCGCGCCTGGGCAACAATCGATTTAGATGTAGAAGTGCGGCTGATTCGATAAATAGCCAAATCGCTCTCAACGCAAACACGAAATTTGGGCACCAAACAACGCGCGGGTACAGTCGTATCATGACCTATGATTATGATCTCTTTGTCATTGGCGGCGGTTCTGGTGGTGTTCGAGCCGCACGGGCTAGCGCCAACTATGGGGCCAAGGTGGCCATCGCCGAAGAATACCGCTATGGCGGAACATGCGTAATTCGCGGATGTGTTCCCAAAAAACTGTTTGTCTATGCATCCTCCTATCGGGACAATCTCAATATTGCTGGGAGTTACGGATGGACGATCAATGATGCTCAATTTGATTGGTCCACGCTCATTGCCAACAAAGATCGGGAAATCGATCGCCTCAATCAGATTTATATCAACCTTCTCAATAAGGCCTCGGTCACCATGTTTGACCATCGCGCAACGCTAATTGGCCCCCATACTTTGCAGGTCGGTGATAACACCATCACGGCCCAACGCATCCTTGTGGCAACTGGCGGAACCCCCAATACACTGTCCTTTCCCGGTGCAGATCTTGCGATCACCTCCAACGAGGCATTCCATCTGGAGCATTTTCCCAACCGGGTGATTGTCGTTGGCGGAGGCTATATCGGAATTGAATTTGCGCAAATCTTCAATGGCCTTGGCGCACAAACCACACTGGTGCACCGTGGGGAGCAAGTGCTTCGCGGGTTTGATGAAGATGTTCGGACAGCAGTATCAAGCGGACTCGCGCTCCATGGCGTCAATCTCAAGCTAAACACACAAATTCACAAGGTTACTCGCCCGGACTCTTTACATGCTGAGGGCTCTCCACAGGCTGAGGGCTCTTTACAAGCTGACGGCTCTCCACAGGCTGAGGGTTGCGGCAAACTGCAAGTCGAGTTCTCGGATGGGTCCCGCGATACTGCAGATATTTTGATGTGCGCAACAGGGCGCAGCCCCAACACAGACATCGGACTCAAAGAGCTAGGCGTCTCACTCAAACCGAGCGGCGCAATTCATGTCAATCCGTACTCACAAACCAATATCGAGCATATCTACGCGGTCGGAGATTGCACCGATCGAGTCACCCTAACTCCCGTCGCGATCGCTGAGGGACAGGCCTTTGCTGACACGGTATTCGGCGGCGTACAACGCAAAATGAACTACGACACGATCCCATCCGCTGTATTTAGCCAGCCTCCGGCAGCGGTTGTCGGCCTCGCCGAGTCCGAAGCTCGCAAGCGTTACGCCAAGATTGACGTCTATCACAGCAATTTCCGCCCGCTCAGGCTAACCCTTGCAAAAACTGAGCAAAAAACGATGATGAAACTGATCGTGGATGCCCAAACCGATCGCGTCCTCGGAGCCCATATGGTTGGCGACGACGCCGCCGAGATCATTCAAGCGGTCGCCATCGCAATGCAAGCAGGAGCTACCAAAGCTCAATTTGACGCGACCATTGCCTTACATCCCACGACCGCCGAAGAATTCGTCCTGATGCGGACAAAAAGTAATAAATAGCCCGGATAATGCGGTTTGCATCGTGTAGGATCACAAAATGGAGCAAGAAAGCTCTTCTGAGAGACTTTTCTTCCAAACACGAGCGAGTTGATGACTCCTTTCACCATTGCTGCATAGCGAAAGCAATCGCTCTTGTGCGCCAGAAACTTCTAACCGAATCGAAAGATGGTCTCCGTACAGGACCGGAAATTTATCACTCCACTCAACGAGCAAAACGCCCTGTCCTCCCCGGTACAATTCGTCGAGTCCGATTTCGTCTAGCTCACTCTGGCTCTCCAAACGATACAGATCCGCGTGAAACAATGGAATCCGACCACCAGGATATTCGTTTACCAAAGTGAAGGTAGGACTCGTGGTGGGAACTGGGACATTTAATCCCTCGGCGACAGCAGCCACCAACAGTGTTTTTCCAGCCCCCAGATTTCCCACAAGCCCAATGCCGTCCCCAGCTTCCAGGCAACTTGCCAAAAGCTTGCCGGCTTGCGACGTGACCAGCGGCGATTCACTGCGAAGCACCGGTGTCCAGTCCCCGCTTGCTTCACTCAACATGCCCGGTGACGTCCCTACAGTTTGAGCGGTTGGAACTGGCTGAGGCGCGAAAATGCGTCGCAGCGTTCTTGAATCATTTCCTGCGTCAGATTGCGCAGCCCATCGAGAGAAAATTGCTCGACGGAAAAAGAAGCCATTACACTTCCGGCAATCATCGCTTCGCGAACGGTCTCCGGGTTTTCGGTACCCGCGTATGCCAAATACCCCATGAACCCACCAGCAAAACTATCTCCAGCTCCCGTTGGATCACGAACGTCTTCCAATGGCAGTGCTGGCGAAAAGAAAAAGCCACCCTCTGACCGCAACAGTGCGCCAGCATCACCGCGCTTAATGACAATCGACCTCGGTCCCATAGCGGTAATTTTGTTGGCTGCGCGGACAAGATTCCGCTCCCCCGATAATAGTCGCGCTTCCTCGTCGTTGATGATCAAAAGACTGACATCTCGGAGCGTCTGCCCCAATGCCTCGCGATGTCCGGTAATCCAAAAATTCATTGTATCAGCGGCAACCAACCGAGGACGGTCTACTTGGCGCAGCACGTCTGACTGCAGTGCTGGATGAATGTTGCCGAGAAAAAGGAGCTGGGCTTTCTTATGAATCTCGTCGAGTTTGGGGCGAAAGTCGCCAAACACGCCGAGCCGCGTTTCGATTGTCTCGCGCGTCTCCAAATCATCGGCGTATTTTCCGACCCAATGAAAGGTCTCACCACGTTGCCTTTCCAACCCACTCACATCAATCCCGCGAGCCTTGAGGTAGTCGATGTGGTGTTGAGAAAAATCTTCGCCAACAACGGCAACCAAGGATACACTCTTGGAAAAGTAAGATGCCGCAACAGCAAAGTATGCGGCCGAGCCGCCGAGCAAATCGGGGTGATAGCCATAGGGACCGTGAATGTCATCCAAAGCGACCGAGCCAACTGCGAGCAATGAGGCGTTCTTGCTACGAGTGATCATTGAATATACTTTCCTATCAAGAGAGAGAGACGTTCCTTTACTGCAGAAGAGATTTGGTCTGGCTGCGTGATCATCGCGTACTGCAATGCATTCGCTGCAATACAATCATGTCGCTCCGGAATCTGCCCAACGCTACGACGCAACGCGGCTCGCGCACGGTTCGCATTGCTCTTAATCAGCGCGATGACAGCGTCGACTGAGACATTTTCTTCTTCTTCATGCCAACAGTCGTAGTCTGTCGCAAGGGCCAAAGTCGCGTAGCTGATCTCCGCTTCACGGGCTAATTTTGCCTCAGGCATATTGGTCATGCCGATGACATCTACGCCCCACGAGCGATATAATAGGGACTCCGCACGGGTCGAAAACTGTGGGCCGTTCATCGCTAAATACGTCCCGCCGCGATGAACTGTGATGTCCTCGTCTTGGGTCGATTGATTGGCCGCCTCGTAGAGGACTTCAGATAGTATTGGACTAATCGGCTCAGCCAGCGATACGTGCGCAGCGATCCCATCACCAAAAAAGCTCGACTCCCGACCGTTTGTCCGATCAATAAACTGGTCAACAACAACCATGTCACCGGGACGAATATGCTCACGCATCGACCCAACAGCAGAAATCGAGATCAGCCATTCCACACCAAGCTTCTTCATCCCATAAATGTTTGCGCGATAGTTGATCTCATGCGGTAAGATTCGGTGCCCAAGCCCGTGCCGCGCCAAAAATACCATCTTCACGCCGTCCAACCGGCCTGTCACATAGGCCCCAGAGGGATCGCCAAACGGCGTATCAACCTGAACCTGCTCCACAGACGTGAGAGTATCCAAGTCGTAAACACCGCTCCCGCCAATCACACCGACAATACGCTCTGACATATTCTCTCGCGCGGTGTACCATTTCCCTGCACTACAATCAATCACAATAGAGCGCGATGGAAACGATAGTCAAACAGCTAGAACCCATCTCTAGGCAACCGACGCCTGTCCTGAGCTTTGTCAAAGGGCCTGTCCTGAGCTTTGTCGAAGGGAGTCATGCAGCCAACAGGAATGGATCGGTGATATGAAACGCTCCCCACCAGTTGAAGACTCCAACGTCGAGGCGCTCGTGGCTGAGGGAAAATATGCTGAGGCGGCACGGGTCGCGCTGGAAAATGACGATCCACGCCAAGCAGCAACGCTCTACGCGCGGGTGTGGGAGTTCGCCAAAGCAAGTCAGTGTGCCCGCCAAGCCGGAGATCTCAAATGGGCACTTGAGAACGCACTGCTCGCCCACGATGAGGCGCTGGTTTCAGAACTTCAGCAGGAACTGATTGCGTCTGGGGAAGCCGGCCATCGCAGTGCTATGGAGTTGTTGGCAAAACACCGTTATTTTCGACAAGCTGCTCAGTTCGCCGAGGAGCTGGGTGAGCTCGAGCTTGCCATTGAATACTTTCGCAATGCGCATAGTGAGCCAGAAGCGGCCCGCCTACTCGTCGCGCTCGATCGGGATCACGAGGCTGGACTGCTGCTCGAAGACGTGATCAAGCTTGGTGGAGACCCAGCAGCAGTCGCATCGGCCAAGCTGCAGCTCGGCCACATCCTTGCCCGAAGACTGCAACATGAGGAGGCGGCACGGCTGTTTCAGAGTGCCGCGGATCATGAGGAAACTCGTTTGAGGGCACATTGCGCCCTAGTCGTCGAACTCGCAGCGCTCGGATACCGAATTGCCGCGCGAGATGTTCTGACGCAAATCTGCCAGCAGGATGACTCTGTGTCATCCGATCTGGATGCTTTTCTCCGCAACCACCATCAACCCCAGCGTAAAAAGCGGCCCAAAATCACAGTACTTGCGGGACGCTACCGTTTGGAGCGAAAACTCGGCGCCGGGGGCGCGGGCCAGGTCTACCTCGCTCGGGATGAAGTCACTGACCGGGATATCGCGATCAAATTGTTCTCCACTGTTGAAGCGAGTAGCGATCCAATCTACGAGCGCTTTAAGCGTGAAATTCGGATCGCGAGTGCTTTGCATCATCCAAATATTGTCGAGGTTTATGACTACTCCACCGAATCCGGATTTCTCGTGATGGAGTACATGGCTGGCGGATCGCTCGCCGACCGTATCCAGACTGGTCCTGTCCTAAGGGCAGTCGACCGGCTTGCCCTTGATCTACTCGAGGGCCTCGCATTTGCCCATCGGCGTGGAATCATTCATCGAGACGTGAAGCCAGCCAATATTTTCTATAACAAACGAGGAACCGTAAAGCTCGGGGACTTTGGAATTGCCCACCTACTGGACTTGGGCCAGACGCAAACTGGCGGCATGATGGGAACTCTCGCCTACATGGCCCCCGAGCAAATCACAGGAGCCCGCCTCTCGGTCTCAACAGACCTATACGGTTTAGGGATAACTTTGTATGAGACATTGACGGGACACCTCCCGTTTCTTGGACCAGACTTTGTTGCACAACATCTCGGTGAAACGCCCCGCCCACTATCTTCGCACTCCGAGAGTCTAAAAAAGTGGGATCCCATCATCTCTCGGCTGCTCCAAAAGAATCCGTCCGATCGATACCAAACCATTCGCGAGCTACGTGGCGAAATTCAAGAAATCCGCCAAAAAAAAGCGCCCAAACCGCTGATCTTGCCAAGAGCGAAGCCGTCCACTGCACAGGCATTGGCAAAGCCATCCGTCCCTGCCAAAGCGGCAGCGAGTAGCGAATTCATAGAACAGGGGCAGGGGGAATCTGCACGCTACCAATTCGAAACATCCTTAGGGAGGACTCCAATCTCAACACTGAGTCGCGCCGTCGACACGGTTCTCAACCGAACAGTCGTGCTCGAACGCTACACAAAACCAGTCGACGAAACGACTGAACAACGCATCTATTCGCTTGCTCGAGGTGGCGGCCCTTTTTTGCAGCGGACTCTTGCCTACGATCAAGCGCTAGCAATTGCCGTGCGCGAAGCACCCGCTGGCGTGCCGGTATTAGAAGCGTTTTCCGAAACCGCCATCGATGCCCCCAAAGCGCTCCATCTGCTGCGATGCCTCGCCCTGGGGCTGTATCCAATGCATAGATCCGGTGTTGCACACGGTCGAATCGACGAGACCGCAATAGTGGTCGACGAGTTTCACAACCCTACAATCCTTGTTACCGGATTGAGTCAACGCTCTCAATCCTCTCCAGCCGATGACGTCAATGCGATAGTCAGTCACATTGCGACTTTATTGGGGACTGCCCCCGCAGAATTAGCCCACAAACTAACAGGGAAGACGAGCGCGCCACCACTCGCCCAGCCGGCCACCGCGACCGAGCTCCACGCATGGGTCCTCGCGATTGAAAGATAACCCCCTAACGCCCGAGAATTTTTCCAGCCATTCCCAGTAAATCGCCAAACCCGCCGTCATCCTTGTCCGCCCCCAAAAAAGAGCCTAATACATCGCCAATAGAACCACTCGCGCCGGCTTGTAATGTGATGCCAGATTTCTGTTTGCTCAATGCCCCCATCGCCAACGAAGCAACCATTGGCAACAATTTCTCAACAATGTCACTTCCAACACCGGTGTTATTCGATGCATGACTCGCAACCTTACGGCTGACCTCTTTGTTACCCAAGATATGCCCCAGGATATTGTTCCCATCTTCTCGCGCGCTTTCCTCAGCGAGGACCGATGGCTCATCCAAATATCTTGAGTGGCTCCCCTTCTCCAGCGCAGCGACAAGGCTGTCAAGACCTCCAGGACGTTGCGTATTTTGCTGTAATCCTTGAGACAGAGCTGGCGCAACATTCTTGATGACCTCGGTGACCTCTCCCTCCCCAAGGTTAAAGCTCTTTGCCAACTGACTGACTGCACCACTGTTGTTAAGAATCGTATCGAGCAAACTCATCGTAGTCCCCCTTTTCTTAGATGAATACAGTGGGCCAAACACTTGGAGTTTTCAAGCACCAATCTACTCAATCGAATCGTCCCTCCCTTTCGATGTGGGACAGGTAGACACAAACAACCCGCGAAATTGTCGTTTTTGCAGCGGAAGGCGAACACATCACCGCTCGTTGAACCCGCCCATCGCGCCGAGCTACACACATGGGTCTTGCGATCGGACATTGCGACCGTCTGAAGCTATCGCCAGCTGAGATTGAAACAACAGGTTAGACCTTATCAAAATGGAACCTGGCAACCAGAAGTCAGCACTTGTACGACAAACTGTGAACTCCAAGACATCTCGTGCTTTCGGAATGAATGCCCGCAGGATTGCAGCCAATCATCCTGCGGCACTTGCTTTTCACAATCGAGTTGTGAAGCGGCCGATTGCAAGTGGAACCGGGCAGCTGAAACCACATGGTGCGCAGATGAACAATAGCACACAATCTTCCCCTCGATGTTCTACTGGATAGAGTAGTTTACAGTAACAGGTGTTCCTCGGCGGATAAGAAACACGGTAATGCTCTTAGCAATCTTCAGATTCGCGTATACATCCAATGCTTCACTCAAATTCGTTAAGGGTTTTCCGTTGACACGTTGGAGGATGTCACCGTTGCGTATCCCCGCTTTGGCAGCAATCGATTGCGGGCGAACAGAATAGACCCGAAACCCCAAACGATTTCCATTTTTGACAACTGGAACCGCCCCCGCTCCAATCAAAGCCGGATTTGCAATCACTTGCTCCAATGACTCGCGCGCGATCTCATAGGAATACTCGTTCACTTGACGGATTCCATCGCGATTGGGTTTCCGATCAGTACTAGATTGTTTTGATTGCGGCGGAAAAACGACCCGCACAAACTGTTGCTTTGCCATCAGGGTCATTCGCTCAGTACGCTGCAAATGCTCATTATGAAAGTCGACGAATGCTCCTTCTATGGATTGGATTACCCCGACGCCCGGGATCCGATCACCAACTTGATACGCTCCCTGACGATGATTGTGGGTGTTGCGGATGGTCGCATACGATCTGTGATTCGGACGCAAAACCATAATCGCGACCAACGTGATTGGCAACGAAGTGGACTGGATCCCGTTCTGCGGGCCGGTATTGGCAGAATGAGTAGAGGTATCACAACTCGAGCAAAACATGTTTCGTCCCGCGAGCGGTTCCCCATGATTGGATATCGGCAATATTGCGTCTCCAATCGGCTCCGGCGTGTAAATCTGTCCAATATGATGCGGCAAATGTGCCACCATATAGTTCGTTGCGCTCACGGCTGCAAAAGCAGTGCACACAATAACCGTTATCATAGTCCCCCAAGCACGAAAGTGAGTCATGGGAATTGCCGATACAAAGAACGTACCAATACCTCACGAACTACCTACACGATGAAAACGCAGTGCAATCTTGATCCCAGAGTTGCACTTTGGAAGACCATCCGCATCATCGTGCCATTCTGGCGTCAACACACCTGAGGACCAAGTCAAAATGACATTTGGACCTGTCTAACGAGTCTCAGCGAGGATTACAACGATGTGGAATGTGGGACGCCCCGAGCTAGCCCCCCTTGCAACGGCCAATCCATAGTGACTCATCGAACGATTCTCGGTCGCTTGGCGAATATCAAAGGTCTCAATATCCTCTACAGTGGTTGTCATGGTCGTTAGACCGCGAAACGCACGCTGTATAGAGGACTGTCGCTCCTGACTCACAAGGGATACTTGGGCGGGTGGCACACCACGCGCTATCTCGGTTACATATCCGGCTGCCAATTTTGACAGGCGCGGATCATGGACAAGGTTGCGATTGGATTGGACCTTGTTCTCAATCTTCGCGCGCACTGCAGACAAACTGATCTTGGGCGGAACCCGGGTAAACAACTGCGTCACGTAGAGTTCTCGTCTGTTGGCGACCTGCTCACCAAGCGCGACGCCAACCCCGGCATGCGTCGCTAGCGGGGATAAAATATTTCCCCGATGTCCGGGGCTATTCATAAGTCCCTCGTGCGTCTCTTTGATGCCATAAGCACGAGCAACGTTCTCCATCACGGCGGTGTTATAGATCGAAGCAGCTCGCAGCCGATCTGCGGCGGTTCCCGTTCGCTCCGAGACATGGACCACCTGCCCCGTCGACAGCATTTCGCTACTATGGGCGCGCGCAACCTCGGCAACGCGGCGATCCAAGACAACAGGCCGTAAGTTATGATGCCTTCGCTCTCGATTGATAAGCTTCAGAAGGCGACCTTCGGCATCTCGCGCAGAAACCACAGATGCCTCGGTGGTGGCTGCAAGGCGAATCGATGTCTCAGGCTGCATCGCGCACCAAAGAGGAAAGTTAGCAAGGACGGTCGCGCCAGACCGGTCGCTAGCTGTAATTTCTACCTGCTGACGCCCTGCTTTTGTCGAGCAACGAATCGTCGCCCGAAATCGCTTGCTTCCTTTGACTTTGCTCTTTAGGACAACAACGGATCCATCTTGACGAGTCAGCTGGATCTGCGGGTCTGTAAATGGCTCCAAAATGTGACCTTCAAGCACCGTCGTACCTGATTTCGACAATCTACGCGGGATAGGGTTTGTGACAACAAAACTGTGTTGCAACGCCAACAAGGTTACACTTCCGCGCCCCCGCCCCAACATAACTTGCCCAACCCCCATGCGAGAAAAAGGACCGGAGGATACCTGTGCATTTGCAATTGCTTTCGCAAGCTCCCGAACGATTGCATCATCATCGTTTGCACCTCGCACAATGATAACCAATGGCGACGGCTCAATCAGTCCGTGACGATGCATCGCAAACTCGATTAACTTATATGGTGGCGGCCCATCCGCGGGAACCACAGGGGCCAGATCACCAGCGACCTTGGAGAGCCGGGCATCGGGCCTGGGATGTGCGAACCCATTGTCCTCGATCAATGCAGCGAGTTTTGGCAGGAGCAGGCTTGCCGCACGGGTAGATTTTGCATTTTCTGCATTTGGTTGGTTGTAGTGACTTGCGGCGTCGCTGGATGGCTGAAATACAATCCAATCCGATGCGCGCGCGGAATCAGCGCGAAATTCGGAGCTCCTCCAGCTCGGCTGGGAACCCAACTGTGTCGCCTGGCCACCGCAACCACCCAATACGTGGGCATAAACCACCAACACAGCACACACAACAGAACGCATAGCCTCCTAATGTAGCACGCGACGAGGGTCGCGACGTTCATTCCTTGGCGAAAACGACAGTAAGCATGTGGCCAAGGGAATGAAAGTCACTGTAGGGAATTTGGTTCCAGGAGGACGCGATATAAGGACCACGGACAGGTTTGTCCCCCCTAACAATATTCAACCGCCATTGGTCCCCTGGCTTTGGGGGGATTGCGATTGGCATCTGAGGGTCCTTGCCCCGAACGGCTTCAAGCGGAACCGCAATTTCGACATTCCACCCCGTGTCCGTATCCGAGCGAGTATCCGCCGTCCCCCGAACCAATACGGCCGATCGCATCCCAGCGTTCCAGCCAAAATCAGAGCGTTCGCCTCGGGTGGTAGCAAACCAGGCATCAAACTGGGCATTGTTGGGGTTTACCTGTAGTTCTACATATCCGCGACCGTTTTGATCTGCATCGATAAATAACTCGATGACATCTTGGTTCCATAAGGGCTCATCATGGCCATGATATTCACTAAACACATCAATGTCGGCCATTTCGATAAAGAAATAGAGATTCCGATCATCCCATAGCAGGTAAGCATACGTCGGCTGTACTGCTCTTGGCCCACCAAGGGCGGGTACAAATTCTCGACTTCGGCGCGCCTTTCGCCAGGCGCGTTCATCGCGCTTACCATCGACAACAATCGGTTGATGAGCAAAGGGAATCAAATATGGCTCCTCTAGCGCGGGCGCGACCTCGCGGTTGGCTTTGCAACCCGACAACATCAACACAAAGCCAGTTGCGATTGCTGTACTCATACACGTCACCAGCTGCTTGCCTTGCCTGTTTGTCTGCAATGGTCCCGACCGGCTAGAACGAAACTGACAGGCCCGGACTAGATGCCGCGCTCGTATTCCTCGAGCTGGACGAGTCAGACGTCGCAGCTGTGACGACAACAACCGTGCCAACGCCGGCGATTACCCAAAACCACCATTTCTTATAAAACGGCTTGCGGGCAGAAGTCTTGTCATCCTTGGGGACAGGATGAGCATGTTGGTCTTGCCCCGAAGGCTCCACAACACCACGAAACCCTCGTCTATCACGAATCGCTGCAACATCTACCTCGGCGATTCGTTTCATCCCGTGACGAGAATTGATCTGTGCAGATTGGCCTTGATGCAAAGATTCGTCGGGGTAATCTGATCCGAGCAACCCGAGTTCTTGTGTTTTGGGTGGAAGCCGAGCCCGTTTTTTCAGTCGCGTAATCGCCGCCTCGACCGCGACGCGATTAGGCGCGGCCGGATATCGTTTTAAATAACGACGATACCCCTCTAACGCCTTTGTCGTATTGCCGACTCTCTCGTAGCTTAGCGCGATATTAAATTCTAATATCGGTGACGGAACGACGCGATCAGCAGCTCGAAACGCCTGAATCGCCGCTTGAAAATCGCCTTGATAAAATTTCTGTTGTCCAGCAGCGTAGTACTCTCGCGCACGCCTAAGATTGTCTGCTGACGCAACACCAACCGTCCCACCAACCACAACCATTACCATCAGTAAACGTTGCCATGGCGCCATACGAATCGGTGACCTACTCACCTAACAGCCCCGGCTCAAGTTTATCGCGATCCGATTTTGGTTTTGCAGTCCGGATCCGAATCAACTTGACAACGACGCGGGTTTTACTTCCATCGATGACTACCTCAGCTGGACGATACCCACCGCGCCTGATTTGCAGTTTGATTGGTGAATCCGGCAAGACATTAAACAGCTGTGGAACCACCCCAATGCGCTTGCCATCGCGGTACACCACAGCCCCCAATCGGCTCGCCACCATCACGGGAACCGGTTCCGGTTTTTCCGGGGGGTCTGGCGTTTCTGTGACGGATGCATCCGGCTTCGCGGTCATCGGTGGCTTGCTTGCTGGTTTGGAATCGACTGGTGGAATATGGGTTGGCCGAGTCTGTGTTCCGGGTGTCCGGGATGTCCCGGGATTCGTATCAGATGGATTGCTTGCAACCGTTACTGGAGCAACAGCAGCGTCCACAACAGTCCCCGGCTGCGTTGTCGCCCCCGGCACTGTCCCAGTTGAAGAGCTCGCCGGCGCCGGCGCAACACCTCCACTCCTCATGATCAAAAAAGCGACCACTGCGGCACCAACGATCGACCCAAACAAGAAAAACGGCCACTTCGCCCGTGTCCGAGAACCATCCTGAATCGCAACCGATTCGCTCGCATGAACAACGGGCATCGGTGTCTGCACGACAGAATCGCTTTGTACGCTCACTGAGTTATTAGGGGGTTGCCCTGTCTGCGCTTGAACCGGGGCAGTCTGCAGTCGTGGCACCCCATGCGCCCCTGAAACAGTACTGACGGCACTCCCCACCGGTTGAGGACTTCCAACGATAGTGCTTGTCGGAGCAGGAGCGGGAATATAGGAGCTCATCCCCGGCCCTGCCACAGTGCGATAGGCTTCTACGAGCGCATTGACCAGCTCCGTCATATCGCCGTATCGCTCGTTGGGTTCCTTGCGCATTGCGCGCAGAATCACCGCCTCGACATCGGGATTCATCGGGCGATTGTTCTCCTGCGCCAGAACAAGTGGCGATTTGGGGTTCGCAGTAATGTGCTGGGTAAGAATGCCCATAAACGAATCCCCTTGAAAGGGGACCTCGCCGCAAAGGGCCTCATACATAATTACGCCTACAGCATAGATGTCGGCACGGTGATCAATGGGCTGCCCAAGCGCTTGCTCTGGAGCCATGTAATAGGGAGTGCCAAAAATGGTCCCAGTTCGTGTGAGATGGTTGTTGGCGTCACTCTGTGAAACCTTTGCAATACCAAAATCGAGCAACTTGGGAACATCAACGCCTTTCTCGGACGTTACAAAAATGTTCTCTGGTTTCATGTCCCGGTGAACGATCCCCTTCTGGTGGGCTGCCGCGAGACCGTGACAAGTCTGGATCAAGATGTTGAGCACGCGATCGATCGACATCGGTTGCTCGAGAAGATCATTAAATGGCGCCCCATCGAGCAATTCCATGCACAGATACACTCGATCTCCCACCATGCCAAAATCCTCGATGGCAATGATGTTTCGATGACCAATAGAAGATGCCGAACGCGCTTCTTGGCGAAACCTTTGCACGGCCTCCTCGTTCGTCAAAACCTCTTTGCGCAATAACTTGATCGCGACGCGTTTCTCAATGTGCACATGGCTCGCTGCATATACTTCCCCCATGCCCCCTTCACCAAGACGCGAATCAATCCGGTATCGACCATCGATCACCTGACCGATCATTGGATCCTCGATCTCTTCAGGGTCAGTAGTCGGATACCCGGGAGTCGTTTCCTGGTCTGGGTTTGCGGTCTCGTACCCCGCGGTCCCAGATCTTGGCACGTCATCTGCGCTCATGCTCATACCAGTATGGCTCTCCTGGGCAAGATTGCACAAGCTCCACTTTGAAAACCACCTAGTTTTGACAACTTATTGAAATTACGTTCACTGTAGGGCATCTAGACACAGATATTGGGTATGGTCTCCTCGATGCCCAAGATCGCAACAAAAACAGACAGCCAAATGGCACAAACACTCGATACAATCGCCAATGACCCCCAGCGAGCCGATGTTCTGACCAAGGCGCGTGCCTTTAAGCGAACCTGGCTCGAGCTCGCGGAGGCTCTGACCAAAGTTCACCACAGCTCTGCTTGGAAGAATTGGGGATTTGACAGTTTTGAGACCTACTGCCGAAAAGAGCTACATATCCGTAACGGTACTGCTACCAAGCTCATCAGCTCATTCCGGTTCCTAAAAACCGAGGCGCCCAAGGTCATCGAGCGATCTCGTACGGCCAAGGCTCCGGTTCCGACCCTGCAGGCAGTCAACTTTCTCGCCCAGGCAAAAGAGCGGGGAGCAGCAAACCGGGCCGTTATGCAAGAAATCAAACATGCGGCCCTCGAAGAGGGCGCTGATGGTCCCCAGCTCGCCAGGCGATTCAAAGAAGTCGCCTTTCCTCTCGCTGATGGGGAGCACCGAAAACGGATAAAAGGGCAACTTCTCACCACTGCTCGACGCCTCGCGAACCTCATCGCCGAACCAGACCTCCCCATCTCACATGAAATCGCAACCCAGGTAGAAGAGATGTTGGGCGTATTGCTCGAAGCACTCGAGAGCTGAAAGGCCCCTTGACCAAACCAGAGTCAAAGGCTTCTCCTTTGCTTCCGCGACTCATAGGCCTAGTCGACCGGATACGGATAAAGGGCAGCTCCATTTTGCCAATCCGGGTCGCAAGCCAAGTGCTTGCCCAATGGGCACGCGACAGATGTCCCCAACAAGCAGCATCTCTCGCGTTCCAAACAGTTTTATCTATCGTCCCGCTGCTCGCTGTAACTCTTGCCGTTTTGCGCGCAACGGGTGCGATGGAGGCCGAGTCCTCATTTGTCGATTTTATTGCAACTGAGATGCTGCCTGTATCCCGCGAGCACATTGCCTCCAATCTAATCGCGTGGTCGGGCAACATTACGTTTAAGTCTCTTGGCATTGTAGGTCTTGTCACCACCCTTATCCTTGCCTTCATCATGATCAATAGCCTCGAGCGAATCATCAATACCATTTGGCGCTCTGAACGACGCCGCTCACTCGCACAGAAATTTATTGTGTTCTACGCAACGGCAACGATTGCTCCTCTCCTCATGGGCACATCACTCTACCACGCAACACGTTTTGGCCTCACCTCAGGGGTGGCGGGATTTGCGCTCAGCTTCTTCGCGACGCTCATTGCGTTATTCTTCGCAAACTACTTTTTGCCTGCTCGCTCCGTGCGGTTTCGCTCCGCTGCAATAGGTGCCCTCATTAGCGCCGTATTGTTCGAGCTCGCGAAACATGCCTTCCGGCTCTACGTCACGCAATTTGCCTTAGCCAAATTTGAAGGAATATACGGTGCGGTGGCGATCATTCCCCTGTTCCTGTTATGGGTGTACTACTGCTGGCTGACAATGCTCCTGGGTGTCGAAACCGCCTACGCATCCGACAACCTCCACATACTGGAACATACCGAGCGTCGCCAAGCACTATCACTGGAACAGCAAATGGAGCGAGTCAATGGCCCCGTCGCAGCTCGGGTGATGGTGGAAATCTGCCGAGTCTACTCTCAAGGCGATAAAAGCATCTCCAGGCGACGCCTTCAGGATCAATTTGACCTGACGACAAACGGACTAGAAAGCTTACTCCATCGTCTCAAAACTAGGAGCCTGGTATTGGAAGTAGAAGGAGACCACCCTGGTCTATTGCCTGCGCGACCGCCCAGCACAATTTCTCTTCGCCAGGTTCTGGATGCATTTCGCAGTGATGACATACAAAAGGATAGCGGGACAAACCAAAGCAAACTTGATCAGGTACTTGCTGATCTCGATGCGCACACACAGCAGCGAACCGACACCCTACAACTGAGCGAACTACTGTAGAACCCATCTCAAAAATGCTGCGGGCTCCCATCTGCTGCGTCGGCGCTCCGCTTCCGGTACTCACGTATACAAATACGGGGGGCTTGGCCCCCCGTTGTCGATTGGAAGGGGGGAACCGTTCCGGTTCTCACTTCTCCTTGCATCTGGGGCTCCTCGCTATTTTTGAGATGGGTTCTAATATTATCTCAAAACGCAAAGCGGATCAGTATGACACCGTGGCATAATGTCGCCCACGGCTCACAAAACGATCCGCTTCAGTGTCGGTTTCGCGACAGTTCCTTGTACACTGAGCGTATGTCTCGCCGCATGGGTGTCCTGCTCGCTATCCTGCTAACCTGTTATCGTCCTTCTCTGGCATTAGGCGACACCAATGCAACGGTGACCCCAAACCCTGCTGCTGAGGATTTCGCCAACGAATTTGGTTTGGATCTCACCGGACTCGAGCTCGAACTTGAAAACCAACTTGCCGAGCTCTTTCAAGTCATCGAACCTAGCAAATACCTGCGCGCACTCTCCAACACGCAAGCATTTTCTTCCAAGGGACTCGGGGTTGACTACGCAAGCAACCCTGAGGTCGTATCAATAGGCGCAGCTGGCAACTTCACCATCGCGGTAGGTAGTAATAGCCTCGAGGCCGCAAACGTCGATGGAGTTGCCGCCAATATTGCCGTAACCGCCGGAGTAAACCTTGGGACCTTTGGCGACAAGCGCCTCGATGGTCTAACCGTATATGGCAATTTTTTCACACGCAGTGGGACTTACCGCGAGTTGGACGCCCAGTTATCAAATGTCGGCTTCCATGCCCAATATAAGCTATTTCGACCGCCAGGAAAATCGATGACAGAGCTCGCCATACAATGGGGCGGTTTTGATATCACGACTGGACTGGAGTACACAAAGTTTCGACTCAGACTCCAAGAAGAATTGACATCTGATATTTCCCTAAGCGATGACGAAGACGCATCTGATGTAACTTTCGCTAGCAATGGTTTGTTCGACTACAACAGTACGACCTACTCAATCCCGATCGAAGTTTCCACCAACTTTCGCATGCTTTACGTACTTACCCTGTTCGCTGGAATAGGGTTCGATCTGCAATGGGGAGAAAACGATATTAACGTTGCCCTGGACGGCGACCTTATCGGAAAACATCCGGGCTCAGGCGAAGATGTCGCGCTTGGCACTGCGTCGGTAAGCGTACAAGACGATAGTGGTCCAAGCGCCGGCAAACTGCGCTTCTTTGGTGGCCTACAACTAAACCTGTGGCGGCTAAAAATCTTCGCACAGGGGAACCTCGCACCCAACCGAGCAGCTGGACTTACCCTTGGCGCTAGGCTTGCTTGGTAATCGTGGTTGGCCCGGCAGCGCTAGCCGCCGTTACCTGCACACCGCTTGCGGCACGCCGACCCACCTCGATTGCACCGACGACTAGCACCATTCCGACGACGTGAAGCCACGTATAGGGTTCGTCAAAAATGAGTGCCGCCCAGATACTGGCTAGCACGGGGACAATCGCAGATGCCAACGATGCGAGCACCGCCGGAACCCGTGAATGAGCCCAATTCATTAACAAGTGGCCGTTTCCCGAACCCAAGGCGAGAATTGCCAAAAATCCCCACTGCACGTGCGTCGGAAGTTGATAACCGACCCACCAAGCCGCTGGCGCAACCACAAAGGCCGCGACAGTCAGTACACCGGCGGTCAACGTCAGGGCAGGCGCACCGTCCATACGGGCCCGTTTCGTCGCAAGAAAATAAACAGAAAACACAACAACGTTAATGATCGCCAAAATATCGCCGAAGAGGCTCCGACTACTATCACCGTAATTTGCAAGCACAACCACGGCGACACCAATGACAGCAAGCACAATGCAACCGTAGACCCGCTTTGGGACTACCTCTCCAACTGCCCGCTGACTGACCATAGCAACGAGTAACGGCTGAAGCGCAGCGATGATCGTAACGATTGCGATCGAAGTCTCTTTTACCGCTGCCATAAAAATCAACTGATGTACGCCAAATGCGATTCCGGCAACCACAAGCGCTCCGCGCACTCGCGGCCATCGAACACGAAACGCAAGCGCAAACAGCCCCAGCACCACAGCACCTATCATGACGCGCCAAAATGCCATTACCTGTGTCGGCATATTCACCGCCTTGACGATCACAAACCCCCAACTAAATCCAACCATCGCCAAAACAACGGCCGACAGTCCAGCGCCACGGGATGTGCTCATCGAAGCCATACGCATCTAAAATCCACCGGGAATAACGCGTTTGATAGGGAATTCAAACCGGTCACCGCTCTAAAATACAGACTTTGCAGTCTGGGCGGCACGAACCAAAAGATATCCGCCGTACCCTATCAGGCCAACGCCTATGATTCGCGTAATCCAGATCGCCTTGTTTCCCAACAATCGTTTGCCACGATCAGCCAAAAAGGCAACAAACGAAAACCACAAAAACGAACCACTCCCGACTCCAATGCCAGCGAGTGTCCCCTCCCAGTGGCTCGCTTCCGTCATGATTGGCAGAGATCCAACAATAACAACCCAAGTTACCAGTGCGGCTGGATTTAATACGATCAGAGTCACACCCAAAATGACGCCGGCAATCAGATGCTCGTTATTGGTGGACTTCCGCTGTCCTGGACTTGCGATCGGATCGATGGAGGGCGCCCTTACTGTAATCACGCCATAGCCAATTAATGCCAGACCACTCACAAAAAATAGGATTGGCGAGAGCCACGGCGTGCTTGCCAACAGGTGTCCCATCAGCAAAATTCCGAGTAGCGCATACGCCGTATCGGCCATCGCACCTCCCAAGCCAACACCAATCGCACGGCGCAGGTTGTGGCGATAGGCAGAGTTAATCACTGCAACGTTCACAGGTCCGATCGGAATTCCCGTCACGATCCCGAGGAACGCACCAAACAAAAAATAGACTAGAATATCCAAACTCATGCGAACAACCAGCCAGGTTCCGCTTGCGAACTAAGAAGACTTTCCACCGGTTGAAGACTCCCCACAGTTCGAAGACTCCGTGGTATAGATCTAGTGTGAAAAGCGCTGGAGCCACGAAGGGAGTAAAAGTCACGTGGGTAGGTCACGCGACTGCCTGCATCGAGATAGATGGTCAGCGCATCCTGATCGATCCACTTGGCAGACGTCGATGCGCCCCGCTTCGGGAGACCGATGCGGTGCTGATTACGCATGCACACGTCGACCACCTGAACCGCTGGACGCTGTCTTCGCTCCACAAAAGCGCCCATCTCTTTGTCCCCAAGGGTGCAATGCGATACGTCAAAGACCTTGGCTTCGCGGCAGTCACCGAAGTCGAACCGGGAGATCAGTTTGCAATCGGAACTATCGATCTCGTCTGCGTACCGACCCGGCACGATCCTGGGCGCTGGCGCAAGCACCATGACGTTTGCTGCACAGGCTACATGATCTGTAAAAATGGTGTCTGTATCCATCACGCCGGGGACGTTGATATGTCCGATTTCACTGTTTTTGAAGAAATTGGACGAGATTTCCAAATTGATGCCACTTTACTGCCGATTGGGGGCTTGTTGCCGGTTTGGTACTATCGAATGCGCCAAAAAGCCCTGGATCGCGGTGTCCACATTGACCCAGATACGGCCCTGCGTATTGCTGAGCGACTGGGAGCCAAAACGATGGTTCCAGTCCATTGGGGGACATTGCATTTGCGACTCGGTTTCCCAAGCGCACCGCGGACGCGTCTTGCCAAGGTTGCTGAAACCAGCGGAAAGTCTGAGTTGGTTCAAATATTGAAACATGGTCAAGCGCTAACGGTCGAAGACGACGAATAAAGCACACAATTACCAACGGCCATTACCACTCCCCTTGATTTTTCATAGAAACCCACGGCTCTTGCGCCGGCAAGGCCGCTCCTTTTTGTAATAGTTCGATAGAAATATCATCGGGCGAACGAACAAACGCCATGCGTCCATCGCGCGGCGGACGCAGAATCGCCACATCGTTTTCTACTAGGCGATGGCATGTCTCATAGATATTATCGACCTCGTAGGCGAGATGGCCGAAGTTACGCCCCACGGAATACGCCTCCTTTTGATCCCAATTGTAGGTGAGCTCAAGCTGCGGGGCACCCGGCTCCGTCGCAAGAAACACCAACGTAAAACGGCCACGCTCGCTATCGCGACGGCGGACCTCTATCAGCCCCAATTTATTGACAAAAAAGTCCAACGCCACATCCAGGTCACGAACTCGGATCATGGTATGGAGAAAATGCATTGCTCCTGCTAACTCGTTTTCGGGAGAAAGTCCACGACAACCGTCGTCGGCACAACGCCAACGTCGACCTGTATCACTCTACAGCTGAGAAACTGCCTCTAACAGAGGCCTTGATCACGGCCGATGTGCAAGGGATTGTTCAGAAAAGTATTCAGTTATATATCCCTGTCAGGCGGGAAAAACGATCGTCTACGGGTCCTGTCGCGGGCCGCATTTGCGGAATCCTTGTTCAGAATCCCCGGATTCGCCGAAATCTGGGGCTAGCCCAGGCCTCCGTGTAGACTTTCGCTCCAATGGCTACGCAACAGCGGACCAGTATTCAATTGGTAATCCTCGCCGCAGCATCGCTGTACATCGAACTTGCCGTCATTCGATTTGCGACAGCCGAGGTGCTTTATCTCGGTTATTTTAGCAATTTTGTCCTCATTTCCGCTTTTCTGGGTCTTGGCCTCGGATTCTTGTCATCCAGGCGGGAGCTTGCATTAGCTCGCTATTTTCCGTTTCTGTTGCTGTTTCTATTTGCGCTCGTACTTGTCTCCCCCTTTGATGTACGTGCACTCAAAAACCATCATGGCGTGTTCTTCTTTGGCAACATTGAGGGACAAGCAGGACTGCCAGGAGCACTCCTGCTCGCTGTCCTGTTTTGCGTCATCGTCGGCGTTTTCGCCAGCGTTGGTCGCATGGTAGGGCGCGTCTTCGGACAGCTCAAACCACTGCGCGCATACACCCTAGATATCCTCGGCAGTTTGATTGGAGTCGCCTTATTTACGCTGCAAAGCATGGCCTGGAGTGGACCGGTCGCGTGGATCATTACGGGAACGCTCATGCTGGGGGTAGGTCATCTCCTTAGCATGGATCCCACTTACTACCGGCGGGCGATCCACATCGCCATCGGTGGCGTCGCTGTCGTTCTGCTATTGCTTTCCTCACGCACCGGACGTCAGGTCATCTGGTCAACCTACCAAAAACTCGAATACGGCACCGCTGGGGGCCTCGGGATGCTGTATGCGAACTCGGTGCCCCACCAACGCCTACAACCAGCATCGCGTGCCCTAAAGACCTACTACCGACTTCCATGGGAGACACATGTCAAGGCCGGTGGCTCACTCGATCGCGTTCTTATCATCGGAGCTGGAACAGGAACCGACGTTGCCACCGGACTTGCATCGGGCGCCAAACACATTGATGCCGTTGAAATTGACGAAGCGATTCAACATCTCGGCTCCCAACACCACATGGATCGCCCCTACGACGATCCGCGCGTCCACGTACACATCGATGATGGCCGCGCGTTTCTTCGCCAAAACGTCGACCCCTACGATCTGATTTTATTTGCACTTCCAGACTCCCTCATGCGGATTTCTCCCAGCAGCAACGTGCGCTTAGAGTCGTATCTATTTACCCTCGAATCGCTGCGTGACGCCCGCTCCCTGCTCAAGAAGGGCGGATCCGTTGCTCTCTACAACCAATATCGTTGGGAGTGGCTTCGCAACAAGATCAGCGCCATGCTCGAGGATACCTTTGATCGCCCGCCCAAACGGACCAACTATGGCGACACGACAGTATTTATTGTCGGTGAAAGGATTGAGGGGCATAAGGCGGATCGCTCTGGATTCGTCGGCCTTCCCACCGATGATTGGCCATTTGTCTACATGCAACAACCGGGGATTCACTGGCTCTATATCGGCATGATGTGCCTACTTCTCCTGCTTGCCGGCGTAGGAGTCGTCGTCGTTGCGCCCGCGGGTACCATCAAAAACCCAGATTGGCCGTTTTTTTTCATGGGGGCGGCATTTCTCCTCCTCGAAACCAAAAGTATCTCGTTCTTCTCACTTTTATTCGGCACCACTTGGATGGTCAACTCAATGGCCTTTTTTGGCATCCTGCTATCCGTGCTCGTTGCCAACCTCGTGGTCAGCCGGTTCCGCATTCGCCGTCGCGCCGTTTTGTTCGTGTTGCTCTTTTTCGCTCTCGGGGTTGCCTACATGATACCGACGAGCACCCTATTAGGTGTGGACTCTCTTGCCCTGCGGTACATCACATCCATCGTACTGGTGTTCTCGCCGGTTTTCTTGGCCAACCTCGTATTTAGCCGCGAGTTCCGCGATGTCGATGCCAGCACCAGTGCATTTGGCTGGAACCTCCTCGGCGCCGTTGCCGGGGGTGGTTTGGAGTATTTCTCTCTGCTGATTGGCCACCGAAATTTACTTTGCATCGTCGCCGTCGCGTATTTGCTCGTCGCCGTGTTGTTGCGACGCGCCTCCGACCATTAAAAGTCTCCTCCCCTATGGCGTGGTGGAATCAACAGCGCAATATTCCAAAATGGTGGCCATTTGTGGCAATCGTTGCCGTCGCAACATTGTTCCGCTTGGCCGTCTTGTATGCCGCGAGCGTACTGCCCTACTTCACCCATCACCGCTTAGACGCACTCGTTTACCATCGCGCAGGCATCGCCATTGCAAGCGGGGATTGGTCCCTGGGCAGCGGAGTCCTGCACATGAGCCCCGGGTATTCCTATTTCGTCGGGATTCTCTACAGTCTGTTTGGTCCCGCCACATGGCCATTGCGTCTAATTCAGCTCATGTTGGGGGTTTTCACGGTTGTCTTGATCTATGCGGCGGCCAAAACCATGCTCAAACGCCCCTGGGCGATGTGTGCCGCCCTCATCGCAGCCCTCTATGGGCCGTTTGCCTTCTACGAAACCCATATTCTCGCTGCAACGACCGCGGCATTTTCCCATGCCTTGCTGCTTTGGCTCGCATTGCGTGCCGTCAACCAAACCAACGTCCTGCCCTGGATCTGGACAGGTCTCGTCTGGGGATTGGCAGCACTCATTCGGCCAACTGCATTGCTTTTTGGTGCACCACTTTTGCTTGCATGGTGGTTGTCAACGCGGCGCCAATCGTGGCGCCATCGCATCATTGTCGCCCTAGCCCTTGGTGGAGCAGCAGTGCTTGTAATCGCCCCCATCACATTACGAAACTACATCAAAGGGGGAGAGTTCGTCCTGGTAACAGACTCTGGGGGCCTCAACTTTTACCTCGGCAACGGCCCGGGAGCAATCGGGACGTTTCGCGTCCCCGCTAACCTTCGCGGCGCAACCAATGCAAATGCCCAATTCACCGCATTTGCTGCCGAAGCCGAGCGAGCAATGAATCAAGAGCTAACTTCCAAGCAAGTCAATGCGTATTGGTATTCACAATCTTGGCAGCATATACGTCGCCATCCTGGAAAATGGTTGCGCCTCCTTGTCGAAAAAGCATGGCTGTTTTGGAATGGTCGAGAACCACCCAACACCCACGACTATGAATTCAACCGAATTATCAACCCCGTTTTGGGACTCCCTTGCGTGCAGTTCGCCTGGCTGTCTCCACTCGCTCTGTTTGGACTGATTTGCCTGATCCGGCAACGACGCAAAGAGACACTGATCTTGGCCGGATTCATCGCGATGCAGTTTTGTGCGATGGTCCTATTTTTTGTTTTGGCCCACTATAGAATCCCGGCAATTCCATCGCTCATACTGGCAGCCGTGTTCGGCGCATACACTCTGCTGCGCGCCATACGCGACAAAAACAAGCACATGCTCACATGGGCAACCCCTTTGGTCCTCGCTGGGATCGTCGTGACCGTGTGGCCCAAGCTGCCAAAACCCTTTGACGACGAATATTTCAAACTTGGCTACGCCTACCACGTCCAAAATCACTACGCTGCCGCCGGCGACGCCTATCAAAAAGCAATTGCAATCAATCCAAATAACATCTCGGCCCACAAAAACCTAGCGCAATTGTTCGAGCGCATCGGCGACATAGCCAGCGCTCAAGCACAATGGCGCATCGTTGGAAACCTCGGCCAAAAACTAAAACGCCCCCGATACACACGTGATGCGGAGACTAACCTCGCCAAATGGGGCCTCTCTCTGGACATCGACAGCCCTCGCTAATCCGCCAGTACGCCAAACGCAGCAACAACCGTCAGGGGCACACCGAATCCCCAACACTTGATCCCAATCGCTGTGACGAATATAGCAAGTCTGCTGCAAAGACAGCTACCATGGATTTCCTTCCATCATGGACGACTATGAATCACACCATAGAGTTGTCTCTGCCGTGAATTGAGAGCATAGTTCCCACTGTGAAGGGGAGACAACAACACGCATACGGCTTTCGATTGACAACTCAATTGGCGGTCTTGGCACTTTCGACAATCAGCTGCGGTGGCGATAGTGGCCCGCCCTATTTCATTCCGGGCTCGGCAACCGTTCCGGCATGTACCGAGGCGCCCACGCTCGATCTCAACGGTTCGCGCTGGACCGACTCGGGCACTGTGACGATTCAAAGCGGCGGTTGCCTGGGTATCGGGGCTAGTGAAACAATTGAATCCTGTCCCTTAAACATGGGCGTTTACACGGCAAGGTGCAGACATCGAGATTCTCGTCGACAACGAGTACAGAATCGAAGCACGCCTATGCGGTAGTACGCTGCATCTAGAGGGTGGCTGGTGGCTCCCGGTTGTTGACTCTGACCTTAATACCTGCAGCTACGAGGAAGACTCCGCAGCCGAAGTTGGAATCGAGTCAGATGGGAGTTCGCTAACCCTCACCGACACGACAATGACTGGGACACTTTCTGTGCGAGGCCCATGCTCGGCGACTTATTCCGTGACCTTCCGACGGTCCAACTAAGGGTCCGTTGCAAAATAAACAGATCAGAATCGGGTGTGGATTCGGCGCCCAGTCGCGAGCGCGCCCGGAGAAAAAACCGGAGGAATATCGGGATATTTTGAGGTTTTTTTCGAGGACGTAAGCCGCTAATGGGCCCGGAGACGCACCCGCAATCGATCTGTTTATTTTGCAACGGACCCTAACTTCCAGCGGTCCAACTAACCCGTTTTTAGGGGTGGAAATAGGCGCCCAATGTCGAGTTCCACCTGTTCAAACGGGGGAATGCTCACGATGGCTTGGTCGTCATAACTGCCAACTTCGAGCCAGTGTTTCCCCTCCAGGCGCAGTGCTTCTAGGATACGGGCGGCCGGGTCAATAATCCAAAAGTAGGAAACCTGGTTTTGGGCGTAGAGATGTCGCTTTCGCACGCGATCATGCGCTGCGTTTGATGGCGAAACGATTTCGCAGATCCAGTCTGGAGTGACATCGATGGGGCGAACATCCCATGGGTCGGGAAGCCGCTCTCGCCGCCAACCCGCAAGGTCAGGACGCACAATATCATGGGCCCAAGCTGGACATCGACTTCAAGTAGGATCCACCAACCACCAGGTCCTCCGTAGCCATCATCATCGTCGTATGGCAAACCAATAAAACTGCGTAACGCCCCCTGAACCTTAGAGTGCCTCGGTAAGGGAGAAGGATGGCTAATGATATCGCCGGCCAAAATTTCAACGTGTTCACCTTCGGGATACCCCAATAGGTCTTGGTAAGTGTGTTGCTTTTTCGCGGGATCCATCTGCTCCTATTTTAGCGTACGAAGCGTGTTGATTCAGCGTCGAATCTCATTTGTCGCAAGTTCTAGCGATTCGGGTCCTGAGCAACTGTGCAAAGCTGTTTGATTTCAATGCATTATGCTCCCCCGATGGGCGTAGGGACGCGCACGGGTCAAACAGGACACCCCTAGCCGCCTGCAAGCTCGAGCCAATATCCCGGCAACATGCCAATTGCCAAGATGCCTAGGGCGCAGGCAACAATCACAAAAGATGTCCCGCGCGAGCGAAGCGGCTCGAACGTCCCTCGGGCATCACGGAAATACATCGCTGTAACAACCCGCAAGTAGTAAAAGATACTGATAATCGAGTTTAAGACACCGACGACAACAAGCCACATAAGATCCATGCCCGAGGTCTGGATTGCTGTCTTAAAGATATAAAACTTCCCAACAAACCCCGCAGTTGGCGGGATCCCGCCCAGGGATAACATGCAAATCGTCATCGCCAATGCAACCGCCGGCGAGTAGCTGGCCAAGCCATTGTAGTCCTCGATCAAAACGCGCTCGTGTTCCCGCGACCCAATCCAAGAAATGACTGCAAAAGCACCAATGGTCGTAGTGGCCCCTCCCACATATCAAGAGCTTCGATGTTTGGTGCTTTCCACCCCCTCATTTTTGGAAAATGAGTTTGCGGCCCAAAGCGGAATTGCCAGCTTTTCAAATACGAACTGCGACGTGGGGAAATAGGGCATTAACGGGATTGCGGATTCATCAATGGAATGTCCAGGTGCTGCAGTGACAACTCTGCCCACTCCCAGACGGGGCGGTAATGGAATATCGTCGCGACGATGCTCAAACCAACCGTAGTACGCTTCACTGTGTTGGTCGAGAGTCCACTTTCCCAAGGCAGCCGCGCCAAGAACTGCATTGTCCATCTCTCCGAAGAAATCTCCTAAGTCATCAACATCAGGTGTATTATTCCCCATTTCACTATCACGCTCCACTTGCGTAAAAGCCGCCGATCGAACCGAAGGAACTTCTCCGGCATCCAGACTACTCCATTGCAATTGCAAGGTGATCAAGTTGGACAACAATTGCCCATGCTAAACAGAACGACAGCCACCATCGCTCGTCTGCGAGCGGCGTTCCAATTGTCTTTAAAGACTTTGCGCTGCTCGAGCGTGGCGTAGATAAACTGCGCGAGAGGCTCAAGAATGGTGCCAGCAAATCCAGTATCGGCCTCGCCAAACGGTTTGCGCGTAAACTCGGCGGAAATTCTCTCGTCAATCGGCGTATAGTGGATAGGCTGATCTAACCCTTCTCGGACTAGGTACTCATTGAATTCGGCAATATCTTCTAGCGCCCCGTTCGATGCATAAAACGGAATCCCGCCAAAGATGATGATGCGATTGGGCGCAAGGCCAGTTGTAAGAAGCACTGGATGAATCACAACCGGCCCTTTCGTTCCCGCCCATTTCAGCTGACTCATCTTCCACCCCGAGGCCGATTGCAGCTGCGGCTGGCTAAAAAAGCACAGATCGCTCTGTTTGATCTCGTTTAGCACACGCTCTAAGGCTTTGAGTGCCTGTGGGGTACCCTCCTCGGCGTAGTATAGGTTGCCCCAAATTGTGACCATCCGCTTGGGCGGCGTATTGGCATTGGCGTTTTTAAGAACCACGCGCCCATGAGGCCCCGAATACTCAAGTCCGCTGAGCCGCCCAGGGCCGGCCGCGGCATCGCAAGCATCCTCCTGGGCGAAAAACGAGCTGGTGATGCTACTCATCACTGTGTTGATGTAGGTTTCTTGATGTAGCTCCGTGAGTGATTCCAATAAGCCCTGCTCTTTGAGCAGGGCGCGTATCGCGGCGTGCAGCGATACCTCGCTCTCGGTGCCTGGCGTGACGCCCATTTCAAACGGTTGACTATCGATTCGAGCCGATTTGTATTGTGCTTGAATCCAATGAATCCACTGTTGCTCTCCCGCCAACACATTGTAGGTCTCGCCGCCAAATTCAAAGGTTCGCTCGTCTGGATGCGTACTATCGGGGCGACGAAGTTCGACCTCTAGTTTGCCATGGGGGGTCCAAAGGGCCCCCTGTCCGCGAGGTAAAATCAACAGGTGAGTCATATACGCCCACTTGCGCGGCTCGCTCAGGCCCGAAAACCAGGGCTCGGTCATGAGCTGGTCAAACAACCCTTGGGCGCGCGTGGCAAAATCCATATTGACTGGTTGGGCCTGTGATACGGGCGATTGGTAGATTTGAATCCGCAACACGCCATCATCGCCACGCACCAGGATCAGGGAATATTCGCTCAAAAGAAGCCGATGTACATCTGTGGGGATTGGCTCTTGGCCCGCATCGGGCTGTGGAACATCTCCCTCCCAGGTGAAAATACCCTCAACCAGTTCCTCATGAGTCAGACCCAGGATGTTCTCTTCATCTTCTTTGTCGATTTCTAGCTCTAAGACAAGGCTCGTTTTCGTCCCAGGCAGTACCCGTTGCACGGGCAAGTTCGATATCCGTGATATTCGCGTGGGGCTCCGTTCAATCGACCCAGACGGGCCTCCCCGAGTTATTGTGGGAGTATCAGGCGTCAGCTGCCACTTGGTCTGCGTCTGCGGCTTTGGAATCGAGGGGCGAAGACGCGAAAACACATTGGGAAGACTAAATCCACGAAACGCATTGGCTTCGGGCAGCAGCTTCAGTTCTTTGGGGCGAGATATCGGTGTCTTAAATACGCCCATCACCATGGCCGTTTCGACTGGACTCACATTCGTTAAACGGGTAATCGAATAGTCGTTGTGAAGTACGTCCCATAGCCCCACACTATGAATTTGGTTGGCGGCTTGGGTCTCTTTGAGTAGCGCAATGATGTCCTCTAGGGTGTGCACTTCGCAGTGAAGTACCGCACTGGGGTCAAACCCAATGACCCAGTTGCAAAAGATTGTTCGGCAGCGTGCCCCTGAAACGTTTGTAGTAATTGATCGTCGTTGGTTGGGACGGCAATATAGCCCCCTTGGCATGCTTTAGATGATTTAGAACTCGCTCGAAATACCGCGATGGTTGCACTATGAACCGTCGCCAACCCCCGCAGCGCCCACAAGGGAATTGCCTCTACAAAGTAAAGCAGAAAGCGATCTGGATTGTCGCCGTATGGCACGGTGCCCAGTTGCCCAAAGAACCACAGGCGAATCCAACGAAAGAACGCTAACGTGATACGCGCATTGGGATTCACCTCCCGGATATCCTAATAGGTCTTGGTACTGTCACAAAATCTCGCCGTCGCACAATCGTTGCAGAAACATTTGGATTGGAAAAATATCGATGCCAGCGGAGCGAAGTGGTCTCATCCCGCGATAGAGCCCATAGGCTTTGTGTAGCTTTTGCCGGGATAATAGGGTTTTCAACCCCCGCTCGTAGGTCGATTTCCAGTTGGTTGAGGATTTGATCTCGAAACCGATGTGTTTGTCTCCATGGCTCCAAATCAGATCGACTTCATTGCCGGAACCACTTTTCCAATAACTGAGCTCGCCTCTCTTCCCAGAATAACTTAGATATGCACGAATCTCGTGGAGTATCAGCGTCTCGAGTAAAAATCCCTGTTCTTCGACTGATAATGATGCTCCCAATCTGTTGGCGCAAGCTCGCGCGACACCACAATCAAAAAAGTAGAATTTTGGCTTTGCAACCTCCTTCATAGTTGCCTTTGCTTGCCATGCAGGTAACCAGGTTGCGATGAGAGTGTCGACAAGGATCGAGAAGTACTTTTCGACAATTTTTCGCTTTACACCCGCATCGCGACCAACGTTTGTATAGTTGATAGTATGTCCATTTAATAAGGATGCGACACGCAGAAAGCGGCTGAAAGAGGGAAAATCTCGAACAAGAGATTCTTGTCGGATTTCTTGCTGTAAATACGTGTGAACATATGCCGTAAGGCGATCTTCAGCAAGATTCGGTTCCGAATAGACAAGAGGTAATAGCCCTGTTGTCAGAGCGCTGTCTAGCTGAAATCCGGAACCCAATTCGCGAGACGTCATGGGGAAAAAACGACGCTCGACGACGCGGCCCGCGAGCAAGTTAGCATCGAGGCGTCGAAGTTTGCGAGCACTAGAACCGCTCAACGCAAATTTGTATACGCCTGGATGTTTTGTCAGTAAGTGGTGGACGCTGTTGAGAAGCTTAGGAAGTTTTTGCACTTCATCAATCACGATCCATCCACCATCCGTCGCCTCGACTAAATCAATCAATCGGTCGGGTTCAGCGCTCAGATCCAAAAAGTCTCGGTCAAGCAGCAGGTCAAACCAGGTAGCATTCGTTAGGTTGCTTCGCAGCCAAGTCGTCTTTCCGGTACTACGAGGCCCAAATAAAAAGAATGAATCGGGCGGCAATGGCAGCGAACGTGGATACATTGAGGCCAGATAGTATAACTTTCTGGCCCTAAAACTGCCAAAAAACCGGGAAAAACGGCATCTAACTAGGCAAGAATCTGAAAAACGGGCTAGCCGCCCGCGAGCTCGAGCCAATACCCCGGCAACATGCCAATTGCCAAGATGCCTAGGGCGCAGGCAACAATCACAAAGGCTGTCCCACGCGAGCGAAGTGGCTCGAACGTGCCCCGGGCATCGCGGAAATACATCGCTGTAACGACCCGCAAATAGTAAAAAATGCTGACAATCGAATTTAATACACCGACGACAACGAGCCACATAAGGTCCATTCCTGCGGCTTGGATTGCTGTCTTAAAGATGTAAAACTTCCCAACAAAACCCGCGGTTGGTGGGATCCCGCCTAGGGACAACATGCAAATTGTCATCGCTAGCGCAACAGCCGGCGAGTAGCTGGCTAAGCCATTGTAGTCCTCGATCAAAACGCGCTCGTGCTCCCGCGACCCAATCCAAGAAATGGCTGCAAAAGCACCAATTGTCGTAATTACATAGGCGAGGAGATAATACAGAACAGCTGGTTGTCCTGCTACGACGCTGCTGGCTCCCGTCGCGACAACGCCGACAAGCAGGACACCGGCGTGCGAAATCGACGAGTAGGCAAGCATCCGCTTTATATTGGTTTGACGAAGTGCAGCGATATTACCAAGCGTCATGGTGATAGCGGCAATCACCGCAAGTGTGCCCCCCCATCCGAGCGGAGCAAAGGGCAAAGAGTCGCCGAAGGTTTGGCAAAAGATCCGCAAAATAGCAGCAAACGCCGCTGTCTTTACGGCTGCTGCCATAAAACCGGTTACCGGCGTGGGGGCACCTTCGTAAGCATCAGGGGCCCACATATGAAATGGCACCGCCGCCACTTTAAAGCAAAACGCGGCAACCAGCAGAAACATCCCGACCAAAAAATGGGGTTGTCTTGCTGCGGCTGCTGTGTCCAATAGAAGTAAGTTGGTCGTCCCCGTCGCACCGTAGACGAGTGCGATCCCATAGAGAAGGATCGCCGTCGCGAATGCTCCCGTCAAAAAGTACTTCATCGCCGCCTCGGCACCGTGACGAGAGCGCCATCTCGAGGCCGTCAAAACGTAAACACCGAGGGACATGGTCTCAATACCGATGAAAATTGCGACCAAATCAACAGCCATCGCAAGGATGGCCATTCCTGAGACTGCCAGCATTAGGATCGCGTAGTACTCGCCCATTTGCCAGCCAAAGGCTTCTTGGTGTCTAGGACTGATAAGAGCCGTCATCGCTGTAGCCGCACATAGAAGCACAATAAAGTAATACGCAAACTGATCTGCCTGGAGCATCCGAGACATCAGCGGGATCGTCTCTCCGGACCCGAGATGCTTGGCCAACATCACCGCGGCAAATGCGGCAGTCACGCAACCGATCACGACGATTTGCATCAAAAATCCGTGCTGCTTGCCGCGCGCAAAAGCCTCGGCCAAAACCAATGCGAGACCAGTTATGACCAGTATGAATAAGGGAAGCTGATATAAAGCATCGTTCGCTGTAAAGCTCATTTTGCCCCTCCCCGCGCTTGCGCTCGTGTTTGTGTTTGTGCGTGTACGTGTCGAACGGGTGCTCCTTGCTCGAGCAGTAGCGGTTTGTCGTCAACTTCTACGGCGAGCTTATGTTTATAATTGCGAACAAAGGTTTTCACTGCCGGTTCCATACTGGTTGTAAACGGACGCGGAAACAAACCCATGACAAACACCATCACAACGAGCGGAACAAATACACAGATCTCCCGCACAGACAGATCAGGAAGCACCCGATTCTGTTCGTGGCGAAGTGGTCCCAACATCACGCGCTGGAACATGTACAACAGATAGACCGCGCCAAAAATCACGCCGGTCGCAGCCAATGCTGCCAGCAGTTTTGGCACCGGCAAATAGTTCGGCCACCCCACCGGAAATGTCTTGTCGGCCACAAAGGTTCCGACAATTGTCAAAAACTCGCCGACAAACCCCGATGTCCCCGGCAAGCCCGCAGACCCGAGGACCATAATCAAAAACAGCCCGCCAAATAGCGGCATACGACTCCAAACGCCGCCATAGTCGGCCATTTTCCTGGTGTGCCTGCGCTCATATAATACACCAATCGCCAAGAACAACCCACTCGTTGTTAAGCCGTGGGACAGCATGGCAAACATCGACCCTTCAATTCCTTGAACCGTCAACGTAAAAACCCCCAAGGAACAAAACCCAAGATGCGACACTGATGAGTACGCTACAAGTTTCTTCACATCCTCTTGGGCAAACGCAACAATTGCGCCATAGATGATTCCGATCACCGAAAGTACGGCAATATAGGGCGCCACCTCCGCTGCGCCGTATGGAAACAAAGGCATAGCGAAGCGAATAAAACCGTAAATACCAAACTTAAGCAAAACACCCGCGAGAATCACCGATCCAGCGGTGGGCGCTTCGACGTGCGCATCGGGCAACCAAGTATGAAACGGAAACAGCGGAACTTTGATCGCAAACGCCAAAGCAAATGCGATGAAACACCAAACCTGAGCGTGGTGCGGCAGCACAAGGGTCTGCAACTCCCTGAGGTCTGTGGTTGCCGTGCCGGTAACATTCCCATACTGGACGTACAGATAGAAGATGGCTACCAACATCAACAGCGAGCCAACCATCGTGTAAAGGACAAACTTAATGGATGCAAAAACCCGTCGTTGTCCTCCCCAAATCCCAATCAGTAGATACATTGGGATCAACATCAATTCCCAAAAGACATAGAACAAAAACAGATCCAAGGCGAGAAATGCCCCCAACATTCCTGTCTCCAAAATCAGGATTGCAGCGACAAACTCCCGAACCCGTACGCCGACCGAACCATGTGCCGACAAAAGAACGATTGGCGTCAAAAACGTCGTTAGAATTACGAGCCACAACGAAATCCCATCTACCCCTAGCGTAAAATGGATCCCTAACCCAGCAACCCATTCTTTGCTCAAAACAAACTGAAACCCACCAAAATCGTCGTTAAAAAACTTTAGCAAAAACAACGATACAATCAACGTGAGGATCGAAAATCCCAGACCAAAACCACGGTGGAGCTCATTTTGGTTGCGCGGCAATAGCATGACCCAAATTGCCCCAAGAAGCGGAAGCCCAACGATTACTGGCAACAATAAACTCATTGGATCTCTCCATCCAAATCACGCGGTCCGCGGACAATGATGTTCTTTCTGACCTCGATTGGCTCGCCGACGGAGGCTGCCGTCCATCTCATCGTAACCTCGTAGTGGTTTGGTGACGGAAACACGTGCAGTGGTTGCGCGACCGTAGAGTCGGCCTTGCTACCATCAGAATAGACCGAAAAGAACCACTCTATTTTGGCACCCTGCGCACCCGGCCCCCGTCCAACCTTCGGGCGGAATCGCACTTGCCCCGTCGGATTCCCGTCGGTATCGGTCATTTCCTCGTAGGCAAAATCAACTTCAGGAGAGGACCAGGCAAAATGCAGAATGACTGCACTTCCGGCGAGCATGCCCACCATATACCGCTGCACTCGCCCATTTTGGAACCACCTGGCCACGCCGCCCAAGAGATCGACAGCAAACGCAGCTCCTCTGACACAAAGGATATCGATCAAAAATCGATCGACAAACTCAAACGTAACCTTTGCCGTCCATCGAAACGGTTGGAGAATGACAGCCTCATACAGCTCATCGACATAAAATTTGTCTTTCGCTATGCGGTGAATCGCCGCAAAGGTGCCCCCAGCCGCGACCCTCTGCTCCAAAGACTGCGATGGACCATGGCGATAGATCATAGTAGCGATCAGAATACCGACCACCGCCACGGCAAACGCGATTCCCATCAACGCAAGAATCGCCCCTCCAGAGTGATGAGCGTCACTGACCGAAGCAACAACGCCGCTCACCGAGTATGGAAACACCGACGGTGAAATCCAAGCGCCAAGAAGGTTCGCGATGCCCATTTCTTCGAAGATCTTAAGATGCGGCAGACCTATCACCCCAAGCACACACGTAAATGCTGCGAGAATCGCCAACGGCATTGTCATGGACGCGGGTGATTCATGAATATGCGCTTGGGTCTCGGCATCGGCCCGACAAGTAGAACCACTAAAAACCAAATGGTATAGACGGAACATATAGAATGCGGTCCCGAGAGCCGCGAGCGAGAGCACAAACCACAAAATCTTGCCATATGCCGACACCCAACCCGGTGCATCGCTAAAAAATGCCGACGCAAGAATCTCATCTTTGGAAAAGAATCCCGAGAACGGCACAATCCCAGCAATCGCCAGACAGTAGATCAGAAAGGTAATGTGGGTAATCGGCAGTTTTTTGCGCAAACCGCCCATTTTGCTGATATCACCAGAGCCACTCATCGCGTGCATAATCGACCCTGCACCGAGAAACAACCCCGCTTTAAAAAACGCGTGGGTTAACAGATGAAATATCCCAGCGACATAGGCGCCAACACCGACGCCAACAAACATAAACCCAAGTTGCGAGACCGTCGAATAGGCCAGCACCTTTTTTAGATCGGTCTGTGCCAAGGCCATCATCGCCGCAAACAACGCCGTGAGCGCACCAACACCAGCAACAACCGCCATCGCCGCCGTCGAGCTCATGTATAAAAACGATAACCGCGCAATCATATAGACACCAGCAGTGACCATCGTTGCAGCGTGGATCAGTGCTGACACTGGCGTTGGGCCTGCCATCGCATCGGGAAGCCAGACATATAGCGGAATCTGCGCTGATTTGCCGCACGCCCCAATAAACAGCAAAATCCCAGCGACAAGAGCAACGCTCCCCCCACCGAACGAAGAGCGTCCAAATGCATCCACTGCAGCTGGTTCTGTAAACTCGCTAAAGGTCAGCGTGCCCGTTTCCCAAAACAAAAGGCACATCCCAAGCAAAAACGCAAAATCGCCAACGCGATTGACGATGAATGCCTTACGACCGGCATTTGCGTTTGCTTCCTTGTCAAACCAAAACCCAATCAAAAGGTAGGAACACATTCCAACCCCTTCCCAGCCGATAAACATCACAGGAAGATTGGCCGCGAGTACCAAGATCAACATCGATCCGGTAAACAAATTTAGATAACCGAAGTACGTCGCGTAGCGCGGATCATCAGCCATATAGCCGATAGAGTAAATATGAATCAGTAGGCCGACGAAGGTGATGATCAAGACCATCACTGCCGACATCGTGTCCAACCGGAAAGCCAAGTCGAGCTTCAGAGAGCCAACCTCGATCCACGTATAGACGGTTTGCTCGATTGCCGGTGCGACCCCACCACCAGCCTTCCACATCCAAAACAGCTCCCACAACTGACCGGTGACGAGCGAAAACGCAATACCAAGCGAGCAGGCGACCGTCCCGACTGCCACGAGATTGACAAGCAATCCCTTGCCGATCCGTCGTCCAATCAGTAAATGGAAAGCGGCGCCCAAAAGAGGAAGCAGCGGAATGAGCAATAAATAGTTATTGGAAGCCATTGGTTCAGTCAAACCACGTTAACGCCTAAGTTCATTGAGACGGTCAATATCTATATGCTGTTGATTGCGAAACACTGCGACAACAATGGCGAGACCAACAGCTGCCTCCGCAGCTGCCACAGCGATGACAATAAAGGAGAAAGCGTGCCCACTAAGACCACCCAAACCGCCATGCATCCTAGCAAAGGTGAGAATGGTTAGATTGGCCGCATTGAGCATGAGCTCTATAGCCATCATCACAATGAGAGCATTGCGCCTGAGCAATACACCAAGGGCGCCAATGGTAAACATCATCGCAGCGAGGACGAGAAAGTGACCGTAGGTGATCGGATATAGAAAACTCATCGCCGTCTACTCCGATGCCTGTTCTGAAGCGTTTGTCTGCGGTTTTGCCCGAACGATCGCAATTGCCCCTACGACAGCGATCAATAGCACCAACGACACTGCTTCAAATGGGAATAGATATTCGGTAAATAGCACACGCCCCATTGCTACCGTCGATCCAAACATTTCATTGGGCTGGAGCTCGTGCCCTTGCGGTCCAACTGACCACAACACTTGCGCAATCCGTACAAATAGATAGCCAGCACCACCGATCGCAATTGCTTTCCCGATTGCCCCCTGGCGCACCCAGGGATCATCCTCGGGGCGATTGAGGATCATCACGACAAACACAAACAATACCATGATCGCGCCGGCGTAGACCAAAACCTGCATCGCAGCGAGAAACTGAGCGTGGAGCATCACGTACACCGCGGCGACAGCGATAAACAGCCCAACC
This sequence comes from Kofleriaceae bacterium, assembly GCA_965223575.1. Classification (GTDB taxonomy): domain Bacteria; phylum Myxococcota_A; class Polyangia; order Haliangiales; family Haliangiaceae; genus CBDCWZ01. The sequence continues at coordinate 107,976 of CBDCWZ010000036.1, forward strand.
ATGCCCATCACCGCAGCAATCAAATTGCGGCGCGTGACGACAAATATAGATCCACCCACGACAACAAAGGCAAATAACCAGAAGAACGCAGCCTCAAAGACACTTTGATCGGGGAAGGCACTGTGATCGGGGAAGGAGCCGGGCGAGATTCCTCCAGCGGCCATGGCGATAAGACTTCCAGCAACGGCTCCCGATAACGCGACAATCATGCTGCCCCCCGCTCGGCCGAACGGCTTTTGGCGACAAACTCAGAGCGAAACTTCGTCAAAAATCCCAGCATGGGCCATGCTGCGGCTTCGCCCAGGGCACAGATTGTATTGCCCGCGATACCATCGGCAATGGTTGCGATCAGATTGACATCGCTCGCTTTGCCACGCCCCTGCGCGAGCCGCTTACAAACAGTCGCAAGCCACCCAGTGCCCTCACGGCAGGGGGTACATTGGCCACATGACTCGTGATGATAAAATTGCAAAATCCTCGCGATGACCGCAACGATGTCCGTGTGATCATCAATGACAACAATGCCACCAGATCCCGCCATGGTCCGCAGTAAACGCCCGCCCCCCATATCAAACATCTCCCCCTCCTTTACCTCGCAGGGGCGAATCCGTTCGTCGTTCATCAGAGCGTCAAATTCTACCGGGACATCAAGTTCGTCTGCCGTTAGCGGCGGCATCGAGGAACCGCCAGGAATTACACACTTCACTTTGCGATCTTTCCAAACGCCGCCACAAACATCATCGATCAACTGATTAAAGGTGATGGTCATCGGCAATTCATAAACACCGGGACGATTGACATGACCCGACACGCAGACAATACGAGTCCCACCAGAGCGCCCCACGCCCAAATCTGCAAACCACTGCCCACCCTTGGTAACGATGTGCGGGATATTGCAAAGGGTCTCGACGTTATTGACGATGGTAGGCTTATCAAAAAGCCCTTTGATGGCTGGAAACGGCGGTTTTAATCGTGGTTGACCACGAAGGCCTTCGAGCGAATTGAGAAGCGCTGTCTCCTCACCGCAAATATACGCCCCCGCACCTCGGTGCAGCGTGAGGTCGCAATCGAATCCACTACCAAGAATATTTTTGCCCAGATACCCTCGTCCATAGGCTTCCTCGATGGCGCGTTGAACCACAACGTACTCGCGCATCATCTCTCCGCGAATATAAATGTAGTTGTGTCCCTTCGCCCCAATGGCCCAGGCGGAAATAATCATCCCCTCGATCAATTGATGTGGAGTCCAATACAAAATCTCACGGTCCTTGCACGTTCCTGGCTCGGACTCATCTGCGTTTGCCACGAGATAGATTTCGTCGGCATCCTTTGGCAAGAACCCCCACTTGACGCCAGTGGGAAATCCCGCGCCCCCGCGCCCCCGCAAATTGGAGACCTTGACCTCAGCGAGAATATCCGCAGGCGCCATTTTAAGCGCCTTTCGCATGCCCTCGTATCCACCAACTCGCTCGTATGAGTCGATTCGCTTGATATCCTCGTTTCCGAAGTGGGTGGTGAGAACCTTTGTCCCAATTTCAGCGGGCATCTACACAATCTCCGACTCGGGATGCGGAGACTCTTTTAGATACGCAAGAATCTCCTCGACCTGTTCTGGCTGCACATCAAGAAAATACTTCGTCCCGCACACGACTGCCGGTGCATTTGCACAAGCGGCAATGCACTCTTCTTCAACAAGATGAAACTCATCGGTGCTTCCGCCCGGCTCGATACCGAGCTTGTTCTGAAACTTCTCGAGTACCTCGTAAGCGCCTCGGAGCATGCAAGAGACGTTTGTGCAAACACGCAGCACGTTTTTTCCCACCGGTTTGCGCCGATACATAGTGTAAAACGTGGCGACACCAAACACATGCGGGACGGAAAGATCCAAAGTCTTGGCAACCAAACGCATTGCGTCATCGGTTAACGATCCAAATTCCTTTTGCGCGAGATGGAGAGCCGCCATTACAACAGGTTGCTTGCCTGGATAACGCTGGCACAACGCATCGATCTTTGCCTTGGCTTCTGGAGAGAACTCTAGTGACATCGGTAACTTATGGGCTGTAGAAAGCGGCGCGAAAATACGGTGCAGGCCGGGGTGTGTCAAGACAAGGCGGGACCAACTCGCGCAGATAGAAAATATTGCGAATTCGGGACGAGAATCGCAATTCAATACACCTTGTTCGGTCGGAACTCCGCTCACCCTGCCGGAATCCGCGGATCACAGCGCTAGGACCTCGCCCCTTTGGTTTCTTCGGGATGATCTCACAGGCTGGCACTCCCGGGTCTTATCATCACGCCTGGGTCACTCCTAGTGTTTTATTGACCTTCGTTCCGATGCCGATAATGCGGCACCCAACCACTCGCGTCGCGAAACAAACGGACACAACGGATCTGATTTGTATCGGTCAGCATGAAACGATGATGCCGACGCGCCGGCACGACTATCAGATCTCCAGATTCGACGCGTACGCGCATCCATCGATCTCCGCGGGATCGAATATCGAACACACCAGCCCCATCAAGAACAAACCGCACCTCGTCCTCGTCATGAAAATGCTCTTTGACAAACTTGGCACAGATATTCTGCAAATCTGGGGTGCTCGGGGTTAACGCGACTTCATCCTGCTCAGGATAGCCGCGCTCCATCTTTAAACGATCCAGCGCTCGCTGTTTGGCAGCGGCATCCTTGGGATCGACAAATTCGTAGACAATCCCTTCGCGTTGCAGGGATTCAGTGTCCATCGAACCTCCCACTGCGCCATCTTCCTCAAGCCAATTTGCTTTCATAGATCTCCTCCTTGCGGCGTTTTTCCCGGATCGATCCCCAATTGACGCATCTTAACAGCTGCCTCAAACAGGTAGTCGTAGCACTCGGCATGCGTCTTGGCCTGTTGCCAACTATCCCCCCACACATAGACACCGTGTCGACGCACAAGCACTGCGTGGCTACGCGGAAACCGAAGCATCGCATCGGCCATCGCATCGGCCAGGTCACACTCGTGTGCTGTATTTTCGATGATAGGCACTTCTAGCCGATCATGAAACCCAACTCCGGATATCCCCTTTTGCATCTCTAGATGTGTGACCGCAAAGCAGTTGGTGTCGCCTAAGGAGGCCAGCAACGCATTTACACTATGGCTATGGATCACGGCCCCGGCATCCCGCATGCGAAATGCGTGAAAGAACAGCGGGGCACACGCACTGAGCGCAAAAGAAGCATCATCCGGACGGGACACAACATCACCCTGCATCGTTAGCTCAAACAGATCATCCTCGTGGAGCATCTCCTTTTGCACCCCGCTGGGTGCCATAAACACGCTTTGCCCATCGCGAATACTCAATCCCCCGCCCGTTCCAGACACCCACCCCTGGGTGTAGAATTGACGGCACAGCGCGACGATCCGAGCTCGAGGACTTTTCACGTCTTGGTCATACTCAGCACCCACACAAAACACAAGTCACTCGCTTCCTGGTGGCTGATGTTAAACAGACTTCGAAGCGAAAATTCGCCAAGTGCGTTGCTAACGCGCACAATATGTAGACGCGTATTGAAATACGGGGCTACATATTGTGGCGTGTTAGCGACGTACATGGTGAATTTGCAGCCGGAGGATGTTTGACACCAGTCACCTAGTTCCGGACTTGCGGAAGCGGGCTCGCTCTCTGTGACACGGATTCACGTATTTCTACGGGAAATCCGCGCGCAAGACCTATAGATAATTGGCGGGAATCTGAAAGATGTTTTCGGCCAACTGTTCAACCCGAGCCCCATTGTTAATAACGAAACCTACTGGAGAGGAATGTTCTTTCGCAAATCGTTTGAGTGTGTTGATATTTTTTGCTGGCACCTTTGTTCCAAACTTGATTTCAAAGGGAATCACTCCAAACGCTCCATGGAGTACAAGATCAATTTCAGATTTGGCGCGGGTTCGATAGTAATGATAACTCCACGCGCTCGCCTCACTAGCGGCTACCCCTTTGATAATTTCCTCTATCACGAAAGATTCAAACGTGCGTCCGATTATGGGGTGTGCAAAAAGCTTGTCCTCAGAATCAATTTTCAAAATAAAGTGGGTAAGGCCTGTGTCGCGCAAGTGTCCTTTCGGCATTTTAACAATTGCTTTTTTTACATTGTGTTCAAAACTCCGGACTGTTCGCCAAATAAAAGTTCCATCGGCGATATCGATATAGTCTTTTACCGTGGGCTCACTGATATCGATACTCGCGGCAATATCGCTCTTTTTCACGATCGTTCCAGAAAGATTTGCCAGCAATCCCAGAAAACGACGAAACCGTACAATATCCAGACGCGGGAAGAGTTTACGGATATCCCGGTTTACATAAGTTGCAAAGTAGTTCTCCATCCAGTTCCTAAAAAAGAATGGATCGCTTTTGATAGTCGGTTCGGGATACCCTCCTAGAAGCAGACCTTGGAAGAGTTGATTCTGACTGCAAACTGGGCCAAGAGATGAAAGAATAGATGCTATAGGTTGGTTTTGCGCGAAGAGCTGATAGATAGCGCTCATCGGTTTTTGATAACGCTCATTTAGCTTCAGTGTGCCAAGTTCAATAATCGCAATACGCCCGGCGAGTGATTCAGAGATGTTTTGCAGCAGTTCTGGACTACTAGAACCTGTAATGAGAAAACGGCCTTTTTCTGATCGATTTTGGTCAATGACCCCTCGAAGCGTTTTAAATAATTCGGGTGATTCTTGTGCTTCATCCAGGATTAGGTCGCTCGGATAGCGGTCGAAAAATAGGACTGGATCACGAGAAATCAGCTCAAAATCATCTTGTTTTTCGAGATCAAAATACTGCCACGTTGGCCTCAGCGACTTTACTAATTCGGTTTTACCAGATTGGCGCACACCAATAATTGCCACCACAGGAAAGAGATCTAGCAATTTTAGTATCTTATAGCTCAAATTCCTTTGAAGTAGCATTTCTAAACTCTACGATTATTTTTTAAAGCAATCAAGAACAAATACCGAAGAGGGCCAGCATCCCCAACATTTACCCCCAAATCCGATAATTCCTAGCACGTTTTTTGACCGTGTTATGTATCCGCCATGCCCGCGAATACCTTGCCGGAACTGACCAAGATCGAATCCGTTGCCTGCAAGCTCTTGAGATTTACCAACGAACACCCTGCCCCCAAATGGTTGCAATACAAATTTCTCCGGACCGTTGGCCAAGCCCTCGTCTACCGCACAGTAAGCCGACGTTTGTACCTCGACGGCGCCGAGAAAATCATTCATTTGAATCCAGATCGTGGCGTTGTCTTGGCAACCAACCACCGTACATTCTTTGATCAGTATATCGCCATGCTTGGGCTCTACGAAGCCGGCCTCAGCTGGACTCGAAAAATGTTCTTTCCCGTCCGCTCCAATTTCTTCTATGAGCACCCCGCAGGCATCGCACTCAATCTATTTGTCACCGGGGGCACGATGTACCCGCCGATTTTTCGCGGCGCCCACAAAGCGGCCATGAATCGCCAATCCTTGGACTGCCTCATCGACTATCTTCAAGATCCCCAAGCCCTCGTCGGGGTTCATCCAGAAGGAACTCGAGGCAAAGGCGAAGACCCTTACGAAATCCTTCCCGCACAACCGGGAATTGGCGAGATCATTCTGAAGTCCAAAGCGATCGTCATCCCTCTGTTCATCAACGGCATGTCCAACCATTTTATCAGCCAAGTCCGCAAAAACTATCAACCCGGGGTGCAAAATACCGATCCGGTCATCGCCTGTTTCGGCGATCCCGTAGACTATAGCGAGTTTGCAACCAAGAAACCTCGTGCCGCGCTATACAAACAAACCGCCGATCGTGTCCGCGATGCGATCGTGTTGCTTGGACAACGCGAGCGTGCCTTGCGTGCGGACTGCCTTTCCGGTGTTATCCCGGACGACGCGCCCGGCTGGATCTACTCCCATCACAGCACAAACTAGGCGGAGTTCCGATTGCAAAACACGCGCGCTCGGGGTCCAATCACTGCATGAGCAACGATGCCCACGCCACCAGTGGAAAATCCCAAGAACTTCTCTACGACCCCGATATTCCGACACCGAGCCACGCCGAGCGTGCACTTACCCTCGCCAACGGCCCTGCCACGGGTACGTTGTGCACGGTGGCGCGCGAACCAGCAGGATTTCCTTACGGCTCTTTTGTTGCATTTGCGCTTTCTGGCAACACGCCTGTGTTTCTCATCAGCGAACTCGCCGAGCACACCAAAAACATGCGGGCAGACCCTCGCGCGTCGCTTCTGATTGTTGAGAGCGTAGACAAAGATGCGCTCGCAAATGGTCGCGTCACGCTCCTCGGAAGCGCCGAATGCTTAGGCTCCGCCGAGCATCACAAATCGATTCTCGATACCTATCTCGACGTACATCCCAACGCGGCCTACTACGCTGGATTTAAGGATTTCGCACTTTGGCAGCTGCGCGTTGAATCGATTCGCTATATTGGAGGCTTTGGCCGCATGTCCTGGGTGGATCGCCAAGACTGGGATGCCGCCACCACCGACCCATTGTCATCGTGTCAGCAAGATATCATTGACCACATGAATCAGGACCACGCAGACACGATGGTCCTCTACTGCAAAGCTTTTAGTCGCGCAACCGATACAACGGCCGCCGTGATGACGGGGATTGACCGTTACGGTTTCGAGATGTCTGCCACTACAAAAGCAGGCCCGCGCCCGATTCGGATCGCATTTCCCGCCTCCATATCCACTGCCAAAGACGCCCGCGTTGCACTTGTGGCCTTGGCCAAACAAGCCCGCGAAACACTTGCCTCGTGAGTCTTCCGCGCTTCACCATCGCATGAAGTCCCTCCCTACAGCCATCTCAAAACTATTCGCGGCCATCGAGGCTAGAGATTTGTGTGCCGCGAAACAGGCACTCAACCTCGGAGCGGATCCGAATGCAACTGCATTTGGTTTCTCGGTCATTCAAGAGGCCGCAATGTCTAGTTGCTGGGACATCGTTACGCTCCTGATTGCCCGTGGCGCTAACCCGGACCAGAGGGAAGGCGAAGGCAGTCAAACCGCACTCTTTTGTGCGATCAGCGACCAAAACAGTTCTGCCCTAACCATGCTCTTGCATGCGGGAGCATCGCCCAATCTTACCGAATGGGCATCTGGCGATGAAACCAGCGCCCTCCAACATGCCGCAGAAATAGGCAACACCGATATCCTGCGTCATCTCTTGGAAGCAGGGGCCAACGTTTCTCAATGTTATGGTGAATGGGAATGTAGCCCTCTCCATTGCGCCGTGTTAGCCGATCAACCAGAGGCCGCCGCGTTGCTGCTGAAATTCGGCGCGAATCCAGATGCCCCAGACATTCAAGGAAGAACCCCCAGAGAGCTAGCCGATTCGCCTCTTCGGCGCGAGCGCGCGCACTTGGTCAAGTTGTTTGCAAGCCACCCTAAAAACAGATAGCTCCCCAACCTATGCACGCGCCGCATGGGGCCATCACAACTACGCATTTTTCATGCCAGAGAACTCCGTCTACGCTAGGAGCGAGACCTTAGATTTCTTTCCTAGCAATGGAGATACGAGATGAAAAACGCAATTACGATAGTTGCGACTATATTGATCGCAGTGGGATGTGGCGATGATGGCAGCGAGCGTAGCTCGATAGCAGTTGAATCCGACAATACTTTTTGGAAACTGATCCACAACCCAGAAGATCAAAATTTCGATGATGTCATTGTCGCCTTAGAAAGTGCGGTTGAGGAAGACCCCGAGGACGCTTACTCGGTCGCGCATTTAGGCTGGGCGCATTTTTGGGCATTCGCGGAAGGTACGGCACGCGGAACTGTTGCGCCCGAGACGGCAATCGATCATATGAAATCCGCAGAAACATCGTTTACTACTGCTGTGGCCCTAGCCCCTGAGGAGCCGCGAATCCGCGGTTTTCTTGGCTATACGCGCCAAGCGCTTGGTCAGGCAACACAAGATCAAAATGTGCTCGACCAATCCCGCGCAGATATCTCCGCATCCGTTACGATGTGGCCAGAGTGGGCGCTCTTCGGTGCGGCCTATGGCCCCGACGCGGCCCCCGCATCAGTCAGACCCCTTCGCGCAAGCGGTCGAAAGCTATTGGGCCAATTTGGATGTCTGTGCCAACAAACAGGTCGACCGAGAAAATCCAGATTGGACGCCATACCTCGAGCAACAGACCCTCGAAGGAAGAGACCGAGCTTGCTGGGACAGTTGGATCGCCCCCTATAATTTGGAGGGATTCTTCCTAATCATGGCGGACGCACTGGTAAAGTCCGGCGACGTCGCCACTGCCGCGATCCTGTATAAAAATGCAACATTGCTAGAGCACTATGACACCTGGCCATTCAAAACACTGCTAGAGGAACGAATTGAAAACATCGATATCAACGTGGATCGGTTCCGTGCTGCTGTGACTCCAGGGCAACCGGTCGATCCGGCGACGTCGCAAATCATCAACACTGGTATTTCGTGTGCGATTTGCCACCAAGGAGACGCCGACGCAAACTATAATCGCCCGACCTGGATCGGCGCCACCGCAGACCAGCATCTAAAACCATTCTAAACGGTTGTCATCCCTTGCCCAAGCCAACCAACCGTTCAACCTCTGACTGGACGGCATCTTGTATCGTGGTCCGAAACCAAGACAGCGGAGCGTGATCCGAGCGACTTTTATGCCACATCATAAATATTGGTGTCGCCGGCAACGCGATCGGAACAGGCCTGGTGTCTACCGGTAGTAGCTCCCCTGCTCGTAAACCAACCAGTTGCGGAACAACTAAAAGCAGATCTGTTTGCGCCGCAAGGACGACTGCGCCTAAAAAGTCTGGAACCCGCATGCACACCTTCCGAGAATGTCCCTGAGCGGCCAATACTTCATCGACAAACCCCCGCTCCTGACCCCCCATACTTACCATCAATTGCGGACTCGCAAGAAACCGCTCAAGCGTTGGCTCTTGCAACCACGGATTGCCCTGGGCGGCGAGGCATAGATGATGATTCTCAAAAAGGCTTGCGTGCGCCACCCAGTCATGCGCGGGCAACCTTGCCCCGACGACCAAATCGACGTCACCGCTCTCCAGAAGCGGTTCATAGGGTTCACGATAAGGCTGCACAACCACCTCTACGCCAGGCGCTTCTGCCGCCATTCGGGTACGACCACCGGGTAGAAATACGAGTTGCGCAAAATCCATGCAAGCGATGCGAAAAACAGCAGTCGAAGTCGCTGGTGAAAACGCCTCGCGCTCTTTCAGCAGCCGCTCCAATCGATGAAGAGCATCTCTCAACCGCGGACGCAGCTGGATCGCAAACGGCGTTGGGACCATGTTGCTACCCTGACGAACCATCAAGGGATCATCTAGCTGGTCGCGCAACCGCGCGAGGGCCCGACTCATTGCCGGTTGAGATAAATGCACTCGCTTCGCAGCAGCAGTGACGCTTTGGGTATCTAGCAAAGCATCTAGTGCCAACAGAAGATTGAGATCGATCGAGCTGAGACTCTTGGCGTGCATCCAACGATTATGCCACTGTTGTCGACCTCGTCACAGCATTCGGTTCTAGACATCCATGGCACCGACCAAAGAGTCCCCCAGAGCCGGGGGGAAACACTACTCGTTGTTCGGTTCGGACTCCACGGTATACATTCCTTCGTCACACTCGCCATAATCGGCAAGCTGAAATCCCCTATCTGTCTTTGACGATGACCACCGAAGTGCCTGCGCCGTAAACTGCTCTCGAACCAGTGGCGTCATACATTGGCGCAAGAGCAATCGCAAAACAAACTCTTTTTCGATAACGTTGTGTCGCGCACGATAAAATTGAAAATCGCCGTCCTGTTCAAGAAGTTCTACGAGCTCATATCGCCCGCTCAATAGAGCACCGGACAAATCTGTCGCTACCGGGGTCCTCATCGATTCAGATGCCTCCTTAAACGGTGATAACAAGCGACGAACGATTGCACCCATCCCCATTCACAATAGTGTACCAACTTTCCACGAACACCGATCAAGCAATCTGATGCAGAGTTGGTAGCCGGCAAGCACCCAATTCACAGGTAAGACAAAGTAGGTACAGCGAAAACGAGACTACTGCTCGTCATCCCAATGATAGGCTGAGAGGCAAATGTCTCGAAACATTCAATACATGCGACACGATCTATTCACAGCAGACGAACCCCGGACAGTTGGGGGGAATTCAAACCGATTGGCGTTCTAGACCGCCTCCATCAATAGCGTATTCGGATTCGCTTTGCACAGGACCTGATGCTCGTGGGCGAGCAACCACCGCTTGGCAGCGACGCCTCCGGCATAGCCAGCAAGCTGTCCTGAAGTACCAATCACACGGTGGCAGGGAACAAAGATCGATAGCGGATTTTTTCCGTTCGCGGTTCCAACAGCCCTCGCTGACCCACACGCACCGATCCGCTGCGCCAGCTCCGCGTACGAGATGCGATCGCCATATGCGATTGCAGTTAACCCCTGCCAAACTTTGTTTTGAAACAGCGTTCCCTCCGCCGATAGAGGGGTTGCAAACGCCTGGCGCTGTCCGGCCAGATACTCTAAGAGTTCGCGCTTAGCGTGATCCAAAATGGCGTGTCTTCCCGTCTGCTTCGGCTGCAATTGAGGAGCCCCGCGATGGCCCGCAAAATACACCCCCACAAGGGTCTCACTGTTTGCTATCAAACGGATTGGACCGATTGGTGTTTCCTCTAGGGTCGTCTCAATTGTCGCTGTCATTGTCGTTTCCTATCAAACCTTGTTCGCCCGCATGCATGGGTGAAGCCAAAAGGATACCAATAGAATCCGACTGTTCATGGGTATATTTACCACGAACCAAACTATTCCAAACACTTACAAATGGCACAACCGTTGCAAACCCGAGCTTCCCATGATGAACTTCCCCCAATATCGCATGACTCGATCTTTGTCCTTTTTGCTCCCAATCGCCGCCACATTGGTGGGCTGCAGCGTCGCCTCAAAGATCTCGATCCATCAACCGGCGCGCGGCGCGATGCTGGCCCCTTCCGCGCAAAACCAAGCGGCCGTTGAAGCACCATCCGATACGATTCGCATCAACGGCAAGGCGGTCTCCGGTGGAAGCCCCTTCTCAGTCGACCTACCTGAGGTAAACGGGCTCGGCTTCGCAGTTGCCGAAATCCCCGGAGACCCACTCGTTGCCGTCCGGTCGTGGCATCAGGGAGAATTTCTCCCTAAAGATAAATTCCATACTGACACGATGATCGTCACGCTCGGCCATGATGTATTGTCCAGTGCACTATCCAAAGCCAATACTTCGGTCGCCAGGCTTATCGAGGAACTGCTCGTAGATGCAGACCTAAGTCAATTTATCTCGGATCCGATCAAGGCCACAGTTGGACTGATCCCAGTAACGGTCACCGTACGCTCAGCAGCGGCATCAAAAGTAGCGGTCGGCCTCGATTTCAAAGCACCACACTTATCCCTTCGCGCCAGACTCGAAGATGTCCAGGTCCAGTTCAAAGCAAAAAGCATCGGATTGCCTGTCGGCGGAACAGCGATCTATCGCGCGATCACCATCACAGGAGACCTTTCTGTCTCAAACGCCGGCGTCACCCTCATCAATCCCGTTGTCGACATTCCCGATCCCGATATTGATGTATCGATTGGATTGATCGACAAGATTGCCACACAGGTAGCCAAGCAGTTCCGCGATGCCATCCCACCAACCGTAGAGCAAGCTGCGCAGGCCGCCGCACAGACTGTATTTTCTCGGTTGATCGCGGATCTCAAACCAAGTTTGGCTGTGCATTTCGCCCACCCACTTGCGCAAGAGACACAGATCCAATCGATTGCGGTGAATGGTCAATCCCTTATACTTCGTTACGCGACGAAAATCCGTGCCCAAGCCCCTCGCTTGGCCAAAAACAATCACGGGGTTCTGGCCCGAACAACGCCGGCCACAAACAACGGCCCAGGTCTGTTTGCGGACATTGGTCCTGCGCTGCTCAACCAGTATGCCTTTGCTACCTGGGACGCTGGCAACCTCCACAAGCTTGTTTTCACCCAAAAGCAACTCGAACAGCTCGGGTTACCCGAACTCCAATTCCCGTATTCAAAACTAAACAAGGTTACGATTACGCTGCGTTTGCCACCACTCTTGGAGTGGGGGGCCGAAGGTGCTCGATTTGACGTCGGTGGGATCGAGATGGATATCGATGTCGCCACAGTCGGTGACATGAAAGCCTGGACTGCCGCCCGCACCCCTGTCGTTCTTACCCAAACGGGAAAAAGTGAGCTTCGGCTAAAGCCCGACACAACACGCCCACCAACCATTCTCGACGTCGAATTTGATCAGCTCAATCAGCTTGCAAACCATCAAGTCGTGCTCGAGCTCATGCGCGCAGCGGTCCCAGGGGTTGTCGAGCGGGTATTTGGCGATCTGCCAACAATTCAAATCCCCAGTTTTCAGCTCAAACGACTCGATGGCCAAGCAGGTCGGGTGATCCAACCCCAAATCAAGCAGCTCACCCGCGGCGCAAATGGATGGATTCTTGGCATTTCCCTCGTTGCCAACTAGCTTGTTATGGACGCGGATCGTTGAGCTGCACGGTTACAACATTGGATTTTTGCGTACCACGGCCATTGTTGGAGACGCCAACTTGGAATGTGATGTGCGTTGCCCCATCTGGGACTACCCCCTTTCCAGAGATATTTGCCCGTCCGCCTGAGGTCGCTACCTTTGTTCCAAAGGACTTATGGTGTTTCAAATTGAGACAAAGCGTATTCCCAAAATCTGGCCCATTTCCCTGGCCTTCAAAACTGTAAATGAACTCGACATCTGCCCCTGGCGCCGCGCCAAAGATGGTTAATCCGACCTCAAAACGACCATCAGTAATGAAGACTTGCGGCGTAAAACAAATGAACATTGACGTGACAGACATCGGGACTAGCATCACCATTGGCGTCGGAGGCCGCACCCGCCAGGATCTCACGCAAATCCATAATACCGTTGCACTGGCAGTCTCTGACCGGTCCTTGATAAACAAGAAGTAACGAATTTAGATCTTTCCCATCGACATCGCCGTCCTGATCAATATCCGAAACCGCGCACGGATGATCAGGACTATACCCTTGCTCAGAGTCCTTCATACATTGCGCAAATGATGCAAAATCCATGGCGTCAATGACGTTCGAATCGTCATGGTCAAATTCTCTTCTTCCCAAAGACCGAAAAAACGCGTCGAGATCATCCTTGTCAGCCTGCGAAAGACGACTGTAATTAACGGCTGACGAGCGCGCCTGCGGACTTTCTTCGTGCGCCGTGATCGCCTCACGAACAGCCACAGAAAGCCCCTGAAAGGTAAAAACTCTTCCGTCATGAAGCAAGAGCTGACGATGCTTGAGGTCCCAAAGCGGAGGAGTTCGCATTGCTTTCTGTTTTGCCTGTCCTTGGACAATCCCATCCCCAAGGGTCCCCATGTTGTGCAACAAGAAGTCGGAGTATGCCTTCACGGTCTTTTGGCGCAATGCTGGCTCCGCAGTGGATACTGGCGTTGTAAAAGACGGCGTATGACAGGTTGCACAACCAATGTCGATAAAGACTTGTTCGCCACGCATGCCACTCTTGGGCGTTTGCGGTGGGGGTGCCAAAAAGAACATAAAATCTCGCAGGTCCGTGACAAACGTCCCGCCGAGCGCGTTTTCATCGTCCGGATCGCGGACACCATCATCGCAAGGGCCCGCCCCAGCTGGTCGATTGGGTTGATTTTCCTCACGAAGAATCGCGTTGGTAATCCCCATCTCGTTGTTGGCCGCATCCGCAGCAAACGAAAGCGTCGTGGCAAGTTGCGCCTTCCACCCGAAGCGACCGACCCGCAAAGGTGCGTCCAGGTTTTCTAGTAATTTGACCCTATGCACAGCTCCCCCGGTATGCGGATGCTCTTCTCTGGCACGATTTCGATTGGCGACAATGTCTCCGTCAGCGATCGACTCGATGAGCCCACTGCCAAAAACGGGTGGAGTAATCCGTACGGTCGTGACCGTCGCTTCCGGTGGGACTTGCTCATGTTCACACTCCCCTATCGCGATTCTCTGCAATAACGACCCACCAAGATGCTCCAGCGGATCAAACCCGCTGTCGGTCTCGGCACCAAATCGCGTCGCACTCTGCGAAATACCATTTTGGGATCCGCCAACAAAATTGGCCGCACTATGGCAAGAAACACAGCTTGTCTGATTGGCCAGTGGCCCCGCTGGATTTCGAGCATTGGATCCACCTCGAGAGACATCTAGGACAAACGCCGCTTTCCCGGCAAAAAACCTGACCCGCTCTTGCTCGCTAAGGCCGTGAAGAGGCTGTCCCTGTGCAGCCTGCGGAACGACGGCAGCCGAAACATCAAACGCGACATAGCCAATAGACTCCGAATAGTGACCACCGCTATCTATCGCCTCTTCCTCCTCCAACTTTACTCTAAAACTTCCCGGCCGAACATCATCTTGCCGGGTCACAATCGGATCGGATCCCTTGGCAGTCTGAGCAACAGAAATCACAACGGGTGCTGATTCAAAATACTGGTCTAGCTTCACTGTCTTCCAGCGATGATTCGTTGACACCAGCCCCGCTTCCAGATCTCGCCCATCAGACAAGGTATGAAGGCCCTCTTCAATGACCAAAAACCCTACCGTCTCCACACCATGACTACCGTTTTGGTACTTCCACTCTTCGATTTGATACTCAAACGACGTACTCGTCACGTTGCGAATCCGTATGTGCGCTGGGACATTGTCATTGTCGGTTTGCAACTGCGTCAGGACTACCGGAGATGCATAGCTCCGCCCCAAAGCAACCGTATGCCAGGTGGATCGACTCGGCTGATTCACGGTCTCTTGGCCAACCTCCCCGATCTCAGTATGAGTGTCATTGACAATCATACCCGCACGCATCGCAACCCGCCCGACTGTCTCGCTCACGTGGTTTGTCTCGGTATCTTTCGATTTTTCTTCCTCAAGGCGCAGTTGCATTTGCGTCGTCGATACATTACGAACCCGAACCGCTGCGGTATCTCCACCTCGGTGGGTCAACATCGCGGCTAGAATCACAGGCCGTTCGGAAAACGCCCCTTGAAACCCAAGGGTCGCCCAGCCGTGATTATGATCGCTTGTTTTGACACGAACAACCTCGCCCTGACCAGAATTGATATAGGAAGACACTTGTTCGAGATCGAGTTCCGATTGTTCGCACCCGGAAAACGATAGTCCCGAGACCAACAGCGTTGCGCAATAACAACCGATAGACAAATATGATCGCATCATACCCCCTAAGCACCTCTGACATCCGTATCGCGCCAACGTCAACAAACGCCTCACGCAGCGTACGACTCTACGTGATTTTCGATCTGTTTCACAACAATATAGTTGTGGGCAACAAGCGAAGACTTGCTTCACAGCTGCAATAAGGTCCTTAACAAGGCCAAAGAAAAATGTGGGTACCAAGTACTAATTTGAAAACGTTGCCTTTAAGAAAACGATCAATCCGCGTTGACCCATCAAAAACAAAACGATTGATAATACAAAGCAGAGCTGAAAACAATTGGGCGTTTTTTTCGCCAGGTGGACGGTGAAAAATCTTTCCACAACTTCAGTATAAATTTGTGTAGGTGTTGGCAATTCATAACCATCTGGTATTGGCACACAATATGTGTTCCATGTGTTCCGTCT
Organism: Kofleriaceae bacterium; assembly: GCA_965223575.1. Classification (GTDB taxonomy): domain Bacteria; phylum Myxococcota_A; class Polyangia; order Haliangiales; family Haliangiaceae; genus CBDCWZ01. Next base: position 123,673 of record CBDCWZ010000036.1, read on the forward strand.
GCGCATGAACACACACCGGCTATTTTTGCAGGTAGCGCGCCTGCCGCCTCCGATCTTACAGCGGGGCAAGTCCCTAGGAAACTAGTGGTAGAAGCGGCATTTTCCTCGGGTTCATTGTGTAATTTTCGCCCTATCATGAAAGTTTCGCATACAAATCGTAGACTGCTTCGCAGTTCTCGCGGCAGCCCCTATCAGAACACCCGATCCCATTGCCGCAGAGCTTGCAGTGGTGATAGTGTTCATGACAATCGAACGATTTGTGAGCGCAATCAATGAGCTATCTCTTCGGCGACGCAACGCCTTTTCCTCTCGATGAAAATTTCATCGAAACGTTACGCTCTCTAATTGATGCCAGCGTTGAGCTATTTCGCGTCAATGACGACTTCGTGAAAAGGGAATTCCAGGTTCGTGACGCTCGGCACCTTGCCAAGACTGAGATTGGCAGCATTGACAAGCTATCAGACACAATACAAGCGTCGCTGCGACCATTTACGGTGTCCACCTCACCAGTAGAGGCACAGCTTGCCGCCTCGTCTATCGGCGAGATGGCACAAACAACTCTTTCTGAGGCAATGAACAAAATCACCACGGCCCGAGACGAGACGATTCGCGCTGCTTTAAACATAAGCAAAGTCGAAGAGGTCCGCAGTGCCGTCTCACTCTTTTTTGTTCGCCACCAACTTCCAGATACCGTCTGGGGTGCGCAATGGAGAATCTCAGCAAACAATCCTGCATCAGGAGTGGTTAGCGGTGTGACCAAGGGCGGACTCCATTTACTTTTCGACCTGGAGATTCCCGAGCACTCAGCGTGGAGCCGCGCGCTAGCGGTCAGCCAATTCGAACCGGAGCTCGCTATCACTATCAGCAAAGCCCCTGGTCTATTTGGAAAGCTTCCCCGGCTCCGCAAAGAAGCGCTTCACAAATTGCAAATCACCGAGATTCAATACAGTCAAGACCATAAATGGCTTGTCGTTCGACCTTCCGCCAAAAAACGTTGCAACGGCCTGCGCCTTGTCATCAAGGACCATGACGAGATGCGGCCATTCGTTATTCCGGTCAATGAAAATGACATTGCGACCGGACCAAAAGAGCAGATGCTAGACGAGAATGCGATCCACATTCGGACATTGTGGAATCATATAGAACAGCGCATTGATCGACTTACCAAGATGCGGCGACGATTGTGCAGCCTAAGATATGGCGACAATGGCGATCGAGAATGCGACAAACCACAAGAGCTGGCGAAAATCATGTTGTCCGCTGTCGCCCCGATCGTACGTGAGATGCGCAGGCGATCTCGTATCTCTGGTGAGATTGCCCTAAAGCGCCAACTTAGCAACGGCAAGCGAGAAGAGCTTTTCGTGCCGCGGGATGAGCTATTCGCAAAATTTGCAAAACTCCCCGACTCACAACGCGAGTTGTTTGATGCCATGGGACTCTCCGAAGAGTCTACCCAAGAGTTTGCCAGCAATTGGATCAGTGAATCGACAGTCGAGGTCGACTTAGATCTACCATCCAGCAACCCTCTGCTTGCACATCCGCCCACGACACAAAGCTTATCTTAACTCTCCAATACCAACCACGCTCATCGCCTGGTCCGATTGTGAAGATTCATTTGCCGTCCGTATTTCTTCCACGACATCAAACGGTCTCGGTGCATCGCCACACAATATGAAAAAAGGTGTAGCTATCCTCGGGTTTGTTTCACCGCAGTGACGGATAACCAATGCCATCATGGATTCTCCATACATCGTCGAAATTCCAAGCGCCGAACATATTGTCGTTGAAGGTATTTTGAGAATACATTTCCGCGGTTGATTTCCCCCGACCTCCGCTACTATGTGTGACACCTGAAAGATCTTGGTCCCAAAAGGATGATGTAACCTGGATATCGTCACACTCTCCAGATTCTGTGCTGCCATCGCTATAGGTTGTGCACGCTTTCCCGCCAACAAGTCCGTGACCACGACCTCTATGCCCAAAATTGAATTTCATTGCGGCGTAACTTTGGTGAATCACGACAGAGGGCGATTGATTCCGAATCGAAGCACTAATATAGGATACTAAGCCGCTTACGCTGCTACCGGTCAGCGTGCCCACAGCATAACTGTTGAATATATGGCTGTCCGTATTGGCAAAGCCAACGAGCCCTGATGCGCGGCTTGGCGAAACGGTTCTCATGCGACTGGTGAGTGGAAACGTGATGTTTACTTGTGCAAACGATCGCTCAATGGTGCCTGCGCCTAAATCTCCTACAAGTCCAGCCGCGCTCCCGCTGAAGGATAATGACTGAATCACTCCTTGAAAACTGCTGTCGACAATATGAAGACCTCCCCCAGCGTTACCGAATATCCCGCCAATTCTTTGTGAGTTTTTTTGAAAGAACGGATCGAGGTTAGGATCACTCGGCACAACAATGGTCGCATTCCTAACAGAAACATTCGAAATTACAACGTCTCCATATGCCTTCGCCGCGACGGTCCCTACACCACCGGCACAGCTTTCCTGGGGGTCAGGCACAAGGTGAAAGTCAAGAAGCACTACGTCTCTCACTTCCGCCAATGTTGGCCGCTTCAAACCGCCAGAATAGATAGTGACCGGTCGCCGTAATGTGTCAAAAGTTGTAAATAGTCCGCTACACTTTCGCGACTTCAAATTCGAAATGACTTTCCCGTTCCCGTCAAAGACAATGCCAATCGCGTCAATGCCAGGGAAGGAATCTACTGAACTCAGATCAATGTTTTGATCGAGACGAAAATGCACCGCGCACTGCCATTGAGAGCCAGCAATTTGCATCAACTGCGCAGGGGTAGAAATCTGGTAAGGGCTCGCGGCAGTCCCTTCACCTAAGAGTCCTTTCGCCTTAATGCGCATCGCCACATTATTTTTGCATTCTCTAAGCTTGAAAACTTTTGTGGGCTCATCGATCACTTTGACACCAAGCGCAAGTGGCGGATCAATGACGACAAAGACCAAACTACATACCAATAGGATAGATCGCATTGTACATTCTCCTTTGTGTGCTGTGATCTTTCTTACAACTCAAATGCGTAGCCGATGCCAACGTTTTAGAACCACGGGCGATACCGATGTTTGCCAACCGATCAACCACTGGGAGTGGATTCATGCGAAGAACTATATGTATTTAAGTTATGGTCGTCTATAGCTGTTTTTGCTACCGTGTATTTCATGAATGAAATACAAAACGACTGGATCGATGCGGTTCCGGTGTTGCTAGCCATCGCCCGCATGGGGAGCGCAACGGCGGCTGGAGAGCAGCTTCGCCTCAGTACTGCAACAACGTTAAGGCGCATACAAAAACTTGAGGAGGCACTCGGAGTGCAACTGTTTCAGCGATCTCCCACCGGACTTCGTCCAACGCCTGCCTTAGCTCTGGCCATTCCTTGGGCTGAACAAATAGAAGCCGCTGCTCACGGAATGATTCGTGAACTGTACGGTCTCGAATCACAGCCTGAAGGAACCGTGCGACTGGCATTAATGTCTGGGTTGTCGAATTGGTTTATTGCACCGGCCGTTCCAAGATTGCGAACCAAGCATCCAAAGATTGTCTTAGAGCTTGTCCCGGCAACCGCCTTGGTAGACTTAGCACAACGCCAGGCCGATTTGGCTCTGCGTACGATTCGCCCCGAAGGCCAAGACCTTGTCGTTCACGAGCTCGTCCAAGTGCCGATGCAGGTCTTCGCCGCGCAGGCTTTACTCAAGACAATCAAGCCTAAGACTTTGTCTGACCTACCCTGGCTCGATTGGGACCACAATAGAAGACAAGGCGATGAATCACGATGGCTCGCTGGCAACGTTTCCAAGCCGCATGTGGTATTGCGCTGTTCCGAAATCACAACCCTGATACGTGCCGCACAAGAAGGAGTCGGTGCGGTCCTTCTTGGTACCCAACTCGCAGTCGCAGCTGGTGGATTGATGCCTGTTTCGTTGCCCGCGCCGCCCACACCGAAAGCGCAGATCTATCTCGTAGCCCACCCAGCGGTACGCCCCGTGCCTAGAATCGCGGCGGTTTGGGAATGGATCCTAGACGAGTTTAGAGATCCAAACGCGTCCCCCTAGCGAATAACAGGCTCATCGCCAGCAACACCACAGCGAGACCAGCTAGCCAGAATCTCGCCTTCCCTTAAAGGGTACAAGCTTACAGGGGCTCTTCATAATACACGTTTTGATTCCAGCGGATTGGGACGTAAATGGTTGAATATGTCGATATTGGCGATAAGCTAATACTATGAGTTATCTAGGCCGGTATCGTATCCTCAGCACTCTTTTCCCCCTGCTCGCCGCCGCTGTATTTCTTGGCAGTTCGGCGCAAACCGCATCGGCCGGCAATATCCGAGTCGCTGTCCTATATTTTGATAACAACACGGGAGATCGCGAGTTTGACGTCCTAAAAAAGGGGATGGCTGACATGCTGATTACCGATCTTTCGCAGCAGCGTGGTGTGACCGTCGTCGAGCGTAGCCGGCTGCAAGCGCTACTGGCGGAGTTAAAGCTACAAAAGTCGCGATACATTAACAAAAAGACTGCCGTAAAATTGGGCCGAGGCCTGGGCGCATCCCACGCAATTACTGGCTCATTTACCGGTTACAAGTCTAAGGTCCGGATCGATGTTCGGTTGCTCAGCGTGAGTACAGGCAAGGTATTGGCAGCAAAACAAGTGACCGGCAAGAAAAGCGAATTCTTCGATTTGGAGCAGCAACTTGCCAAAGAATTCTCGTGCGCGCTCAACCGTTCTTCATGCGGATCGAAATCGGATTTCACCGATCCTGGGGTCAACGTGCTGCTAAAATATGCGCGTGGACTCGAGCAAGAAGATCGTGGCAACCTAAAGAAGGCCTCTACTTTGCTCAAAGGCGTCGTTACGTCTTCCCCAACCTTTCGTCCTGCCACGGCCAGCTATCGGCGAATCCTGAAACGACTCTACGATGCAAAGGCAAGACGAACCGATGTTTTGGGGGAGTCTCACCGACGCCTTCTGCAAAAGATTGCGCGTGTTCGCTCGCAAGATCGTCTTACCCGTGTCACCCGGGGATCTGACGAAAAAATCGGTCGCTGGATTGGGTACCGAGTTTTGAAGGGACAACTTGCCCTGCGCGACATCGATCAATACTTTATCACGCTTTCCAAGACCACCAAGCGTCTCAATAAAAAGCACGATAAAAAATTCGCAGCTTTAGTCCGTGCCTACTATGCAAATCAAATGGAGCTCATCGCCGACCTGGACCGATTCCGCAGAAACAACCGCGGTCGCAAACTCCCAGATTGCACCATTGATGAGCCCGACCAAAAGATAGGCGAGGGACTGGGGCTTGGCGATGAAGCAGGAGAGCTCAGCTTTTACTCCGTACATCAGATTGCCCGCGATCTCGGAACACTGATCATTACCGGTACCCCGCCTTTCTGGGGGACATTTCGATTCTCGCAAAAGATCCCCCTGTACACCAAAAAAGAGGTTGATTCGCGCGTCCGCATCGGTGGCAACGTTATCAACAAAACCGCATATTTTCTCCCCATACACCGAATCAACAAGCAATTTGCCAGCCAGGCAAATGCACTATTTGACAGCGCACTCAAACGGATTCCCTACGAAATCAGTAAAGACAGCCAACAACAAGCTACCATCGAGACATTAGACGCACACGCAACGGCTCTCACGGCGCTAAAACGTCCCGAGCATGCGATCGCAAAATGGCAAGATATTCTCGACCGCTATCCAGCCTACGAAGATTACAAAGAGATCGAAACCAAAATTCGCGCAACGCTCGGTCGATAACAACTTCCCACCCACCCCTTGCACCGTGTGCACATCGTTAGCGCAATCTGGATATTGTAGCCGCGGAGTGGAAAACAACGTTTGCAAATCACATCAAACTGATCTCAAGAAGAAAGATAGTTTTAAACGCACAAAGACGTGTTGGGGGACAGGGCACCTTGTGGACAAAAAATCAGGGCAGATCCACTATCGCCACCGGCCCAGCGGGAACTGCACTCTTCCCCACGACGGATACATGCACCCGTCGGGAAAATCCGTCTTGGTGAAATACACAGATGCAAGCATTGGCGATCACCTGGGCTTCTGCGAACAAATCACCGGCTATCGGTGGGTATCGGTTTCTGCCAATTAAGGGACACACAGGCAACGCAAAACAGCTGGATTGCTACTTAGGCCTCGGCCTTCACATTGGGATCACCGGTTGGATCTGTGATGACCGCCGCGGCAAACACCTGCGCGGCATCATCAACCGCATTCCCGTAAACCGGCTGATGATCAAAACCGACGCACCATTTCTGATTCCCCCAGATCTTAGACACAATCACGGCAACCGAAACGAACCGAGCTTTTTGCCACACGTACTCGCAGAGGTAGCTTCTGCTGTGGGTCGCTCTGCCCAAGAAGTTGCGGATAGTACCAACGCTACCGCAACAGCACTATTTGGATTAAACAAGTAGAATGCGGCAATAGCGATCTAAATACGGCTATTTGCCTTCGCTTGCCCCTCAAACCGATTGTAACCCTAAAACTTCCTTGCGGGACGGCGCCACGTGTGGTCGCCCATTGAACCTAAGACTACTAAAATAGGATTCGGCAGCTCGTACCAGTTGCTCGGGTTCTTTGATCGTCCAAGCGAGCTTGCGAAATGCTCCACCACCGTGAAGTCCCTTAACGTACCAAGCGCACGCTTTGCGAAGTTCGTGGATCACTTTGGGACCCTTTTTATGTCCGCGAATCAACACGACGTGACGGCGAAATACAGCAATACGCTCGTCTAGACTCGGCTCACCCGGATCGGTTGCGCCCTGATGAATTGCGCGTAACCGTGCGAACAGCCAGGGATTGCCCTGGGCGCCACGCCCGATCATAACGGCGTCGCAGCCGGTTACCTCTTTCATCCGTTGATAGCCCTGGACGTCGACCACGTCACCGTTGCCGACGACTGGAATGTGACGGGGGACCATCTGACGCACGTCGCGAATAATCTGCAGATCGCAGGTGCCGCTAAATCCCTGGGATCGTGTCCGGCCGTGGACAGTAATCATCTTGGCGCCAGCCTCGACCATCGCACACGCGAACTCTGGAGCATTTCGACTATAGTCATCCCAGCCGGCGCGATGTTTTACGGTGACGGGAACATTCTCCGGGACCGCGGATACCACGGTTCGAACCATGGATTGCGCTAATTGGGGTTCGCGCATGAGTGCGGATCCACATGCGCCGGCGACAACACGTTTGGCCGGACACCCCATGTTGATGTCGACAAGGGATGCACCAATATCCACTGCCATTTTTGCCGCGTGGGTCATCGCTTCGGGTTCACGACCAAAGATCTGTACACCAAAAGGCCGTCCGTCGAGGCTTGGTGTGAGCTTGTCCACCGTTTTCTGTGCACCCTCTTTGAGGGCGTGGGCAGACAAAAACTCAGTGACCGTCAGTCCGGCACCAAGCTGCTCGCAAATGGTCCGAAACGGCAGGTCAGTCACAGCTGCCATTGGTGCGAGCAAGATCGGAGTTTCTATGTGGAGCGTCCCTATTTGCATCTTGATTTAACCTGCCCAAGCTCCGCTACCATCTGCTTATGGATCTTACCATTGGAAGCGAGCGCTTCGCCTGCATCGGACATAAACACCCCGCCATCGATTGCCGTGACACAACCACCTGCCTCTTGCACCAATAGCGCACCTGCCGAAAGATCCCAAGCCTTTAGCTTGGTCTCCCAATAACCGTCGAACCAACCGCGGGCGAGCATGCTCAGGTCAAGCGACGCGCAACCGAAACGGCGACACGCACCGGCCGTTCGCTGAAAATGCTCCCATTCGGCAAAATTATTGTCCTCAGAGGTAGCCAAATCGTAGGGAAAGCCACTGGATAACACGGCCTGGGACAGCGCTGGGGTGGTACTCACGACAATCGGCTCTCCATTCATAAACGCCCCCCCACCCTTTTTGGCATAGAACTCCCAACCGAGTGCCGGGGCGACAACAACACCAACAATGGGTTTGCGCCAATGTTCTAAACTCAAAACGACCGAATACGCCGGGATCCCGTGGGCAAAATTTACCGTCCCATCAATCGGATCGCAAACCCAGCGATATTCACAATCCGCATTCGACCCGGTATCGGTTTCCTCGCCTAGGACAGGAATCGTAGATGTGTATTTGGCGAGCTGCTTACGAATCAACGTCTCAGATCGCAGATCCCACTCGGTTACCAAATCACGAAAGGTTGATTTCGTCTCTACCGTACCAACGTTCCCCGCATTGCCAACGACCAATGCCGCCGCTTCGCCAACCACGTGCCGAGCAGTGTCCAGCGCTTCATCGAGATCAGACTTCATGATCGGGACACCCCCTACTCACAAATCAAGACGCATCGCGACAGCGCTCTCGGCGCGATTCTGAAACGTCGAGGAGGACGCTATGTCGTTTGAGATCGTCGACGGGTCAACCACTCGAAACCCGTGCTTGGCCGCGAAAAAGTCGCTTGCCGTTTCTGTCAGCAGATAGATCCGTTGAACACCCCGGCGCCGAGCAAATGCGATCACCGTGTCCGCCAGCATCCACCCATATCCAACACCGCGAGAGTCCGGTTCAACCACGAGCGATCGCAGGACAGCATCTTCACCAAAAAACTCTAGGGCGACGCAGCCAACAAGGCCCGATTCATTGCGAAGAACATGAAACTGCAAAAAATCTTCTTCTTTGGCGCTGTCTGCCCCGAGATCGGTGTCGTGGAGTAGTTTGCGCACGGCCGCCATGTCTGGGCGAGCGGCTGGCATCACTCGGTCGCCAAGTGCGGTAAGCAGCTTATCATGAATACCGTCAAACGAACCCGAGCTGAGCACCGCAACAACATCTCCGGGGCGAGCGAGTTCTTTTGTGTGCGCGACGATAGCGCTGACATCGGCGATATGGATCGCTTGCACACCACGCTGATGGATATCTAGAGCAAGTTGCCCAGGATCGAGCCGTTGGTCTTCGGGAATCGCTTCAGGCTTGTAGGGGCTACCAATCACAACCACATCTGCGTGCAAAAAAGCGTCGACATACTCTCGCTGAAAGGTCGTTCGCCTGGATGTAGCCGTCCTCGGCTCAAAAATGGCAATCACCCTCCGCCCTGGAAACCGCTTCCGCAACGCTGCCAGGGTCTCGCCAACAGCAGTTGGGTGATGGGCATAATCGTCGATTACATTGACGCCTTGCGCGACCCCACGAATCTCTTGGCGACGTTTCACACCTGCAAACAGCGAAACCCCAGCTCGGATATCTGCACGCCCTATCCCCAGCGAGCTCGCGATCGCAATCGCAGCGACGATATTGGCGACATTATGCTGCCCTACTAAAATGCTTTCGTAACGGTCGAAGAGCTCTCCACCTCGCCACAATTCAAATCGGCATCGACCACTCTCATGGTATTCAATAGACTTTGCCTGCCAGGTTGCGTCGGCTCGTTTGTCGTCGCTGGCAGCAGGATCCGCTGCGGTCGCAGCGTAGGTCTCAACCTTGCACCGCGCTTCCGACTCAGCGATCGCCATCGCATTGCGCGAACTCGCACAGACAACGAGCAATCCGTCCTCGGGAATCAAGCCAATAAATTTTCGAAATGCAGCTCGAACCTGCTCCAAACTCGAAAACATGTCCACATGATCAAGCTCTACGGAAGTGAGAACGACTGAGCGAGGACGGTAGTGGAGAAACTTTGACTCTTTATCAAAAAATGCACTGTCGTACTCATCCCCCTCAACGATAAATTCGTCCGAGTTACCGTAGCGCCAACCTCGTCCCATCGCCGTCGGAACCCCACCGATAAAACAACTCGGATCCCTCCCGGCGCTGATTAGAATCTGTGCGATCAGCGAGCTCGTCGTCGTCTTCCCATGACTTCCGGCAACAACGACCGAATGCTTGTTGGCCAGAAACTCTGCACCGAGGGTCTCGGGCAATGATTTCATCGGAAGGCCCAGTTGCCGGGCCTCTTGGACCTCGACATGATCTTTGGTGCAAACATTGCCAACGACAACAACATCTGGCTTCCAGGCGAGATTGGCCCCAGCAAAGTTGCGAAACACAGGGATATTTTGGGCCTCAAGTTGGTCACTCATTGGCGGGTAAAGTGCCTCATCAGACCCGCGCACTTCGTGCCCGCGAGCCCGCAACAAGCCCGCCAACGCACCCATACCAGTGCCTCCGATGCCAACAAGATGGTACCTCACCGCGGTGGAGGCTAGTCGATGCCTCCTAGGAGGTCAAACGAGGATGACTCAACCCGGTTAAGTCATCAAAATATATTGAAAAAGACATCATTCTCGGGTGTCATGAAACTTCGCCGATGACTTCTGACACCAACCCGGCGGCCGAAAGCCCCACCAAGCGATACCGAGTTCCCATGAGTTCTAATTACCTAGCGGATCTGACACTGGTGGCACAGTTGTTGCGTGCTAGAAACGTATGGCTAGGCCGGAGACCCCACTACAATCGTTTCAAAACGTTCCTCAGACAAAAACAGAAGAATGGTTTCGGGAAGGTGAAGACCTATCGGACGCTGAACCAAATTACGTCGATTTCACGCCTCCCTCGCAATTACTCCTAGAAAAACTCCGCCAGATACTTCGCTCGGTCGCTCGCATGTTGGGGAGTAAAGGCCCACCCGTGCTTCCACCAAAATAAACAAAAACGCCAGCCTGCAATCTTGTCGCAAGAGCGTCAAGTGTGCGTAAGGGCGAGGTGTAGGCCCTCTCGGTCCATTGCGGCCCGCTGTTTTGGCGGCGAGCCAATCAACATGATACCGTTACAAATAAGGCAACAGAATCATGTTGCCCCTTCTTCTGACCAGGGGGTCCCTAATGCGTCTTGTCGGCCAAATTGCCGAGTTGCAAAACTACGAAGAGTACAAAGAGCTCCACTGGGAGGGCAGCTTCGAAGACTACCTAAACCTAGTACGGAAAAACCCACAGTGTACCCGCAACGCATTTCAACGGGTCTACGACATGGTTCTTTCGCACGGAGTCGAAGAGTACATCGACAACAAAAAGAAACTCATCAAGTACAACTTTTTTAAAGATGAGCAACACGGCGGCAAGGATGCGGTTTTTGGGCTTGATATCCCGCTTATGCGACTCATGAACGTACTCAAGAGCGCGGCGCGAGGATACGGGACAGAGCGTCGTGTCATTTTACTTCACGGTCCGGTTGGGTCCTCAAAATCGACCATTGCAAGGATGCTAAAAAAGGGACTCGAGGAGTACTCGCGAACACCAGAGGGAGCACTCTATACGTACTTTTGGAACCTTCCGGGTGAACTGGCAGAGTTTGCGGGCGGCAGCGAAGTATTTCCCTGTCCCATGCACGATGAGCCACTACGCCTGATCCCAGCGGCGTGGCGCCACGAGGTCATCAACAAACTGACCCTGGGCAATGATGACTTCCGCGTCTCGATCAATGGCGACGTGAACCCTGCGTGCCGGCAGATTTTTTCAATGCTCATGGCTCACTACCAGGGCGATTTTAGTAAGGTCATGAGTCATGTGCGGGTCAAGCGTCTTGTCCTCAGCGAGCAAGATCGCATCGGTATTGGTACATTTCAGCCCAAGGACGAAAAAAACCAGGACTCCACCGAGCTCACCGGCGACATTAACTACCGAAAGATTGCCATCTTTGGCTCCGATTCAGACCCACGCGCTTTCAATTTTGACGGCGAGTTTAACATTGCCAACCGTGGTATCATCGAGTTTGTCGAGATCCTCAAACTCGATGTCGCCTTCTTGTACGACTTACTTGGCGCCACCCAAGAGCACCGTGTCAAACCGAAAAAATTCGCTCAAACAGATATCGATGAAGTGATTATCGGTCACACAAACGAGGCGGAGTATAAAAAGCTTCTTAACAATGAGTTTATGGAGGCTCTACGTGATCGTACCGTTAAGGTAGATGTTCCCTACATCACCCGCGTTAGTGAAGAGGTAAAAATCTACTCAAAGGATTATCGCAAAGAGCGAGTCGGAAAACATGTCGCGCCACACACTCTTGGCGTTGCGGCCTTATGGGCCGTGCTTACCCGACTCGAAGATCCAAAAAAACAAAATCTAACCTTACTGCAAAAAGCCAAACTCTACGACGGAAAAACGCTCCCTGGATTTACCCAGGACAACATCAAAGAACTGCGTAAAGAAGCAAACCGCGAAGGACTAGAGGGCATCTCACCGCGCTATATCCAGGATAAGATCTCTAACGCACTCGTCTCTGATCGAGGTGAGGGATGCGTCAATCCGTTTATGGTATTAAACGAGCTCGACAACGGGCTTAGACATCATTCGCTTATCTCCAACGATGAAGAACGCCAGCGTTATCGTGACTTGATGAGCGTCGTCAAACAAGAATACGAAGACATTGTCAAAAACGAGGTCCAGCGAGCAATTTCTGCTGACGAAGCAGCAATCTCAAAACTTTGTGCAAACTACATCGACAACGTCAAAGCTTATACCCAAAAAGAAAAGGTTAAAAATCCATATACGGGTCAAGACGAAGAGCCAGACGAGCGGCTGATGCGTTCGATCGAAACAAAGATAGATATTCCCGAGAGCCGTAAGGATGATTTTCGGCGCGAAATTATGAACTATATCGGTGCACTCGCGGTCGAGGGACGCCAGTTTGACTACAAAACAAACGAACGACTTCACAAAGCTTTAGAACTCAAGTTATTCGAGGACCAAAAAGACTCCATCAAGCTCACCTCCCTCGTATCCACTGTCGTTGATCGAGAAACCCAAGAGAAAATCGATGTTGTCAAAAACCGTATGATTCGAAATCACGGATATTGCGAAATATGCGCCACGGATGTACTGAATTTCGTTGCGTCCATTTTCGCTCGTGGAGACGTCAAGGAGTAGTAGGCAATGGATCCCAAAGGCGTTGGTACCGTTTCTGTCGAACTGAATAATACCGCGGCCCAGCTGCTTGCCCGTATGTGTGTTCAATTGGATACCGAGGATGCAAGCGGCGTGATTTCCCGTGCACTTGGAATGCTAGATCTCGGCCTCCGTGCCAAACGTGACGGTAGCCGTCTATGCTTTGTCAATCAACACGGAGAGCTGTCCGACGTCGTCATTTGACCAATACGCTATGACAACCCATTTCAAACTCTTTATTAAAATAGGCAAGGAGCCCCAAAGACGAGGACAAGCGGAATTGCCGCCCCTTGCGCTACCGGGCCGGGCAGGCCCATGAGCCAGAAAATCGATCTTGACCATCGGCGATTCCGCCAGATTATCCGCGGCAAGATCAAGGAAAACCTGCGCAAATACATTAGCCACGGAGAGATGGTCGCAAGACGCGGGAAAAACTCTGTCTCGATCCCACTCCCGCAAGTGGATATTCCCCGATTCCGTCACGGCAGCAAACAGCAAGGCGGTGTCGGTCAGGGCGATGGCGAAGTTGGCGACACAATCGGCCAGGGAGAAGCGCAACCAGGCGCAGGGGAAGCGGGTGATCGGCCAGGAGAACATATGCTCGAGGTCGAGGTCAGCCTAGAGGAACTCGCCGAAATCCTAGGAGAAGAGCTGTCCTTACCACGCATAGAGCCAAAAAGCGCCGAGCGAATCATCTCTTATAAAGACCGATATACAGGGATCCGCTCGACCGGTCCCGAGTCCCTACGCCATTTTCGCCGCACCTATAAAGAGGCACTGCGCCGGCAAATTGGCAGCGGAAATTATGATGCCAACAATCCTATCATCATTCCAATCCGGGATGACAAACGGTATCGCTCCTGGAAGACCGAACCACTTCCTCAAAGCAACGCCGTCATTATTTATATGATGGACGTCTCCGGCTCGATGGGCGATGAGCAAAAAGAAATCGTCCGTATGGAGTCGTTTTGGCTAGACACCTGGTTACGATCCCAATACGAAGGCCTCGAGAGTCGCTACATCATTCATGATGCTATGGCCAAGGAAGTGGATCGGGATACCTTCTTCCGAACTCGAGAAAGCGGCGGAACAATGATCTCTTCCGCCTACAAACTATGTGCCAAAATCATCGATGCAGAATACCCACCATCGGAATGGAACATCTATCCGTTCCATTTCTCTGACGGTGACAACTGGTCAGTAGACGATACGGTTACTTGTGTCGAGCTACTCCGTGGTCCAATCTTAACTGCATCCAATCTATTCTGCTATGGACAAGTCGAGTCCCCATATGGCTCGGGGCAGTTTATCAAAGATCTCGAAGAACACTTCCGTGACGACGAAAAGGTCGTTACCTCCGAAATCAAAGGAAAAGACGCAATCATGGATTCTATCCGTGAGTTTCTCGGAAAGGGCAAATAGTGCTCAAGCGACTGCCAGCATATCTGAGTGACATGCAGCACGAAATCGAGACCCATGCAAAGAGCTATGGACTCGATTTTTTCCCGATCATCTACGAAATTCTCGATTACAAAACCATGAACGAAGTCGCCGCCTACGGCGGCTTTCCGACACGCTATCCCCACTGGCGTTTTGGTATGGATTACGAGCAGCTTGCCAAGGGATACGAGTTTGGACTGCAAAAAATCTACGAGATGGTCATCAATACCAACCCCGCTTATGCCTACCTGCTCGAAGGAAATTCTCTGGTCGATCAAAAAACCGTAATGGCTCATGTTTGCGGGCATGTAGATTTTTTCAAGCATAACTATTACTTCAGCAAGACCAATCGAAAGATGATCGATGGCATGGCCAACCATGCTGCTCTCGTTCGCAAACATATGGCGCACCATGGGGTCCAACCCGTCGAAGACTTCATTGACATTTGCCTTTCACTCGAAAACCTCATCGACCCAATGTCGCCCTACATTGCACGCAAGCCTACGGTGCCAGAGCCGATCGCCGACGAGGAATCAGAACCAACCGAAGTCCCACGTCTCCGTGCGAAAAACTACATGGATGAGTACATCAATCCCCCAGAGTTTATTGAAGCACAACGCAAACGACTAGAGACACAACAAGAACAGGGCCCCAGACGGGTCCCTGAGCAACCACAGCGGGACATTCTTCAGTTTCTCGTCGAGCACGCTCCGCTCGCAAGCTGGCAGCGAGATTGTTTAGAGATCATTCGTCGCGAAGCCTACTACTTTGCACCGCAGGCTATGACCAAGATCATGAATGAGGGCTGGGCAACCTATTGGCACAGCAAGATCATGACCGAACGGGCCGCATCCGCCGCAGAGATCATTGACTACGCGGATGCTTGCGCCGGAATTCTCGCAACCGCGCCCGGGCAACTAAACCCCTACAAACTAGGGGTCGAGCTATTGCGGAACATCGAAATGCGCTGGAACAAAGGCCAATTTGGCAAAGACTGGGAAGAATGCGACTCCATGAGCGCAAAACGCAATTGGGATCGCCGTTTAGGCCTGGGACGCGAAAAGATATTTACTGTTCGCAAGCTCTACAACGACATCACCTTTATTGATGAGTTTTTTACTCTTGAGTTTTGCATTGAACAAAAGTTCTACAGCTTTGGGTATCGAGAGCGTTCAGGCAATTGGGAAATCATGAGCAAGGAGTTCCAAACGATCAAAGAGCAACTGCTCAAATCCTTAACAAATCGCGGTCAACCCTTTATTACCGTCGTTGATGCCAACTTTGAGAATCGCGGCGAACTCCTACTCTTGCACCAACACGAGGGGATCGACCTCGACATTGGGCAAGCGCGTGATACACTCAAAAATCTCTTTCTTGTTTGGACACGACCCGCGAATATCCTTACTCGCGTCGATGACAAGGGGAAGATATTGCGCTTTGACAATGATGGCTTTTCCGACAAGTCGGCAACCTTCCCAGGAGAAGTATGAAACTGCTGGCCTCTGCCGTCTCCGACACGGGCCATCAGCGGCAGCACAACGAGGATTGTTACCTCATTGATACCGACCTAAACCTGTTTGCAATCGCCGATGGTATGGGGGGACATCTTGGTGGACGTACGGCGAGCCATTTGGCTTTGGAAGTCGTAAAGCGCACGATCGCGGCGAGCCACAATGACCTGGCAGCAGCAGCGCAAACGATCCGAACTAAAAACGCAGACATCACCCGCAAAACCGCACCGTTTGCAGCAGTGACAAAACCACAGGAAGTTCTCGCCCGGCCGGATACCAGCGCACAGGATTCATTGATCTCTGACAACGATATCTCGGACATCGACACAGTCCTTGTTGAAGCGGCAACCGCAGCGAGCAATGCGATCTTCGAGGCCGCACTACGAAACCGCGACTTGCAGGGAATGGGGACGACCTTAACAGTCGCAGCCTTTCTGCCCCCAGTTGCACACTTTGTCCACGCAGGGGACAGCAGAGCCTATCTTTATCGCAATCAAACACTCACTCAAATTACCGAGGATCATTCTTGGATATCTGAGCAAATCAAGACTGGCGCAATGACAGAGGCTGAGGCCAAAGACTCCCAGTATCGTCACGTCATCACTCGATGCGTTGGTTACACACGTGACGTCGAGGTCGACATCCACACTGTGGAGCTCCTCCCTGATGACTGCTTGCTGCTCTGCACGGACGGACTCACCAACAGTATTGAACACCATGAGCTTGAAGAGGTCCTAAAAACGACATGGTACTCTCGTGCCCCCCAAGCTCTTGTCGATATGGCAAATCAGCGTGGTGGAGATGACAACATAACGGTCATGACCACGTATGTATGCAAATAACGACGGATTTCCCAAGACTTGTCCTTTCTTCCTGGAGTGTGCATAGTAATAGCGTATGGCGCACGTAGATACATCGACAATCCTTTTAGACGGGATGTGTGCAGCACTTGATTGTTGGGAAACCCGCCACGGTGGCAAGCAAGATGTCATGTACTGGGTACTACGCTGTACCTTAGCACAAACCGGCCTTGTCGAAGGCGCAACCCCTGATCGAGTCCAGAGTCAGATTCCAATCCCCCTGACATCTGATGTTCAGCAAGCCACGCAACAATCGTCGCGATACTGGGACGACATACGCTATGCATCGCTTGAACCGGTCACGCGTTTATGGGGAACAATCGTAAATTCCCTGCGTGTGATGGCAAAGAGTGATCGTGCGACAACGGCCCAACACGACGCATTTCGATTTGAGAATCACTCGCTCATATCGTTTCTGCGCGCCGCGCGCGAGCGTATGGAAATTGCCGACCAGCTTTATCATGCCTTTAAGGCAATGCCCGCCCCAGAGTGCCAAGCACTGGCCGCGCTACTCAATGTCCACGTCGATGCGCCCCTAGCAGAGAAGACTGTGTGCCGCCTGGTATGCCTTCTCGATCACGAGGGCCCGATGTCTCCCTCCGAGTTGGATGATTTGGAGTCTCTGCAAAATACTCGCCTAGTTGGGGCTGCGTTTCGCGGCCTCCGTGGAAGTGGTTGACGAGCGTCTCGCTCGCGCCTTCCGCTCGGCCAAGATCCCTGCGTCGGATAGGACCATTTCAACCGGTAAGCGGTCTAAAGTCGCATCGATAGCCCGACCAACAAATAGTTTTTACGAAAGTCCTTTTCTTCGCAGGAATCGAAAATAACGCACAAATTGACATTGATTCCCTCGCCCGTCTGGTAAGCGTAACTCACAAACAATCCGATATCGGCCCACTCAAATCGCTCTGTCCCCAAAGTGAGCTGCGGATTGATCATGAAAAATTGTCCCTCGCTATTACGCTCGGACTCAACGAGAGTGTTTGTTAATACACGGGGCGTAAAACTCACGTAAGTATTGTTATTGAGATAACGCGTTACAACACCGTACGCCCCGTACAATGACCCCAGCTCTACACCCAGACCAAAAAACCATGGATGGTCGCTGGGAAATTCATAGTACAAATCAAGCGACGCGAAAATCACAGTGATCGGAATTTTTAACTGAACCGCAAATCCGGAGTGATCTTCGTTTTTGAACCCCCACTGCAAATCTAATTCAGGCTGCGCTCGGATCTCAACACCTGTCGTATCCCCAACTTCGTCCCGCCCCTCTGGAAAGAGCTCGCCCGCAATCACGAAATTTGCACCGCCCCCCGATTCAATTTTTGCGTTTGTTCGGCTCGCATTGGGAATACAACCCACGATCGCAAAACAAAGCCAAAGCCCTACGAACCATGGGTCACGAATGCCCATTGTTTTCCCATCCTGTTTAGAGAAGATCGATACATATGCAGAAAACCCTAGCCGGTGTCTACTTGAGAAAAGTAGTGAAAAAAATGGCATCCCCTATCCTAGACTGCTCGCGGCCTAGGTTCTGGTAATTTCCCGAGCGACGATGGTTGCGTAGGCCCCTGGAGGCAACTGAAACTTCACTTCTATGTCATTTGCACCAACAACCGAAACAGCCGTCTCTCCTAACGAGACCGAAAGCGGACGCCGCGTCCCGATTGCGAGTTTGCCAACGCTTCGAAAGTCCTCTAGGCAAAGACCGCAATCCGTGAGCAACGCATCTTCTAGTTGACGCGCAGTCGTATTTGCGATGGGCTGTCTCATTCGATAGCCATACATAGGACCAGTAGGAATCACCTCTGCCTGTTGCAACCGCTGCTGATCCACTTGGGGTTGCGTGCAATCGAAGATCCCACCAGATTCGGTTTTCTTGAGAATGTCGCCGTCTAAAACGGTCCGATACGTATTTTCTACGATCCGGCGACGTAACACCTCATTGAACAATGCGGATTGAAATGCCGAAACAAAGAGTCGTTTCTTTCGTCGATCTGACACTTTGAGCTTCGATCCGCTGTCAATCAGCGCTCTGCCAAGCTCGACGTTTCGCCGGTCTCGACCAAAACGCTGTGCACCAAACCAATTGGGATTACCGGGTGGCAAGGCGAGTTGAGCAAAGAGAGCGTTGGCACGTTGGGCAGCCTGCTCACCGTCGACGATTGTATTACGGATCACAAGACAAAACCGGTTCCCTCGCAAGTGTCCTGTACGCAGTTTGTGGGGGTGTCGCTCCACACTCAGGATCTCCAATTTTGGAATTTGCAGGCCTGCTACCTGCTCGGGCTGGATCGGTGGTGGGATCGATATCCATTGACGAGTGATCGCGTTGCGATCTTTCATACCCGCATAGCCAACATCTTTAACTGCAATTCCGAGCGATTTGGCAATCGACGCAACTACATCTAAGGTAGTCGTTTCCCTCTTTTCAATGTGTAAGAAGATGTGCTCTCCCTTCTCTTGTGGAGAATAGGCGGGAACTTCGTCGACACGAAAATCTTCTGGCTGCTCGCCAATGTTTCCCCCAGTTCCTGGGAGGTTGGAAGTGATGTAGGGCATTTGGTCTGAAAACAACACACCGATAACATACGCGATTTATGGGGCACATACCGCCCAAACGCAGCGAAATCTCCCCAACAGTTCACCGCAATTCCAATGAAATTTCAGGTAGGATCGATCCTATGATCTCGCTGCCAAATGCTGGGATTCTCGCCTGTGGCCTGGCCATGCTATGGAATCTAGGGTGCGCAACCCGAACACCGCAAGCCAAGCACCCCAAACACATTCAAATCGAGAAGGCAAAGCTCCCCTTCAAAATCATTAGAACCTCAGATCGCAAGCCGGTACCAGCAGCCGATTTTTACCAGGCTGCATCGAACAAACGCGCGCTATGCCTGGGAGAAACGCACACGAATCCGCATCATCACTGGATGCAACTTCATTTGGTAAACCAACTCGCTCATGCGAGTTCTCAGCCGCGTGCTTTAGGCCTAGAGATGGTGCAACGTCCCTTTGCACAGGCGCTTGAAGACTATGGCAACGGCAAAATTAGTGAGCGTGCAATGTTGCAACGGACAAAATGGAAAGAACGCTGGGGTTTTTCTTACCAACTGTACCGTCCGATCGTTCAAAGCGCGATCCAGCAAAAAATGAAACTTCTCGCACTCAATGCAGATCAAGACGTCGTCAGAACCGTTGCCCGAAAGGGACTCAGCGCTCTCAGTCCCAAGCAAAAGAAACAACTTTCCCAGCTGAACTTAAAGGACAAGGAGCATCGCGATTGGTTTGACGCGCAAATGAGAGCAGTCGGTCATGGTCACTCTCATGGTCATAAAAGCAATCCTGACAAGGACAAGGCCCACGCTGCAGCGGTACGCGGGGACAGAATATACGCGGCCCAGGTGATTTGGGACGAAACAATGGCGGAAAGCGCAGCCGCTTGGCTCAAACAAGATCCCACCCGTCAGATCATCATCTTGGCCGGGAGCGGCCATTGCCACAAGAGTGCGATCATTCGCCGTTTACTACGACGCGGCATCGAAAGCGCGATCTCTGTGCACCCCATTATGGACACCGGCCATGATGAACTATCGCCCCTACTCAGCGATCCCATTCACGATTACCTATTTGTGCTAAGAGGCTATCCCGAATAGAGTCGAGGGGGCAGGCACTTCTACTCGACGGCAAAACAGTATAGCCGACCGCTGCCAAGGATTCTCTCCATACCGCCAGGGTCACACGGGGAGTCATGGACAGAGTGCCATGATTGAGGCTCTGTTTTTGGCTTGGGAATATCTGACCAATCGTGATGACCGACGCGAGCACGATGCTCTGGCTGGCTCGACGTCCAGTCTCGACAGGTCCGCCCCGACATCGGTGTTCCCTCTGTCGTCGATCCGGTTAGGATGTCATGCTCGGCTCCTGGAAGTTCCTCATCTAAGACTTTGCCGTACTCGTCCATCATTAGCGCCGGAGAAAGACCTTCTGTGCGGTGAAGATCTGCAACAGTAGATGCTACGAGTTTTCCAGCACGATTGTGCCAAGGTCCAGGTCCGATCCGATCGCGCGCACTCACACGCTCACCACCATTGACACCGACGGTGCTCAAATAGGCTCGCCACGTCGGTTTCTGTAACCCGGCGTTCCTTGCCAGGGTTTGGCAATGTAGGTCTGCACCCGCGAGACCACCATAGTCTCCTCCCCCTGAGGGGTTCCCAATACTGGTAACGAAGAACGTTGTAACAATAGATTCGCCCTCATCATCGCCACCGCTCGCATCGTTTTCATTACTAGTATCGTTTTTGTCGACGACTGCCTGAGGATTGTTGGCCTCATCACACCCGGCTGCACCATACGCAGCAAGAAATGCTGTCCCTGCTAGTAAACATGAAATCATTCGTCCGATGGTCATAATGCAATAGACAATGCAAAGATAGCGCCATCTATTGAATCCAAAACCAAAGTATTATCAATATGTTAATCGAACGCTGGGTGGGAGTAAACGCCCAGCTGTTGGGGACCTGATTGCCCCCCACCGAATGTCCCCACCTAGCGCTCATGATTCGCCAGTATTGCACTCCCAGAGCGCACGCCACCAATTCCATCTCGCACGATCCGCAAATATGATGCTGCACCGCGGTTGGCAGGATCTTGAATCATTACGCCTTCCCATTCGGTTATGGCTTCTGCTTTGCGGCCAACGGAAAAAAAAGTAATCCCTAAGCATATCCTCGCTGGCAGGTAGTCAGGGCGCTCACTTTTGATCAATTCATACTCACGAATCGCCGCATTGATCATGCCCATCTCTCGGTAGACTCCCGCAAGTTGAGCGCGGATATCGACAAAATCTGGTCCCATGTCAAGCGCCCGGCAATACTCTCGAACGGCATCGTCATGGAGCCCTATGCTCGCATATACAGCTCCTATTTCTGCGTGCATATTGGCAATTTTGCCCCGCGCAAAGGGATCCACCCGTCCTGGCGAACGCTCTGCCACGATGATCGCCGATCGATAAATCTCTCGTGCTTTGTCATACTTGCCTCGAGCATTGTAAGTCACCGCAAGATTCAGTGCAGCCTCCGTGTATTTTGGATTGATCAGCAACGCTTTCTCAAGCATGGCCTGGGACTCTTCAAGCCTTCCTTGGGTATGATAGATCACTCCCAACATATTGAGAACATCAGCAAAATTACTGTGCTCGCGAACGACCTGAGAGAGATACTGCTCAGCCTTTTCAAACTGATCTGCTTTGTAGTGCTGGCGACCAAGGGTCAATAATTGCTTGATACGAGCGGTCATAGACGTATTACCTTCAAATCCTTTTTAGCGCCCTTTGTGCGTCGTTTGCTTTTCCATGGTGTGGATATTCAGTGACCAATCGTTTCCATGCCCGCTTCGCACGATCGGGCATTTTCACCTTTACGTACGCCTGTCCTAATAACCACAACGCATCCCCATCCAGGCCTACTCCGCTGTAGCGGTCCAGCAAGCGCCGCAGTCGTAGTACTGTCCCCATCGCCTTGCCTTGTTTCCAATAGTACCGAGCCACGTACCACTCATGCTTTGCCATCCGTAGATGGAGCTCTTTGAGTATTTGCTCTGCCTTTTTGTGGTATCTCGACTTCGGATAGCTTTCCAAAAATGCCTTACAGTGGCGAATCGCATCGAGGCTCGCAGAATGGTCCTTCTCGTAAGATGGCGGGAGAATCCACACATCCCCTGGCAAAGTCTTCGTATACGACTCGACGATTCGAAACGAAGCGTATCCACTTTTGACTTTCTCGTGACTCGGATGCAAGCGAACAAACAACTTGTATTTATCGGCAGCTGCCAGAAACCGTTCGGCACTAAAAGCGACGTCTGCCAGTCTCAACTCTGCCAAAACAGCATACTTTGAGTAGGGAAATTCGGACTTTACAAACGCATAGTACTTCCTCGCAGCCAACCAGTTTTTTGCTTCAAATTTCTTCTCTGCCTTGTCAAAATTTTGCCCAGGAGTATCGGAATAATTAACGACGCTGGAGCGCTCTGGACCAGCGCAAGCAATCATGTGGCAAACCACCAACACAATGATTGCCATGCAGCGACGCGCAACAAAACGAGAGTGCATCACCAAAACCGGATCGAGCCCGACTCGCGATCGATTGCAATCAGCGCCAAACGTTCCACGAAACATATAACAACTCCCCATAAGCAATACCGAGCGAATATGACATTGCTTCCGTCAGCCAGCAAACCCTCCTATACTGCGTCCCATGCAGAGATCAGTGACGAAGATTCATTCTTGGCGACCACTTACGATTCCCATCATCGCTTTTGTGATTCCCTGGTTGGTGGCGTGTAGCAAAGCAGTGCCAACCTGGCCTCCAGAGACCCGCGCTACACTTGTCGGGTCACTTTGCGGGGACGGGATCTGCCGATGTCGAATCTCCGATTCTCAGGCGGGTCAGCCCACTGCAGCCGATCACAAGCGTTTCGAGTTCAAACTTGGTCCAGCAGCAAACGAACTGTGGGTCACCGTGAATGGTATGACACTTTACAAGGACAAAGAGAGCAATAACCAGTGCTTCTATCTTGACCTTGCCCCCGGACGTCACAACGTTCGTCTCCGAGCACGGGATCGAATGGGGGTGGCCGCTGGACTCGCAATCTCCGAGATGCACACCAATAACTATTGGTGGTACAAGACTTTTCAGTTTCGCTGCGGAACCCCCGGCGGCTGCGAGAAAACCCAGCTTGCTCGATATCGGGACTCCCTCAACAACTACCAACGTGGCATTCATGACCCATGCGGATCAACAAAAATTCACGGACTAAACTGGGAATCGGGCCGGCTTTCCTCGGGCCGGGTGTTGAGGTATCTAGACTTTCGCTTTGCACTTGATATTCGTGGATTTGTGCCCAAACACCCCTCCAACCATCCCGCTTGCAGGGATCGATTCTGACTATGTATATATTTCCAGACCATTATGATGTGATCGTCGTTGGCGCCGGCCATGCCGGCTGCGAGGCTGGTCTCGCAGCAGCCCGAATGGGCGCCAAAACCCTCGTTCTCACCGGGAATCTGGACATGGTCGCCCAGATGTCTTGCAACCCAGCAATCGGTGGCGTCGCCAAAGGACATCTCGTCAAAGAGATCGATGCACTTGGGGGCAGTATGGCAACTGCCATCGACGCAACAGGGATCCAATTTCGCCGCCTCAACCGATCGAAAGGACCAGCGGTCCGATCCACACGAGCCCAGGCGGATAAGCGCCGCTATCGCGATCATATGCGGTATACACTAGAGTGCCAACCCGGCCTCGTGTTGCGCCAAGCTTCGGTCACCGAATTGTTTGTCGAAGACCACCGTATTGTTGGGGTTGGAACGAGCATGGGCGTTGGCTTCCGCAGCAAAACCGTCATCCTGACAACAGGAACGTTTCTACGTGGTACGATCTATGTAGGAGACGCACGCGCGGCTGGAGGTAGAGCTGGGGAGCCACCCGCGATCGGCCTTTCGAAAGCCCTCGCAGATCTCGGCTTCCCGTTATCGCGACTCAAAACCGGGACACCGTGCCGCCTTGACGCAAATACAATTGACGTTTCTTCACTCGAGATTCAGCCGGGCGACACCCCCGCGCCGAGGTTTCGTGTCCTCGCCCCAAACGGGGACTCCCCGCCTCTGCCCCAGCGATCGTGCTGGTTGACATACACCAATGCGGCAACGCATCGTTGTATTCACGAAAATATTCATCGTTCACCATTGCATCGCGGTGAAATTCAAGGGACAGGACCGCGTTATTGCCCAAGTATTGAAGACAAGGTCACTCGTTTTGCGGACAAACCACGCCACCAAGTGTTCCTTGAACCCGAAGGGCTAGAGAACCGCGAGCTATATCCCAATGGGATCTCAACATCGCTTCCCTACGACGTTCAACTGGAATTTCTACGAACCATCCCCGGTCTCGAGCGCGCGGAAATGACGCGCCCCGGATACGCAGTCGAATACGATTTTATCGATCCACGACAACTCCATCCAACACTGGAAACCCGTCGGGTCCAGGGTCTGTTTCATGCAGGCCAAATCAATGGCACATCGGGCTATGAAGAAGCTGCAATCCAGGGGCTGCTCGCAGGGATCAATGCCGCTATCTCTGCTGGTGTCAGCACGGTCCAAGACCCGTTAATCCTACGTCGAGACCAAGCCTATGTCGGCGTCCTTGTAGATGACCTCATCACCAAAGGAACAAAAGAACCTTACCGCATGTTCACTTCGCGGGCAGAATACCGCCTGATCCTACGGGAAGACAACGCTGCCGAACGCCTGATGCCCATCGGACACTCGTTAGGGCTCCTAGGAGACGAGAATTGGCGCACCTTTGAACGGTTTCAGGCAAGTGTTCACGCACAGCTCCGGCAAGTGAAAACCGCAACCGTTACATCTTCTCCATGTGTGAACCAACAGCTCGTCGCTTGTGGCTCGTCGCCACTCAAGAATCGCCGTATCACTCTCGCAGAGCTTCTCAGACGGCCTGAGCTCCAGTACAATGATGTCGTTCGCATCGCTGATGCAGATCACGTTATTATAGACAGGGTTGACGCACGCGTCGCCGAACGTATCGAGATCGAATGCAAATATGCGGGATACTTGCACCGGCAAGAGCAAGAGGCAGCTCGCTTGTCACGATACGAATCCGTGCGGCTTCAAGAAAACTTGGACTACAGTGATATTGCGGGGCTATCCCGCGAAGCTGTCGAAAAATTGTCCGCTGCTCGCCCACGTTCCCTTGGCCAAGCTTCCCGAATCAGCGGAATTACCCCAGTCGCAATGTCCATTTTAATGACCCACCTTAATATCGCCAACAAACGCGCCGAGGGATAATTCCTATCGCTCACACCACCATTTCAGTGCATAATGGTGGTGTGAGCGATAAGTTGATGAAAAAACCGAGTAGCACAGGCCTCGTCCCCTCAGTAGCCAGTCTATTCTTGCCAGGTCTCGGCCAGCTCATCAACGGTGAGCAGGACAAAGCCTTAGGTGTCTTTGCAACCTGGGGGATTGCAGGGCTCGGGTTTATTGCAGCGATTCCTATTGTCGGATGGATTGGCGGCTTGGTTGCCGCGAGTACTCACGTCTATGCGGTTGCAGACGGTTTCTTTACGGGGCGGCGTAAGAAAAAACGCTAGCTGAGGCGTTGCCTGAGACGAAGGGTTTTGCGAAGGGTCCCGGCGGTGCCGGTTTCGGATTGTGGCTGGGTCCGTGCTTCAAGCATGCGCGCGCAAGTTCGTTAGGAGCAGATCGCGCAGGACACCTGAGGTGTGCGTTGCACCGGGGTGTCCCGGCGGTGCCGGTTTCGGATCGAGCGCGGACCCATACCCGCACGCGGTGCAGTGTCCGCCTCGCCAACGATTCCGATCCTTTACCGTCGATAAGCAACTTTACATGTTCAGCTCTCTAGTTTGGTGGCGGGCTGCTGGGTGGGGGCGTTGGCTTTGCAGGCGTGCTTTCTGGTTTGGGCGATGCGGGTGATTTTGGCTCTGCCTTTGGTGCCGGTTTCTTCACGTCTGTTTTTGGCGTCTTAACTTTTGCGCCGGCTGCTTTTAGCTCTGCTGCGGTAGGAATTTTCAGCTCGGGTTCCTTAGAAGACGGAGGTGTCGAATCCGAATCCGGCGCCTTCGTGGCAGGAGACCTTCTCACTCGCGCCTCGGATTTGCGAAGGGTTGCACTGATCTCCTGAACCATCTGACTATCACTTGTCTGAAATGCCTCAAACGTAGTCGAGGTTTCGATTTGATGCTTCTCGAAGCCACGCTTCCGAAAGATCACTGCGACCTTCGGGCGCCTCAGAAACCGACTCGTCAACTCGATATCAACCGGAGTTTGTCCCCTTCATCCTTCGACCGTCGATGTAAACAGTTGCCCCAGGGGGCTCCGACCGAAAGTGGAAAACTCGCGGCATCGCCTTGAGCGTAACTTTCACGGGCCCACCAGTCTTTGCCGTCAGAGGAATTTCTTGCGGAATGTAGCCGAGCAGAGAAACCCGTACCGTATACTGTTTTCCTTCCACCAAGCCTTTCAAAACAAATGGTGTCGAACCCGCTTTGCTTCGAACCCAATAGCTCAACCCGAGCACCTTTAGGAACACTATCAACGGGTGTATCAATATCGCCAACTGCGACTTTTGGAACTTCGGGCTTGACCGGATCCGGAATCTCTTTGTCTGGCATGGCTAGCGGCGCCGGAGCAACCACCTTGGTTGAATTATTATATGGCGCGGCAGACGTGGTCGTCGTTGTCATTTCCCCACGCTGCATTAGGAGATACCCACCCACAGCAGCAGCACCAACAACAACCGCCCCAAAAATGGCGACTCCGCTGCGACTTCTACTCTTGTCAATTTCTGACGGTGGCAGTTTTGCCGCTTTTGTGGCCATCGGAATCCCGCCAGGACTTACCAGTTTCTCCTGCTTATTGACGAGATGCTGCTCAATATTTGCGCCAGTGACCTCATCTTCGTCAACAAAGGATTCATCGTCTGTTGTATTACCGGCGCTAAACTGTTGGTGGGCAACCGCCATATCCGTAGAAAATGAGCCACTCGATGTAACGGCTTCAATTTCTCCTACATCTTCTTCATCTTCTACCAGTTCAATATCATCGTCTGCCAGGACCTCGCTCTTGTCTACCCCCGGAGCTGGAGTCCCAATATCGATCGTACCGCTTACCTCGAGTACGCTACTGCCGTTACTGCCCACCGCAACCTCGGAAGCAAGCTGCTGCTCATCCTGCGGATCATCTTCCTGCGAAACGCCCCCCCCATTCGTTGGTTGGATCCCGGACAATTGAGTCCGAATCGTTCCACTCGCTCTCTCCCTCAGATTCAATTGTCTCATTGGGCTCAAACACACTCTGTGGAGGTGATACGGCTACGCCATCCGATGGCGGCGAGCTCTCCTTGGAAGCAGTCGTCTCTTCAGCATCGGCCGCTCCCGCATCCTCTGCCTTGTGAGGAGAAGAGGCATCTTGGCCGGTTGCTGTCCCAGCCAAAAACTCGTCATCCTGATTGGGTCCTTGCTCAGCAAACAGGTCGATGGCGGAGTTTTGTGCTGCGAGTTCCAGGATCGAAGCAACTTTGGTAGATTCCTCGAATGCCTCCTCCGGGAAGTCTGCAATATCGTTCTGGAATGGGGTCGCCTGCCCTTGCCCAGAAGCGCTGTCTTCTGACTCTACCTGATTGTTTAAATCATCCACCAAATCGGCAGGGGCAACCCGCGTGGGCTGGTCGCTAAACCCTTCTGCGACCGCTTGGGCCTGCTTTTCTTGTGCTTCCTTTTGCTTCAAGATCCGTTCCAGCACCGAGCGACTTTCGCCCAAAAGGCGATCAAAACGGACCCCCATTCCAGGCGCAATCCCTGCTCGATCCGGCGATTTTTCGCGCGTCCAAACCACAGTTCCATCACCGCGAATCAGGGGCGACTCATCCTTGAGTTGAAACTCGAAGCGGAGTTGAGTTCCTACTTTAGTGGATCTTTTGTACGGATAAATATTCCACCATGGCTCACGTCTACCGAGTAACGCTCAACAAACTGGGCCAGCGTCTCACTCTTAAACTTGATCTTCAGCGTTACCGGTGTCCGCTCGTCTTTTCGATTCTCCGTCTCAACCACTGAATCCCTCACCCGTAAGAGTTCGCACTATCATCAGCTTCCGTATCTAACCGCTGCAGCAGCATTGGTCCCAAGTACTGTTTTTTTTGTTGTTTGAAATGGTATGCATCCACGATTCGATACTACAATCTCGGCAATATGCTTCGACTTTCTACAAACTGGCAAACCCTCGCCGCTATACTAATTGTCGCATCATACGCTGGGGCCTGCCAAGACCTGACTTGGGGTGTGGCAAACGCCGCAAGTTCCCCACCTTTGCGTACCTACAAAGGCATTGTTGTCAGCGACCATGCCGCCGCATCACAAGTAGGTGTAGGTATCTTGAATAAGGGCGGCAATGCAATGGATGCTGCAGCCGCAACAGCACTCGCCCTTGGCGTGATTAACCCATCTTCTTCTGGAATCGGCGGTGGTGGATTTGCTTTGGTGTATGACGCAAGGCGCAAGCGCACTTACGTAATCGACTTTCGTGAGATCGCCCCCCTCAGCCTTACCCCCAAGCATTTTATTCGCAATGGAAAGGTAAACTCACAGTTGAGCCGCCGCGGAGGACTTGCTGTAGGAGTCCCTGGAGAGATAGCCGGGCTCGAACTCCTCGTCAGTCGTTACGGAAAAAAATCCTGGCGACAAATCGTAGGCCCAGCACAACGACTCGCGACCCGGGGATTTGAGGTGAGCTGGTTCCTCGGCCGTGCTGCAACGTATATGACGCCATTTTTGGCACCCAGCTCAGAGCTAAGAAAGTGGCTCATGCCGCGGGGGAGGTTAATCTCAGCCAACCAGATCCTCCGCAATCCCAAACTTGGGTGGGCCCTATCGCAAATCGCCCGGAAGGGACGCAACGGATTTTATGCGGGCCCAGTTGCTAATGATCTGGTCCAAACAGTCAAGGCTCACGGAGGGGTCCTTAGCAAACAAGATTTACGCACCTATCAACCAGCAATTCGTACACCGATATCGTCAACCTGGCGGGGCAAACGTATCGTCACGATGCCACTGCCCTCCTCAGGCGGCATTGCCCTGCTTGAAACATTGGGGATCATTGAGGCGAGCGGCACAGACCTCGCCGCAATGGGACACTCTTCTTCTACTTCGATCCACCTGATTAGTGAGGCACTAAAACATGCGTTTGCCGATCGAGCGCGACTTCTTGGCGACGATGCTTCGTCAAAACAAATGGTGTCTACGGTTTTATCCAAGCGACGTCTTGCCGCTTTAGCGAAACGTATCGTTGCCCGCAAAGTGCTTCCCCAAGATCAATATGGAGACCGAAAATTAGGAAAAACCAATGCGACTCCCAAAGACGGCGGGACCAGCCACCTATGCGTGATTGATCGCGCAGGCAACGCCGTTTCACTGACAACGACAGTCAACACCTATTTTGGCTCTACCGTAATGACACCAAGGAGCGGTATCGTGCTCAACAATGAGATCGATGACTTTGCAATCGTCGCCGGCAAGCCAAACGCATATGGTCTCGTGCAAAGTCGGCATAATCTCGTGGGACCAGGAAAACGACCTTTGTCCTCAATGTCCCCCACCCTCGTTTTTGAGGGCGATCGTGTCGTCGGCTGCTTTGGTGGCTCGGGAGGCCCCCGGATTATCTCCAATGTCATTCAAACGATTCTAAATGTCTATGTATTTGGGATGGATGCATCTGAGGCTGTATCGGCGCCTCGGGTCCACCACCAATGGCTCCCCAATCGTCTGCTGGTCGAGAGTTCCATTCCCGTTGACGTCACCAATATACTAGCCACCTTTGGTCACACAATCGATCGACATCCTTGGGCAGCAAGGCCCACGGCAGTCCAAGCGATTGTCGTGGACGGAAACACCAAGGCTGGCGCCAGCGACCCCCGCAAACGCGGTAAACCCGCAGCACAATCCCCCCTACGCCACTAAACTTTGCCCGAAAACGGACCGATCGCTGCTCAAGGAGGCTGGTTTTAAACCGTTTAACACCAGTCTCCTAGAGCGGCGACCAGTTTGAATTTCCTATCAAACACGTTGTATCGAGTGAATTTTGGGTGCGTGAGGCGCGAGCACCGCAACAATACTGAAGTATTGGGAGGAGCACAGCAACGAGCCCATCCAAAAGGCGCCGAAACAGCGTGTTTGGGGGGAATTCAAACTGATCGCCGCTCTAGGTGACTGGTGTTAAATACGGTGTTTCTGAAGGTAGCGGGTAGAAAAATAGGTTTCGCCGGTTGTTTTCGCACTCTGGTGTTTGGATGACTCGCCTGGTCATTTCGCGCCAGGCGTAGCCCAGACCGGAAATAAGAAGGGCGATCAGGGGCAGCATCCGGTCGAGAATGGCCCAGGCGCCATTTTTGGAGCCTACGGCGAGCTTTGCCAGTCTCTTAAGATTGGTCGCAGCACAAAGTAAGGAAAAATCCTCTCTGACCCTGTCGCACCCGCGCACTCGTGCCCGGCGTCCTCCGTGTCTGCGTTGCATGAGGTGAGCGATTTTTCGCTCTACCTTGGGGCGAGTAGAACGATAATCCCGTTTCCATTTTTCGTTCCGTTGGTGAAGTCGTGAGCGCTGCAACGTTGCCTCTTTGGTGTGGATTCGGACCAAGCGTCCGGTTTTCGAAGTTGTGCATTTTGGTTTCAGTGGACAGTCGTGACAGTGCGACTCAAACGATGCCATACCCATGCGCTCGGGTCCCTTTCGGGGGTTGATCGGTACGACAATCCCCTGTGGACAGCGAACGGTTTGCTCGTTTAAATCAATCTTGAATGCGCTCTTAGCAAACAATCCTTTGCTGGGGGGCGATGGCTCTTGAACCTTTACGTTGGCTTCAATCCCTGCCTTTTCTAGCGTTTCAACGATATCCGCTGCCCCATAGGAGGCATCACCAAACACCGCGACACGAGCGTTGTCCTGGGGCGCTGCCTGCGTTTGTTCGATCGCTTCTTCGAGCAATTGCGTTGCGGCTTGTCCATCGCCCACGTTTCCCGCTGTGACATCGCTTGCCACGATCACTTCAGAGTCTGGATCGATCGAGATATGGCCTTTATATCCGTCAAATCCACGAGCCCCCGTCTTGCGTCCATGGCGCGCTTCCGGATCCACAGTCGAAATCACTCGGTCCGGAGCGACTCGCTTCACAATGCGATAGGTCCCATCTTCCCTCTGTTCTAAATCCTGCCCGACCACCGTTGCCAGTAGTGCCATCGCTTGAGCGACCTCCGAACCATATGGGCGACCCTCCATAGATACGAGAGCTGCGTGGGCGTCTTGGGCCAGTGCATCGATAAGGGATTCCTGAGCAGCCTTGTCGTCCCACGCACAACTCGGTTTGCCAGGAGTTTCGTAGGGATCGTCGCGACGAAGAACAGCACGAACACAAGCAGATTGCTCTGCGTCCAGAACCCGCAACAAGCCGCGTATTGCAGACCGTATCAGCGTCACCGTATCTTGGGTCGCAACGGCATCATACAGACACGTCGAATCCATCACACGTTTGCGACCGACCAGTCCGGCCTGCCGGCATACCTCTAACACCGCTTCGAAAATCCGATTTGGAGATGCAGACTGGCGAAGCCGCTCACGCATGTCAACAAGAACCGTATGGACAAAACCAGGATAATCGGAATCCAGACCCCCAGCCGCATACTTCCAACGCAAATCATAGCTGAATCGATCCACGGCCTCCCGATCACTGAGCCCTTCTACTCGTTGCAGAACCATCACAATCGCCACGATCCGAGAAGGAATCGACCGACGACCACGTTTCGTAAATAGAT
Organism: Kofleriaceae bacterium; assembly: GCA_965223575.1. GTDB lineage: Bacteria > Myxococcota_A > Polyangia > Haliangiales > Haliangiaceae > CBDCWZ01. The sequence continues at coordinate 155,809 of CBDCWZ010000036.1, forward strand.
CCGAGAACATTTCGTCGGGAAACAATCGATGACCTTCTCGATACAAGAGAGAATAGATCGATGCCTCAGACAAACGAGAACGGCAATACGATGCGCCAGAGGTCAACAAACTTCCCTGCTTTGGAGGTAAACCCTGCGTCATTACTAAAGAAGATCAAATTCCATTCACTTTGTCGATCTTTCGGTACGACAAAAAACACCAGTCACCTAGACTAGCCGGTGCGTTTGATCAGGTGATACCCAAACGGTGTCTCAACGGTATCACTCACTTGTCCAACTGGAAGCGCAAAAGCTGCTGTCTCAAACTCCCCGACCATTTGCCCTTTGCCAAACATTCCCAGATCTCCCCCGCTAGAGGCGGATGGACAGTCGGAGTGTTGCTTCGCGAGCGCCTCGAAATCGCCACCAGACGCGAGATCAGTCTTAATCTGGCTAATTTGGCTGAGTGCCTCTTCTTTTGCTCGCGTCGCCGTGGACCGTTCTGATCCTTTGTACATGAGAAGAATATGAGATGCGCGTACTTGATCTGCCATAGATGACTCCTTTGGAGGGCATACTACACTGCCGGGCCCGATCCGTGAAACTTTCAGGCGATTGACTGCAAGTAGCGAATAATATCTGCGGATTCGGGCATCCAGGCAACAGATCCGTCTGTGGCCTCAATGCGCAAGACGGGCACGGTCTGGCGACCAGTCGCTTGAATCAACTCCTCATAGTAGTCGCGCTGCTGACGTATGTCCCGCAATTCCACCACGACACCCAGCTCGTCAATCGCCGCTCGCACCCGTTGACAATAAAAACACGAAGGCGATTGATACAAAGCGAGAGACTGCTGCGTACATGCCATAACCTATGTTGGCATCAAAACGATTTCGATTCCATGGTATTTTGCGCCTCGCCCGCACAACCAATGTACGATCAGGTAATCCAGCAAGGTGACAACATCGCTCCTACCTACTTCATGCTTTGGTGATCCGCGAGCAAACTGGCGATGCAACAAGTAATCTTCTTGGCGGTCGCGAGCTCGAGAAACTCATTTGGGCCATGCGCATTGGAGTGCGGTCCCAACACTCCGGTAATGACAAACTGTGCGTTGGGAAACCGCTCTCCCAGCATTCCCATAAACGGGATCGACCCGCCCTCCCCCATATACATCGCCGGCCGGCCAAAATACTGCTGCGACGCGCGTTGCAACGAATCATCGAGCCATGCCGCAACCGGAGGTGCTTCCCATCCAGTCGCCCCCTCACCGCACGAAAACCGAACCTGCGCGCCGTAGGGAGCATCGGTTTCGAAAAGATTGCGCAGATACGCAACGACTGGCGCCGCCTCGACTCGCGGCGGCAAACGCAAGCTCAATTTGAGTCCGGTTTGAGGACGCAGCACGTTTCCCCCATCCGCAACACTTGGGAGACCCGAAGCACCGGTAATCGATAACGCGGGCCGCCAGGTACGATTCAAGATCAGCTCCGCTGGATCCATCGTGATTGGACGCACACCGTTGCACAGGGGAAACTTATCGTAGACTTCAGAGCCCAATACCGCCGCGACGCTACGCGCCTGCTCAATTCGAGATGCTGGGATCTCGCTCCAGCAGCACTGTGCTTTGATCTCTCCAGTGAACTCGTCTTCAAGCCGGCTCAGTAGCTGCCTTGCGATCCGGAAACTCGATGCCACAATCCCACTGGCATCTCCCGAGTGAATCCCCTCGGTAACAACATCGACAGTCAGGGTCCCGGTCACAATCCCGCGAAGCGAGGTCGTGCACCACAGCTGCTCGTAGTTGCCACATCCCGAATCCAAACAGACCACGAGTTCCGGGTCGCCAATACTGTCTCTGAGGTCGGCCATATAATATGGCAGGTCGTAACTACCGCTCTCCTCACAAGCCTCAATGAGGATGACACAACGTGCATGGGGTATCTTTTGCTGCGATAGAGCCGCAAGTGCCGTCATCGTCGCAAACAACGCATACCCATCATCTGCACCACCACGCCCATAAAGCCGTCCATCTTTCAGCACAGGGGTCCATGGGCCCAGTCCGTCGCTCCAACCGGTCATCTCGGGTTGTTTATCCATATGCCCATACAAAAGGACCGTATTGGGCGAAACTCCCGGAATCTCTACATACAGAAGCGGCGTTCTGCCCTCAGACTGAATCAAACGCGCTGTCATTCCGGCGATGGGATTTTGCTCGCACCAGGCCAAAAAGAGCTTGGCAACCCGATCAATATGTCCATTTGCTTGCCAATTGGCGTCAAACATCGGCGATTTGTTCGGAATCCGGATATATTCTGTAAGCGTTGGGAGGATTGCCTCACTCCACTGCGTTTCGACAAATGCGCAAACCGCATCGGGTTCCAGTTTAGCCATCCGCACAGTGTATGCTCCGGGGAACAAACTTCGCCAGCAAAACACGACCAAACCCTGGCAAAACACCTGGGAATACCACTCACTTGGGGCTGCGCAATCACAGCAATGTTTGTCTCGGAACTTGCCAACACCGCCAACGATGGCTATCTCGGGTTATAGTACAGGCCGCAAATGATCGAACAAATGACCTCAAAGAAGACTCCCAATCGTTCCAAACCGGCCCACGACTCGGGCGTTGCAATTGAAGAACGCCCCAAAACCAAAAAGCCGTCCATGTACAAAGTCATTCTGCACAACGACGACTACACAACCAAAGAGTTTGTGATCATGATCCTGGAGAACGTCTTTTCCAAAAATGAATCAGAAGCCGTACGAATCATGACCCATGTCCACAATAACGGCTCCGGTGTTGCCGGGGTCTACACCCACGAAGTAGCCGAAACCAAAGCAGCAAAGACAGTAAACCTGGCAAAAGCGTATGAATACCCGTTACAGTGCAGTGTCGAACCAACAGAGTAAAAATCCATGTTAAGCCCCGAACTACAAAAAACCCTCCAACGAGCGATGGAGGACGTCCGCAATCGCCAACACGAATATCTAACGCTTGAGCACGTCTTGATGGCGATGCTCGACGATCCCTCAGCGGTACGCATTCTCCGCCACTGTGGTGGAAATGTTGGTGCCTTGCGCGAACATTTGGAGGAATTCTTCCTCAATAATGGGGAAGTACTGCCTGAAGGATCAGACAAAACCCCTGAACAAACCCTCACATTTCAACGCACACTGCAACGCGCGGCCATGCACGTCCAGGGATCTGGCCGTGATCAAATGACCTCGGGGAATTTTCTCGCTGCAATGTTCCGCGAACCCCAATCTCACGCAGTCTACCTGCTCGAAGATCAGGGAATCACTCGCTTCGATATCATTAACTATATTAGCCACGGAATCTCAAAGATCGAAGGCGGCGGCGCAATCGCCACACCGGCTGGACCCGATGCTGAGGGCGAAGCCGCTCCCGCCGCGGATCCGCTGTCAAGCTTTACAACAAACCTGATGGAGCGGGCAGCACAGGGCCTGATCGATCCCTTAATTGGCCGAGATAAAGAAATCGAACGTACCGTCCAAGTGTTGTGTCGTAGACGCAAAAACAACCCTCTATTCATCGGCGAAGCAGGAGTTGGCAAGACAGCACTTGCCGAAGGACTCGCACTCCGCATTTATAACGATGACGTCCCGAAACCAATCAAAGGCGCCACCATCTACGCCCTTGATATGACAGCCGTACTAGCGGGCACCCGCTACCGCGGCGATTTTGAACAGCGTCTAAAGGCTGTCATGAATGAGCTGACCGAAGACGACAATGCCATTTTGTTCATTGATGAGATCCACAATATTGTTGGTGCCGGGGCAACCACCGGCGGCACAATGGATGCAGCCAATATTCTCAAACCGGCTCTTGCCTCGGGACAACTGCGCTGCATTGGCTCCACGACCTATGCCGATTACCGCAGTGCATTTGAGCGAGACCGCGCTCTTGCCAGGCGGTTCCAGCGCATCGACGTCGGCGAACCGACCGTGGGCGAAGCCGTTGAAATTCTCCGCGGCTTGCGGGATCGTTACGAAGAACACCACGGCATCAAATATACCGAGGCGGCCCTTGAATCCGCAGCCGAACTCTCCGCTCGGCACATCACGACCTCCCACTTGCCAGATAAGGCAATCGACGTCATCGACGAGGCGGGCGCCAAAGTTCGGCTCATGCCCGAAGATCAACATCCTGGCTCCATTGTTCCCGGTGATATCGAAGAGGTCGTTGCCTCGATAGCGCGAATCCCAACCAAATCTGTCAACGCATCCGACAAAGACAAGCTTGCCAATCTCGAGACAGAACTCCAGCGGCTCATCTTTGGTCAAGATACCGCCATTGAGCAGCTCGCAACCGCGATCAAACTTTCCCGATCCGGCCTGAGTCACCCTGACAAACCCACGGGAAGCTTCTTATTCGCCGGTCCAACCGGAGTCGGGAAAACCGAGCTTGCCAGACAACTCGCAAAAGTTCTGGGCGTCGAATTGCTCCGTTTTGACATGAGCGAGTACATGGAAAAACACACCGTCTCCCGTCTGATAGGAGCCCCACCAGGATATGTCGGGTTTGACCAAGGCGGACTGCTCACCGACGCTGTCAACAAGCACCCCTACTCCGTCGTGGTTCTGGACGAAATCGAAAAAGCACACCCCGATCTGTTCAACATTCTCTTGCAGGTCATGGACCACGCAACGCTCACCGACAATAACGGGCGCAAGTCCGATTTCCGCAACGTTATTTTGATCATGACCACCAACGCAGGAAGTCGAGAAATGGCAGCAACCCGGATAGGATTTGGCGACGATTCCGGTGAGAGTACAAGCGGCGGCCAAAAAGCGCTAGAGAGACTCTTTACCCCAGAATTCCGCAACCGCCTCGACGTAACCGTATTCTTCACCGGCCTCGCTCCAAACATCATCGAGCGCGTCGCCGGCAAGTTCCTCGATGAGCTCGACGGCCTGCTCAGCGACAAACACGTCACACTCCAAGTCACCGACGCGGCAAAACAGTGGTTCGCAAAACACGGATACGACAGCAAGTTTGGCGCTCGGCCAATGGCGCGATTGGTTCAGAAAACGCTGAAAGCCCCGCTCGCGCAAGAGCTACTATTCGGCAAGCTACAAAACGGCGGCACCGTACACGTCGATGCTGTTGATGATGAGATCACGCTCAAATATGAGCCCCGCGAAGAAGTGGAAAAAGCAACAGATGGCGTAGAATCCTCTGTCTCTACATAGGCGCCTATTGTAGCCACTGTTTTCGACATAAAGACAAATTACCCGCATGTTTTTATATTTGCTGGTATCGTGTCTCCACCATAGCAGAGCGTAATTTTTCCGGGCGCAATTTTTCCGGGCTAGTAAGCCAAATTCGGCGCGAGCCAGCGCTCCGCCTCTTCGACACTGATACGCTTGCGCAGGGCGTAATCCTCAACCTGGTCGCGACCAATCGGTCCAACGGAGAAATAGCGAGCCTTGGGGTGGGCAAAATAGATCCCACTAACAGATGCGGTTGGCAGCATCGCCATCCCCTCGGTGAGATGAACGCCTGCTTTGTTGGGAGCATCTAACAGTGAGAACAGCCGCGGTTTTTCGCTGTGGTCGGGACAAGCAGGATAACCGAAGGCGGGGCGAATCCCGCGGTATTCTTCTTTGACGATCTTTGTGAAATCATCATCTTCCTCAGCGCCATAGCCCCAGTGATCGCGAACGCGTTTGTGCAACATCTCCGCAAACGCCTCGGCGAGACGGTCAGCAAGCGCCTTGACCATAATCGCGCTGTAGTCATCGTGTTGCGCTTCAAATCGCGCGACCAAGGGGCCGATATTGAGTCCCGCGGTTACAGCAAACGCGCCAATATGATCAGAAACCGGAGAAGACTTCGGTGCGAGGAAGTCGGCAAGGGCATCGAGTCATCTCGCGATCCGTTTGCTGCCGCAGACAAAAAAACCGAGTCTGCTCACTCTGATAAGATGTATCTTTGTAGACAATGATATCGTCCCCATCACTCGCTGCCGGGAAAAAACCCATACAACCCCTTGCGCAACCAGTAACTCATCACGAACGATTTCATCCAGTAGCTTGGTACCATCGTCGAACAACTCCGTCGCACGACGTCCGATGCGTTCGTCCTGCAAAATTGCCGGATAGATCCCTTTTAACTCCCAGGCATGAAAAAACGGCGACCAATCGATCCACGGCACAAGCTCCTTAAGAGGAACGGTCAAGGTACGTAGGCCGAGAAACTCTGGTGTTGCGACCGTCTTGGAATCAAACGCCAGCTGCTCTCGGCGATCGCGAGCCTGCTCGATCGAAATGAGAGACCGCCGCTGGGCAGAATTGGCATGGCGTTGACGCAATTGCTCTTGCTTTTTGAGATTCTCTGAAACGAATTTGGGTTCCGTCTGTGGATTAACAAGCTGTCCGACGACGCGCGCAGCAAGCGATGCATCGCGAACATGCACCGTCGCACCGCGATAGACAGGCGCTATCTTGACAGCCGTATGCTTTGTACTCGTTGTCGCCCCCACCGATCAACAGCGGCACCTCAAACTCACGCCGCGTCATCTCTTTTGCGACATGGACCATTTCGTCAAGGGATGGTGTAATCAACCCGCTGAGTCCAACCAAATCTGCTTTCTCTTCGGTAGCCGCATCCAAAATCTTGTTGGCCGGGACCATCACGCCAAGGTCGACTACTTCATAGTTATTGCAGCGCAGGACAACGGCGACAATATTTTTTCCAATATCGTGCACATCTCCTTTCACAGTTGCGATGACAACCTTGGCTTTGCCACTTTTGGCCTCAGCAGAACTCTCTGCATCCATCAGCGGCTCTAATATTGCTACTGCTTTTTTCATCACTCGAGCACTCTTGACGACCTGGGGCAAAAACATTTTCCCTTCGCCAAAAAGCTCACCGACGACGTTCATCCCGTCCATCAAAGGACCTTCAATAATCGACAGTGGCCGATCATACTTTTCCAGCGCTTCGGCGATATCTTCGTCGACAAACTCGTGGTTACCACTTAGCAATGCATGAGCAAGACGGTCTTCCAAGCCCTCTGATCGCCATGCCTGCGCATTTCCCTCTTTGACCGCTTCGCCCTTATGCGTCGCCGCAAACTCGATGAGCCGGTCAGTCGCATCCGGACGCCTGTTGTGCAAAACATCCTCGACGCGATCCCGCAACTCGTCTGGGATTTCTTCGTAGACTGCCAGCTGGCCCGCATTCACGATGGCCATATCCAGGCCCGCACGAATCGCTTCGTAAAGAAACGCCGCATGCATCGCCTCACGAACAGCATTGTTCCCCTGAAACGAAAACGAAATATTGCTGACGCCACCGCTGACCTTCACCAGCGGAAACTCCTGTTTGATCTGTCGAGTCGCTTCGATAAACGCTACCGCGTAGTCGTTATGCTCCTCGATACCAGTCCCTACTGTTAGAATATTTGGATCGAAGATAATGTCTTGCTCGGGAAACCCGACCTCTTGGGTCAGGATCTTGTGGGCCCCTTCTCGCGATCGTGACGCGATGCGCAATCGTCGTAGCCTGTCCTGTCTCGTCAAATCCCATGACCACAACGGCAGCACCAAACCTGCGCACGATACGCGCCTGGCGCCGAAACTCGTCCTCGCCCTCTTTGAGGCTAATCGAGTTGACAACACCTTTTCCCTGAAGACATTTCAGGCCGGCTTCAATCACAGAGAATTTTGAGCTATCGATCATGATTGGAAGCCGAGAAATCTCCGGCTCTGACGCGATCAGATTGAGGAACTGCGTCATGGCCGCTTCGGCGTCCAGCATCCCCTCATCCATACAGACATCGATAATATTTGCGCCACCCTCGACCTGCTGACGGGCGACTTGAAGCGCCGCTTCAAAATTGCCTTCAACGATGAGACGGCGAAACTTCCGCGACCCGGCGACATTGGTCCGCTCACCGATGATCGAAAAATTGGACTCAGGAGTGATCGTAAACGGCTCGAGCCCACTGAGACGCGTATAGGAGGGCGGCGTTGCCCTTTTTCGGGGCGCGACGCCAGAAACCCGCTTGGCGATGGCTGCAATATGTTCCGGCCGACTGCCGCAACACCCACCGACAATATTCACCCACCCCTGGTCGGCAAATTCTCCGATAACACTGGCCATATGCTCGGGCGTATCGTCATACTCGCCAAATTCGTTTGGCAACCCAGCATTCGGCGCACACGAAGTGTACGCAGCAGAAATTCGCGACAGTTCCTCGACGTAGGGACGCATCTCTTCGCCGCCCAATGCGCAGTTAATGCCGACAATCATACAATCCGCGTGACCAATCGAATTGTAAAATGCCTCCATCGTTTGGCCAGACAACGTTCGCCCGCTGCGATCGGTAATGGTTACCGAGCACATCACGGGAACACGACGTGCACCGCTATCAAACACCTCGGCGATCGCATACAAAGCCGCCTTCATATTGAGGGTATCAAAGGACGTTTCCGGCAGTAGTAGGTCGACGCCACCGTCAAGTAACGCACGTATCTGTTCCGAGTAAACCTCGACAAGACCATCAAACGTAATGGCACGAAACGCGGGGTCATTCACATCAGGCGACAGCGACGCCGTCTTAGTCGTTGGCCCGATGGACCCAGCGACAAAACGTGGCTTGCTCGGATCTTTGGCCGTCATCTCGTCTGCGGCACGCCGAGCGACCTGCGCGGCAGCCAGGTTGATCTGTTTTGCGTACCCTTGGAGCTGATAATCCTCGAGCACCAAGGACGTCGAGTTGAAAGTATTGGTTTCGATAATATCCGCCCCAGCATCCAGAAAAGCCGTGTGGATTTCCTCGATCACCCGAGGCCGCGTGATACTTAAGAGATCATTGCACCCCTTTAGATCTGCGGGATGGTCTAGAAACTCTTTGCCGCGAAAGTCCGGTTCTTCGAGCTTGTAGCCCTGGAATCATCGTCCCCATCGCACCGTCGATAACAACGATACGTTCTGAGAGGATTTGGTGGAGTTGCTTAGATATGTCCTTTGGGTGATTCATCGATGTGGGCCACCGTAGCACACCTAACACCTTGTTCGTGACCATCAAGCTACTGTTAGAATAGAGGCATGAAAACAAGCCAACGGCCCGCCATTTTTGAGTCTATCACTGAGACCGTGGGCGCCACGCCGCTGGTTCGCCTCAGCCGCATCAGCCGCGACATTCCATGCGAATTGCTTGGAAAATGCGAATTTCTCAACCCTGGCGGCTCTGTCAAGGACCGCATTGGCGCGCGAATGCTCGAGGATGCCGAGCACGAAGGTCGAATCAAACCCGGGGATACCCTGATCGAACCCACTTCAGGAAATACTGGCATAGGCCCTTGCGCTCGCGGCTGCGGTCCGTGGCTACCGCATCATCATCACGATGCCGGAAAAAATGAGCCAAGAAAAACAAGTCGTTTTAGAGGCACTCGGTGCAGAGATTATCCGCACTCCCACCGAGGCGGCCTGGGATTCCCCCGAAAGCCACATCGGTGTCGCCAAACGACTCAACGAGATCATCCCCAACTCCCACATTCTCGACCAATACGCAAACCCGAGCAACCCTCTTGCTCACGAGGAAGGGACCGGGCAGGAGATCCTCGATCAGTGCGACGGCAAACTCGATGCCGTCGTCGTAAGCGCTGGGACCGGCGGCACTATCACCGGCATCGCCCGACGACTCAAAAAACAGCTGCCCAACATTGAAATCGTTGGCGTCGATCCCGAGGGCTCGATCCTAGCCGGCCCCGGAGAGATCAAATCCTATAAAGTGGAGGGAATCGGCTACGATTTTATTCCTGACGTGTTGGACCGTGATCTCGTCGACACCTGGATCAAAACCAACGACCGTGACTCCTTCCTCACCGCGCGCCAGTTGATCCGTCAAGAGGGTTTGCTGATCGGAGGCTCAAGCGGCGCTGCTGTTTGGGCCGCACTCAAAGTATGCCAGCGAATGCAACCTGGCCAACGCGTCGTTGTGATCCTTCCCGATTCGATTCGCAACTATCTGACGAAATTTGTTGACGAAGCATGGATGCGGCGCCAAGGATATGTCCAAGCTGACTGGGAGGTTGGCACCATCGGCGAACTCGTGCGCTACCTGCCACCGCGAAACGTCATCACGGCAGAGATCAGCGATCGAGTCGCGGACGTCCTCGAACAATTCAAAGCCCACGGCATCTCCCAATTGCCAATTGTCGACAACGGCCAACTCGCCGGCATCCTCACCGAGGCGGACCTACTCCATCACCTCGTCAGCGGCCGAGCTAGCGGATCCACCTCCGTCGCCAAAGTCATGGAACGACGCGTCTCTACGGTGTACATGCACGCAAGCTCCAGCGAACTGCCACGCATCTTCGAAAGAGGCGAGGTCGCAATCGTCGTCGACGATAACCTTCGCATCCAAGCGATCCTGACCAAGACCGATTTAATCGAGTTCCTGGCCACCCCCACGCACTGTCGGCACGGACTGAATCATACCATCTGATTTCAGAATTTCGCTGCACACTCCCGACCCGTTGAGGACTCCCAGCCGGTTGAGGACTCCTATTTTGGAAGCGTTTGGGCGGGGAAACGAGTCCGATTGGCAATGTACACGATTGCCTTTGCGCAGTTTTTCCTAGAACCTACTGCCAATGCGTTTATTCACCCTAACAACTGCAATCATAAGCGTTTGTATTTTGCCATCTCCGGCTGGCGCGTTTGTCCCAAGCCCCGTGGGCGGAAAACCAGGACTGTTTGATGTGAGCGCGCACCTAACCTTAGAACGTGGACTGATCGAACCAAACGAAAATTCCGATTCTTGGCAGGATGCAAAATGGAACTTATACACGCTGGGGCTTGGCTACAATTTTGGCAAGCTAGGCCCATTTCTCGACTTCTTTCTCCGGATCGAGGGAACACTCTATACCAGCCCCGCCGAGACAAACGAACGCACCAGCGTTGCGTCTGATCAATGCCCGGGCCAAGTCTTATCGGCAACACAGTGTGAGTTTTACCCCAAAGACACTGGTGGATACGCCAACATCACCGCTGGATTCAACGTCATTCATCAGCGCAACTATGCTATCGGGATTTTCTTGCGCGGCACCGTGCCGATTGGAGTCGACCTGGACAAATTTTCTAATCCCCGAATCGACTACATCGCAGGTGGCGTTAACGTAGGGGTTCAATTGAAAGACTGGTTGTCACACGAATCACAGATCTATCTCGGCAGTGGCCCGTTTGGCTCACAAAACGCCACCGTAGCGCTTACGCAGCGGTTTGGCTTCGAGTGGAAGCGGCCATCGTGGACCCTCGGCGTAAAAGTTGGCAGCTATTTTGATGCAGATCTAAGCGAACGCTTCGATGAGCGATATGACTCGGTGTACACCGCCGGATTCCCCGACCGCCGCGACCGTATCCGCATGATGCGATTCGGAGTGCTCACAACGCCTTATGTGGCTATATCAGATCGGGTCGCTTTTGAGTTTACCTATCTGCAAAAGCTATTTGGCTATGATGCGCCTGCAACCCACGTACTCAGCGCCGGGGTACGAACTAGTTTCTAATATTACGCCACTCAAACGACGTCAAACAATAGTATCATATGCTCTCTTATGGCAGCATTGGACTGCAATGAAGCTAGCCTTCGAGCATCTCAATCTTCGGCGCAATCCATTTGGGGAGTTTTCGGTGGCGGATCGCTGCAGCGTTATGCAGCCTGTGTGCGATCTGAAAAAAATGGCGAACAAACTAAAGCAGCGTCGTTATGCTGTTCAGTTTATCGGTCATCAAGGGAGAGGAAAATCAACGCACCTCCATGCACTGCATCAACTGTGTGATGGCGTTCCCTTCACCTACATTGCTGAGGGCGAAAGCCCGAATATCCCACCAGCACCAATTGTGTTTGTCGATGAAAGTCAGCGTTTGTCGCCACACAAGCGCAAAGAGATGTTTCGGCGCCAATCGTCTTTTGCCATCGCAACGCACGAAGACCACCAGCTCGAGTTTGACCGATATCAGATCGTATCCGAGACTCACCATATCGGTGGGATCGATAACAATCGACTGATTCAGATCCTCAACGAGCGAATTGAATCGTCGCGACGCGGCCCCGGCCCCCTACCCACGATCTCACGGACGAGCACCCATACGTTGATCACGAGATACGACGACAATCTCCGCGATATGTTTGAGTATTTATATGATGTATTTCAAAACTTAGAGGGAGTTTGCGATGTCCAAGTGTGATCTGTCGATCGAATTTGACAATACCCCAATTCATGGCGGTGACATGCTGCGGGGACAAGTCGTCGTAAGTGTTGACAGCGATTGCAAATGCAAAGAACTGTCAGTCAACTTGCATCGCTATACCCACGGTAAAGGAAATACGCAAAGCAAAAAATCTACCCCAAAAGTCATTTTCACCGGCGAGTGGCGGGCGGGTGAAACACATCGATACCCGTTTAAAATCCAACTACCACGAACACCCATAACCTACCATGGGCACTTTCTCAATGTAGATTGGGCGGTAGAAGCGGCCGCCGATATTCCATGGTCGTTTGATCCAAAAACAAAACAGGATTTTGTCGTATTGCCACCCAAAGAATCAGGGCTGCAATTGACCAGCGATGATCACAGGAGCACAGGGGCAAAGAGAACAAACAAGCTGGTTCTCGGCGGGATCGCTGCAATGTTTATCGTGATACCGATGCTGCTAATGATACTGATGGCCATACAAGGCCATCTATTGTTGCTTCTATTTCCGTCCCTGTTTGTTCTCGTGGGCATTGGAATCATCTACGTGATGGCAAAAAAACGTATTGCGGGGATAAAGTTAGGAACCGTAACGACCCATATTGATACCTTTACGGCGGAAGGTGGTGCACTATCGTGTGAGTTGTCGTTTGACAATCGATCGGCCAGGGTCTCCAACGTCACGGCAACGCTAATATTGCGGGAAACTGTAACCCGTGGTTCGGGAACAAGCCGATCAACCTACAGGCACGATGTACTGTCTGAGACGGTCCCGATGCAAGAGGGTACGAGTCAGAGCAACGGGATTTGTTATCGTGCCCAGTTGCCAATTCCTGACACAATGCATTTGCCAACTTTTGACATTACCGACAACAGTCTAACCTGGGCTGTAAAATTTCATGTCGACATTCCCGACTGGCCAGACTGGGAATACGACCACTCCATGCTCGGCAGACTCATTGAACGTTAGCGCGTACTGAAGCGTTTCTGGCCAGCCCTGTTAAGCAAACGCCATATGTCCCTGTGAATTTCTTCTCATCTCACCTAACAGTGAATCCATTCAACAAAAATCGTTCTCATCTAGGATACAAAACTAGGGAACAGCCCGTGATGCTACCGCTTGTTCAATCGCTGCAAAATCTGTTTTGCAGCGGGCATATTGGGATCAATTGCTAATGCTTCGTGAAGGTGCCAACGGGCCGACTCAGGATCTCCGTCCGCCATGCATAGTAGCCCAAGTGCCAATAGGGCTCGGGGCCAAGGCCGTCTACCTGCTAGCACTTTCTCCGCAGTCGCTCGCTCTCTCTCCGCGATCGCCTTACGCTCTTTTCCTTTGTCTATCTCCACTCGGTACCGTGCCCAGGCAAGCGAAACCTCATAGTCCGGGTGTTGCGGATGCATCCGACACGCTGCGGCCATGTCCGAAACAGCACGGTGGGTATCCCCCCGCATCAGCGACTGTTGGCCGCGAGAAAATATTTTTACCGCGCCTTTGGCATCGATATCATTGGAAACCCATTCGCTCCGCCATTGTTCTTGGTTTTCGCTCAACCAGTCGTTGTATCTACCACGCAGTGATATATCCGAAAGTGCCCGCTTGGCTTCTATGATTTGCTCCCATAAAGGCCCTGCCAGTCCCGCCAGCTGTCCCAGGTCCAGACTATGGAGTCGCTCCGGTGAATATCGGAAACCGAGCAAAGATACAGCCTGTTCGATCTCGGTAATCGTTGCCGCTGGTGTCACCTCCAATACATCGTAATACGTTGACCGAGCAAGTCGATGCTGCCGAGCGCGCAGGTGGTCTCGTAACACGGCAAGCCTGCGCCGATCGGTTGTCAATAGATCGTGCGGCTCAGGGCTTAGGATGAGCGCATCTACGGATGCGAGCCGCCAGACCAACTGGGCGGTTTGCCCCTGATCGAGCGGACCTTGGCCAACCAGTGTCTGCAGTGTTTTAGTTCCATCAAGGTGGTGGCAAAATTCTACTTCTGGAACTAACAAAGCACGGTAGGAACGCAACATCTTGATCCGGTCCGTCGCGAGGACGTAATCCCAAACATGGGGACGCAGTGCTTCTTTGACCACCGCCACGTCGACCTCCCTACCCATCGATACAATCCTCACAGCATCATCCTCCGTGCTACCCGCAGGAACAAGGCCAATTGCTCCCAATGCGAGCCTGGCCTCGAGGGCAAACGAAAAACGAGTTTGTGCGGCTGTCTGGATCCCCTCCTCCATCACATCGATGTCCGATAGACTCGAAACAAATTGGGTCCGCGCTTCCCGAGCCGCCGTTCCTGCCGCGTCCGTAGACCCCACGACGACAATACCAGGCGGCGATTCGAGCTTCCTCCATGCGGAAGCAGTGTCTGCGAGTGTTTTGGTACAATCATCTCCAAGCAGAACGACAACCTCTGGCACCTGACGCAATGAGGCACTCGGCCCAGATACCTGAGTTGTATCCGAGACAACACTGTGGGACCTGGCCTCGAGAGACTCTTGCAATTGTACTGCCAAGCCTATGTGATCAAAGGCAAGGAGAATTTGCGCCAAGATTCGAGGGTAGCACGAAAATCCTTCGGCAAATCCTGCTTCGATGAATATCACTACATTCTAGTGCGACCTAATAGGTCTTTGTCCCCCTTGGCCACCGGTATTCTACGCCCCTACACTCTTTATCTCATCGTCGGCCCAACCCCTCAGCCAACCCTGAGAAGCGCTGAGACATTCGCGCACATCCCTTCCGCAATAACGTTGCGCTGCCAATGAGAGTAACAGAGCGTTTCGCTCTCGTAATCGCCGTGTAGAGCAGTTCTTGGGTCAAGATTGCAACGTCCACACGAGGCAAAAAGATCGCCACCGCATCAAACTCGGAGCCTTGGCTCCTATGTACTGTCATCGCGTGTGCAAGTTGAACACTGGAGCGAACAGCATCAATAGGAAAGACGCTAAAACTACCATGACATGGGAAAACCGCGCGGAACTGATGTGATTGATCGTATTGCGCAACGCGAACAATAACACCGCTATCCCCGTTGTATAAATCGCGACGGTAGTCGTTTCTGGTCGCGACAATGGGCTCTCCAGGATAGTAATCCGGGGTCCCAGAAATGCTAGTGCCGGCGATCACGCGAGCATGGATCCGCTGGTTCACAGCGTCAGAACCAAAATTGTAGTTTCGGGTAACCGTCAGCAAACGCTGTCTATCCAACAGTAACAATAGCTGCTCCAGATCCTGTTTGTCTTGCTCTGCAAAACTTCCATCTCGAAACTGATAGACCTTCTCCGACAAACGCTTTCGCTCAATATTTCCTTCGATGTTTGTTTCAAACCAATAGTCGAGGAAGAATGCTGCTCCCTCAGGTTTGCGCGTCGTGTCTAGCCATTCAACCCCGTGTCCAGTCAAGTCCGCCGGCTTACGCACTCGCAACATAGTCCCCTTGGGATGCAATGTTGGAACCACTCCCGCCCTGACCTGTCGAGCGGCATCGAGTATTGCCACTCCAGAAGCATCGGTATCTCTTGCGCGAAAAGTCTGACTCAAACGAGTGACAAAGGGGATTTTCCCCTCCCTGCCAGCTGACGGCTCCCCAACCTGGACAAGGTCCCTCAGCACAGAGCCAGCATCAACAGAGGGAAGCTGGTCTGCATCACCAACAAGAATCAACTGCGACTGAGGCCGTAGCGAACGAACCAAACGATTCATCAGCGTTAGGTCCACCATTGATGTTTCATCGACAATGAGTACCGCAGCGGTTACCGGATTGTTTTCGTTGTGGAAAAACCGACCGCGCCCAGAAGCCCCTAGCAAACGATGGAGCGTGTGACACCTGCGAATAATGCCGCGCTTTGCCAGCGCCTCTTGGAGCCTGTTTACCGATTTCCCTGTTGGTCCCACAATTGCAACAGCATCAGTATTAGTATCCGCCGGCACTCCCAATCGGTCCAAAACCAATAGTAGTGCCGCCACCGTCGAGGTTTTTCCGGTCCCGGGACCTCCGGTGATCACGCAGACAGATCGGCTCAAGGCTGCAATGACCGCGTCCTGCTGCTGCTGCGAAACATCGATCCGTCCCGAACGAACGATTGCGCACACTGCCGCGCGAACCGCTTGCTCGTCGGGCAAATGAGAATCATCCGCGTCAAAACGGGATTGAAAACTCTTGATCAGCCGCTTCTCACACACAAATGTCTGATGTTGATACACATAATCATCTTCGACACCATGTTCAACAATAATGGGGCGAAACTCTCCTGGGCCCCCAATCAATCGATCAAAAGTCATCTTGGTGCAAAGTTGTTTGATATCGGATAGCAAAGTCCGCACAGTACAATCACAATCGACGTGCTCTAATAGCGAACGAAGCACACCGGCAAGATATCCTTTATGCCCCCCACCAAGAGGCAGTCGAGTACTCCCTCCACGTGCCGCAATCAACAGCGAAAGCACCAGAAACGCAAACGCCCGTTGGTCCCTATCACTCATAGTCCAAGCAAAGCGCATCAATTCCGTGGTTAGAAGAAGACGATCGTCCCCCAACCCATGGGCTTTCGCAGCATCGGACAACTGCTGGACCAACCCAACCTGGCCTGAAGATTCACTCCCTATATCACTCATGCAAACACGGATTCCGATTGCTCAGGCGCTTTTGCGATACTTTTCTCAAAGACTTCAAGCTCATGATACTTCAACCGCTCGAAGTGTAACCATTCTTCACAGGGGTCAGCTCCACCATCAATTTCCCTATCAATTCCGCGGAGAAAGGCGTAGATCACCCCACCGAAGCGTTCTTCATAGTCTTGCTCTGATGTGACTCGCATCATCTTAATCACTGCCAGACTATAAACGGCAACCTGCAGCTGATAGCGACCTGCAACATGGGCTGCCAAAGCAGCCCCCGAATAGCTAGTAAGCACATCGCTCTTCCAGTCGAGCAAAAAAACCTGCCCGCCATGTTCAAACATCAAATCAATATATCCACGAACAAATCCCTCCTCAGGCGCTGCTCCATTTCCACAGGATGTTTCATGCATTAGCGGAAATAGGAATCCCAACTCTCGCTGGTAGCGAGCGATGGTAGCCACACTTGGAGCAATTTTTCTTTCACCGATTTCTAGTGGCGTTGAAATCGCGGAATACACAATCCGCTGGATTTCGACGAATCCTCCCTGTCCCTGGTTGAGTTTTATGTTGAATTTTCTCATCCCCTGGCGAAACAGATCAACGACATCAGGACGTCGCCTCCAGGAGTCAAAACCGTCTGGCACGACACACTTAAAAGACACTCTCTCGAGGATCCAATGCAAAAAGATACCCATTTGCGCTCCACCTGGAAGCGTAGGATCGCCTCCGGGTCCACCGGAAGCGGATGCACCCCAGGTTGAAGACTCTCTACAGGTTGATGACTCTCTACAGGTTGAGGACTCGGGCACTTCTGTACTATTGGCCTTCATGCGCGTATAAGAAGTCACCTCATAACCACCCCGGCCATCGCGAATCGCAGCACAGATAGTGTCAAGATCACACAGGTGGGGCGGTGGCGTTGGAGGAAGCCAGGTTGCCAACGCGTTTGCAATCTGCATCTCACTCGGGCGGCTAGGCATGGCTTGCGCTGTCACCGAACGGCGAAGAAATTGCGGCGAGTCAGCCCGGCCACTCAACCGTTGATTCATCCTTTTGTAAGAGCCCAGTCGAGTGGACACTTTCGTGTCAATGAGCGGCAGATATAACCTGGCGATCGCCCGCGTAATTGCCACATACAGCAATCGATGCTCTTCGCTCCCCACTTCTGCTGCGGCAAGTGTCTTTGTTTTGCCTGTCAAGCGTCCCACATGCGTACGTCGCTTCCCTCCCCGATAGAACGAGCTTACCTCGCGATTCGGCACCGCACTAAATCCACCGTAGACAAACACGACCCCCGCTTCCAGTCCCTTTGCCTTATGAATCGTCATAATCTGCACGGCGTTATGATCACTCTCAAGTCGCTGCACATTGCGATTATCGATCCCCGGTTCACACCCCTGAGCCATCCACGACTGTAGCCGGTGATTGAGCTCCGCAAGACTTCCGCGACTACGCGCGGCTTCGTCCGCAAGCACCTCAAAAATATGCTGAATATTGGTAATGCTTCGCTCACTAGATGCAAAAAACAGTTGCCGCTCAATGACACCACTGGTGGCAATGATCGACGAAAACAGTTGCTCATAGTCCAACCGTTGCGCAATCCGATTCCATTGATAGAGCTGTGCGACAAATGGGTGGTCATCTGTCAGTTGCATCATGCTCCCCAGTTGACTCAGCGGAACGCCAAAAAAAAGTGTCTGCCACGCCCGAAACCGGCAGGACTGACTCTCAGGGTTTGCTATCGCGGATAACAAATCGCGGACCTCGGTAGCCTCTTCGCTCTGGAATAGCCCCTCTTGTTTGTACAATGCGCATGGCACTCCAGAATCACGAAGAAACTGTGCGATTTCATTGCTCTCTGCGAGCGAGCGAGTGAGAACAAAAACATCACAATAGTCTATTGGCTTTGTGCCGGAGGCTGTCTCGACAGATAGACAATATCTGGGTTCACAAACCAATTTGTGTATTTCGGTTACGATAAACTGGGCGAGACATCGACGGATCGACTCAGCCCCAGACGCCTCTGCATCCTTAGCCACATACATCAAATGTACGGGCTCGCGCTGGCCAGCGGCATCCGAAACTGTGACATCCGCCGCCGCGACAACCGGATGATCATAACAAATCGAATCCTCAAAAAACGAATCCTCAAATGGATTCGAATTCGCCAGGATCTCATTTACAGCGGCGATCAACGCCGGAGCAGAACGATAGTTGTCCGTCAACTGAATTTCGATTGCATCACGCGCAAGCAGCTCGGTTTTCGCCTCAAAGTAAACATGCAGGTCTGCGCCGCGAAAACCGTAGATCGCCTGCTTTGGATCGCCTATGATTGAAACGTAGCTATCACAACTGGTTTCGAGGTAGATCCGACGAAAAATGCACCATTGGAGCCTGTCTGTATCTTGAAACTCGTCGATCAATGCATGCCGGTATTGTTGTGCGAGCCGCGTCGCCAAAACATGCCCGGTCTCGCCATCCAAAGCCTGCCACGTCAGCCCCAACATATCATCAAAATCAAACTGACCGACACGACGTTTCTCCGCCGCGAGTCTATCCTGTAGCGTGGGAATGTATTGATGCGCGATCGCCGCTGCGAGTGGGACCGAGAGGCGATCAAGCTCGGTGATATACCCTATCACGGCTTGCAATGCAGGGTCAGGACAATCGACCTCGGTGAGCTTGTCAACCAAGTAGGGGAAAAGCTGCTTGCGGCTGGCATCCAACTCGCCCAAGAATTGCGGTACCGAACGATGGCTATCATATGCATCGACTAATTCCGCAAGTTTTTGTGTTCGTTGGGATACAGCACGAACCGTCCCCGGATGTACCCGAATCGCGCGGAGTCCAAGAGCGACGCTTTTTGCCTCGCCGGAAAACTCCCTCACACCCGCGCGAAGGTGTGCAGATAGCGCCGGCTCGTCAAATGCGGGCTCGAGCTCTCCCCCCTTTTGCAGGCAGGCAAACAATAGGTTTTGCAATGATTCAACCGTTCGTCCGCACTGCAACCAGGCATCCAAAAACCGAACATCGTGCGGATCTCGCGCAAAACGCTCACGAAGAACCGTCTTAAACACCCCAGAAAATGCGATATCACTGGCGACTTGGGTCTCGTCTAATAGCCGATTCCCAGAAAATGCATGCGCCTGCAATAGTCGATGACAAAATCCATGGATCGTATGAATTGCAGCCCGATCAAAATGAAGCAACGCCTGGGACAGACGCTCCTTTGCAAGGCTGTCTATCGTCCAACATGGCTCTTTAGCGGTGATGCTCTCGCCTGCTTGTTGGTCGCCTATCACCTTTTGTAATAAACGACGGATTCGGAAACGCAACTCCGCCGTCGCCTTCTCAGTAAACGTAACCACAAGAATCTGGTCGATCGTGCACACTCCGGTCACCAAAAGGTCGACAACACGATGTTCGATCAAATAGGTCTTACCAGTACCCGCAGATGCTTCAATCACGTGGTGTCGGTCCGCGCGCATCCTCCCAAGTGGGGATGGGATTGGATAGCAAACCGTCGTCAAGCGCCCCCCCCTTCCAAGCGTCTCATGCGATCTAGCAAACACTGAAACCGACGTTCTACGATGTGCAAAAGTTGCTCTGGGACTGGGAGCCGGTCTGCATGAACAACGGGTCCGTACAAACAACTCATCCCATACTTCTGCTTCCGAAGCGCTTCGATGGTTTGTTGCAGAGACCTATTTTTGTTGCGTTGATACGCGAATATTGCCTCACACGGGAGCAAATACGCATGGTCGCCAGTCAACAGATCGGTCGCCAACTCGCTGAGATATCTCGCAGCATCACGCTGCGACCAAGGCGCGAGCTGGTATTGCTCGATAGCCTGTCCCGCGCTCAAAATGGTGACTCGGTGCGGTTGATTGGAAGCCATGCCAGCTGATGCCAACACCAACTGATCGATCATTCCCCGCAAGACGTGTTTGGGCTGGATCGTATCGTTGGCAATCAAGATCAATGACCCAATGCCCGATTCTCCTAGAAGTTCTGTGCGCCCGACGAGACGAAGGTCGATTTGGTTGACAATCGATTGCAGGGTCAGCGGCGGTTCCCACTGTCCCTTACTCCCTGCCAGCATGGGATAGCCAAACCCATAGTTTGACCAGTTTGACCACCGCGAAATTTGACCTTGCTCGCGCAACATGTCGATATGCGCTAGCCAACCGTTGAGAATCAAGCGATGACGGCTGCGCACATGTTGGCCAAATGTGCCGGTGGGAAGGTGACCAGACCATTCCTGAGAATCGCTAGACCGCGAATATCGAGCCCATAGTGCTTTTGGTTCCGAATCTTCACCGCAGAGATAGCCGACAAATACCTCCCGTAGCATTTGCGTATCGTCAAGCGCAGACAAGTGAAATGGCTCATCTTCAATCGTGCTTGGATTCTCTAGGGTGGCCTCGCGAAGGTTGAGTACGTAGGATGCCCACGCCTGTACCGGGGTTTCCAAAAATCGTCTCAAATTTGCAAACGACAATCCAATATCTTGATCTTGTTCGCGATCTTGCGGCGGAGATGGCAAAGGCGATATCTTGAGCGCAACACGCAACCTATCGGCCGCCATTTCCGAGATATGTTGTTGTATTTTCGCGGGACTCGGCATCTCACGAATACCGCTGGCAGCAAGATGACCAGCCAAGTCGGCTCGCAAGGCTGCAGCTATGGATTGCTGACGTGCGATCGGTGATATCCCGCTGGGTGGCGCCAATACCGCCTCCCCTTCAAAATCGCGCTCGGCATATCGCCTGAGCGGATACTGCACCGTGCTACAATCTACGCCAAGGAATTTACGCAACAGGTATTGTAGCTCGGCAACAACTACGCTCGGCTGCCGTGACTCACCAGTATATGGATCGCGCGAGACAAACGAAAGACATAGCCTCTCACGTGCCGCTAGCAACATGTCGAGAAACGCGTCGCGGTCTCGATCGCGCTGGGAAATATCCAGTGGCGAGGGCTTTGCTGCCCGAAGATCCAGTGCCCCCCTACTGTCTTGCCGCGGAAAAC
This sequence comes from Kofleriaceae bacterium, assembly GCA_965223575.1. GTDB lineage: Bacteria > Myxococcota_A > Polyangia > Haliangiales > Haliangiaceae > CBDCWZ01. The sequence continues at coordinate 177,678 of CBDCWZ010000036.1, forward strand.
TGTCCTCATTGAGGCCTACGGCAAATACGGCTCGAAATGGAATTGCTGCCACGGATACAGATAAAGGAGCTATCGTGACGCCATCAGCAAGAAACTCGCCGCGATTCGTCGTGAGCTCACTAAGCGCCCGCTGGGCAAATTCGTACGCTTCGCGATAGCTGATCGCCCGATTATCCAGATCGATATCGGACAAAGATGCGATCACCTCACGGCACCGGGGCAGGTGATTCTCGTCGGCCTGCATGCACGTGGAAAGATACTTGGCAATCATACGATCAATGACTCGAGCCCACTGATGAAGCGGCCGCTGCCGCATCAGACATTCTCGACCATCCTCTATTAATGCGCGAGCCAGTGCGACAAACCGCGCCGCACTCGCCAACTGGTCTGGCGAAAGCTCAAGAGGAACATAGGACGTGCCACCAAAATCAATTGCCCGTGCCCCCATCTCTGAGTCCGATGACAAAAACGCACCTAGGGCCAGACGGCGCAAACCCTGGTCCCAATTAAATAGGTCCCGCTCAATATAAGTCTGATCATGATCTTTATGGTCTGCACCGTGAACAATCCCGAGCTCCTGACTAAAACGAATCCAATCGGCATCGTTCAGTTGCCCCCATCGCGCCATAACACACGGATGGGTCATAATGCGCAGCAGTGCCGGCCGGGTAAATCCGCTAAATGGCAATGCGAGAATATGTAGCAATGCTTCAACGACGCGACTTTCTTCACAGACAGGAACATTGACGAGGTGATGTGGAATCGAATGAAACTCGCCAAACACCGAGGGGATCTGAGTGATATAAGTATCGTACTCTGCCGGACTGATCCGCACCGCAATATCGTTAAAACGAAGAGTTTCGTCTTCTATCATGAGGCGCCAAATTTGTTCAGAAACAATCTCCAGCTCCCGCCGAACATCCGGGCATCCCAGGACCAAAACAGTGTTATCGTCATCGTCATCGCCTCCCGACGTCATTGGTCTAGAACCCATCTCGAAAATACTGCGGGCACCTATTTGCGGCGTTGTCCCTGTGTTCCAGAGCTCACGTATGCCAATACGGGGGGCTTGGTCTGCGGTGCTCGCTCCGCCTTGCACTTGGGGCTCCTCGCCATTTCTGAGATGGGTTCTAGACTCTGTTTCGCGGACCAAAATATTGTGCTGCAACTGCTGCAGTTTCGATTGCCCAGGCGAATCCACGAAACACTCGCGAAAGTTATGATTGCACAGTTCACTTAGTGCTCGCACCCGCTTTGACGCAACGCTACCCCACAACTTGAGCGCCGAGATACTCTCAGCTCCTGTATGAATATCTTCCCAATATTCACGGCAAGGATTCAGTGCGTACACATGCACTTCTACCCGCTGTGCCAACTGCTGCAATATCCGATACGAAACTGACTGCAAACCAGACACACCGATGACGTAGATCCGAGTAGGGCAAGTCCAATCGCTAGGGGCTAGATCACATAGCATCGGCAATGTCATCCATTGGACGCCTGTCCGCTCCTGAATCTGTTGCAGTAGCCCTTTCGGTTTGTGCAATCCCAACCAGATCTCACGTTGCCAGGCTTCGGTTTCAAACCAATCACTATTGCCAAAAAGATGGCGAGATTTCCATGTAGAAAGCAATTCGGGCCTAGAATCACAATACCCCGAGAATCGGTGCGCAATTTCTCCCGCCAATTGGTAGCGACGTTTTGCAAGCGCATCATCGTCGCCCCCGACGCCAAGGTAAGCTCGCACTGGCGCCATGCTTGATCGCGCAAGAAGATCCGGTTCAGCAAGCAGCGAGCCGATCAAGCAATGTAACTCGCGAGTACCGAGCAGACCAACATGAATGGATCGGAGATGTTCAGCCAGAAAGGCATGAAAGGAAACAAACTCAATCCCGGCACAAATACCGTAGTCTCGTGCAATGCTAGTCTTAAGATACGTTGAAATCTGCCCGTTCTCAACAATCGCTTGGTCGGCCGAAAAAATATCATCCCCGGCGTTGACGCGATGCTGCGCGCGGTCGATGACAAAACTGCGCGCAAGCGCCTCAAGCCGATTGCTATAACAAACGTGGATCACTTCTTCACCATTCCCCACGCCATACCAAGCCTTGGAGATTAACCCTCAGATATGACACTGGCTACAGACTTAGCGTCATATACCCCAACACCAAGGCTGAATAGAGCACAGCCTCACCTAATCTTGTAGCACTCCCCAAATTTCAGCAACATGCGGTTGTATAGCAATAACAACTGTCGCGCTTGGCGAACCAGCGATACAGTCTGCCCGCATGGTTTCACGAGCCCAAGAACATCCCGCATCCGTGCGGAAACCACTCACAGTCTCCCTCGCAAAGGACCTATCTGCGGCGATTTTGGCGGGCCACCCTTGGGTATTTGACGGTGCGCTGCACGCTCCAAATCGCGAGGGAAAACCAGGCGAAATCATATCCGTTTGTCACCGCGGAAAGCCAATTGCGCTGGGATTCTTCGATCCGGATTCGCCCATCCGTGTGCGGATCCTCGACCTCGATCCGACCGCTTCCATTGACGAAAAATGGATCCAATCCCGTGTTCAGCGATGCGCTTCCATGCGCACGACTGATCCCTTGCTCACTTGCACAAACGCTTGGCGGTTGATTCACGGAGAAAATGATCGCATGCCCGGACTCGTGGTCGATCGCTACGATGATACAGTCGTATTTGCCTATGACGGAAAAGGTGCAAAAGCGATGTGGCATCCTCATTTGGAATCCATCGTCGGCACCTTGCAATCATCTGGCATCCCGATCTCGCGTGCCTGGGCAAACAATACAGTTGTGCTGGGGAATGAACTCACGACTCCGGTGCGGATCTACGAGCATGACGCCAAATTTGATATTAACATTCGCCATGGTCAAAAAACCGGCTTTTTTCTCGATCAACGGGACAATAGGAGACTTGTACGGGATCTATCAGCACACGCCGAGGTGCTCAATCTATTTTCCTACACAGGCGGGTTTTTCCGTGCAAGCGGCGCTCGGCGGCGCCAAAAGAGTAACAACAGTAGATATTTCAGCTCCAGTTGTGAACGTTGCTCGCAAAACCTTCGCGCACAATCACATTAATCCTGACCATCACATCTTTAGCGCTTGTGACGCGTTTCAATTTCTCGATCAAGCACAAAAACAACACAACATATATGACCTGGTCATTGTCGACCCTCCCAGTTTTGCGCCCGCACAGAAGCACAAAAAAAAAGCGATCTCAGCCTACAAGCGCCTCAACGCCGCCGCTCTCCGCGTTGTCGCCGCAAGCGGCACTCTTATCTCAGCCTCTTGTTCCAGTCATATTACTGTAGAGGACCTATTGGCGATATTGCAAGCAGCTGCAAGCGAGGCGAATCGTGAGATTAGCGTTCGGGACATCCGTGGTGCTGGCAGCGACCATCCAGTCCTGCCAAGCTTCCCAGAAGGTCGATACCTGAAATTACTTGTCGTCTCTGTTCGTTAGCGCTGCCTCGAAAAGCGGGTTCAATGCTACACTTCCATTGGGCGACCTTCCATGGCATTTCGAAACACAACCTTTATAGAGCACTGTGTCGTTTGCGAAGCAAAAGCAAACACAAGCTGCAAACGATGTCGCGCCCCCCCTATGTAAACTCCACCGACCACAGCGATCGCGGCGGTGTGATGCGTGTGAAGCTGATTTTGATAGACGACTGGCAAAAATTCCCCAGCAGGAGGACTACACGCTCACAGACCAAACACATTCACGATTTGGCAAAGCCTTGGCAATTTCTGCCGTGAGTGGACTTGTTGGATTGTTTGGCGCGATAGCATCCATGGCCCTCACTTCGTGGGGGATTTTCCTGATCCCGTTCATCCTTATGTTTTTCTTCAGCACCTTCGTTTCGCTTTTTGTAATCCCTCCCCTTTGGATACTTGCCTCATCAAGCGGACATGCTGCCTCTCTTGGCAGTAGGATTCGTGCGGCACTCGCGCGATCGAGCACGCGCCGTGCCTTTCTACGCGAGCAAAAGCAACCGTTGCTCGAGGAGAAAAACGACCCATAACAGGCTAACGCCTGTAGCTTCTGGGGGACTAAACGCTATTTCTCAGAGCGCTTTGCGCGGCCATCATGTGATTGAGCTTTTCCCGCTCCGTTGCCAAAAAGACCATCACGGAGCGCGTGAGATCAAAATGCGCTTCCATTTGATCTAATAGGTCTTCCCGATCGATCTCTAGCATCGTTAAATCGGTTGCCGCATGCGCAGTAAACTGGCGTTCTTTTTCACCACAACGCGGTATAATGCTGGATCAGATCACCAGGCCCCCTTATGACACGAAACTTTGGGCTCTCACGCTCGATCTCGATCGAGCCGCTTGCGATCACCCAAAAAACATCAGATGCATCTCCCTCACGAAAAATGACGTCGCCCGATTTCCAGCGAGACTCTCTAGCGAGCTCTGCCAACCCGACCAATGACTGCGTAGACCCGGTCAAAAATGCCGCAACCTGGCGCAAAACCAGCAATCGCTCGACCACACTTAGTCGCTGGTCCCTCTTTTCCACCAATACTCTACTCGGATCTCCATGCAGTAGCTTCGCTGGATTGCTTTGAGTTAGGTTTTGCGCAAACAGGCCGTTTGAAACATCCCCGATGATTAACTGGCAAAAATCAAAATTGTCTTCCAGCAAATCGTAGTAGTCATCTGCACGAAGCACCATTGCTTGAACATCACTTACGGCGACTGCTGTACGCGAATACGGACGACCAACAATTGCATCTAACACACCGACCACGGAGTTTTCACTAAAATGCCACGGCTCAACCCCCTGTGCACCGAGCTCAACCTCCCCCGTGACAATGAAGAAAATACTGTCTGCAGCAAATCCTTGCTCATATACAACCTGCCCCTTGCGAAACATCACTGTCCGCAATAGAGCAAGCATCTGTTCAACAACGTGCTTCGGTGGCTCGACAGACGTCATCTGCGCCAAAAACAACTCGTGCTCGACCTTCGCCACCTTATACTCCTTCCAGGGCTAGCAAGTCTTGGAGGTTGTTTCCTAATGCGTTGAGTACTGACTCACGTTGCAACACATTAACAACCTGAGGCTTAAGATCCTTCAGCCCAACCTCAAACACATGAAAAGCCGCGATCGACGCGGTAATTTCGTCACCATCACTCAAAAGCAAAGAAACCGCTTCTTGGTAAGATTGCGGTGGATTATTTACGGCACCACGACTTCGTGCAACTTTGTCCTGGGGTGGCAAGTCGTCTACGATGAGTTGAAGCCATTCGCGCACTTCGCCGCCAACTTTTCCGTCATAAAAGGGCGTACGAGTCAAGGTGTCGACAAACTCGATCGCATTCGCGCGTTGATGGCGATCTTCAGCCAACAATGCAAAGTATGCACTGCGAATATCCTCGTGCGAATGAGCGATTTGCAGCAACAAAAAGCAACGCTGCAACGACTGCTTCAGTTTATCGTCCAACAAAGAACACAGGAGCTGTCCCCCATCTGTGTTATACTGGTCCCCAGAGCGCCCGTCTTGCGATTCTTGCGGTTCTTGCGATAGAGGCGTCCGTAACGATAGCAATCGGAGATGTTCGATGAGATTGCGCCTCAATGCTTGAAGAATCTTTTTCCGATCCACCCGGATGCCATGATCTGCGGCCATACGAGCGAGGCTAGACAAAATCTTATAGCGGATCATTCCGTCTTCTTCATTGCCGAGTTGATTAAGCAAAAACTGTGCGGAGTGAGCCGTGCCAAAACGAGCAATGGTCTTCGGAATATGGAGCCGAACACGACGATCCGTCCGTGTGTCACGAAGCGCGGTTTCCAAACACTCCAGCGCTGGAGCCCCCAAGCTGACAATCGCAGCTCGGACCATCCCGCGACCACGGCGTATCCCTAAACGATCGACCAAAATAGGAATAAAGCGCTGATCACGAACCGTAGTCATTGCCCAGATGGCCTTTTCAATAATGGCCAAATCTGGAGAATCCGCGAGCCTCAGAATAACGCCCGCCCACAATTCATCCCCACTATCAGAGATTGCATCCAGCAGCGCTAAGCGCGCATCGGTCCCGGCTGCCCCCTCCATGTCAAGAATCTCACGCACTCGAGGATCAGCATCAATCGCTCCGTCTTGTCCGCGTGCTCCACTTTCGTGGTGGACAACTCGAAACGTTGCATGCGCGCGAACCGCAGGACTCGTGTCTCGCAACCTATCTTGGATTCCGTCCATGTTGCCACTCTTGGCAAGAGCCTGTAGGGCAGCAATCCGGACATCTACATCTCGATGCGTCAATAGTCGTTGCCCTAACTGGACCCAATCACGACGCGATGCGACTCCAATCACCCCTAGTGCTTTGATTAACACCAGAGGAGCCTCATGATACAGAATCAAACTCGGAATCAGACCCAAACGTCCCTTCGCCGCCAAAAGTTCCATCGCTGCGACAACGCGCCCGGCATCTGGACTGGACAGCGCCTCTACAAGCACCTGAGCAGAATTGAGATCAAGCTCTGTTCCCGCTTCCAGGGATTCTCTGGCGATCGCACTGCGAAATTGCGCCAGATAGGGAGCACGGAGTGCCAAAACCACAATCAACCAAAGCAGTGACGAGGCCACGATTAGCGCCGACAAAATACGTGGTGTATCCAGATGCATCTGTGCAAGTATAAATAGTAACGCTGCAACCCCCGCTTGCGTAACGCGAACTAAGACGCCATCGACTGGACCTTTGGCAACCTCACGGATATCAGATCCAACGGGAAGCCACAAAAGCTCCATCGTCACTCGGTGTAAAGAATGGCGAAGGGATCCGTCTACTCCTTTTGTCACAATCACGACCGCCAACATGCCACCCAGCATCGCTGTACCTGCACCGCCCAAAAGGAGGGCCGCCGGCAATATACAAATCGCGGCAAGGACACCAAATCTGCGCACAACGTAGCCGCTGAGTAGCAACTGGACGAGCAATGCCACCGCACCAAAAAGGGAATAGTAGTATGCAAAAAAGCTCCCTAGCTCATTGGAGACAGCGGATACTGCGTTTGCCTCGCCAACCATTGCCCGGGTCGCCACCGACTTAAATAGATAGTCAACGGTTAAGAAGGTTACGGTAGAAAACAGCACGACTAAAATGATGCGCGATAGGTATCGTTGCTCGCGAAATAACTTCCATGTTGACCCAGTCTGCGGTGATTTGGGGCGAAGAATTCGGGGTGGTAAGGTGACTTCTTGACTCGTGACAGAGGTCAACATCCACGATGCGACCAGAAACATTCCCGCCGACACGAGCAGTAGCGACGACACCGAGGTAAAACGCAAAATAATCGCGGCGAATCCCGCTCCAAGAAACGCCCCTGCCGAAGCCCCTGCCGCAAGCAGACCAAACAATCGCTTCCCCTGCGCAACTGTAAACAGCTGGCCAGCCAACATCCAAAACTGCACCAAGACCACTGTCCCCAAAAGCCCACTCCACAAATACAGCGCAAAAACGGTCGTTTTGGTTTGCGGTACCAAATAAAAAACAACCGTGCCATACGAAAACAACATCAGTGTCCCAATAAGGGCATTGCGTCGACCGGCTACACGCACCAGCGCACGGTTCAGAACGAGGGCAATTAAGACCAGACCAGCAAGGGCAGCGTAGACGAGCGCCAAATGTCTGGGCGCCACGGTGCCAAGAAACAATGCATCTCGGGCAGTCTCCAAGATGACATGTGCGCCCACCACAAGCAGCATCACACCAAGAACAGTAAAGACCTGAGATCTCTCTCCTTTTCGTATATCGATGAATTTGCTGAGCGCGTTGGTCATGGCCGGCCGCCCTTCAGTATACTTGGCATGGCGAAACACACCCTATTGCGCAACCGACAAAATCCGCTACCATCAAGATATGGTGTCAGCTGAGGAACGCAGCACAAATCTGTGTACAAAGAGCCAAAACGCAATGCTGCGGTGGAGCATCGCGGTACTCGGAATCTCACTCACCGCCACGATTTTTGTCATCCAGGCAGAGATCGCCTGGGCATACCGATTGCCCCTCTTTATCCTGTTCTTCTTATCGGCAACCTGGATCCTCCAAGCGTTTCATAAAACTTGACTGGGAAGTGCGGCGCGGGGCCTGCGCCAAACGACCCAAGGCGACGAAGTTGTAGCAAACCCAAAGGACCGCCAAAAGATACGGAAAAAGGCGAACCGTATTTTTCTATACTCTTGGCTGGTCGCCGGCGCACTGACCGGCCTTGTCTTGATACTATAGCCTTGTCAAGCAAAGTTGGGGGGACCGATTTGGGGCTCAGGCTATCGTCATGGATATTCACGCTCTGCGTCGTGGGATCTTCGTGCGGACGAGTCGGATTTGACGTCGACGCTACCACCTCCTCCTCTATAGTATCCGCAGCGAGGGGACACTCCTGCGGAGTCCTTGATGGATCGTTGCTTTGTTGGGGTGGCAACGGCCAGGGACAGCTGGGACTGGGCGATACGATCTCGCGATCCACAGCAACCGCCTTGGATGCGAATCGTTGGATTAATGTTGTCGCTGGCGAAGAGAGTTCTTGTGCACTTAGCAACAATCGATCCCTTTGGTGCTGGGGGGTCAACTCTCGAGGCGAGCTCGGCAGCGGGTCCATGGCCCCAGTCACCCAACCTTTCATGTTGTCCGGTGGGGAATGGAAACAGGGAGCGATGGTGTTTTTCCACAACTGTTGGATTGCAGAAGATTCGTCTCTTTGGTGTTGGGGCGAGAACGACGAGGGGCAGCTTGGTCAAGGGGATCGCAATAACAACTATCTTTCACCTACCCAAGTCGAAACAGCAACCGATTGGCTAATAATTGCAACGGGCCAGGGACACACCTGCGGCATTCGGCAACCTGGTACCCTTTGGTGTTGGGGGCGCAACACAGACGGCGAGCTCGGGATGGGCACCGGCGCGCCAGCACAGCTCCGAGTACCAACACAAACCGGGGTCGACAATGACTGGGTACACATTGCCGCTGGCCAGCAGCATACCTGTGGCATCCGTAAACCTGGAACCCTGTGGTGTTGGGGGCGGGGAAGCTCCAGCCAACTCGGGATTGCAGGAAAACCGAGTCCTGTACGTACGCCAACAAAAATCGGCAACGCGAACAACTGGGCGGACGTTGCAGTCAACACGCTCCATACCTGTGGCGTACAAACCGATGGCACCCTGTGGTGTTGGGGGCGCGGAGTCGAGGGGCAATTGGGACTTGCCATCGCCCAAGAAACAGAGATACCAACCCAGGTCGGAAGCGATACAGATTGGGCAACAGTGAGCACGGGCCGTTTTCACAGCTGCGCGACCAAAGATAGCGGTACGATCTGGTGCACCGGCCCCAACGCCAATGGCCAGCTAGGGACTGGTGATATGGACTCTAGAGAGCAATTTACTGAAGTTGTTGTCGATCGATAAGGCAGTATCGTCGGTATCAGCAAGACATCAATTCGATACCTACGCGCCCCCGACCGCAGGGTCGAGATCAATCCCGACTGGACAGTGATCCGAGCCGCGAACGTGGCGCCAGATAAACGCACCGCGGACGAAGGGCATCGCTTTGGGACAAGCGAATACGTAATCGATCCGCCAGCCGATATTTCGCTTCCGCACGTCCCCTCGCTGACTCCACCAACTATAGTGTCCCGGACCAGGCTCAAACGCGCGGAATGTGTCCACCCATTTGGCGGCAATCCACCGATCGATCTCTTTACGCTCTTCGAGCAAAAACCCGCTCGTATTGCGATTCTGCTTGGGGCGGGCCAGGTCTATTTCTTGGTGCGCGGTATTAAAATCACCAAGTACTATCACCCGACGTCCTGCACTGCGCTCCTGCTTCAGGCGGCGAAACAATTTGCGATAAAAGCGCAACTTAAATGGGACCCGGCTATTGTCTCGATCACGGCCGTTGCCATTGGGAAAGTATCCATTAGCAATAACGAGGCGGCCAAAGCGAGCGAGAATCAAACGCCCCTCCTGATCGTGCTCCCGGCTACCCAACGCCGTCTCGATATGATTTGGGCGGGACTTTGAGAACAATCCCACCCCACTGTAGCCGGCACGATCCGCAGCGACGAGGTTTGTGGTCCATCCCTTGGGCTTTTGTAGCCGCCGTGGCAACTGTTCCAGCCGCGCGCGGGTTTCTTGGACACCTACGATATCCGCGCCGCAGCGATCCAACCATCGACGAAACTGCCCCGTGCGATCCACGGCGCGCAGCCCATTTACATTCCACGAAACGATTCTCATGAGATTTGCTCTTTAGCAACTAACGGCCATCACAATCAAGGACCTGCGACCGAGGTGGGATAAAGACAATACAACACACACATCTAGTAGGAGATCTCTTACCTATGCCAATCCACATTGCGCTTGGTACACTGGTAAAGAATGCCTTGGGGACCAGTCGTTTGCGCACTACTGCTTCTGGTCACCGCGCAATGCGGCCGAGTCGGATTTGGCGGCGCTTCGGTGTTGGATCCAGCCATCGCCTGCGAGACCCATCCCGATGCAGACCGCTATTCTACACTGGGTGCCGGGACGCGCGCTAACCCGTTTTTAATCTGTACCTTGGCACAATTTGTCGACTTGAGCGATCACCCAGAGGCCTGGGCGGCGCATTATCTGTTATTGAGCGACCTCGATCTCGCTGAAGCGACAGGCTATTCCCCGATCGGCAACGAAGACACGCCCTTTTCGGGGACTTTTGACGGACGGGACAATACGGTACGAAATTTGTCGTATCAGGACACAGAGGCGAACTACATCGGATTGTTTGGCAATGTTGTGGGCGCATCCAGCCGAATTTCCAACCTCGGTGTTGAGAATGTCGATTTGCAGGGTCAAGACCATATCGGTGGCTTGGTTGGACGAGTCCAATGGGGATCGATCATTCATACTTACACAACCGGGATCGTGCGCGGCCGTAATCAGGTCGGTGGCGCTATCGGCTCAGCGGAGAACTCTGTCACGATCAGTAGCACCTACTCAACGGCCGATGTGACTGGGAGTAATCAATATGTGGGGGGGCTTGTTGGCAATGTTGACGGGGGACGAATCACAAGCGCGTACGCAACAGGCCAAGTCAGCGGTGGGTTCCGCGGCATCGGGGGGCTTGTAGGAACGTTCAATTTCGGTGCCATCATAGAAACCTACGCCACCGGCAATGTGATCGGTAGCCAGGGCGCTGTCGGAGGATTGGTTGGATCCAGCGGATCTTGCGTAATTAGTCACTCGTTTGCCACAGGAACGGTGTCTTGTACAAGCGGGGTTGACAACTGTGGCATCATTGCCGGCGCAACCAACACGAGTGCGCTACCTATATTTGAAAACATTTATTATGACAGCGCAGCGGCCGCTGCGTGTACCAATGCAGGCACAGCATCCTGCAACGCCGGTCATGGAACTGGCGTCGATCTCAGCGCACAACCGGGATATTTTCATAATCCGGCAAACGAGCCGCTGGCGAGCTGGCAAAACTGGAACACCCCAACGACTTGGCGAGCGACTGCGGGTGGACTCCCCGAACTTGCCCCCGTGCAATTTGACGTTGAAACGTGGGGCACATGTCTCGATCATCTGCTCGACGAACCGTTTGCCGGGGGCTCTGGCACCGTTGAGGACCCCTATCTACTGTGCACCGCGACGCAGCTTGAGGCGCTATCAAGTAACCCGACGTATTGGCGGCACAACAGTTTTCGACTCATGGACAATATCAATATGTCCAACATCGGGGATTTCACACCGATCGGCGACACCACAACCGCATTTTGGGGAGCCCTGTACGGAAACGGTAAAACGATCGAAAATCTCTCCTATGACGATTCATCTCGAGACAACGTTGGACTATTTGGGATCATCTCTTACTCGTTGGTCAAACGAGTCGGTGTCGTAGATGTCGCGATGACAGGACGTGATAGTGTTGGCGGACTTGCAGGCCTTGTTACCCGGGTTAACATCGTCGCCACCTACTCCACCGGATCCGTTACGGGAAGGGAGACCGTGGGCGGACTCATCGGCAGGCATCACGGTAAGCTGGCAAATAGCTATTCCAGTGCCAAGGTGACCGGCAACACAAACGTCGGGGGGATTACCGGCGTAGCCGGCTGCAGCCAGTGCTTTGCCACTGGCAGCGTCATCGGTACCACCCAAGTCAATGTTGGCCGGGCCATCGGAATGGGCGGATCGGAACTCGCAGATCAAGTCTATTATGATGGCAATAGTACGTGCGACGACTGCGATAATCAAACAGGGGTTGCAATCGACGTCGGCGGGGACGATCCAGCAGACTATTTCTACAAACGCACCAATGAGCCATTCGTCCACTGGGATTTTGAAAACACCTGGTTATCCCGAGGGAATAACTACCCCACACTACGATAATCTCTCATCAACTTTCATTTACCAAGCCAAGCAACACTGAGCGCTCAGAACAACGGACGGTACTTTGTCCGGAAATCCGACTCTCTCGATGCGCTGCATGCGACCCAGGAATAGCCTGGCTGCCATCCTTGCTTATGCACAAAGATGGCAGCCAGCCAGCTAAAACTGCTGATTGTCACACACGATATCGATATCTAATGTCTGTCCAAGCGCGAGGACTCCCTTTCCTGCACCGTAACATAGTTTGCCTAAATACGCGTCTATAGTGTAGTTGCCGGGGATCAAATTGTTTAGAGTAAAATTTCCCTGCGCGTCTGTCGTCGTTTCGCCCTCGACCTGTTGTTCTAGCTCGTTAAAAATGAAAACAGAAACACTAGCATTCGCAACCGGAGCATCCTGAGCGTCCACCACTTTTCCGGTAATCGACGGTTCTTCGGAGTCACAATAGCTATTTTCATTGCTGTCGTCTGGGTTGTCGAGAGGGCACTCATCCTCTGAATCACAAGCACCATCGCCATCGGTGTCATTGGGATTGTCCTCCGGGCAATCATCCTGGGAATCACAAACACCGTCACCGTCACTATCGTCGTTCGCATCGTTGGGACACGGGTCTGCTTTATCACAAACACCATCTTCGTCTGCGTCAGGGTCTGCTTCCGTGCACGTCGTATTCATGACCGAATAAACGCTAAAGCGATTCACCGTGACGGACACAGTATTTCCCGTCACCGTCGCTTCCACGATCTCCCACGACGTATCATCCTCATCATCAAGCCTGACAACGACAATATCCCCAGTCAAATCACCATCCACCGTAAACTCGACAGTTACGGGCTTCTTGAAAGTCTGACCATGGGGAAGCAGGGCAACCGGTACCGTGACAAGGGTTCCTTCACCCGGCGCCTTTACGACCCTCGACTCGGACAATACTTCAATTGCCACCGCCGTCTCGGATTCGAGCGCGCCCTCAGGTACCGTGATCGTCGCGCTCACATCGTCGTTGTCCAAGACCAGCGTCCCACCCTCAGCACCGAGAGTCCCCTCCGCCTTGGTGGCGCTCGTGTCAGAATCTCCTCCGCAGCTCACAAAAATTGCCAGTGCACCCATTGCTAGACTATTTTTTAGATTTATCATTCATGCAATCGTAAACAAGTCGGTGTACCGCATCAACGATTTTTTGGATGTCACCTCAATAGAGGTAAACCACTATGCTCGAGCTCATGACATCTTCCACAATCGCATTCGTGACGCCCCAAAACACCTACACTCTTTCTGGCCCGGAAACATCACGCTCTGCGCACGCCCTCACCAAAGTTCTTGTTTCCACACAAAAATTTTCAATCTGGCAAATACAACCAGTATTCCCTGCAATCGAAAATCTCCGTGTGAAAACAATTCCTTTGGCGATCTTCGCACGCATCCGTGATGTTTCCGGGCTACCGCGCCACCTCGTCCCCAAGCAATCGTTCTCGCCATTGCACGAGCGATCGTTTAAGTTTTGCAAACGCGCGTGGGTCTGTTGCATTCCTCTTCTCTTTAGAGTCCGTAGGCAAATGAACAAGCTGATACAAATTTTCATACTCGCTAAATATTAGCTTCCACTCTAAAGAGATCGCAGCATAGGTACGTGTCTCGGGTTCAGCAGAAAACACCACACGGTCGGGGCTTTCCCGACCCAAGACCAGCTCTGGTATCAATGCGCGGCCAGTCCAAGAAGGATCAGGAGCCACACCAACCAACGCAGCAAGTGTCGGTGCAAGATCCAAAAGCGACACGGGAGTTTTCATCCTCCGAGCCGAGATCCCCGGCACATACATGAGTAGCGGAACATGCACCAAATATTGCCAGAGTGCCCCACCATGACCATAAGAACCTCGTTCGCCTAGCTGCTCGCCATGATCAGCTGTAACGATCACAATGGTACGCTTTTTCTGGTCTGGGTCATTGCTCACCGACTTGAGTAAACGCCCAATTGATTCATCAACAAACCGAACTTCGCCATCGTAGCGGTCCGAATGTGTATCACCAAACCAAGCCGGCTTTGGATGCCCAACGTAAGGAAAATGCGGATCATAATAGTGAACCCACAAAAACCATCGTTGGCTTGATTCAACACCATCAAGCCATTGGATCGCCCGTTGTGTTAACACTGAGGCAGTTGGATTGGACGCCCCCTTCCAAGGGACATTATGAAACACATCGAATCCCTGATCGATCCCCCATCCATCGAAATACGGATGCGCAACCATGAAAGCAGTCTGGTACCCGGACGATTGCAACACTTCTGCAAACGTGATGGCAGAGGGCAGCAATTTTCTCGGATACTGTTTTGGCGCCGCGATTCGGTCTCCAAGTGGCAACTCCTCCGCATACTGAGAGGTCGCGATGGTCGGCAAAACGTCCTTGGTAAAAACACCTGTGCTATACGCATTGTCAAACCAGACGCTCTTTTTGGCGAGCCGGTCTAGCGCCGGAGTCGTTGGGCGCGAATACCCACCAAATCCAACGCGATCGTAGCGCAATGTATCTATCGTAATCAGAAGAACAGACCAATCATTGCGCCGCAAGTGATCGGGAACAGGAATCTCAGAAACCGGTGACGGCCGAGGGACCGGTACATAATCTGCCCCCGTGCAGTTTTGGTCGATTCCATCGTTGGCTACATCTTGGGCACCAGGATGAATCAAACGGTCAAAGGGAGCGCAATCCCCCTCCCCTAGCAAGGAGCTGTACCCATCCCGATCCAGATCGCTAACCGTTCGCAATGTTTTCACCAGCAGAGACAGAGAAGGTGACAACAGCACGGCCCGACGAGACGCTGCATCTGCTACCCAAAAAACACCACAAACGCCGACAATCAGTGCAAGCCCCGCGACAACTATCGCTGCCCTCCGCCATTGTCCCCGCGGGCAGAATACCAAGCGAAGCAGGGTATCCCGCTCCATCCACAAGAGTACGCCCAGCGTGAGTGTCGCGAGGGGCCGAAGAGGAAACACGATCTGAAACCGGGTCCAAGTGGCATATGCAATCCCAGCACCAATCCAAAACACACCAATCCAAACCAACACGGCATTTTTCGCGCAAACGAAAGGATCCCACTGCCCAAGGACCGCCGGCAATATCCGCCGACCTGATAACCAGCCAACTACCGCCAAACCGAATCCCGCACAAACAGAACCCCAAACGAGGCAAGCAACAGCGGCAACCAAAGCGATCAATCCAGGCTGGACGAAACGAAGAATCAGTGCATAGACCAGGGTCGCGGCCCCAATCACAAACATTAGGGCAAAAACTCCGCCGCCATGAATCCAAACCGCGGTATTGGCACCACCATGCGGTGCGTACACGGACCTCACGACGCGACAACCGACACCATGGACGCCAATCAACGTTCCTCCAACAAGCATAGCGATAAACGCACCAAATCCCGCCAGTCCAATCCCTACCGCGCACAAGCGGATCACTGATACATCTCCTAGGTCCGCGCTTGGAACAACGAGCAATAGCTCCAGGATCACCAACAGCCATGCCACTCCCCCGGCAGCCACCACGCTCCGAACTGCTTGTGCACGCAAACCAGCAGGCATATACAATGGATACTACGCGACTTGCGGGGACATCGCCAACTCCGTCAACGAGCACAACAAAGCGCAAAGCTACTGGACCAGCAAGTCTGCGCTGGGAGTCCTCAACCTGTAGCTATAAAGAATCTTTCGCGAATCAAAACCCCTCACAGGTGGTTTCGCATGCTCCCTGATCAATGAAGTTGTTGCCATTTCCGCCACAACCGCCGTAAATGAACTCACGACACTTGCCATCATTTGCGTCATAGTACCAACGCAAAAAATATGCCTTGCAAATTCCCGTTTCAAAACCAAGATTGCATATGTCTTGGGCATCGCAAACGTCCACATCACAAGTTGAGTCTTCATCGTGGATAACCAATGTATCCGCATCCAAATCTTGCGTTTGCTCCTGATCACATGCCAATGCTGTTGCTCCTGCGAGAATGCATAACCCGATGCATGCAACCGAGCGAATGTGGTCCCACAACGCCATCGTTTTCGCACTATACCTCGAGTTTCCCGGAAGGGTAATTCCGAACGAAAACGCACCGACACCCGAGCTGTTGCATCTCTCTAAACAACGACAATTGCTCCGTTTGTTAGCGTTGATACTTGTCTACCGCCCTGCGGTGTTCACGAAGCGTCTTGGAAAAGACGTGGGTCCCATCGTTACGCGATACAAAGAAAAAGTATTTTGATCCGTCTGGCTTCAGCACGGCTTCGAGCGCTGCCTTCCCAGGACTACAAATCGGTCCTGGGGGCAATCCTTCATGTTGGTACGTGTTGTACAGGTTATCCGCATCTGATAGTTGGGCACGCCGCAAACGCTTGCTCGGATCCCAAGCCTTGCAGGCGGCAGACTTACGTAGCGGGACCATGCAACCATAGCGAATCGTCGGATCCGTCTCGAGCCGCTTGGGTCGAAATGACGGTGACAGCAAACGGTTTAGAAACACCTGTGCGATCCGCGGAAGTTCGCTAGAAGACACTGCCTCCTTCTCAAGAATCGATGCAAGAATGATCAGCTCACGGTTGTTCCACTTGAGCAATCGGTTGAGATGCTGCGCCCCACGCATATTTCGCTTGTAGACGTCGCGCCATACTCGATGGTGTTGCTCGATTAATCGTGACAATACCTTCTCTGGTGGTGTCGGAACGCGAAATTGATAGGTATTGGGGAAAAGGTATCCTTCGATCGTCTCGCCCGGGATATTGTGTTTGCCGGCGAACTTTGGGTCTCGCGCGAGGACCTCAAGTTCATTCGCTTTCGCCACACCAGCGCGCGCAATGATTGCTATGGTCTCCAACATATTGAGCCCCTCAGGAATGGTGACGTCGGTCGTCACAGCATCTACCCCCTTGGTGATTCGATCGAGAACCTGTTTAGGAGTCTGGTCGCCATCAAAAGAATAGGTTCCGCTGCGAACCTGGGTCGTCACGCCTTGGTGCATCGCATACAATCGAAACCACCGCGCATTGCTAATCACACCTTCTTTGACAAGTAGCTGGGAAATCTGCGGAAATGTCATTCCTTTACGTACGTGGACAACGACCTGGGTTTCCCCCCCTTGGTGGGGTTGGTCTGGATAGTTCCATATCTTATACCCTACATAGACGCCGGCAATCCCCATGAGCCCCACAGTTGACAGTACTATCCACAAAGCAATACGAAAACTGCGGCTAGACATCGACTTTGTAACTCCTCTTTTGTGGAAGGTTCAAGCGCATTGCCAATCCATCATCTACTTTGCCACTGCCTGGGCGTCAAGCCAACCCTGGAGAATATATGCTGCCGCCTGCTTATCGATCACTTTCTTGCGCCGCTTTCGGGACACTTTTCCCTGGATGAGCACGCGCTCAACAGCTGCTGTTGAAAATCTTTCGTCCCACTCATGGACGACAAGGGGCATTACTTCGGCGCATAACGCTGACACGAGAGTCCTGGCATCCTTTGCTCGATCTCCTGATTGTCCAGACAACAATAACGGAATCCCCACAACCACCTCGGTTACACAATGCTCAGAAACAAGTGCAGCGAGACGCGATACGTCCCGCGAAAGTCCTTGGCGTTGCAACGTTTCAAGGGGGTGACCAATCATCCGTATCTCATCAGACAATGCGATACCAATGGTCTTGGTACCAACATCTAACCCCATCACACGCATCGTCTTAAGAAGCTATTTTCCGAAACAAAACTGACAAATTATTCGCAGGCATTTTCACAGTCTCAACAAGAGCAAATCCATTTTCTTCTGCGGCCTCGTTCACTTGCTCCAAATGTCGAATCCCCCACTGGGCGTTGCGATTGCGCAAACTGCGGTCAAACGCCAAATTGGTTGGTTCTGGATCATATTCGACGCGAAAAAAATGGACCATATAAGAATAGCACTCCATTTTGCGAAAGCACCTGAGCGGCCCCCTGCATCAGCCCTTCACAACAGCGCCAAGGCGAAATATGAATCATATTGGTACAAATCACAAAATCGGCATCGTTCACGGGCCATGGATGCTCGGATGCATCAAGACATATCGCTTGCGCAATATTTGTGTGGATACTCTCCTTGGCCCATGCGTCAATGCTCACCAGCGCATCTCGATCTGCATCGCTGGGCTGCCAAAACAGGTGGCCAAATTCGTTTGCGAAATACAGGACATGTTCACCGGTCCCTGATGCAATCTCCAGCACCGTTCCTTGATCCGGTAGATACTTGCGTAATACTTCAGTAATTGGCTCTCGGTTTCGAGTCGTCGCTGGCGCGTGCTGTTTCATGCCGCTTAGCATAGTCGAAACCTACACGTAGGGCACCTTCCTAGGTCAGCACACTCGTTTTGCCGATCTATGTTCAATTCTGTCACACGAAGCACGGCACCTGCTAAGCAACTAAAGTTATACTGGCAATGTAGGCCGCCCAACCAGTTCAACATGACTAGAATCCATCGTCCAGCACTCGATGCGCTAGAAGGATCCACCTTCGCTGAAAGGTATCGGCTTCTGTCCCTATTGGGAAGTGGCGGCATGGGATATGTCTATGAGGCAGAACAACTCGGGCTTGGACGCTCTGTCGCGATAAAAATACTACGAGGAGATCGAATCGGGAGTAGCCTCGACCGTTTTCGAGCTGAGGCAATGGCGGCCAGCCGAATTAACCACCCTCATGCAGTCGCAATCTACGATTTTGGCGTCTCGAGTGAAGGCGTTCCATTCTTGGTGATGGAGCACCTCCGCGGCCAACCACTGATTTCTCTTATCGAGGACCGTCCATTGGTACCTAGCCGTGTGATCGTTCTTGGTGCACAAGTTTTGTCCGCAATTGCGGAAGCGCATGCGTGTGGGGTTGTTCATTGTGATTTGACGAGCGACAACGTGATTGTCGAGCGCCTGCGAGATGGCGACGATTTTGCTAAGGTGATCGACTTTGGCTTGGCCCACGCGTTTGACCTGCCCAAAGGCGGGGGAATCGTCGGAACCCCCGAGTACATGGCACCTGAACAAATCCGTGGTTCGGATATTGGCCCTCCTGCCGATATCTATGCAGTCGGCGTCCTTTTGTACGAAATGATTGTCGGACGGACACCGTTCGCCGGGACAGCGATACCTGGAGTCATCAACGGTCACCTCCATGTGCTGCCAACAGCACCACACGAGGTCGTTCCTTCATGTCTCGAAGCACTGGGAAATCTCATTTTACAGGCATTGGACAAAGATCCAAACCGCAGGCCCAAAAGCGCAGAGTCCATGCGCACGCAATTGTTATCCGTTCTGGGGACGCGGCAGCCGACGTCTCAGTGCAGTACCTGCGGCGAATCCTTTGCGCATAGCTCGCTGTTTTGTTCATCCTGTGGGGCAGAAATTGCGCCAAGCGAACCATATCGCAAACCATCGGCATCGCGACCCGCAATCGCCCCGGAGCACGCCTGGCAGGCAGCAAAACCCCTGACGCGGAGACGCACAAGCAGACTCACCTGCCAACTTAGCCCACTCACCGCCTTGATCGGCCGCGACAACGAGTTTGCAAAGCTCGCACGCTTCTTCCAGGGGGGAGAGTCTGCAAACACGATGACGCTGATTGGCCCGCAAGGGGTGGGCAAAGCCCGCCTCGTCCAAGAAGTCTCGCGGCAATTCGAACAGAAAATTCCAACATTTCTTGCCGGATGCGATCCGAGCGGACTCAAATTGCCATGGTACCCAATCTTATCGATCCTTGAGGAGATCCTAGGTCTCCGCGCAACGCCAACATTGGATAGTCTATCCCGGGCCGTTGCACGATGCGGGCTGCCGAGCCGCGACTTTCCTGGTTTAGCTGAGATCTTTGCGCTTCCCGACGGACCGGCACAATCCCTAGAGCTGGCCGTAAGACGGCGCGAGGCGCACGCATCAGCGCTGCGCACCCTGCTCTCCGCTCAGCGACGCTTTCCCAACGCGATCCTGTGCTTTGCTGATTTCGACTCTTATGATCGCCCCAGTCAAGACCTTATTCATGCGCTCAACATCGCGATTGGCGACGCTGATTTGCGTCTCATTGCAACCTGCATGACGCCCGAGTCAATATTGCCCGGGTCCGACACGATGATTCTGGATCCCCTATCGCCATCCCAGACTTGTCAGCTTGTTGCACAACTCGCAAACACCGAGGCGACAAGCGAAACCTCCGACCGCGAGACCATCGCAGTATACGAGGTTACCGGTGGACTTCCCGCCCGGGTTGAGCAGCTTGGAGGCTGGATGCAAATGGGAAACAATCCCGATAGCGTTCCTCGTGTTGTTACGGATCTCGTTTCATTGCGCATTAACCGGCTTCCAGCTTCTGCACGTCGGGTGTTGCAAGCAGTCGCAATTCACGGGACTGTCGCGCCAACCACGCTGGTTTTGCACACACTGGGAGAATCAGAACCTCCCGCGCTGCCGGCGTCAACCTGGTCTGGACTGCTCATCTTAGAAGACGACTACATTTCTATCCCATCTCAACTTGTCGCAACCCTTGTCAAGGAAAGCACACCAGCCAAGGTCAGGCGCACGCTTCACCTCCGGGCGCTGCAAGCACTCGAAGGAAAAGCTCCACGCGGCATATTGGGGCACCATGCCGAACACTGCGGCCAGCGCGATGAAGCGTACGAGCACTATATCAAAGCGGGACACAGCGCAGTGAAACGCTTCGACGATCACGGCGCCGCATTTTGGTATGGTCAAGCCCTATCCGTTGCGAGACAACTACAATCCCGCGGCTCGCCCCATGAAGAAAGAAAGTTTGTCCGAGCAGCAAACCACTTAGCCGACGTGCTCAGGTGCACCCAGCAGTACGGACTCGCCAATGGGATACTCGACGAGGCCGAGGCCTTTGATCCAGAACCCGACCAAGTGGCGAGAATCGAACGAACTCGAGGTCGCATCGCACTCGCAAACGGTGATGCAAACTCTGGGGTCGGACACCTGCGCTATGGCATCGGGATTGCGATGCGCATTGGGGACAGAAGTTATTTGTGCCAAACCTACATTGAGCTCGCCCGAGCGATCGATCGTCTCGGTAATACACAGGCCGCGATCGCCGAGCTCAATCAGGCGATCGACGTGATTACGGCAGGGCAGGGACTACCGATCGCATACGGACCAGACAGCCTATGGCGGGTTGGGTTACAACTCGCCGAACGATACTTGCGCATCAACAAAACAAAGCAGGCAGAGAGTGCAGCACTCGCTGCGCTCGAGCAAGCACAACACAATACCGACTGTGGAAGCGGTCGCGGCCGACTCTCGGCTCTACTCGCCCATATTTATGACAGCCTGGACGATCGCGCCGCTGCGCTCCGCTATCGCACCAAAGCCATCGAGGAAATGCGCAGACTTGGAGATCGACAGTCCACAGCTGAGCTGTTGATCGACAATGCGACCCCCAAAACAAACGGTTCCCCGCCTCGCAGTCCTGAAGGCGATAAGGGAATCCAAATGGCAGCGCGCTTAGCGGCGGAGATCGGTTGGGAAGAAGGCGTTCATATTACGAGTATTTCTCAGTCTGCTGCCCAAATGAGAGAATAGGGGATATCGAAATCAGTGATCTTCGCGTAGAGTCTTTTCCCAAAAACAAGAGGACTTCAGGAGGAATCGTGGTACTCGAAAAACGACGAAAAGCCTTGGAAGAACAGTTCTTCCGCGACCTAGACGCCAAACACGTTGAAAAAATGCGTCAAGACAATCTCCAAAAAGAGATCAAAAATGCACTCCGAGATGTTTCGGGGATCAGCGATGACAACCTGCTCGATGCACTTGTCAGTTTGGGGATTTCTGCTGACACGCTTGTCGCCCTCTCTCTTGTTCCTCTCGTCGAAATTGCTTGGGCAGACAAGACGATGGATAACAACGAAAAAGGCGCAATCGTACGCGCTGCAGAGGCCAAGGGGATCACTGCCGGCAGCAGTCCTCACGATTTGCTCGAGGACTGGCTGGATCAAAAACCGCACGGCGAACTATTCAGCGCTTGGAAAGACTACGTCACCGCCCTACTCGCTCAATTGTCCGATGCACAGCAGACAGTCCTCTACCACCAAGTCATCAAACGCTCCCAAGAGGTCGCGCAAGCCGCAGGTGGGTTCCTTGGCGTCAAAACAGTGTCCAGGGCCGAATCATCTGTCCTCACCGAGCTCAATACCGTATTTGGAAAATAGTCGCGTGGTGTCCGCAAAAGCCCTCATAACAAAGTCCCTACCCGCCCTGATCCTTTTTGCCACACTGACTACCAGCTGCACACGCGACCGCGAATATATCGGGATTGGTGAATGGCAGCTTGGAAAAACAACCCGCTCCCAAGCAGGGATGGGCTGCACGCCCCAAGCTGGACTCGTGTGGTGCGGGAACAATCCACTGGCAAATCGCAGCGTCATCCTCGGTGATCAATCGGGCGACATTGGCCTTTACTTTGCCAGCAACAAACCCACCGCCCCGCTTGTTGAGATCGTCGTCCACGTTTCCTCTTGCGATGCCAAGTCCCTGGCCCTCTGGATGGAAAAAACCTTCGGCCAGCCCTCCCAAAAGAAACCACCAAAGCAATTTTGGTCCGGCAGTAAAGCCTTTGTCGCGATGGTGCCAGCAGCCGGAGATGCGTGCACAATCAGCCTTGTGACCGCAAAAGACACAAAGCGCATCGCTGAGCTCCAAAAACAATAACTTTGGAATCTGTCCAGCGCGCGGTTCTTGGCGCTGGGAGCCCCAAATTCGCTAGCAAATCATTTTTCCCCATCGATGAGAAACGATTACAGCTTCACTGGCCTACTTCACATGCCAATGCTTGGATCGCCGCATTGAGGCGTACTTCGTCCGCAACACGAAACATCAGGAAACGTGGTGCCACAATGCCAAGCTCCTGCATGCGAAGGCTCATTTCACAAGTTAGCGATATCGACTGGGCGTCGATTTTTCCTTGCCCCCAAACAACGACTGCAGACTCGCAGCCACGATAGCGGAGCCGCGCCGCGATAGCCCCTTCAAACTCTCCGTCGGCCGCCTGCACGATTTCTTTTATTGTAACCTGATCGAGCCAAGCTCTCGGATTCTTGTCCAACTCGAGATCGCTACGAAGTTTGCGGTTGCGCAACCGGTCCCCTGCATCAAAGTCGTTCATATCTACTTCAATGGAAACCTCAGCCCCGTTGGCCAGGGCGCTTGGATCCACAACGATGTCCCCACGCAGTTGGTGCCAGACGACTTGAAAATCGTGAACATTAGAGCGGATATGAGCAGTCAGTGAAGAACAACGACTGTCGACTACAAACCGCATCTTCTGGCTTCTAGCCGGCAACGCACTGAAGAAGCAACGTGGTAATGTTGTCCGTACCGCCAGAACGATTTGCCGCATCAACAAGCTCAGCGACGCCGCGCTCGAGCGACTCGGCATTCGCGATGATTTCGCTGATCTCCACGTCTTGCACCATTCCGGACAAACCATCCGAGCACAGTACATAGACATCACCGGCTTCGATTTGGTGTCCCGAGATGTCTACCTGCACAGTCTCACGCATACCAAGAGCGCGAGTGATCACATTCTTGTGAGGAAAGTTTCGCTCTTCCTCCTCAGTCATATCAGGTTTGGCCTCTTTGTAGTCTTCCAAAAGAGAATGATCGCGGGTCAACTGCTCAATGACTCCGCCACGGATCCGGTAGGCACGCGAATCACCCACATGACATAGATACGCTTTGTCCCCGCAAACCAGGGCCGATACGATCGTGGTCCCCATGCCCTTAAAGCGAAGATCGCGATTCGCGGTTTCATAAATCCTTAGGTTCGCCAACCGCACACCGCAAGCAAGACGGTTTTCGATGTAAGACAACGATCGGTCCATCTTGAACGGCCACGTCGCTTCTTCATCCTCGCTGGTTCGTTGATAAAATTCGCTGATCGTCTCGGCCGCCATTTTCGAAGCGACCTCGCCTGAGGCATGACCGCCCATCCCGTCTGCAACGATAAAAAGCTGCTCTTCCTCAATCAACGAGAAGTAGTCCTCATTGTGGGTCCGCTTCATGCCTACATCGGTTTTTGCAGCGTAGCGAATCTTCATATCGTTGGGGGGTCGCCGCTCTGGAAGAGAAATTGAGACAAAGCTGCAACCCGATCAATATAAGTGACTGTAAATGTGTGCGTCAACGTTTTGGGCAGCCTTCACAGCATGTACCATCCCAGTCTCATGTCTGGAGAGATCCTAACAATTGGCGATGAACTATGTAATGGGGAGATCCACGATACAAACTCGGTAAAACTTGCCGAGAGCTTATGGGATGTGGGGATTCCTGTTGCATGGATGACGTCCTGCCGCGATGTAGCGAATGACATTCGACAAGCCTTGGAGATCGCCACCAAACGAGCGAGCCTCGTTCTGGTTTCTGGTGGATTGGGCCCCACATCCGACGATTGTACGGTGGACGTCGTTTCTGCGCTGCTCGGAGTTCCCTCTCAGGAAGACCCCATCGCCAAGGAGCGACTGGAGGCGCATTGGAAGACTCGGGGGTGGTCGGTTTCTACCCATAGCCTAAGACAGACTCGAGCCCCTGCCTCCGCGAGAATATTTGCCAACCGAAATGGGTTCGCGCCTGGGTTCGAAGTACTTCTGAACGAAGTTTCAGTAATATGTATGCCCGGCGTTCCCCGTGAGCTAAACCTAATGCTGAAAACAGAAGTCCTGCCGTATCTCGCCAGCCATCCCCTATCAAGTGGGAGATCTCTGCTCCGGCGCCGCTATCGCGTGTTCGGTCTGAGCGAATCCTCTGTCTCCCAAGCAATCGAAACCGCAATTCGGGCCGTTCCGAATGTTTCTCTACATTTTCGCACCCAATTTCCCGAGACCTTTGTCACCCTTATCATCAATGAGACGACCCATGCTCTCGCGCTCAGCCGACAACAAGCGGCTGAAACCATATTGCGCGATCGGCTCGCTCATCATTGGTATGGAGTCGGAGATGAAACACTTGCTTACACAACGGCAAAACAATTGAAGCGCATTGACGCCACTGTTGCCACCGCTGAATCCTGCACAGGAGGTCTACTTGGAGGAGCTATCACTTCGGTCCCAGGGGCTTCCGCCTATTACCGAGGTGGAGTCATCACCTATTCCAATCAAGAAAAGCAGCGACAGCTGGGCATACCGGCTTCCCTCTTGGAGAAGCACGGTGCTGTCAGCGAACCATGTGCCACGGCAATGGCCCAAAATGTTCGAATGCGGTTGAACACAACTTATGGAATCTCAATTACCGGAATCGCCGGCCCTGATGGTGGAACAGAAGCAAAACCGATCGGGCTCGTCTGGATCGCCGTCGCCGATGCAAACGGGTGTATAACCCGGCGACTCAACGGTTCTGGCGGACGCGATCGCGTTCGTACTCTCGCCGTGTACACTGCGCTCTCGCTACTCGGTCAACGGGCAACCAAGGAACAAAAGTGAATGAGTGAAACTGCTAACGACACCACGAACAAAGCCATTAACACAAGCAACGGTATCAAACTATTTATCGGCGCAAAGCTCTCACTCGAGTCGACAAACCTGCTAGCTCGTGCAGCCCAAGGATTGCAACAAAATGCAACTTTGACAGAGAGTTCGATCCGGTGGGGGGCTCCGGCCACCTACCATTTGACCCTCAAGTTTATCGGTTGGACACGAACCAACGCTATCACTGCAATCAACGATCGCGTGGAGGCTGCACTCCAAGACACGCCCCAATGCGAGTTTGAAACCCGAGGTATTGGCGCGTTTCCAAACCTGGAAAAAGCGCAAGTAATCTGGGCAGGCGTCCACCAAAACGGAGACGCACTCACAAAGCTCAGTAGCAAAATCGACAGTGCGTTGACGTCTCTCGGGTACCCCAGCGACAAATACCCATTTTATCCGCACGTCACTTTAGGCCGACTCAAACTTCCATCCGATGTCCGAGATATGGTAGCTTCTCTATCTGAACAAGCGTTCAGCAAAACACGGATAGAATCTGTTACTTTATTTAAAAGCACAACAAAAACAAATGGTTCAGAGTACACAAATCTAATGAATTGGCCTTTAAACTCCCTATGATTCCACCTCAGTTACTGCTTCTTCGTCACAGGGAACAGATACAACCAAAAGTCCAACATCACCTTTTACGCAGGGGAGCAACCCAATGAAGCCGCAAAATACTGAGAATGACTCTCGAGACAAAGCAATTGACTTGGCACTAGGCGCCATCGAAAAACAATTTGGCCGTGGTGCAATCATGCGACTCGGAAAAGATCCCGTCGTCGAGATCAAAACGATTCCGACAGGCTCCATCGGACTTGATGTCGCACTTGGAGTTGGCGGTATTCCCCGTGGACGCGTTGTCGAAATCTATGGCCCGGAGTCGAGTGGTAAAACCACAATGACCCTTCATATGGTTGCCGAGGCGCAAAAGCGTGGCGGTGTCGCAGCATTCATCGATGCAGAACATGCTCTTGATGTTGGATATGCAAAAAAGCTCGGCGTTAAGGCCGATGAATTGCTCGTTTCGCAGCCCGATTGTGGCGAACAAGCACTAGAGATTGCGGATATGCTCGTCCGCTCGAATTCTATTGACATTATCGTTATCGACTCGGTCGCTGCGCTAACCCCTCGTGCCGAACTCGAAGGCGAGATGGGAGACACACACGTCGGCTTACAAGCGCGACTCATGAGTCAGGCACTCCGTAAACTTACTGGAGCTATCTCTAAATCCAAGACAACCGTGATTTTCATCAACCAGATCCGGTTAAAAATTGGCGTCATGTTCGGCAGTCCAGAAACGACCACGGGTGGAAACGCGCTCAAATTCTACAGCTCGGTGCGCATGGATATCCGTCGCATTGGCGCAATCAAAAAAGACGATGGCGTCGTTGGCAATCGAACGCGGATCAAAGTTGTCAAAAACAAATTGGCGCCACCATTTCGTGAAGTCGAGTTTGATATTCTTTACGGACAGGGCGTCTCTCGCGAGGGAGAGCTATTAGATCTCGGTGTTGCGGCCAATATTGTCGATAAAAGTGGTGCTTGGTATTCATTTGCCGGGGAGCGAATTGGACAGGGGCGCGAAAACAGCAAAGCCTTTCTGAAGGAACACCCCGATGTATTTAACGCCATCGACGTCAAGCTGCGAGCACATCACAACATCACAAACATTGGCGTAGATACGCAAGAAACAGCGACATCGTCCGCGACGAGGCCTGTGGCCGGATCTGCTACAGGGGCAAAGGCTAGTACAGCAACTGGTACAAGAAAAGTGCGAACCAATAAAACAAGCAATGGAAAACGCGCAAATGCGTAAATGAAGAACTCGGAGCGTTGCGTCGGATAGGACCATTTCAACCGGTGAACATCACGGATTCACCATTGTGCGGAACAAAGAGCTTTGGGGCAGAACGTGCGAAGAGCACGATGTTTCTGGGTGAGTCCACATCTGGAAGAGCGTGTATCGGGATTTTCTTCGCATACTCGCGGATCTCCCAGAAACGTTCTTGGTGAGAATGCCCACCAGGACAGCGCAAAGAACCGTAATCATCAATACATTTAGTTACCTTGTGGACGAAAAAAAAACGCCGCGGTGCATTTTTCGACTCCCTTTTTGCGACATGCTTGCTAGGGTGAGTGTGTCATGCCATATCGCACTTCAGAGTACATCACGCACTGCAGCCTTTGTGACACTCTGACCAGGATGCGGTGTCGGCGATGCAACCGCCCACTATGCGCTACCCATGCCCGTTGCATCCCGTTCTTTATCCCAACTGTTCAGTGTCCCAGCTCACCTAAGTGTCGCCCGATTCTTCGCGAATCGCGGCGTCTAGACACAGATCCACGATTCATTTTGTTAGGGACAACCTTGACGAAAACCTAGGGGGCTCCCCAAATCCCAAGCAAACCGCCTCCCTGTGATACGCTTTGCACAAAACCAAGGCTATCCTTTATCTTATAGGAGGAGGAAATTTGCTAACGATCGTGCGATTTAAAAACACAGTTATCCTAGGAATGGTCTTCCTTTTGGCGATGGCGTCCACGGCGTCCGCAGATACGGCCGAGGCCCAATATCGCCTAGGTTTGGCCCTGAAAAAGCAGGGCAAAGTAGACGACGCCATTTTGGCTCTCCACAAAGCCGTCAAGGCGCGCCCGAGCCATGTCATGGCCTGGTCCTCTCTGGGGCATCTATACAAGAAAAAACGCCAGTACAAACAGGCGATCTCCTCCTACAAAAAAGCTGTCAGACTCAAGAAGAAAGATCCGATCCTTTGGTCAAACCTGGGCATGGCGCACTATCGAAACAACGATTTAGACGCGGCACTGTCTGCCCTCACAACCGCATGTCGCTTAGCTCCTCAAGACCCCGACATTCATGCGAATCTTGGTGCACTTAAGCGAAAGCTCGGACAAACTGATATCGCGATAAAACACCTAGAGTACGCAAGCAAACACAAACCTACTGACACGATCGTGCTCAGTAATCTCGGCATCGCCTACCGATCCGCAAAACGACTCGATGATGCGATAGAGACATTTCAGAGAGCGATCGCACTTTCTCCCCAGACAGCCCAATATCATTTCAATCTCGGCGTTGCCTATCGCCATAAAGGAAATATCGATGCTGCTGTTTCTGCCTATGAGAAAGCGGTACACTACGACGCCTCGTTCGCACCCGCATGGTATGATCTCGGTCACATGTATCGGCGCAAGGACAAGCAAGAACTCGCCATTTCCGCGTTTCAAAAGTACCTCCGCCTGTCCAAAAATAGCAAAGAAGCAAAACACGTTCGCCAGCAGGTCCAAGAGCTAAAAAACAGTCGCAAAACCAAGTAGAGTACGGCACCAACGACTCAAGTATCTGTAACACTTGCGTTCGCAGACAAAATGAGACCTCCAGATAGTTCCATTTCGCTCGCGAAAACGCGCTACAATATTAGTATGCGGATTTCTTGGTTAGAGCCCGCAGTGATTCGCCAAGCGAAACACGCCTTGTTGGACCATTGCACAGATTGGGCAGAACATTTTACCCCCCATTTTCAAGCTCCCCCTGCACCGTCGGGGATGCTTCCCGATACATGGCCACACATTGCCGAGCACGTTGCCCGCGCCGAACATGTAACAGCAGTCCTCCAGGCAAACGGATTTGACCAAGCTCTCGAGATGTTCGCCTCCTCAGAACATGCAATCGAGCAAGCAACCTTGATCGCAGCAGCAAATCACATTGACATCATTAGACTCGATCTGATTGAGCAACTGCTGCGCTGCCGCATCGACGATTTAGTCGTTTACGGCAACTTCCTCCACCTGCTTACCGAGTGGGGCGCGTCCAATCTCCCCCATGCCCTCACGATCTACGAGCAATTCTGCAGCGCAATTCGAAAAACAAAATCTGACCACCCCATGTGGACCGATCGAGTCGGTGCCGCTCTTGACGGCCTTGCTAGCTTCTACGTTACCTGCGGCGACTACAAACAAGCACATGAATTATTCACACAACGCCATGACGAGCAAACCAACGATCTTGTGGTGTCTCTTTGCGCAAGTCGGACATTCCTCTCTCAGAATATCACCGGCCGCGCAATTCAATGGCTGGACCTAGCAGCAACCCGCGCCCAAACCCTGGGCAAATCATCAACAGAAACAAAACTCCGAGCCAAGATCGCCAAACTGCGCCAACGCCTTAGCTAAACCACCCACCAAGAACCGCCCGATTCTCTCCTTATCCTGCGCATTCAATTATTCAACCCCAAAGGTGCAGTTCTCACCCCAACCAACTGATATTTTCTAATAGCCTGCTCAACCCACGAGTCACGACCAGCTAGAATCGGTAGGGGGAAACACGAAAAAGTTGTCGCAGTCTAGAACGGTGGTAGGGCATGGCGTCGCGCGCAGTTCGCAGCGCACACCTCAGAATATTGCGTTACCTCTGTCTCTTGCGTGGTCTCCTCCAACCGCCCTTGCGCGGCCGGGTGGCCCCAGGATGTTACCACCCTGGGGCTCCCACAGATCCGTACGTGCCCGACTAGGGCATACGGCTCCTCAGATTACGGTCTTGCTACGAGATAAGAGTGCACAATGCGAG
Source organism: Kofleriaceae bacterium (assembly GCA_965223575.1). Lineage (GTDB taxonomy): Bacteria > Myxococcota_A > Polyangia > Haliangiales > Haliangiaceae > CBDCWZ01. The sequence goes on from CBDCWZ010000036.1 coordinate 208,198, forward strand.
GTGATGGTAGTGGGTACCGCGCCAGAAGGCGATTGATCCGGTTCCAACTCATCTTGCCAGCCCAAGAACGCCGACCGAGCCACTTGCACCAAATTCGTGCGACTTGGTTCGCAAACAGGCTCAGGCTGCGCAAGTTCCCGGTGATACCGTAGTATGCGTAGTGCCCCAGCATCTTGCGGTTCAACCGGAGATGTTGCTCTCGTACTTTCAAGTGACGATGGCGTTTACACCACTCGGTGATACTTCGCAGAGAGCGACTCAGCCGTTTGCCGTCCGTCTTCTGCTTTACCACATTGTTCCCTTTCCGAGAACGACCCCAGTAGTGTGTGAATCCCAGAAACGAAAATGTCCCAGGACGTTTCTTCCCAGGGAGAGAATTGCGTTTTCCCGGTGAAGTGGACCCCAATTTCTGGACCAGTAGCTAAGGAGGATATTGAATACAACTCACTACAAAATAAGGAGCAGGAGCATGAAAAAACACCGGACCAAACACAGTCCAGCATTCAAGGCGAAGGTAGCGTTGGCAGCGATCCGCGAGGAAGGCACCGTGGCGGAGTTGGCTCGTCGGCACAAGGTCCACGCCAACATGATCTACAAGTGGAAAGCGCAGCTACTGGAGGAGTTGCCTCGGCTCTTCGAAGGCGAAGGGAACAACCATGCTGGTGGATCCGATCGGGAATCGGAGCTTCTCCAGAAGATCGGGGAGCTGACGGTGGAGCGCGATTTTTTGTCCAACGGGCTCGGTCGATTCCGATGAAAGAACGGCGAGCATTGGTTGAGGCCAATGTTTCGCTGTCGATGCGCCGGCAATGCGAATTGCTTGGCGTCAATCGCTCGAGTCTATACTATGTTCCCGTCGAACTCGACGCCGAGGAGCTGGCGTTGATGCGCCAGATGGACGAGCTGCATTTGGAGCATCCGTTCTTCGGCAGTCGGATGATGACCCAAACACTCAAGGCAAAGGGGTTGAAGGTCAATCGCAAACGAGTGAGGCGGCTTATGCAGTTGATGGATCTGCACAGTGTTGCGCCAAAACCAAACACGAGCAAGCCAGCACCAGAACACCCTGTATACCCCTATTTGTTGCGAAATACGAAGGTCGAACGTGTCAATCAAGTGTTCGCGACCGATATCACCTATATCCCTATGGCTCGCGGCTTCGTATACTTGGTTGCCATCATCGACTGGTACTCGCGGCTGGTATTGTCATGGCGCCTCTCGAATACATTAGATACGTCCTTCTGTGTAGAAGCGTTACAGGAAGCGCTAGAGAAATTCGGTTGCCCCGAGATATTTAACACCGATCAGGGGTCGCAATTCACCTCTGATGATTTCACCAGCGTATTGCGCGATCACAAGATCAAAATTAGTATGGATGGAAAAGGTCGCTGCATTGACAATGTCTTTGTCGAAAGGCTATGGCGCTCGCTCAAATACGAGGAGGTCTATCTGAACCCCTACGACACAGTGCGCGAAGCCCGTCGCGGCATTGCACGTTACTTTGACTTTTTCAATAACGAACGACCGCATACGGCTTTGGGCTATCAAACGCCAGATAGCTTCTACGCTGGTTTTGCCAGAAAGGCGGCTTGACAAGTAATGTCCGATGTGATAGAAATTTTGTCCGTTTTCTGTATGTCATTATCGTTTGCTCTTGTGAACGATGCGTGTCTCTCTCGACCAGTACCTGTCATGGTAGTTTCCTCCTTAGCAAGCCGTCTTTTTGGTCCGATTTATGGGGACCACCTCCCGGTGAGTAAAACGATACTAACTTTGTCTTCTTGGGGTGAAGCCCAAGACCATACTTACCAAAACGCTTCGGTATCACTTGGAAGACTCGTTGCGCATCATCTCTTCGCGAAATCACGATCACCGCGTCATCCGCATAGCGGATCAATTCCGCAGAACCCCTCAGACGGGGTTTTACCTCTCGGTAAAACCATACGTCCAACACTTCGTGCAAGTAAAGGTTCGCTAACATAGGAGAAATCACTCCCCCTTGTGGTGAGCCACGCTTTGCTCGCTGGATTTCACCCGATTCCATCACACCGGCGTTTAGCCACTTCCCTATCACTCGTCTGAGTACTCCATCTCGTATCCGTTTATCGAGAAAACGCCGAAGATGCTGGTGGTCTATCGTATCGAAGAAGGCTTCGATGTCGATTGCCAACACCATCCCACCATAGGTACCCATCACAGCTCGACGCACCGCTTCCAAGGCTTGGTGTGCACTGCGCCTTGGCCGAAATCCATACGAACAGTCCATAAAGTCCTGCTCATAGACAGCTTCCAGCACCATGACCACAGCACGTTGAAGCACCTTGTCGGAGAACGTCGGGATCCCTATCGATCGTTTGTCCTTCTGCCCTTTCGGGATGTGGACCCGGCGAGCAGCCGGGGCCCGGTAGAGACCTCTTTTCAAACCTTTCTCAAGGTTCGATAAGTTTTCCTCTAGGTTCCTCGCAAAGTCCGCAGACGTTTGTCCATCGATACCTTCGGCACCGTCTTTCCGGGTCTTTTCATATGCCTCCCGTAAAAACGGCACGTCAATATGGTGAGCTAGTGTTGTCCACACTTGCTCGGGGCGTTCTTTCGATATCTTCGCTATCCATTGTAGTTTCGGTGAAATGTCTCTCAGGCTCGATTGTCCTGTCATTGTTCCCTCCAATCGTTCCGTAATCCGATTGCTCCTTTCCTCCGCTGGGTCCTCCGGAGTGAGTTCCCCACCTTCACTGGTCATATGAGCAATTCCGACTTCCTGCCGTTCATCCCGTAAACTTCGTTGCCTTCGTTTCACGGTACCGCGTTGCACTCTTTATTCGTTTGCAAACACGTAGAGTGCCAACGCACTTGCACCTGGACCATGTAAAGGATGCCCCGCCCCTTCTTTTTTTTTTTTTTTTTCCGCGGAAACGACAGGACCTCCCAGGTTCCTGGGAAACCCGTGTGTACATGCCCCGTTCCAACGACCCCGGTGGAACTCCGAGTCCCTAGCCATATATCCGGTGCCCGAAGTGTTGCTTTCCCTGCATGCTATTCAGTCAGCTTCCACGTTTCCTCACTTTCGAGGCTCAATAGCGCGGCCTGCACACTCGCTGTCTACGCTTCGCAGCATGGGTTACCCCAGTGCCACGCAAGACTCGCTAGCAGGTGGTTGGCTATACCTTCCCGCACGGGACTTTCACCCGTTGGGTTTCATCAGGAGGTTTCTGCCTATGTCATTGAATGTTTATGTCATTGGCTTCCCCCTCCTCCAAGCTTCGCCTGGCGCAAAGCATGTCTGAGCACCGAGCCCTGCCCCTGCTGCGGGGCCACACCGGTCGCGCAAACACTCGCTGTTCTCAACCCAAGCCTGGACCGACCATGCCCGCGATCTGCCAACTAACAGATCTTACTACTTCTTCGACTTCGCAGCCTTCCGCTCTTGCGCCTGCACCTGCACCACCACCGCGCCATCCTGTACCACCGCCTGACAACTCAACCGCTCCTTGGTCAGATAATACACATTCCCCATATGCTTACGCTCGTGATCATTCAGCGGACTCAGATGCTCTTCCCCTTCCAAAACTCGCACCCGACATAACCCACAAGTCGCCCGCCCGACACATGAAGTCTGAATCCCAACATCATGACGCTGCCCAACCGTAAACACCGTCTCCCCAGACTCACATTCCACCGTGACCTGCGCAGGCATAAAAGTAATCTTCGGCATCTTTATCGCTTATCCGTTATCCACGCGATCGCTTCCCGGCCGCCCCCATACCGGACACCGCGGGATGATCGTCAATCCAAAATCTCAATGGTGCATGGACCCAGTCCCCAGCATAGTCGATCCCAACACGAGGTCCAACCGCAATCCCAAGCCGACGCTGTTTCCCGTGCCCGATGTACAGCTGATCACTCGTGCATAAATCACAACCATTGTCACTCCGATCAATCCCTAACGCCCGCGTCAGCTTCCCTGGACCGTTCGCGACATTCCAGTCCGCCCCAGCCACAATACGCCCACCCGACTTTTTCCTCACGCCAGAAGCAGGAGTCCTCAACTGGTGGGGAGTCAACGCCAATGCGCGAATCAGCACCGCCCCCGGACTACCACACTTGCCAGCCACAACGTTAAATAGATGATGAATCCCGTAACATAGATACACATACGCGATCCCGCCCAACCCAAACATCACTTCGGTGCGCTGCGTTTGCCCAAAACGCGCATGGGAAGCCTTATCCTCAGGACCGAGATACGCCTCGGTCTCGACAATCATCCCCGCAACGCCCTGATTTACCAGCATCTTACCAAGCAGCGCTCTTGCGACAATATCCGGTGCTCGTTCGTAGAAACGCCGAGACAGACGAGGGGACGCCACACCCGTCACTTCACAGGCGTCGCACGAAGTGCTGCCTTACCGGCCTTAATGTACACCTGAAACCGAACATCTTTGCAGTCATGTTTGGCCATCAGCGTCGCGCGATTTTTCTCCAGCTTGGCAACAAACTTAGCTAAGGTAAGGCTATCCGTCGACTCGCCACACTTGCGTTTTAGTGCGACAAAATCGTCAAACACCTTGCGAAACCCGTCTTCTCCGTTCGTCGCACTCGCGTCCAGCAAGTCTTGCGAGGGATCGGCAATCACCGTCCGTTCGGAGTCAAACTCCCCTTGCTCGGTAGTTGGCCGGCCCAAGATATCTTCATCGATCGCCGACCCAGACACCGCCCCAGACTTAGACGGCTCGATGCGAATCGGCGCTGGTGCAACATGATCATGGGTGGGTGCCGCTTGCAAAGGACCACTGCGGTCCGCTGCTGGCGCTGCCTGCAAAGGACCACTGCGCTCTGACTTTGGCACTTCAATATCGGGAACAGACGCTGGCGCAGGCAAATCAAACTCAAATTCGCCGCTATTCATCGGCGATGGTGCATCGGCAAACTTAAACTCCGATGGCGGCGGTGCCGCAAACGCATCCAGACTTGTCCCCGGGCCAACCTGAGGCAACGCACTCGGCTCCGGCGCCTCAAATGCCCCCATCGGAGAATCCTCTCCTACTGGCCCCAGCAACTGATCGAGATCACTTTTGGCGGCTTTCGTCGCTTGGTCTTGTTTGTCTAACTGAATATTCACGGACCGAGCGATCGAACCAAATTTGCCGCGATGCGCATCCTCGTCGATCCGGCGGATCGTCCCCTTTGACAACGCAAGTGCATCTCTAACAAGCCGGCGTAAGGGACGATCCGTTTCCCACACCATGATGCCAAACCCCAGGCCAATCGCGAGCAAAAACAGGCCCCCGACCGCAGGCCAAGGAAACGACCCCAATGCGAGATCTTTGTCCTCGATTGCGCCAATCCCAATCGGCGCAAAACGCTCGAAAAACACCGCGTAAAACGCCTTCTGCACAACCCCCGCCTCGCCAGGCAGTCTCGCCGCGGCAACGAGAAAACTCTTATTTGCGCCCGCCTGTACATGGATCGGCTCGAGCAGACAGTCCTTATCGCGCGACTCTTTTAGGCTCCCACGCGCTTTGACTGCGGCAACAACGTCTTTATCAATCAGCGCCTCTGGGTCACTATTGGCCACCGCTCGCTCGCCGGCATAAAAACTTATTTTGACGCCCAAATTGTCTGCCAGGCTTTTGGCAAACTCTTGGTCAACCTCGTGACCTGTCACGACCGTGCCAACGCGATAACCGTTTCGGATGACGGGCGCAATCGCCATCCGATACATCACCCCCTTGATCTGCCACAGGTCATCACGGACAAAGCCGGCTAACGCATCCTCAATCAGCGAATATCCAGCCAGCGAGTCGCCGTACTCGGCGGTATCAATGCCCGGGACCTTCGCACCACCAGTGACGCGCGCAACAACGCGTCCATTCTTGTCTAAAAACATGACAAAATCCGGCTTGAGTGGATCTTGCTTTGCACCCTCGGCTTTAAAGATGTGGCGGCGGGCAGTTTCTCTCGCGGTACGATTGAGTTCTGAGGAGATTGGTGCGGGCCGTGATGCATTTTGCAGCGTCGACCCCAGGGTGGGAATCACTGAATAATACATCGCTTTGTTGACGCGCATGCCCGCCCGTTTGGTCAGCAGGATATTGATGACGCTGCATGCATCCTTGATCCGGCGGTTTTGGTCGGCAACACTCCGCCGCTCAGCCGGCTTAGGAACCGCAAGCGCGACCACCACTGCGATCGCAGCGGCGACGGTGATGAGAAAATACCATATCTTGGACCAAAACATCGTGTTGTTCCCTATTCCGGATTCTCCGGAATCGTTGGCGAGGCGTCAGAGGAGTCGGGCTTCTCCGGTTCCTCCTCCGTCGGTTTTGGCTGCCGAGAATCAGGTTGTCCCGGCACTTTGGGGGTCAGCTGAAACGGTAGCGTAATACTCTCTTTGCGGTTTGGACGTGCCGCCGCAACCTCGACGATCGAAGTCGTATCCAACCAACCATCCCGATACCAAATCCGCAATGTCCAAGCACCTTGGGGAACGTTCTTGATTGTAAATTCGCCCTTACGATTCAACCGGCTAAAATACGGATGCGAAAACGCGACAATCCAACCAAACACGTGCGCAGCGTGATGACTGCGAATTTGCAGCGCCCGTTGGGGTGTCTTTAGAGAAAAAGGCCGACGCCCCCCGGGGTCGATGGGACCAGCCGGCAGTAGGTCGCGTTGCTCGGGGGAGTGCAGTCGACGCGAACTCCGGCTCACGTTGTGAATCTCGACCTCTTGGTTGACCTGTACCGCTTGTAAAGGCTGCGCAAGAGACGCGCCGATCAACTTCCAAGACAGAGGCAATGGCAGGGCACTGCTCGGCGTCGGGATCCCGTCCAACACAACAACCATATAGGGAAAGGGATCAAACACAGGTCGAGACGGTCGCAGGGGGGTCGGCTGCCGATCGATAAAACCGCGCGTGATCGGGCGCCGGGGCAAATAGCCACCATTTTCTTGCTTGGCCCGAGGCGAAAGGTTAACGACCCCGTTTACGGTCCCGGCAACACTCATATCGGGTCCCGAGGCGAAGGCTAACCCGGCAACGATGATCAATCGCCCAATCATTGCGGACCGCACTGTTCTAGACTGCATGAGAGCGCCCAACTCCTTCTATCCCCCTCGCCCTGTAACCCTTCGAAGATTTAGAACATTTTACCGTGTCGCCAAATATGGTCAACATTTGCTGGCAACTCTTTGCCCGGACCATACGACATGTAGTGTGCACGTTCCCATTCACCGAATTGTCGCCCTGCCCTGGGTGGCCTTTGCCTACGCCCTGGGTGTCTCCGCGAGTAGCGCATTCATGGCGCAATGTACGCAGACCACCCTGTCGTGGCTGACAATCACCTACAGCCTCGCAATTGTTGCCCTGATGCTGTGGCGCACGCCCCCGTTGGTGGCACGGATACTTTGCGCTGCTTTCTTGTCCGGGGGCATTCGACTGGCGATTTCTTTGCTGTGCATCACCACATCGCCGCTCGCTTTGCTTGCCGATGACCGGAACCTCGACCGCATTACTGGAGAAGTCCGCGGCCCCATCGTAGACTCGGAAAAGTCGCGCCGGTTTCTTGTCGACTGCACCGCGCCCGCGAGGGGGTTGGTCTGGGTTACCGTTTACGCTGACAGTGGCACACGCCGCACCGCACCAATCCCAAAAATCCTCCCCGGAGACCACATCCGGGTGTCGGGACGACTCAGGAAGCGAACCAGCTACCGCAACCCCGGCACCTCACGATGGCAAAATTTGATTCAATCCCGCAATGCCGCGCTGCGAATGTTCGCCTCCGGCGGCGATGTTCTTATCCAAAACCACAGTTGGTCGCCGTGGCGCTGGCCCACCCAGGTGCAACGAAGCCTCGCACGCAGAATTGCCCGAGACCAATCGAACGCCGCGGGAATTGCGGTTGTCCGAGCAATGGTCGTTGGAGATCGCCAGGGCCTGCGCCGGGATATTGTCCAACCGGTTCGGGCTGCGGGGATTTCTCACGTGTTGGCAGTGAGCGGACTCCACCTCGCAATCGTCACCATTATGGTGTTTGCCATTGTCCGGCGGTTGTGGGCGCGAATCCCCTGGTGGCGGATCTTATCTCCTAACACCATCAGTGCAATTACCGCTCTGGTCTGCGCCGTCATATTTACCATGGTTACCGGCGCAAGAGTGTCGACGCTACGAGCGCTGCTCGTCGCGACCGTTGTGCTACTCGGCATCGCGAGCGCACGCCGAGTCAAAGTGATCGATGCACTTGGGTTCGCGGCAATTTGCTTGATCACAGTTACGCCCTTCACAGTATTTGACCCATCGTTTCAGCTGTCCTTCTCCGCAACCGCAGCGCTCGCCCTGCTTGTCAGGCCCGATCCGATCCCAGATGCAGCGCCCCACTGGGCAGTGCGCTTGATCAAAATCGTCAAAAAACTCATGTTCGCCTCCCTAGTAACAGCCTTTGCAACGGCTCCGTTCACAGCGCTGGCATTTTCAAGCGTATCGATCCTAGGCGTGCTCACCAATGTGATCGCAATCCCAGTTGCCGAACTCGTGATTCTCCCCCTCGGCATCGCCGGCATCACGCTCGGTTTCGTGTGGTCCTGGGCAGGTGGGTTTCTGATTCGCATTGCCTCTGTTGGTGGTTCAGGCCTCATTACGATGTCCCGGATAGCAGCGGAGCATGTTTCTCCGCTTTCCGTTCCCGCTCCGACAACCATCGATATGATGCTGATCGGACTACTATGGCTCGCTGCGATCTGGCGTATCTACCGGTCAAGGCCAAAGTGGCTTGTGAGATCCCTCGCGGCTTGCGCCATCCTCGGTCTCGCTATCCGCTGCAGCCCGACAACGATGTTCAACCCTGGGGATTTGCGGATTTGGTTTTTGGACGTTGGACAGGGAGATGCAGCCGTCTTGCAAACACCAAAAGGAGAAACATGGCTGATTGATGGCGGCGGGCTTCCGTTTTCTCGTGACGAAGATACAATCTCGCTCCCAGGCCGCCTCGCCGTCGTGCCATTTCTTGAGTCAAAGCGCATTCGGCACATCGATCTGGTCATGCTTTCCCATCCGCACCCCGATCACTACGCGGGGCTCGTGGCTGTTTCTGAGCGGTTCCCAATTCGGGAGCTATGGCTGGCAAAGCAACATGTTGAGCAGATGCCAAACCCGCGCTTCACCGCGCTTCTTGTCAAGCTCGCCCTATGCGGCACACGGATTGTAAATCCACCATTGGGCGTCGCGCGTAGCGATCAGAAAGTAACGCTGCGAGTCCTCGGCCCAAGCTCTTATGATAGTAAAATTGCATCGGTCGATCCGATCCTCTCTGTTAACGACAACTCACTCGTTGTCCAAGTCGAGTACGCTCATAGAAAAATCCTATTTGCCGGCGATCTCGAACTGGAAGGTGAAGAACTTTTGCTCCAGCACCATCAAGACTTGGATGTAGATATCGTTAAGGTACCGCATCACGGCAGTAACACATCATCCAGCCTCCTGTTTGTCGATGCCACACATCCCGCCTGGGCGGTTGTCTCAAGCGGCACGGCAAACCGCTTTGGATTCCCCTCTAGGCATGTCGCTGGGCGATGGCAACACAGCGGCGCTCGCGTGTTACGAACCGATCAGCTAGGAGCCATTCTTTTTCGCATTGCACCCAGCGGGAACATCACTATCTCGGCATTTGACGGCCCAAAATAGAGGACGCGTCTTCTACTTCCGCTTGCGCCCCTTCTTGCGGGCTGCTTTTGCTGCTTTTCGTTTGTTCTTCTTCTTGGCGCGCGTGCCCGAGCTCGGCTGGGACGGGGGACCGCCGCCAGGTGTCCCTGGCATCGTATAACCGGGAGGCAATCCGGCGGGAGCAGCCATTCCCGGCATGCCACCCGCAGCGTCCCGGCATTCCCGGGATTCCACCACTCATCATCGCGCCCAAATCCATCCCGGCTAGGCGCTTCATCTGACCAAATTGCTTGAGGCCGGGAATCTTGCCCATCAGTCCCGAGCTGGCGCCAAGCTGGACCATCATCTGCCGCATCCCGGCAAATTTTTGCAACAGCTCTTTGACGTCGTTTTCGGTGCGGCCGCAACCGTTGGCAACACGCTTTACCCGACTGGGGTCGTAGTCGGCGCGACGTCGTTTCGACTTCTTGCCGGCATTGGAGTTGATCTCCTCCCAAGAGGTTTTTACAAACACCGTCGGATTGCGCCGCTCCTGATTGGTCATCGAGCTGATCATGGCTTCGATCTTGGTCAGCTCGCTGTCGTCGAGGTTGACTCCCTCCGGCAACCCTCCGGGAAAAAACGGCATCTTATCAAACAGGTCCTTGAGCGAACCCATTTTTTGAATCATGCGAATCTGCTCAAGGAAGTCCTGCATATCAAACTTCCCCTTGAGCATCCGGACGGCGTCTTCCTCGGCCTTCTCGGCGTCAACGACACCCTCAAAATCCTTGACGAGTCCAACAATGTCGCCCATGCCAAGGATTCGCGAAGCCAGACCATCAGGGCGAAACTCTTCAAGCTTGTCGAGTGACTCGCCCATCCCGAGAAACTTGATCGGCTTCCCGGTAACTTCTTTTACCGATAGCGCTGCCCCGCCGCGTGCGTCGCCATCGAGCTTGGTTAAAATAACGCCATCGAGATTGAGACGCTGGTTGAAAGACGCGGCAGTATTGACTGCGTCTTGTCCTGTCATCGAGTCAAGCACAAGAAAGATATTGGCGGGCTGGGTGGATTTATCAATATCCTCCAGCTCTTGCATCAAGGGCTCGTCAATCGCAAGCCGACCTGCTGTATCGTAGAGGATAACATCACAATCGTTTTCAACCGCGACGCTCCGAGCCTGGGTACAAATCTCGACCGGATTTGCATCCGCAACCGTGTGCACTGGGAGACCCAAACGATCTCCCAACGTCTTGAGCTGATCGATGGCAGCGGGCCGATACACATCGGCCGCAACAAGCAAACACTTTTTACTGGCGGTCTTTTCAATAAACTTTGCAAGCTTGCCAACCGTCGTCGTCTTCCCTGACCCTTGCAGTCCGACGACCATAATTCCGGTCGGTCCCTTTTTCGCCCAGTGGAATTCGGTATCCACTGGCCCCATCATTTTGGTTAACTCTTCTTGGCAAATTTTGACAAACGCCTGCTCGGGGCTGATCGTGCGAACCCCATACTCCTTGGACCTCGCACGGATCTGGACCTGCTCCCCGCGGGCTGCCTCTTTGACCCGCTCGAGAAAACGCTTGGTAACTTTAAACTCGACATCCGCTTCGAGCAGGCTCATGCGCACATCGCGCAACGCCTCATCGATCACATCGTCTGTCAGCTCAGCGACCCCGGACAACCGCTGCTTGGCGGCGCGAAATCCTTTGCCCAAAGTCTCAAACATATTGCTAACTTGCCTCCAGCGTAGCTTAAGGGTGTGTTCCAGACGCTCCCTAAATCAGGGCAGCCGTATACCACAGCCGCGGTATGCCCACCAACCTCGGATGGTTTTGCCTGGGGGACCACATCTGGCGTAGTAAGCAGCTAAAATCGTGGATGTTTTCGTACCCCTCTGGCCACTTCTGATTGGCGGTCGGACTCTAGTGTGGTAAGCAGCTGGAATCGTGGGAGTTTTTGGGATTCGGTCCCCCTAGCCGATGTGCTAGGCTGCCGCGATGCGCTTTGGTCCCTGGTCCCCTCTAAGGCAAGCAGTGCATCATATTCCGGACACATCCGGAGTGTTTCAGATCAAAACCTCGCGCGGATTGATTCGCTACCCCAGGGGGCTGAGCGCGATGGTCCGCTATGGAGCATCACCAAACCTCAAACAAACAATAGCGGACGTGGCCCGATCCCACCCTGAGGACAACTGGCAATGTCGGCATCTGGTCATCCCAACCCCCGACGTCTTGCTTAAAACCCTCTTGGCGCAATTTGTTGCTCGCTTTGGTGCAACTCCAATTCACATGCAAACCACCTCGGAAACATCGTTCGCCAATCTAAACCCGCGCCCCTTTTAAAACTCCACACCGATCACAATCATGTGCACCAACGCCTCACCGTCCGAGAGGCGCCGGGCGGGTTGATAACAAAGCTCTAATGGGGCACAGCCTATGTTCCGCAATGTCCAGACGTTTATAAACATGGGCACACTATCCTAGCTTGTGTAGGTGGCAGGTTTGATTGAAAAATATGGTCAAAAGATTAGGTGGACAATTGTCGTCCCAGTATTTCACCGTCGTTCGTAAAAAATTGTTGAAGCAACAATGGAACCCAATAGAATACAAATGTGCCTGGAACACTAGATGAAGAATTTATCTCTGCCTGCAGGTCCGGAGATCTAGACACTATTAAGTCCTGTCTCGCGCGCGGTGCTGACAAAACAATTTGCGACAAATATGGAAAGAATGGCCTAGCGGTGGCTTCTATGAAGGGCAACCTGGAGATTTTCCGGTATCTATTATCGGAGGGCTTCAATCCACAACAAACCAGCAGCGGTGGGAATGACTGCCTGCATATTGCCGCCGTCAATGGCCACCATGAGATCGTCCAACTGATTGTGCAATCCACGGATCGTGTTGACCGTCAAAATGATGCCGGCGAAACCGCCTTGATGCGCCTTGTTGAGACGTGGCCCAATATACAAACCGCCAAACTCCTCCTGGAGAGGGGCGCCGACGTAAACGCACAGAACCATGATGGCTGGACTGCTTTGGCGTTTGCCGCACACTGGGATGCTCGCTGGCTTGAAATGACCAGACTGCTCATCTCCCACGGTGCTAAACTTGATCACCAGACAAAGGACGGCTGGACCCCGCTGCTACTTACATGCCGCAACTGTCTTGTGGCGAACAGCCTAGTACCAGTACTCTTAGAGGCTGGAGCGAACATCAACTAGGCTGGACTGCACTACGGTTGGACCCCGTTGATGGTCGCGTCAGGTTCGCAAGACAGTCACGAAGAACTCGCTCGAATGCTACTGCAACATGGCGCGGATCCGAATGCAACGATGAATATTACCGGAAAACCATATCGCCCTGCGCACAGCGTGCTCGCCGAGAATTTGCAGCGAGGGTTCAAAGTGGGGAAGAAGTTTCACGGCTACACGCCATTGATGTGGGCTGTTAAAAAGAAGCGGGCCAAAATCGCCCAACTCTTGTGCGAAGGGGGCGCCAAGGTAGATATAGTGTAAAAACGAAAAATCGTCCCACTTGTTATTGTTGCAATCGCGCAACCTACTGATATCAAAACGAAGCTAGGATTCATGCTAGCCTAAGCTCATGCAAGCGGTATTTTGCCTTCAAAATCATCTGATTCGTATATTTATGAGTTCGGACTCTTTGCGAATTGGCCGAGGGTTTGTACTTTTTGGTTTCGCATTGTTGGCGATCGCTGGTGCTAGTTGGCTACTTGGGTCGGAAGTAAGTCAATATGTTTTTGCGCGATCTTTCGGAGTGATCGCTGGCGTCTTCATAGTCATTGGCGGATTTCTTTGGACAACAAATCGGAAGCAAACAACAGTCGACAAACAACGAGAAGTTCTCACCTCCCGAACGGCAAAACTTTACCTTACGAGAACATAATTGCGGTGCGGATGACCAGTGAAGCCAGCAGAACACAGCTACGCTTGTCGAAAACTCTCGGGCTAGGCAACCAGATGCCTAGTCGCCTCATAAAGTCATTGTTTTTTCGGTACAAATAGTCCAAATCGATCCGCGAATCGAATTACGCGAAAGGTTGGCATGTCTGAAGAGTAAGCCGTTGGCCACTCTCCCTCCGGATCACCGGGCGGAGCTGATAGTGTTTCTGTCTTGATAGCCTCGACAAAAAATTGATCGCAGTAGGTTTCGTCACACAGATAGCTAAGCGTGATACAATCACCATAGAGCAAACAATCATGGGTACGGGCAAACAATCGGCCCGTGTGTTGGCGAAGATGATCCGCATCTAGCGCGATCATACCCTGTCTCGCGATTTCGAGATAAACAGCCATGTCATCCGGGCCCTGCATAGCACCATATCGGATACTTGGATATGAAAGCGCTTGCCAGACAACCTTCGTACCTGGCTGTAGTGCAGCGAGCTGGTCATGGGAGAACTTGCCGACATCGATTGCCTCTGACGACTTTGCTTGAAACTGCTCAAAGGGGCTGCGAATCGGCCGTTTGTCGACAGCTGAAGCCAAAATCCAACTCGGAAGTGTCCCTAGCTTCGTGAAACGAACCACGCGCCAATGTTTTCCTACTGGTGCATTCCCAACAACGGTGACAATATCCCCTTGGAATGCAAGCGTACCGACGTCGGCAAACTCGACACTGTTGCCGCATTCATTTGCCGTCGCCTGCGCTTTGCTTGGACACAGAGAGGCCCGATCGATGACGACGAACATCTTATGATGAGGAACCGACTTTAGGTCGATGGGACGGGTCGGATCCCAACTTTTCTCCGACGGTTTTGGTGCTTGGACATCAGGCCGTTTTTCCGCGTGTTTCTTTGAACACCCTGAATACAGGCATGCGAACACTGCGCTAAGAAGAGCTGTCCTGAGCACGAATTGAGCATACCGAGATTGGTTCTCGTGGTGCAGTTCGTCGGTACAGCTATTTAGTCTACCCATAGCTGTTCAACGTGTTGTCGCGCGAAATTAAATCTCACACCGTGACCGAAAAAGACATAGGGGTAGTGAGTCATGATTGTTCCTTGGTCGGAGCTAGCCATGTTACCAGTGTTTTGCGATGTAAACGACATGTGGGTTGGCGTTCTGCGCTCTGCCACCGGTTGTAGGGCTAAGATAGTCGCCTTCTCGATAGATTCACAATAACAATCAGGCTCAGCAATACCATGCCTCCATAACCACCTGCGTTCGTAGAACAACTTCCATTTGTCGGGTCGTTTTCTTCTTGTGTGTCAGTCTTGTCCTCCCTTTCCCCCCGCAAGATGTCTCCTTGTTCAGTCCCTTCTGGTTTGGCTCCTTGACCTCCGGAACCGTCACTGTCTTCCCCCGGTGCGTCCTCGGCATATACGAGGGAAAGATCGTCAATTGTCCACGATCTGTCCCCGTCTGAGAGATCCGTACTCCTTATCCAAATGCGCTCAATCTTGCTATCTTCCTTCGCACGAACCCCAAAGTAAATTGGATCGATGCCATGGTCGTCCCCACGCGTAAAAAGCAAAACGCGATCAATGCCATCCCGGCCGCCACTAAAGTCAACGGCAACCTCAAAAAGTTCGTTTAGACTGTTATTTGGATCCCCCAGCAAATCCAAAATGACAAACCCAAAACCGACTACCGGGCGTAGACGGAAGTCGATGACTGCAAGTCCCGAAAGTTGCAAAGGGCCCGTCATCGATTGCAAGCCTGAGCTTGCAACAGCGGTAGTTATATTGCCATCAAGCACAACGTCTCCAAACGAATCTTCAATTGGTACAGTTGTTGTGGGGGTTGGGGCGGCCGGAAACCCACTCGCCACCTCAAAGTCGTAGGTGACGGACTCCGACGAATCCTGCAGTAGCGCATCTTCACTCGTAACGACTGTCATTGGCCTTGGATTGGGCAGGATCAGGTCATCAAGGGCCCACAGTGGATCGACCTGCGTCGGCGAATTTCCTAGCGCGGTTACGTGAATGCTCTGAATTGACACCAGGTTGTTTGCGATCACACCAACAAACTTCGCATCCACCGGACTTTGGAATTCTACCAATTGGGTCAGAGTTGGAAAATCACTATCAAAGTCAATTTGAATTTCCAATGCAATTGCCTGCTGCGACAAGTTCACCAGGGTAAATCCAACGTATCCCGGCGGATCGTCGAGCCCCTGCAGGGATACAACAATAGGGTTTTTAGGGTCCAATCGCGGAAAAATCACTTGTCCCTGTACTCCCTCTGAATCTCCAACCTCAGCTTGCAACCGCATACCATCAACATGGATCTCGTCGCCGTGACTCGGCGTTTGTGGGAAGCCGGAGTCTGACTCAAAATCGTAAACCTGCGAGCGCACTAAGTTTCGATCGATGATGGCTTCCTCCAGCTGCGTGCGCGAGAAAAAAATACTTGTTGCCTCCGCATTCGTTAACCCCAGAAACAACACCAACAAGATGGCAATTGTCGTCCTTGTAAGCATACCTAAAATGTTAGCAAGACATCATTCACAAACATAACGAATACGTCTGCAAAGGACACAAAATGCCACAAGTTTCACTTAAAGAGAAACGCGCCAGCGCATGGCCCCTGTCACATTTTAGTGACACCAAAAGAAGAGAGTTACAGGACAACTACCGTTTGAGACGGGGGATGGGGATGGGGTTGGGGATGGGGTCGGACTGAAGTTGTGAAGTTTCGTTGTGGGGATGAATGGGACTGGAGCGACAAACCCAATACATCGTTTCCACTGGTATTGTCAGCAACCTTCGACAACAAACATTTTGATTTCTCAAAGACGATGGATTCGCTCGAGCGAATCAGACCAAGGGAGGCAAAACGGTACGCTGTTCGAATCGCAAAGATGTTTCGCCGAGGTGATCGCGAAGCGATTATGAGCGAAATGAAAGTGCGTAACACGCTGTACTGCAAAGGGCACCTTTGGATTTGGTTGATTAGCGGCCTCGCTACGGCCTAGACACGCTTAAAACCCCGCTCCTATTGCAATCATATGCACCAACGCCTCGTCGTCCGAGAGGCGTCGCGCGAGTTGATAGCGAAGCTCTAGTGGGGCCACACCAAAGATCACCTTCAGAGTCAAAGAACCACCAACGGCAGCATGGGCGTCATCCGCGATATTTTTGAATGTATCTGTTGCCACGTTCGCAAATAGTTCAAAATCGAGTTGGCGAAAAAACAGGGATGGCAACAGCCAAAATGTCGACGCAAACCCTTCGTCCAAGATCAGCGGGTAACGATACACCAGGTTAAGAATTGCAACGCGATCGAGCGCAAGTGGAAACTCTTCAAAGCCCCTCAAAAACTCGACAAACTCAAGCTGCGTGGGAAGCGCAAGCGCATCAAAATCGTCCACTTCAGGCTTGTCTGAGTGATCATAAAGGGTCGCAAACCGACTCGTCCCGCCTACTTGTAGCAAAGCCGAGCCCGAGGCAAGCCCCACAAACCCGCGACCTCGCAAACCGATGTTCAAGGTATGCCGTTTGGAAAACGGAAGCGGCATCACAAGATTGAGCTGTCCCTGCAAATCCGCAAACGACTCTTCAAACGTACTCGTAAACCGCGGATAGTAGGTCGCTTCGATCTCCACCCCAAGCCCGCGCCGAACCCCCGCATAGGCCGTCGCCTCAGACCCGGTATATCCTAAGGAAATACTTGCCCCTGCCAAGCGTCTCTCCTGCCTTTCGACAACGGGGTCATCGTGGCGATGGTCTTCAACAACCAGCGCAGAAATTTGCGAAAAAAGGCTTTGTCTAAATAAACGGGACAAAGAAAGTCGAGCGGAACTCTCGCGCCGAAACCGGTCTGGCGCCGTTTCAAAAGATTGTTCCCAACGAAGTACCGAGGCGCTCGCACCAATGACAAGCGGTGCCAGTTGCGTATTCACGTAGCCGACCTGCCCGCTCAGCAAACGCGTTTCGGGTTGAATCCACCCCGCCAAAAACCAATTGTGAAACGATAGTCGATCGCTTCCAAGAAGTGCCAACCCGACGATCGAATCACCACCGGTTACCGCAATAGACGAAAACGCTCGTACCTGGGGAATCAACAAGTGGTCCCATTGGCTGTAGTCCCGATCAGAGACAACGACAGCCCCGCGTGGATCCTTAGTCGCTGCATTCGGATCCGGCGAAACAGACAATGGCGCACCGAGCGGTTTCGTAACAACCGCCTCGACCGGTTTCTCTACCAGTTCCGCGCCATCCCGGAGCACAGCCTGCGCTTGGAACGGCGCCAACTGTACTTCATCTAAGGTGTAGTGCCAGCGATCTCGATTCAAAAAGCGTAGGGACGTCCCGACAATGCTCGGATACATCGCGAGATAGGGCGCATCGCTAACTTTCTTCTCGATACCACGATCGAGCTTGTAAAGCGAAACCTGAAACGGCCCATCACGGCCAGCGACAAACACGATGTGGCGCGAGTCGACATACTTCGGATCGTAGTACATCGTGCCAGGCTGTGCGATCACTTGAACCTGTTTCCCGGTGTCGATGCGGAGCACCCAGAGTTGATATCCCTTGTTGGGGACAAACACCGAGGTGACAAGGTGCTGACCGTCTGGCGAAACATTGGGAACCGAGAAGTACATCCCGGGCGTCGCACGGCGGACGACTCGCATCCGATTGGTGTTGAGATCGAGTTCGGCGAGATGATGTCGATCTCCATCTGCCAGCGAGAAGTAGTAATGCCCTCCGGAGGGCGAAACCCCTCCCCCCGATCCGCCCAGGCCAGAGCGAACCACCTCTACCACGTCGCGATCCAGGCGGTAGCGTATCAACCTGACGGTCGACCAGGTGATGCTTCGATCGATGGTCGTAAAATAGAGCTGCTTACCATCTCCGGTAAACGACAGCCCAGAAACAATGCTGGGATGACTCACCATGAGCTTGCGGGGAGGAACAATCTCGGTGAGCGAAACACTTCGCCAGCGCGATCCGTCCTTGCGATAGATAACCAAACGTGTCGGGCTATCATTGTCGGCTTGGATCATGGCTTCGACACCATTCGGGGCGCGCGCATATCTGGCGCTTCGGCCGATCCGACGAATCGTCGTTTGGTCACGAGGCCTCTTTTTCACGGGATGGGTAACTGCCAATTCGCGAGAAAAATCGCCCAGCAAGGTTGCCAGCGATTTACCGTACACCTGGTCAAAGCGATAACTAGGCGCAAAAAAGAATGCCAACGCGTTTCCTTGCTCGCGAATCAGTTGCCACAGTCTCATCTCGCCATAGGTACGCACCAGGTAGTCGACAAAAAAGCTACCGATCAGATAGTGCATGCCACCAAAATCACGGTTGGCAAAACTCAAATCACCGCCGCGCAAGGATTTCCCCGCAATGCCAGCATGAAACCACCCGCGCCAAGCGGGCCATGACAACCTCCCGACGCCCGGCTGCAGTGCTGATTCATAGTAGGTCGCCAGCCCTTCGGCAAACCACGGCTCTAAGGCATATTGTGGTGACAGAATATCACCAAACACTCCGTTGACCCATCGCCACAAGCCATCCACCTGTAGCAGATGAACATAGTGAACAATCTCGTGGCAGCCGATATATTGCGGTGATGGCGGTGTCCCGACTTGGCTCGAAAAATCTGCCGTGTTGTAGGTCGGAACCACCGAAACCGGCGCGCGTCCGAGTGGCCCTTGAACATAGGCGTTATTAAACGGCGCCTCGGGCATTACGACCACCATCTTTTGATCGGCGTAGGCATTTCGAATCTGGACATGCCGTTTGAGTTTTTGTGTGCAAATCTCTAGGTGGTTTGCCACCCGAAGCGCCTCTGCCTTGCGAGTCTTTGGATAATAGATCTCAAGATGCTGCGTCGTCAGCTTGCGCATCGGGTCACGGGCCAGCGCCGCCTGTGTATCCAAGTCAAACTGGGGACGAACAGCCCCGCAAGCAACACTCCCCAAAAAGGCAACAACCCACAGACATCTCATTGTTTGCTCCACATCACTGCGGCGCAGGATAGACGGTTTTGCCCGCGAATCAAAGTACTCCGAAAACCACAGGCGCGACATTGCAACAGAGACAAGAACCAGAGAAGATCCTCCACATGCTAGATAAAAAGGGCACCTCAAACCGTATTGCAGCCATCTTTTCCCTAACCGTGGCAGTGGTTGTGTGTTCCTTGACAATCGCCAACGCCAAAAGTGCTAAGCCTGCCCCCGTGGAGCGCAGGCTGTATGCCAAAAATGCCGAGGCGAGCTCATTTCTCCGCAACGACTGGAACCGCTTTCGAGAAAATTACCATCCCAACTACATCCTCGACGGCGATCCCAAGACCGCTTGGACCGAGGGGGTAGACGGTCAGGGCGAAAAAGAATCGATCTCTGTTCGCTTCACCGAGATGGCCAACACGACCGAGCTCCGCCTCAAAATCCGTAACGGGTATCAAAAAACCAAACGGCTTTTCTCTCGCAACTCCCGGATCAAGCAAGCGACGATTACTTTGCTTCCATCCGGAAAGACGCAAACACTAACACTCAAAGACGCACGAGGCTGGCAGACGGTTCGGGTTGCTTCCTCTGGTACCTTGCACGGGTTTCGATTGACTGTCGAGTCCGTATTTCCAGGCACTCACTACGACGATACCTGCATCTCCGATGTGCAAATCTATGTTACGTCAACAACGCGCGAAAATCCGTCTTTCGAGCGCAGCAATCGGCGCGCACTACTCGACTGGAAGCGCGCCCGGTTGCGGGCCGCCCGGCTGTTTAGTGGCAAAAACGCCAAACACATCCCCGTCGCTACCGGATACCACGTCACTGCTGATGAGAAACTAAAACCAGAAGCAAAAACTGGACCTCGATACGCTAGGTTTGCCAACCCAAAAGCTTTGCTTCGCAGTGCACGCAACAAATTTGGCACGTCTCCACTGCTGGAGTTCGCTATCAAAGAGCTCGCGACAGATCTCGTCAAATGGAAACGGGTGCGGGTATCACTCCGCGACAAGCGCCCCCTCCCTGCCGTTGACGGAATCACTTGGAACTACTACGGCGCCCGCAGTGACTTTCGCCTGCCGCGCTATCTCGGCTACCTTCACGCCAACAAGATGCGAAGAATCTCCGGTGGCACCAAGCAACTTAACATCAACCAGTATTGGGAGAGGGAAGAAAAACTCTGCACCAGCGAAGACCCCATCACCAACTTCTGGTCGATATCTGCTGCCGATGGAAGCTTGCGCGGTCTTTTTGTGATCCGTTGCCAGCTCATTGAAGAACGGGAGGGATTAATCCCAGACTCCGAGTGGAAACTACTGGTGTACAACAAAAGCGGCCAACTCAAACTACTGGTCGGTCATAGGTATGTCACCCAGCTGACATGGGCACGCGATCCGCAGCGCCCCATCCTGCAGCATGCGCAACGCGTCTCTGGAAGCCACAAACGCCCTCATTTTCATGCCATTTCCGAGCGACCTGTGACAGCAAAAGCAAAATAGATATTCACTCCAAATCTATTACTCCGCTCACAACTTCACCTATTTTGGTGAATCCGCTTAGGGTCTGCCCATAAATAACTGAATCGTTTGGCCGCCGAACCATCCCCCTTGGGATCGTTGCTCGTCGGTTGCGTAGGGCAACTATGCGCCCTTCTCGCGCCTTCCCAATGGGGCGCCTCGACGCCCAAAACAACTCATTTATTTATGGGCAGACCCTTACCTCGGATGCGGATTCTGCATGATGAAATGTAGGTAACCTACATTGGCTCTCCCACCCCGTCTGTCGACAACACCACAACCGCGGCCAAAAAGGCTCGCAAACCGTCTCTGCACGGCAAAAGTCCGCTTGTCATCCCCCTTATATCCACTCAAGCTTTTAGTAAGAAAACCAACGAAAAAGTAGCCCATCTATTGTCGAAATTACCACTACAGTATTTTTCCGGTACCGATCCTGATCTCAGCAGACAACTCCCAAGCAAACGAACGGCCACATATTGGATCGCAGCCTTCGCCGCGCTGATGATGATCAACTGCGACGCTAGTTTTGGTCCTTCTCCCGGGAATGATACCGATGACACACCGACGCCCACGTGCCTGGACTCGATTCCGGAACCGGTTGTCGTTGCCGATGAAAACTTCGAAGGCGGAGCAACGGGGTGGACGGACAACACTACCGACAATACAGAAGCCGCAGCCTTTAGCGAATTTCTCGGCCGGCATGCAGCGGCGATCAAAGCACCGACCGAAGTGGTCAGTAAACAATTCCCGCTATCGGGAAATCAAACCTGGCTATCTCTTGACTTCGACCTGTACCAAATTGACTCGTGGAACCGAGAGGACTTCCTCATCTATGTCGACGGAAAGGTCTACTCGCGACACGGTTTCCAACGAAATTTTATTGTGAAGCCGAACCCCATGACTGCGTTTCTGGGACCGTTTGGAACCGGGGCGCAACCCAGTAAAACCTACCAGTTAGATGGCATACAAACCCAGGTCACGATCGATTTTGATTTTTACCAGATTGACTCCTGGGACGAGGAGCCGTTTCAAATATACATTGATAACGTTCTTGTAATTAACCACAAGTACAAGGGCGGAAACCCCATTCTTCCAGAGAACGAAACCGGCTCCTTTCCGGGGGGAACCTTCACAGCTTCAACGACCCAAACCGGCGAACTCGGTTTTGGCCGCCGCCACTCTGCATGGCTCGACGGAATCCATCACTACACATTGACACTGGACAACACCGCGTCTTCGCTCAATGTCCGATTTCAAATGAACGCCAACGAACCCGCCTATAACGAAGCCTTCGGTATCGACAACATCATTGTCAAAACCGATTCTAGTGGAACCGTATCCAGTGAAGACTTTGAAGCCGGCGTTGGCGAAGGCTGGGATACCTCTGTCTGGCATAGCAACCCAACAATCACGACCGTAACTACCGGCCCCCTTGGATTTGCAGCGGGCACCAGCGATGATGACGGGATTCATCACTACCATGTTTCGATCCCCACCAATTCGACCAACGTCGTCATCGGGTTTGGTGACATTCTCGACTCGGGCGCGGGAGCACTGACTGAGACCTGGGGTATCGACAACCTGATCTTATACGAAACCTGCAAACGCGAATAAACCCGGTCTAAATACGCGCAACCACATTCCTAGAGCAGATGTTTCACGACACCTAACTCTAGGGGGTGTCCCGATTAACAATGCACCACCACACAAGCCCCTGAAATTCCATGCGTCGTTGCGCCTCGATTGCGTAGGTCAACTATGCGTCCTCACCGCGCCTCGCCTGAAATTCCATGGACTTGTCTGGAGGCGCTGGGTCAATCGGGACACCCCCTAGTTCGGCACATATTGGTACACGGATCAACCAAATTGGTGAAGCAAGACAGCTTGAATGTTTCCCAAAATACGTAAGCCCCGTCTCTTTTTTTTTCACATTTATCTCTCTGACTCAGTTATGATTAAAACAGCGACCTGAATATTCCTTACCTGGTTCGGATTCGTGTCTTTTCAATGAGTTCACTCTCCAACTACACGCAGCGACTCTATGCGCAGAGCAGCTTCGACCCCTATAAACAGCCGGGCTTTCAGTCAGTCGACTATGCGGTTCTTAGCTACATTGAAGGAGCAGAGCGGACCGTTGGAGATTTGATGCTGTGTGGTTTGGCCCCGCAAGATCAAATTCGCGAGATCCTTACCAGGCTTCTATCCTGGAACGCCGTTGCCCTACAGCCAAACAACCCGACAAATACAATTGCCTCAATCCAGGAAGAATCTGAGGACACCGACGAAATTGAGATCACCGACCATCTCGAACTTGGCGATCTCTCCCCCGAAGAGGCAGCAATGTTCGCGGAGGACGTCGAGCTTGCAGATTGGGAAAAGCGGAGCATCATCGCAGTGCAGCGACTGCTCGCAAAAGGCTGCTATCTCGATGCGCTGGGGATCCAGCCAGACGCAAAGCGGATCTCTCTAAAACGAGCGTACTTTGAGATCTCCAAAAGTTATCACCCAGACCGATACTATGGAAAACATCTCGGCTCGTTTGGCCCTGCTTTGGCGTCCATTTTCGAAACACTCACCTCAGCCGTCAAAGCGATTTCTAAACGAAAACAAAATGCCCGAAGGGCGACTAGACGACTGTCTGTCCGTTACCTATTCGCCCATCGTGTCAATGTGCAATGTGAATCCTGGTCTAGCCTGCAGGCAACCACAACCCAAGATCTCAGCGAGGGCGGCATGTTTATATTAACCGATCGCGAGGCCGTTGTTGGCGATCGAATTCGCATAGAGACGGTGCTGCCCAACGGCGACCCCATTCGACTGTTCGGACGAATCGCGTTTCGCCGCACAGTTGAGCAGGCACAGCAGTTGAACAAACAGGCTGGGATTGGAGTCGCTTTTTATTCGTTGTCCGATCAGCTGCGCGCGCACTACGAGACTCTTCTTGAAGTCGCGCGGCAGGAAGAAGTCTCGGCAGAAACCACTTTGGAGGTAGCTTTACCCAAAAGAATTGCCCGCGCAAACAGGTCACAGTCTGTCATACTCGGCGTTGACTTTGGAACCTCTTACACGGCAGCCTCTGCTGTAATGGGTGACCATGTTCGGATGATCCCATGGGCCGATGGATCGCGTTCGATTCCCTCTGTCGTGTCATTTCAATCCCGCGGCAAATGCGTCGTCGGCGCCGAGGCCCGTTCCCGGATTATTCGTTTTCCAAAACACACAATCTCCTCACCCAAGCGCTTACTCGGCCGCCAGGCCAACGACCGCGAGATCGCTCCCTACTTGTCGCAAACACCATACAGAAAGGAGATTGCCCCTGACGGAACCATCGCCGTAGATTTTTTTGGCGATCGCTATGCAGTCGCCCAGCTGTGTTCTTTTATTCTCCGCGCAGTAAAAAGAAACGCAGAAAATGTGCTCAGGTCCAGGGTAAAACAGGCCGTGTTTACAGTACCTGCAACGTTTAATCAACGCCAAATGGACCTGCTTCGTCGTGCGGCTCAATTTGTCGATCTAGACGTCATTGAGTTTATCGACGAACCCAGCGCCGCAGCCCTTGCCAATCAGTGCCATGACAAATTTGAAGATCTCATTGGGGTCTATGACTTTGGCGGTGGGACCTTCGACTTTTCGATCGTCGACGTATCCGCGGGTGATTTTCACATTTTGGGGACTGCCGGGGATAGCTGGCTGGGTGGTGACGACTTTGATCTAGCCATGGCACACCATGTTGCCAACCGGTTTTGGAAACACTACGGCGTGGACTTACGCAACAAGGATGTCGAGTGGCAACAGTTGCTTTGCTCGTGCGAGCGAACCAAACGTGCCCTAACAAGCTCATTCGAAACACAGCTATTTGTTCCCGAGATACTACGAACTGCCCAAGGGACACACGATTTGCAAATCCAACTGTCCCGATCACAAGTTTCGCCGTTATGGGATTCTGCTATCAAACGAGCGCTCAACGTCTGCGCGAAAGCGTTGGCGCGCGTATCGGTCAAACCCTCGGATCTGTCGGGAATCTACCTCTCCGGCGGAACCTCCTACGTCCCTGCCGTCCGCGATGCCCTAGAGCGAACGTTCCGCGTGCCGGCACGGGTCGGTGTCCCACCCGAGTTTGCCGCATGCCTTGGCGCTGGGATCCACGCATCCCAGTTGGCCGCACGGAGTGCGACCAGCCTTAAACCATTTCGCGCAGTACCCTAAGGACATCTACGAACAAACCACCATCCGGTGACAAAGGCCACCGAATCACACGACCTCGGACATCTTCGCGCCTCCGGGCAGGGATTTTGTTGAGCGCACTTGTGGCATGGCGAAAGTGGCACGACAACCCAATTTTCGGCTCCATTGTGATCAGAACGATTTATCGGACTTCTAACCGTTCTCCGTTGGTGGACACCAGACCCTCTTTCCACAACTCTCGCTCCATCGCGAACAACAACGGACCAAAGCTTGCTCTATCCAGGGCACTCACCGGATACGCTTCGTACTGCGCCGCACGTTGTTTGGCGGCGTCCGCGGCAAGTCGATCGGATTTGTTAAACGCCATGATGCGGGGCTTGCTTGCCAAATCGAGATCGCTCATGATCCCCAGCACCGACTCAATGTGTTGCTCGTAGTCGACGTCGCTGCCATCAACAATATGAAGCAATAGATCAGCGTCCTCTAGTTCCTCGAGTGTCGCTGCAAACGCGGCGATCAAGTCTTTGGGAAGATCGCGGATAAAACCGACGGTGTCGGTCAGAACCACCTCGCGCTCCTTGGGGAAACGCAGGCGTCGGCTGATCGGATCGAGGGTCGCAAACAGTTTGTTTTCGCTGTTTGCGTTGCCCTGGGTCAGCGCGTTGAGCAGCGTAGACTTGCCGGCGTTGGTGTATCCGACTATTGCTACAATCGGCACATTGCGGACGCCGCGACGCTGCCGGCGGAGTCGCCTGGTCTTGACGACACGACGCTGCATGGTGCCGAGTTGCTTGATGCGCTCGCGGGCGCGTCTGCGGTTGATCTCGAGCTTTGTCTCTCCCGGTCCGCGCCCCCCGATCCCACCGGTAAGCCGAGACATCATTGTGTTCTTCTCTACGAGCCGCGGAAGTGCATATTTGAGCTGGGCAAGCTCGACCTGGAGTTTTCCGTCCCGGCTCTTTGCGTGTTGCGCAAAGATGTCGAGGATGAGCATCGTCCGATCGACAATTTTGAGCTCGGTAAAGTCGCTGATTGCGCGCGCCTGCCCCGGGGTGAGGTTTTGGTCAAAGATAACGGTCTCCGCACCGAGTTGCATCGCCCGAAGCAATATCTGCTCGAGCTTGCCGCGACCGACGAGGTATTTGGGATCTGCGCTGGCGCGCCGCTGCTCGATCACATCCAGGGCGGTGACACCTGCGGTGCGGCAAAGCTCGTGAAGTTCGTCAATGCGCGCCTGGGTATCGGAAACTCTACCGATCGCAACATGGACCAATACCGCTTGGTCCGTACCGACCGCCGTCGTCCTAGCGCGTTTGCTGCGCGAAAACTCGGTCTCGAGCGCGCTCATTAGCGCCGCAAAGTCGGTCGTCAGAGCGCTGGCGGGCTCGGGATTGAGCTCGCGCCACAGCTCTCGCTTGGGATTATCGGGAAGCAAATGCCCGACATAGACCGATCCGGCTCGCCCCCCAGCGATGACTTCCACTACAGCAACAACATCGAGCCGGAGTAAGGTTAAGTCGGTCAGATCGTCGTTGGTAAGAGACTCTCCGCGTAAGTTGGTCTTGACCAATCGCAGACCGCGAAACCTCCCGGGAGCACCACGTAATCGACCAACATCCGGAAGCATAACCTTGGAGGCATCACCTACTATGACATGCTGGATATTGCCGCGACGGTCGATGAGCACGCCGATCTGGCGATGGGTCTCCGCGGAGATCTGGCACATCAGCCCGGCCAACTCGTAGGTAACGATTTCGCTAGTGCCAACCCGTCGCCGCCAAATCCGCTCTAGGGACTGGAGCTGACTCGCTTTGAGTCCGAGAATATTACCGCTAACCTGTTGCGTCATGGTTCGCCGCGCTCGAAGTCCTTATCCGACGGGAAGTCCTTAACCGATCGGGAGTCTTCAATCGGTGAGATGTCCCGGCGAAGACGAAGCCCCGCCGGTAACGAATCGCCTAGTGCGACCCGCTCTTCGCGGGCTTCTAGTGCGACCACCTCACGCACCAGGTGTGCTTTGCGCTGCCCGTTGGGGGTCTGCAGCAGACGATCGGCAAGCTTCTCCGCCAGCTCCTCTTTGATATCGCGACTTCGATCCCCAGTCTTGCGCGCTAGCTGCGCCGCCGCAAGCCCTACCCTCTCGGGCTCGCGCCAATCAATCGCAAGAAGTCTCTCCACCCATTGCTCAACCTTCTCGCGCGCGACGACGGTATTGAGTGGGCCGTAGAGCGGGATCCGTCCACCCACGCGTCCAATTGCCCAAAAATATAAGGATTGGTTTGCATCACCAGCTTCGATCCGATTGATGAGCTCATCGCCGAGTTTGTGTTTGTTGGCAAGTCGGATCCGCTCCAGATTTGCCAGCGTTCGAACCATCTCCGCAGCCTCTTGGTCTGTCGGTTTGATCCGATGCCACAACTTTTTTTGCTTGGCACTCGGTAAAAACAGTTGGGCGAGTCGATCGTAGATCTGATCCTGCTGCCCTTGGGACAAGCCGCCGGCGACACGCCGCCATACAATCCACCAGGCGAGACGGCAGGATTGATGTTTTTCGTGTTTGAGATCTTCGTTAAAAACGCGCCACATTTGTCTTACCCGCCACGGATCGAGCTCGGCTCCAGTGCCTGGCCTAAGGCAAAACCCAGCGAGGGTAAGCCAGCGTGCCTCGTGATCTGCCGACAACTCTCTACTTTTTTCGGTCTCGAGCATTGCGTCAAACAAGGTCCGAGTCGTCGCCATCGACCACTCATCCCGGCGGCTATCCAAAGTCTTTTCGAGCGTTTTCATGATCCCGGCGAGCCCCGGGGATTTTCTTGCTGCAAATACGGCTGCGATTTGCTGCTTGGCCTCGACAAGCGTATCGGCATCGACCGTAGACTGACTTTCTGCCGCACCACCAGCCCGCATGTCAAAGGTCAGTCGCCACTTGCCAGGTGTAACGCCGGCATCAGGCGCCGACTCAATGCACCACAGTTCCAATGCCCCCAGCTCGGTAATGCGAACACGGAGATGAACGTCGACATGGGATTTTTTGGCGCGCAATACGGTGACAATGGGCGGCAGCTGGAGCAGATCGCTATTGTCGTCACTAGCATCTGCCAAACCATCGCCAACCTCGGCAATGGCGCCGGGTTGATCTGCACTCAAGGTGGAGGAGTAAAGCCGAAATCCAACCGGGCGATTGGCGACGAGGGTAAAATCACGGGCAAGCTCGACCTCGCTCCCCTCCTCTAACCCTTTGGCAGCAATGCAAACCGCCACCTTAGTAGGTTTGGCCCCCACAGTCTCGACACCGACAGCAGTTTCGACTCCGACAGCAGTTTCGACTCCGACATAGTAGGCTCGTGGCGTCCCGCCGCGGATTCGCACGCCAAACCCGCGTCTAACAAGTCCGTAGTAGGCTGCCCCTTTCGCAACCGCCAACTCTGGAAGCGCATTAAACAGCTGCCGCGGCACCTTGGATTGCCAGCTACCGATCAACTCGAGTACGCGCTCGCGCAGGCTCGGTGGCGTCATCGCACCACCGTTGAACAACACCGCATCCACCGTATCGACCTGGTGCTTCTCTAAAAAAGCCCCAAGGTGGCGCGACACACCCGGATCTGTCGCGTAGGGAAGACCAAACTCTTGCAACCCAATTCGTGTCCGCGACGGCGCCTCGGTACGCGGCACCCGAGGGAAAAATCCATCCACGAGGTTGTTGAGTTGCTCGCGGGTGATCTCGCCTTTCTGCGTGCCACCAATGAGTTTGCTGCCGCGCCCAGCGACCGTGATCACGGTACTCTCGGGTCCATCATCACTCAGCAGTAGCTCTTTGGCGACACGGCAATTATGGACGAGGCCATGCCACTGCAGCAGATCTAACTTTTTTGCCCCGGGTTTGGAGCCAAGCGCAACCTCGAGTTGTTTGGCAATCGCCATATCGATATTGTCACCACCCAGTAACAGGTGGTCCCCGACTGCAACGCGCTCAAACGAGTCACCATCGGAACCGACGACGATCAAAGTAAAGTCGGTCGTACCACCGCCTACGTCAAAAACGAGCAGTCGATCTCCCGGAGACAGTTTTTCTCCTCGGGCACTGCCCGCGTGACTGTCAATCCAAGCATAAAATGCGGCTTGCGGCTCTTCCAACAAAATCGCATCTACAAGGCCTGCGCGCTTCGCCGCACTCGCGGTGAGCTCCCGCGCCGCCTCATCAAAGGACGCTGGGACGGTCACGATGATTTCTTGCTGGGCAAACAAGCTATCCGTAGCTCCGGCATGCTCGTGATCCCAAGCTTCACGTACGTGACAGAGTACCCGCGCAGAGGCATCCACAGGGGACAGCTTGGTGTCTCCCTCCACCCCCCAAGGCAATATCGGCGCATCGCGGTCGACACCACCGTGGCACAACCACGACTTCGCCGAGGCGATCAACCGGTTGGGAATACGCGTGCCCTGGGTGCGGGCAAACGCACCCACGCACTGGCCAGCACCCTCCCCAACCAAACAGGGTTGCGTCGTTTTCCATGGAAGTGCGACCTGGGCCGCATCCTGTTGCGGGGCCAAATACACAAAGGAGGGAAGCTGCGATCGCCCCGCAATTTCGCCGGGCCCCGTTAATTGCGGGACCAAAAACACCTCTACTGTTGGGGTGGCCGCCTTCGTATCGACGTACGAGACCGCAGTATTGGTCGTGCCGAGATCAATCCCTATAATGTAACGAGAGTCTTTCATAACTTGGTGTATATCGATCCTGTCAGTGCAGTGTTATTGATTGTTGCGGATGAGATACTCTAGCTTCCAGCGACCATCGCCACGATTCGCAACGCACCAAATCTCTAATGTCCCCACTTCCGTTACGTTTGTATGCAGCGCTACCGAGACAACATCACCCGCGCTGTTTTCTTCGTTACCTGTTTCAACAGGCAGCCGAGCCTCGAGCGCATCCAGTTCGATCAACTCTACCTCGTCCGGATCGAACACTTCCCCGGGTTGATCCTCGGTCCGCGAAGACGCAAAAAAGCGAAACTCTGCCGACTCACCAACAACCAATCCCAGCTCCATCTCCGGGACAATCACCGAACTCCCCTCTTCTAGACCAAACGGCGCGACACATAGCGCCTTAATCGGGGGTGAGAATCCTGGAATTGCCGGCATCGCAGACTCGACACCAATATAATACGAGCGCGCCGTGCCGCCGCGGATCCGAACCCCCTGACCACGCCGAACCAGACCATAATACGCCGCACCGCGAGCGACTGCTAAATCGAGGTCGGTCCCCACCAGTGCGCGAACGGACTCTTTCCCAAACCAACCCGCAACCACGCTGGCAACCCGATCTCGCAAGCCATCGGCCTTCATGACCCCACCGTTGTACAAAATTGCGGTCGGGGCTACCTGACCCCTGGCAAGGAAACCAGCGAGGTGTCGAGTGAGCGCAGGATCTGCCGCATAGGGGAGCGCCAACTCTTTTAGCCCGACACTTGTGCGTCTATTCGGACGGGCATCACGAGTACAAGACGGCGCGAACCCATCTAGCACAATCGCCTGCACATCCGCCTGAGACACGACGCCACGCAATGTCCCGCCAATCAACTTAGAACCGCTGCCCAATATGGTAATCGGCACTTCGGAAGGCGCGTCATCTGTCAACAAAGTCTCTTTCGCTCGACGACATGCGCTGACGAGACTGCGTTGTTGACTGGGTTTGAGTTTTTTTCCCGCGGCGCGAAACCGCTCCGCGACCACGTGGGCGAGGGCCAAATCCATATTGTCCCCGCCTAAAAGGATGTGATCTCCCACTGCGACCCGATCCAAAGCCAAATTACCAGCACCATCATCGGTGACCGCGATCAGAGAAAAGTCAGAGGTGCCACCACCAACATCACACACCAGAACAACGTCATCCGCAACCAGCTGGTCCCGCCAGGTATCACCATGGTGCGCCAGCCAGGCATAAAACGCAGCTTGCGGTTCCTCGAGCAAAGTAATATTGGCGAGACCAGCCTGATTCGCTGCGATTGCGGTGAGTTCGCGGGCAACCGCATCAAACGATGCAGGCACAGTCAAAAATACGTCCTGCTCTGCCAATGCGGCGTCCATTTGGTGGTCCCAGGCTGCGCGAATATGCTTTAGATAATTTGCAGAGGCCTCGACCGGTGACCACTTTTGACCATCATCCTGCTCACCACTGGCAGCCCAAGGAAGAATCGCTGCAGTTCGATCGACCGCCGTATGAGACAGCCACGATTTTGCTGACGCGATCAAGCGATGCGGCAACTCGGCCCCCCGATCCCGTGCCCAGTCTCCCACCACAAAAGTTGGTGCTGGCTCCCAAGGCAACGCCATCGCTTGGACCGCGACCTCAGACTCCGTTGGGATCAACGCACAGGATGCTAGCGTCGACCGGGTAGACACCTCACCGCTGTTGGTCACCTGCGGAATCGACAAGATCTCGATCGATCCTGCGCCTCCCGCTTCTGTGTATGCGACGCAGCAGTTACTCGTGCCCAAGTCGATTCCGACTATGTAACGCGCTGCCTTATCCTGCATTTCTCACCGCGGCTCATCTCACTCAAATCAGGACACTTCTACCTCGGCCGGCGCGACAACCGTTCGATCAATCCCAGCCGTTAACGTCGGAAAATTGACCTTCGCCGCGCGCAATCCGCGGTGACGCAGTATCCCGGTAAAAGGCGGCTCCCCCCGTACATCGCCGACAAGTCGTACTTCGTGCGGATCAAATCCAACCTGCACGGTTACAGATTCATCTTCCTGCCCAGGCATTAGTGCCTCCCAATGAACGCAATCGTCCACCACTTTCTTACAACCGCGGTGAACATCCCGAACCGCAGCGCCAATATCGGTGTCCTCATAACCATCAAGGGGTTCACGAAGAAAATCGATGAGCCGCCCCTCCCTCTGAAACAAAGCCAGCAACGCTAGCGCGCCATCGCGATGATGCGCCGCAACAGAAGCTGTTGCCGCAGCAGGCGTCGCGTTCTGAGGAGTTTCAGCCTGGCCTCGTTGAGACCGCTCCTCCTGCCCATCCTCGCCGAGCACACCCTGCTCCTGCGATTTGGTCTGCAGCTCCTTGGTCCCTTGGCCAAGAGCCATGGAGTCCACCGGCGCGGTCAAATATCTGCTCGCTGTCTCCGGCAATCGGCCAGCAAAAAGCAATGCAAAGAAACATCGAAACGCTAGGAAAAGTCGCCCCACAATGAGGTGGGGTTAAACCGCTCGCAGATACAAGTCAAGGTTCGTTCAGTGCTGTCACGTAAAGAACGAGAAGAAGTTGCATTCAAACCATTACAACTACCATCCAAACTCCCCATGGGGGTGCCTTTAAGGGCGCTTTTGGAGTAACTCTTGTTTCCTTTTATATAGTACCCACTGGAGCCACTTTTAAAATATCGTACCCACGCCCCACAAACAGCGAAAATTCACGACATTTCCAGTACCAAAAAACGATGTTCAAAAGTCGCAAAGTGTCGCAGACCCATGCTAGGGTGCCCTCGCTTTACGGCGTAAGCCCTAGGCAGGTGTGTTGGACAGTAGTACGGGCTGAAATGGTTGCCCAGAAGTTGTTCAGGACTTATTTAAGTGTTATCTGATTTTTTGGTTCATTTATTTTCGTTTCTTTTTTTTGGTTGTATTTTATCAGCAGTAAGTGGCCCGCCACGCGGGATAACGGCAGCCCGGTGACCGGGCAATGGAGGAGAAGTCGATGCTCGATCGGTTAGTTCGGTTAACTTTGGTTGGCGTATTTTCACTCGCAATCGCAGGAGTCAGTACAGCGCAAGCGGATGACCATGAAAACCCATGCGCGGGGAATCCATGTGCAGACAACCCATGCGCAGGGAATCCATGTGCAGACAACCCATGTGCTGGGAACCCATGTGCAGTAGACGGTGGCGACACCCATCAGTCGTCTGACAGCGGCACCAGCGCAGCTTGGCCGATTGAGATCATCGATCGTCCGCTCACCCTGCCAGCTGGTGCTTTCAGCATTGGTGCAGCTCTCAATTCTTCGGCAAGCTTCGACGTTTTTGACGCTGAGACAGCTGGTCTTTGGGGCCTTAGCTACGGTGTCACGAATGAGTTCAGTGTTGGTGTCGGATATGACATTCGCCTGGATCCAGATGCATCCGCAGAAGGAACCCTAGACCTCGAGCTCGCTTACACATTCTACACGGGCGCAGCGACTCTCACCGCAACCGGTGGTCTGAGCTACGATATTGACGGGGAAACGTTTGGTACGGATTTGGGAGTTCAAGCCTGGTATAACATCACCAAGCAAATCGCCATCATTACCCCTGGCGACCAAATCAACATTACCTACGATCCTACTATCGCCCGACTAAACCTGCCTGTCTATGTCGGATTTCAAGCCGCACCAAACATCTTTGCGCAGCTTGAAACGAGCATTGGTAATATCAAGCTCAAAGATGGTGGCGACTCAGCCTTCATCTTTGCTGATAACATCCCAGTGCACATCTCGGCGTTCTACTCTTTGAGCAACGCTCTGGATATCGGTCTTCGGGCGGGGTTCAGCGATCTAAAGAACGACGCTGGCGACAACTTTGATCTCGGTTTGACGGCAATTTACTACGGTGGTGTTAACTAGTCGGGGTGTTCATTAGTGTTAGTGACTAGATAACTCAAAGTAGTCTGTCACTGCTTTACTGAAATGCCGGCCTTCGGGCCGGTATTTCTCGTTTTCGGCCCGAGCCATATATCTCACCGACCCCGCGACTCGCAGCGGCCCACATCCCAAGCAACATTGCAATATCCGCGATTGCCCCCCGCGTCGCATGGACCGGGATCACAAGCCCATACGTATCAGCCACAAAACGAAAGTTCCGCAGTAGACGGTTGACATCGTCACGCTCGATATCTCCATGCCAGTAGAGCAAGCGCGAGATCAATAACTCCTGATGACGCCGCAAAAATTCTCCCATCGATAGCGCCGGCGACTTCACCCCCGATATCGGCCGACAAATCTCGAGTAGATCTTCAAGATACTCGTCCCAGTACACGGCCAAATGCGCGTTCTCGGGTCTGCGCAAATATTGCGCCCGCGCAACCGAGAATAGCGCCTTGACAGAGGGACGAGATCTCGGCTTGACCGGGTACAAGTCAAACAACTGCTTCGCCCGGGCGTCTCGATCTTCAAGATATTGCCAACGATTGCGCAATTGTGGCCAGCTCATCACCTGCAAAACCGGCTCGTTCCGTGAGTCCAAGACGACAAAACGCTGTTTGCCATGCCCGACTGCCGTGATCCAATGCCCCCAGTTATCAATGCACAAGAGCACCGGCATTGCATGATTTAAGTATCTTACAAGCGTCCCAAGCGCGCCCTCTGCACTGGTGCGCCGGATCATGGGGAGATCGCATCCAAATTGCCTGGCAGCCCGGGCCAATTTCACCTCATTTGTCCCCGTGCACCAATGAGGCTGGGCTACGCTTGAGATCGTGTCCTCGTCCGCTAAACACCCGAGCGCGACCAATGCGTGCTTTAGCGCAAATGGACCACAAGACCAATCATTTGGTTGTTGGTAGAGACCCATACAACTCCCACCCCATCAAGTTGTCCTGCGATCCGCGCCCGCAAACACCGCCTCGATTTCTTCAAGATACAAAATCTAGTCGCGGTTGCACAAGACCAAAAGTTCATCGAAGATGCAGTGGCAATGTCGCGTGGAACCCTATTGGTTCTTTGGAACCAAACCGAAGATGATATTTACGAAAAAGTGGCGAGCAGATGGCCCCCAGCCACTCCCGTGGGATCCCAACAAACAGGTGCCCGATGTTGGGACCGTGCGCGAAGAAATGGACGCGTTTCGCCGCGCGCTCGTTGCGGGCGGGTACCGAGTACACGTCGTAAACGTCGAGGACGACCTCGAGCGGGTCATTTCCGCGATCCGCCTCTATCGACCCGATATCGTGTTTAATCTCGTCGAGTACTTCAACGACGACGCCAAACAAGAAGCTGATCTCGCCGGCCTCTACGAGCTACTCGGAGTCTTCTATACGGGAAGTCCCCCCCTCGCATTGGCCACTTGCCAAAACAAGTACCGCACCAAAGTACTGTTAGAAGCGAGAGATCTCCCCACCTCGCCGTTTATTCTTGTCGAAAAAGAGCCGATCCCCACCGACCACGAGCTCGAGTTTCCGCTCATTGTAAAACCCGCCTTTGAGGACGCATCAGGAGGCATCGAACCCGCCTCTGTTGTCCACAACCAAGAGCAACTGGAGCTCAGGATCCGCCACGTATTTAAGGAATTTGAAATGCCCGCCCTTGTCGAAGAATACGTCGACGGCCGCGAAAATCCATGCCGCGATCATAGGCGATCAAGTACTCCCGCTCTTTGAAATGGAGTTTGATGACTCCGAATTCAACCCCGACGAAGAGTGGCGCCCACAAATCATCTCGTTTCGCGCCAAGTGGGATCCCCATAGCCAAGAGTTTTACTCCATGGATGCGGTCTGCCCTGCCGAAGACCTAACACCAGAACTCGAGGCCGAGATCCGCAAAGTCGCCCTAGGCGCGTTTAAAGCGGTCGGTTGCCGGGACTATGCCGCGTGGATATGCGGATCGAAGACGACGAGATCTACATCTTAGAGGTCAACCCCAATCCCGACCTGGTAGATGAAACTGCATTTATCCAATGCGCCACCGCGAGTGGCAGAACCTACAGCCAAACCCTATGCGAGATTGCCGAAATGGCGATAGAGCGTCGGCGCAAGGCAAATCGTCCCCCCGCTGACCCCGTCAAAGCTGCCCTACCCAGCGATACCCTCCTGCGCGAATACCAACAGGGGCAGCTTGCCAAACAGGCGCCCAATTCAGAAACTGGCTCAGCCCCTGCTCAAATGAGCACCAACCCCCAAGCCCTAACACCGCAAGCGACCCTGTTGCCGCAGCCTCGCCGGCGACCTCGCCCTACCCAGGTGCCCAGGAGACTGCGGCGCCCCGGCAAGCCTCATCCGCCCCCACCGGCAATACAAACGGCGGCCCCCTCCCAGACGGAAGACCCCTCCCAGGAGGAACCACCAGCCAAAACCGTTGAATCTCCCCTCCCACCGTTTCCCCCTGCCACGGTTTCCAAACCAACCCAGCCACCAATGCCCCGCTGGAGCGCACCGGGGCCGCAAAAGCCTCGTGAGCCATAGCCAATTCACCCCGCAAATCTCATCTTGGACCAGCAAAGCGTCCCAACTGCTTCACCAACCCCTTGACATCGGTGCCCCGAATCTCTCAATAATGGCCGTTCGATTTACAGGTATTCCGGTGTAGCTCAGTAGGTAGAGCAGGTGGCTGTTAACCACCGGGTCGGGGGTTCGAATCCCTCCGCCGGAGCCAAATCTCAGAATTGACGTTCGGGCCATCCAACTGGGTGGCCCGTTGGTCGTTTCGGACCTTCGCTTCTGCAATGATGTCGAATGGTTGCCGGTAGGTCACCCGACAGCTCACCATTCGACCAAGTGGAGTTCGAAAGTAGGAAATCGAGCAGTCGCCGCTTTTCCTTCGGTTCCTGCTTTTGGAACAACTCATGAGCGCGGTGGGCAAGTTCGAGAAGCTTGACGCCCTCTTCAAGGTAAGTCTGGTTGGCCAGACTTATGCTCTGCCATTGCGGATCGAAGTCTGGCCTGCTCCGTTCTCCATTGATTGGAACTTCTTGTCGAAGTAGGCGGCGTCGATGCGCCCATCCAACTTGTCCTCGTAGGCTGTGTCGATCCGGTTCTGGATCCGGGTGTACTCCCTTTGAAGCCGAGCGATCGCCTCGTCGTGGCAGCGTTTCTCATCTACGTGGCTCTCGCGCAGGGCCCGGGTTACCCAAGTCAGGATCTGGTCGTCAAAGGTCAACCCGCGCAGAACCTCACCAAATCTTTCTTCCAGCACCTCCTCACGGGTGTATGGGTTCAGGGCATTTCCCCTTGTAACCGGTACAGTGGTAGTAGACGTACTTGCCCTTCTTCAGTTCACCCACCATCGCACAACCACAATGCCCGCACTCGATAAGGCGTGAGAAGGCAAAGTCACGTTTGCCGCTGCGACCGCGCTTTGCATACCGGCCGTCAAGAATGTGTTGAACTCGTTCCCATAGCTCGCGTGAAACAAGCGGCCGGTGAATCCCCTGATAGGTCTTGCCTTTCCAGACAAACTCACCCATGTAGATCGGATTACGCAGAACCCGGTGAACCGTAGATTTGGGAAGCTGTCCCTTGCTCTTGCGAAAAACCAGCCCGTCATTTTTGGCTTTCCGTGCTGCATCCTTCGTTGAATGGGTTCCGGATGCGAACCACTCGAACAAACCGATAATCAGTGGCGCAACATAGGGATCGGGCTCAATGATCTTCTTTCCGTCGTCGCCAACGACGTTCCTGTAGCCATAGGGAGCCTGCGAAGGCCAATATCCTTGTTCAGCTTTCTCAATCAGCCCCTTTTTCGTTTCCTCGGACAAGTTGTCAATATAGTTTTTGGCCATCAAAACTTTGATGCCATGCATGAACTTCTCGTGTGATCGCGAATCTCCCGACAGCACGAAGTTCTCCTTGACGAAGTGGACCTCCAGATCGAGGTCGTCCATGACCACCCAATCTTTTAGATTGCGATAAAGCCGATCGGTTTTCTCAACGAGCAGCACTCGGTGAGTCGCAGAGTGCGCTGTCAAAAAAGAAACCATTTTACTGAAGGTTAGCGCGCCCGGACTGCTTGGCAGTCTCTACATCGACATACTCTTGGTCCACAACGAACCCTCCGGCCGCAGCGTAGTCCTGCAACAGCTTGCGCTGCGCCGGGATCGAAAAACCCTCCTTTTCCTGCTCCTTAGAGGACACACGTGCGTACAGAACCGCCCGTTTCTGCCAGGTCTTGTCGTCTCTCCAAGTCATGGGTTCACAATCACTTCGGCTATTGCTTCAGCGACCCTATCACGTATCCCGCCAACATTTTTACCCGCAGAGTCTCTACAGCAATGGCTTTTTCCGATTACTGCTCCACCGACCACGAACCGCGCTGAACCTGTGGCACTTTTGGCACCATGTTTTGTATGGGTTTGGGGCATACCATCACCAAATTGAACCAGATCATCTGAGTTGCCATGGAGAAATCTTCCGAGTAAGCAGTGCCAAAAGTGCCACAGGTTTGCAGCAATCTGCTCGGGGACCGTGGCCCGGAACCCACGGTGAAGTTCTCACAACACTTCATCTAAGACCTTAGGGTTGATGAAGTATTCGATGCGAGGAGTGCCCCCAGTCTTGGTGACACAAGCCTGAACCCAGCTAAGATCTTCCAATAAATCCAGGGCTTCCTGTACTTCCGTCGGATCACTCAATCCCGACCAGTGATGGCGATATACATCGCGTGCCGTAAACGGATCGAGCAATTTCTTCTTACGAATCTTCTTGGCTAGGAGCCGAGCCGCCTGCGCCGCATGGTCAATAGCAGCGGTGTAAATCCGACGAGCATGCTCCCCGAGAAAATCGCACCACTTCGCAGCTCGTTTGGCGGCCACCAGCGACACGGGTCCAGACTGTCCGCACTGCGCTACCACGTCTGCCAGATGAGTCGCTAAGGCGAGCGAAGGCAATAGTGAACGGTACTTGGTAAAGTGAGTGACAACAGCCGGATGGTCTTCGCTGTCATCGCTACGCAAATAGTGTTCCAACTTGCCACGCCAGTCATCAACAAACTCTTGGGCATCAGGAGCGAGACGTAGAAATGGAATTCGCCCATCCTCCTTTTGTGCACCGATGTCATCGACACTGAGTTGATTGATTTGTTCAAAAACTCGGAAGGCTGCTTCGCGCGCTTTTGTATCCGGCCAACGATCCACGTTGCGCCACTCCGTTGACAAATCAGGATACACCAGCAATTGAAATCGAGGAACCAGCCCATCATCGCCAGCGCCACCTCGAACTGCACCACGTAAATACTGGCTAAACGGACCAGGCTGAATGGTTCCAAGAATCGAAACGCAAGCAGCCTCAATATGAACGGTTCCACGAGCAATACGGTCGTAGGTGTAACTACCGGTCCCGTTCCATGCCTCCAAGTAGAACGCACGCGCATTTTCGTGACCGTCTTTGTCAAGCGTACGCAACCAACCACACAGTTCATCACGAAATAGCAGTATACCGTTGGGATTCTCGTTCAGTATCTCACCCAACTTCTCGATTGTCGTGTCGTTCACAAGATAGCGTTGCAAAATCGGCAAGTCAGCGTCTGCTTCCTTGAGATCGTCTCGCAACAATTCGATACCCTCACCCGACTTAAGCGCTCGCTGAATATCTTGCTTGAGCTGCTTTATCTTGGCTTCCTCGACCAGCGAGTCAAAGCTATGGGAGAGCATGGCTTCACTGTGCTCCTTATTGGCTTCGTTGGCCAAGTGCTGAAGCGGACGCATCGCCTCTTGGAGTGGTGGCGTTTTGAGTGCACCCGGTTTGCCAACGATGGCGCCCCAAGTATTGGGTGCGCACGTCCAATCATCCTGCTTCTTGGGACGGATACCACATCGTCGGCCAACAAGAGCGCACAGAGCGACCATCGCGCCGACGCTGGGGTAATCCAGGGGACACTGGGTTCGTTCTGCAATATCGGTAAGCCATGGCCGAATCGCATCGGGCAGAACCTGTTCAGGAAAAATAGGCACAGGCCTCAATTGGTCGGGGATCGGATCAGGCGTCTTCCAGTTCGTCGGTCGCTGCGCGGTTATTGTTGCAGCAGAGTTCGTTTCACGCTCTGAATGGCCAGGCTCGTAGAGCGCACGCAAATCCGCCCACCGCTTATCCTTGCAACCGTTGTGATGACATCCAGCCGCCAAAGCACCGTTGGGCATTTCCACAATATAGGCAGATCGATTGTCGTGTTCAGAATCCCAAGGACATACGCCAAACACCCACCGCCGTCCTCCTTGATCCCAACTGTAGGGACCATCTACCGCTAAACCGTGATCGGCAATCCAATGCTCCAGGTCAAATTCGCGCTTTGACGTCGAACTAGATTTTTTCCGCGATTTGGATGGCTGCTGCGGAACCTCGGCAGCCAGGCCTTCCAGCAACGATACGGGGACCGCCTCGATTTCGTCAGGCATCGAAAGAATCTTGGATAGTCGATGTGGCCGGTCATCAGTAGAATCACCCTTGCGTGTTAACGTACCGTAAACTTTGCAGATACGCGCTGGGTTCCACACCGACTGGTCTACGTCAACTTCGTTGTCGCCGAAGCGCATTGCCAACGCCATCAAGCATCGCTTAATCAACTGACTATCGTCGGCGGAAAGATTCACACGGTAACGCAGGTGACCTCCATTGCCCGAGTCAGCCTCCACCGGATCTGGCCACCCTCTAGCCGTAAGTGCATCACGAATCTCCCGACAACGAGCAAGGGCAAGATCGTGCTCAGTATCACTAGAAGAGATCTTTGCCGGGCGCACTGGGTCTGTGTCCACTAATAACCAGTTGCACCCAATGATGTTACTGTCGCCGGTCAGCGAATCATTGCGTTCTGCCATTCGACAACGGTTGTTGGCACGTGCCAGCAACGCTGGCTCTATTGGATTCATGGTCGTATAAACGCCGGAAGCCCGACCTGAAAGATTTGCCGCGGCTTTAGCAAGTTTCTGAATATCATCGTAATATCCAAAGATTGTACGGCTGTATCCCCTACCGGTAGGAACTCCGAGGGCTCTTAATTCGACGGTCTGCCCCGGTATAGTTAAACGACAACAGCTGTTATAGATCGTTCCTGAATCACTACTTTGTTTTTTCTTGTCGTCATCACGACGTGCTACGCTTTGCATTCGGTAACTCCCTTTGGGCGATTCGTTGCCCAGGTTGGACACCGCCATTCTGCTCGCAAGGCGCACTGGCGGTGTCTTGGTTTGGGGAATACGCACTTGGGAGCTCAGCTGCATCCCACTCCAACAGAACCTGGAAGAACCCAGTTATATTGGAAGAAATTTCGCGAGCATCTTCACGGCTTAGCCGACGCGAAGTCCGGGATTGCCAGAATCGGCGTGTCTCGTCGAGAAAATCACCATCACTGTCATTGGTGTCCCCATCTCGACCCACACACGGATCCCGTTCACCCCTACCAGGTTGACGCACATTCCCTCTCATGAAGAAAGTGGTGTTGGATATCGTTCGTCTTGACCTACCGCTTGTCCACGGCTGTCGCGTGAGAATCAAGGTAGGTGCGAAGATCACTTTCCCTAACATAAATACGACGTCGCCCTCCTGGTCGCGAGTGACGTAAGCCGGCGTGACACCAGGCATACAAACTGCGAACCGAGATTCCAAAACGCTGGGCAAGCATGGAAATGGGCTCCCAACGATCTACATCAGGCTGCGACGATCGATCCTGCATGGAGATCGGATATTCTTGTGGCATAACTTCCTCACTTCGGTAGGGGTTGCGAGTACGCGCTACAACGCCGC
Organism: Kofleriaceae bacterium; assembly: GCA_965223575.1. Classification (GTDB taxonomy): domain Bacteria; phylum Myxococcota_A; class Polyangia; order Haliangiales; family Haliangiaceae; genus CBDCWZ01. The sequence continues at coordinate 249,897 of CBDCWZ010000036.1, forward strand.
GCAAGGCGTGCTGAGGCTGATACAAACGAGCCCAGTGTTTTTGCGCATTGTCGCCGCGCGAAGCGGGCATCCATTACCGGGGAAGTGACCGGGTGCGCATCAACGCCGCGCGAAGCGTGCCGAGCCCTCCTGTAAGAGGGACTGGTGGATTGGTGCGTCAACGCTGCACCGGGCGGGCAAGTTCCGAAGAACCAGTGTTGCCCACAGTACCAGCGGAATTCAAGGTGTCAAATAGTGCCCCCAGGAATTACTTGAACAAAGGTGTTGCAACGAATATTGAAGAGATCCCCTTAGTTCAGATCCGGGCCGCCTGATTTCTTACCAGCCATCATGGCAGTGCGCACCTTCAACAACTCATCGATATGTTTGCGCCGCTCGGGCGTGGTCATTTGATCGATCTCGGTCGCTGTTTCACCGCTATGCTCAACTTGGAACGACTTCGATGCAAAAAGGCCATCAAGTTTACAAAGCCTATCGAGGCACGAAATCGCAGCGCTATATTGCTTTCCTTTCAGCGCTTCACGAAACAAGTACCCCAGCGACAGTCGCATCTTTAGTTTTCGCAGATACCGGTACTCCTTTTCCTCCTCAGCCCAGCGGTCGAACACCTTGGCGACGTATTTTTGTCCCTGCCGGAGCCCAACACCAAACATCGTAGCCACCTCCTGAGCAGTATCCGCCGGGCTAGCGCCTTCGGCGAGTAGACGCTCCACTTCTCGGAGCCTATCGGCGAGGTTTCGATGAGACATATTTGCGACCTTTAGCGAATTATAGAACGGCCGGATGACTTTCAGTTACCAAATACTCCTTCTATCGGTATAGTCTCTGCCCAGCTATGCAAATTGAGATGAGCTGGGACATAAGAGAACACCCTTGGGTAGCTAAGGTATTTATCGTCATCGGACTCACTTTGGCGATTAGTGGCGTGGTTTGGGGATATACTAGTAAAAAGTTCCTCGATGAAGCTGACGGTACGGTCATCGGGAAGGTCATCGATGTAAAGCGCGATGAAGGTGCCACCGCTCCCATTATCGAGTACGAAGTCGATGGGCGGCTCTATACATTCGAGAGTCACTTGTACACCTCGCCGGGCTACCAAGTTGGAGAAAGAGTGGATCTACGTTACCGCAGCGACAAACCGAATGATCCTATGATCATGAGCTTCGTCCGCCTATGGGTCGGACCGGGCGTACTTTTACTGGCAGGAGTCCTTTTCGCTGCCGTTGGTGGTTTCTTTGTGCGCCGTCGCGCTCGGCCTACAAGGGAGTGACCCGGAAGCTTTTAGGCAACCACGTAGGTGCCACGAACCGGTAACGCACGACTACGTGTGACGACTTATGGTGTTCGAACCTTGACGGAGATTTTGTCTCCTTGGGTCGTGAACACTGCATTAAGTTTATCCTGCCCAGCACTTGGACAAACGATTTCTTGATCTGACGTTGTTATGTATAGACGCTTTGCACATCTAAACTGGACCAGTCCGTTCCCCGCATCCTTCCATGCTTTTGCGGCCATCTCCTCCAGTTTATTGGCACTAAGCGTATCCTTAAAGGATATGTCTGTAATCTCGGCGTCGCCCTTGACTTCTACGAGGATGGACAGAGCTGCACCGTCGTAGTTCGCCGAGCACTCGATGGTATCTTTTCCCGATATTTTGTGCAGCTCCGGGCATTTCACGTCGGCCAGCTCGGCCTCGTACTGCTCATTGAACAACCGTTCCAGATGGACCACTAATTTTTTACCGATGAGCAGACCTTTGACGTCAAAGTCAATGTCTGTCCCCTTGCGCGTAACCGATATGGGAATGTTACCATCTGCTACCTCCAAGGCGCACTCAAACATCCCGACTAAAGCACCCTCGGGGCATCTCACCGACACCCCATCACCGATTTCTGGCACCAGCTTGGTCTCTATGACTCTCTCAATCTCGGCGCGAATCGCGTCATCGTTTGACGCGGAAAACCCGATAGAGACAGAAGTTGGTACGTCGTCTTCGCTGATTTTCTCCGTCTCTGCGACGTGCCATTTTCCATCCCTTCGCGCCAGCGCCATGTAGTAATAGTCACCGCCGCTCTCGAAATAGAAGTTGGCGATGTTGTTCTGGATAGCGTAGGCGGAGGGCAGCGTCGGCTTGTCGTCACCCTGCACGGCTGATTTTGCCACTTCCCACGCCGAGGTGTTGATAACAGCCACCTTCATGCCGAACATGCCGACTTTCAACAGGATATACCCGCCAATCACTCCGACTGCCAACCCAACCAGCAGATGACGTGGCGTCGCTGACACAACTACATTCGTGTTCGCCACTTTGTCGCCTAAATGCTGCCGTGTTTCACCGAAAAGAACCATTAGAGCACTAATTGGCCAGAGACAGTAACCCAAAAGCATCCGCCCTATCCAACGCCCCGTAGAAATCGGGGCTCCCAGCTCGGTTCCGACAACAGCCAAAGAGAACATCTTTTTTCCTAGCGTACCTCCGAACACTTTTGGTGCTAGCGCTAGATAAACGAACCCTAGCAAAAGACCCACAATGAGACAGATCATAAAGGGAGATGCATTGTCAGGTGGCAGGAAATAGCCCAGCACACCTACCGCCACAAAAGCAATAACGACTGTGGTTAGCAAGTCGAATACAAAAGCCGCGGCGCGCCGAAATCTTGGGGCGAGATCGTTATCGGTGGGATCCATCACAGGAACTTACACGGTGTATTCCTGGCAGTCCAGCTTGGTCACGCCGGGCTAGTATTGCCGACGCGCGATAGTGTCAAACTCCGCCCTTATCTCAGCATGCCTGGTTGCACAAATAATTTCGAACCGGTCCACAGCCTGAGCATCGCCAAACTACGAAGCTCCCTTCCACGGTTCACCGGGAATCCGAGACACAATTTGCTCGTGTACAACCAGCCATGCACGGTGATTGTCGAACTCAAGATCAGATCGTAATAGAGGCCCCAAATCATTGAGAAAAGCGTCGTCCTGCATCTTGCTGGCCATGTTCGCTTCGAACTGAGCGCGAGTAATCGGCGTCCCAACAAAGTCCATGTATGCTCGAAAACTCTGTAGGAGATCCTCAACCGAAGTCTCGTCGTGGTTCAACCCCAACCGTAGATCGAAAAGATCACGCCCCTTCTTTCGTTGATAGAGCGCTCTCAGTTTGGTCCCGAGCAACTCCGAGAGCTCGTAGGTTGTCAGGCGGGCACTACCGTTGAACCACGGACTCTTAATCTCAAAATCTCGTCCGGTGAAGCCATGCACGGTGAAGTGCTCACGCGTGTTGATCTCGACCTTGAGCTTCATCCTGGTAACTGGTTCAAAAGTGGTCTCAAATCTGTAGTACAGAGTGAAACGCCCCTTCCCTTGCTTCCATTGAGGTTTGCCCAGCCAGGGGTCGAGCGCATTGCGAATAGCGTTGATCAACGGTCCAATGGGTCCAGCGTCGCGCTGAACTAAATCGATGTCTTCTGAATAGCGACCAGGTGGATGAAAAAATAGTTTATGGAGCGCGGTACCACCACGGAAAACGAGACCCTTGGCAACCTCAGAACGTTGGTACATCTCGACCAGGGCGCGGCTGACAACGAGATCCTGCTCGACTTGCCCACTTTGTGGCCACGGGGCGATCTTGCGCCAAGCATTAATGTGTGCCCTCGGGATCATAGGTCCAACTCCACGTCTTCGTTCGGGATCAAGCGCCAACGCGCATCAACACCACATCCTTCTGCATCCCCATCAGTGCGGAGCAACACTACCGTCGTTCGTTGTGCCGCAAGCCATTCGGCTAGAGGTTCTGCGAGATGTTCTTGGTCCACCAATTCCAGCAAATAACCAAGTCGTTGCGCATCAGGAAGTTGTCCAAGTCTAGCAGCCTCGACGAGACGACTTGGTTCCATGCTCTCAGCCAGTTCGGCGAGAACAGTGGCAATGTTGTTCCAGTGGCCTGCGGCTTTTGGAAAGCGAACCAGGTCAAGCGCCGTCGCCTCCGGCGTCGAAACCACCATAGTACCGGTCTCGGTTTGGATACGCTTCGTTGGATAGCGACCCACTGCCCTACTCTTGCGTGCTTCGATCACAACCCTTCCAGCTTTCATCCTAGCGCTCAGCTTGTCGGTCAACACTTGAAAAACCATCGGTTGTTGGTGTGCAGCGCCATGCAAAGCGGCGGCAGAGAGAAGCCCCACGTAGTACTCGCATCCGCAGTACCTCATTAGATCATCGATGAACCAAGATGCTGGCGGCGAACCCGCTGCCTTGTGTTCGGGCGGCACGAGCACGTAGAAACCGCGACGCGGGCAGACAATTCGCCCCTTCTTTTTTAGCCTGCGCAATGCCGATTGCACAGCTACAAAGGATCCACCTGACGCTTCCTCTGCCTCCCCACGGGTAAACGTGTACCGACCGTTGGTCGGCAGGCCCTCGATCCAGGAAGCTATGCGGGTATCCTTATTCATATTGATCAATTCCTATCCGTAAAGTTAGCGAAAAGTGCTAACTTTGTCGATACAATATGAGGATTGTCTAGGATTCAGAACACAAATGTCAACGAACAAAGGCTCACACACAGGAAGCTAAACTGCCCACTTGTTCAAATGTGGCCCGAATTTCTGGCGGTGGAGCTACACAAAAAGTTCGAAACGTGTCCACTAGGGGGAGCCAATCCAAGCCCATAGTGAGAGCAAGAACGAATGGAACAATCGCTACCTACGCTGAACCGGACATCATCGGGGCTAGCTACGGTGCCCCACAAACTCATGAAGCGCGGCTGCGAACTCGGGTACCAACTTCGCGAGCCCAGCGAGGAGTTGCTCTAGAGATAATGGCGGGTGCTTTAACGCCTTGGCTTGTCCCTCCACAAGCCTGATAAGTCCGTCGGGATTCAGATCCAGAAGCGATCTTTTTCATCGTTCATCATGGCTGGGACAAGCGGCTCGTAGCCCACGATCCTTGACTCTGGAAATGCTTTTACCATCGTTGTGCGGAGCCGAGCTGCCTGTGGGGCTGTGGTTGCACCTTTGGAAACGAGATTGCGTTCCATCTCGTCCAGGATCTCGTCAGACCAATACAGTTGAAACATATCCTTGGCTGCCGCCCGAAGCAGTGTGTCCCTCAGCGAAAAGGGAAACAGCACATTCGCATCAAGTACAACCTTGAAGGGTGCAACGATCATCGCCAGCCGATACTACTTCAGCTCGCCATACCCCCCAAACTCCTCGCTCAATTGAGTCAGTTCATCGAGAGCTGCGTTGCGCCCTTTGTCGCGTGCATCTTTGAACGCCAGGACGTGCTCGATCTTTAGACGCCGATGCTTTCCCGTCTTGGAGTACGGGATACGATTCTCATTGAGAAGACGGACAAGGTATTGACGCGATACGTTGAGGAGATCTGCCGCTTGCTGTGTGGTGAGTTCCTGCCCAACCGGAACAATTGTGATCGAGTCTCCACGTGCAAGCACCTCCGCAACGCGCTCAAAAATGTAGAACGCTGCTTCGGGAATTGGAATGCTCTCGCCCTCAGAACCGATCAGACGGCATACAGGTGCAACCTTGGATGCCCTGTCGAGAAGTCGAAACAGATCGGCAACCTGACTTCGCTCCTCAGGGGGAGCCGCCACAGGAGTCATCTTGCGAATACGTTCTTCGAGCACTGCTGACATACACTTAGCTTGAGCTCTATTCGACGTAAACGCAACCATGAAGAGAAGTGAAACAGAAGAGAGTCTCGGAGTCTGGGTTGTGCAACACGTCGCTCGCGAAGACACCGACGACGAGGACGTTAAGTTCATCGGCGTATACTCAAGCGAGGAGACGGCACGACTAGCGGTGGGCCGGCTGCGACTTCAGCCTAGACTAGACTAGCTTCTCCACCTATCCCGATGGTTTTCACGTCGATCGGTACGAACTTGACAAGGATCACTGGAGGGATTTGGCTGGGATTGACCCGCTATGGGAGCGGGCGCCAGTGAAGTTGCTAAGCAGGCCACTCTGCGAGGCCGCGAATGACATCAAGCCGATTTGCTGGTGCATCCGCAGCAAAGAACCTGGTCAGTGTGTCGTTGTCCCGCTGTGGCCGAAGAAGAAATTCTACAGGCCACTCGGTGATTCGCTCCTCACGAACATGCCGGTACTCGCCCGCTTCGGGTTCGTCGATGTATTCTCGCTGAAGCACCAGGGCGAGAGGCTCCTCTGACCCCTGGTTGACCTGAGAATACTCAAGCGCCTCTTCGTAGGATGCGAACGAATAGAAGTAATCGTTTCCGTCTTCTAGGTCTGGCGCGCCATCCCCGGGATGACACCAAACGCGGTATTCGAGAACCGCGTCCCATACGAACCCACCACCAGCACACGCCGCTGCGTCGTAGGAGCCCACGCGCTCAGGATCGAGAACGGGAGGACAGGTGGCCGACGGGCTTGTCATTTCTTGTCCATCGCTTGGTCGAACGCCTCCACCCAGTTTCCGCCATGGCGAGCTTGGTGGTCGGCTAGCATGCCCCGAGCAATATCGACCGACCATGACCCCCACCCGCAGATCTCGCGGGGCAAGTTGTGGAAAGCGTCTGCAATCGACTCGATTTGCTCGATGCCGTGCTCGCGAGCGAGCATCCGAATCTCGATGAAGGCCCGCGCCATCAGCTCGCATAGGGCCTGCTTCTGATGCTCGTTGGGAAGTGGGTCGTCGGCGCTCACAGGTCCGGACGATAACGCAAAAATCTGCGGTAGCACATCGTGGCCCCTATCGAATGGTCGCCACGAGCTAAGTCCTCAGCCCACGGGGTGCAGAGATTCCCTACAACCCATCAATGGGGCAGACGCATCTTCGTTGGCACACTCGTTGACGTTGTCCGCGCCTCCAGACCCGGCGAGAAGGTTACCGACAGATTCTCGTTTCAGGTGGAATCTGTCTTCAAGGGAAAACCTGGTGTAATTGTTACAGTGTATTCACCCACACATACCTGCGGGTGGCGGGAGATCAGTGACGACAACGTCCGCAAACCTGGACGCAGATACCTTATCTATGCCAGGGAGACTAACGGGAAGCCTAAAGAGATCCACTAGGGTTCACTCACTCTACCTCCTAAGATTTCCTCTGCAACCCCCGTGGACACACCATCCGTCGAAAAGTGGATTTCCAAAGAGCCAACTCACTCCTAAAACATTCTGGCTGTCTTGGACAGTCGTTCTTGTTGAACTAGCCGATATTTTCTTCCAATAGCTGTCGAATGAAATCGCTGTACTCATCTTTCATTGGCAGATTGAAATCACGCTTGATACGTCGCCGCCGTACCTCCAGCATTTCACCCGTCTTTGGATTGGTCGCCTCTCTCAAATAGGTCTCCCAATAAAGTCCCGTACTTCTAACTACTCTCGGGTTCTAAAAATTCCCTCGCCGAAAACTCAGCAATAGCCCCTATGGCGGCTGCGTGTTTTCCAAATAGTTGTCCCACTTGTGGGTTGATTGGAGCGGCGACCATCGAATTACGTACATCAGTGGTTACTTGCCTTGTTGCCGGTTGTCGTCGTTCTTTCGCTATTGTCTTGTCCAACCGAGCAGTTGAATCAACAAAGATTGCTCGAAGATATGAGCACCTGATACAGTTCCAAAGATGCTGAGTCTGAAAAAATTCGCGATTATTTCATGGGAGATTGACGCAACTTATGTCCGTGTATTCTGAGGGGTGCTAGACGAAACCAAACGTTTACTTATGCCATTTATCGTTGAATCTCCGCACCTCCTCGATATTTTTCCCGAGCAGTGCGCCTACTGTCAAACAGCCGACGCTTCTTCTACCTTTCGTCAAGACTTTTCGAAATTGAAGTTGGGCTTCATTCCAGGAAGCGTCAATTCTGAAACGCTAACGGCCAAGCTCCCTGCCTGTCCAGGCTGCGCTCGTTGGTTTCGTCGCAGTCGTATCCTGCTCTACCCGCTTGGGGGCCTTGCTCTCAGCGGTATCCTATGGGCACCCATGACGGCATTGTTGTTAGAAAACACCGCATTTCCCATCATGGCTTGGGCGGGCTGGTTCGGCACAAGCCTCGGGTGGCTAGGATTGGGAATCCTGCGCAAGTGGCGGCGGAAATCGTTGCGAATTGCTTACTTTGGCGCGAAAGAGATTGTCTATGCAACAAACTGTGAAAACTACGCAACGGAGCTAGCAAAACTCAACGACCTGAGCTTTGCAAAGAAGCGCTTTGTCATTCGGTTCTGCTGAGATGGAACATTGGGGTTAGGCCGGCCAGGCGCGCTGTCGCGATATCCCCATCAGCACCGAACGCTGATGGACCTGTAGAAGATCGTAGGGGAAACTCGTGCCTCCGGCGTCGCCAGTCTTGCCAACGTTCTGATCAACTACGTGTAGTCGTGCGAAACAAAAAGCCTCTATGTGCTCCGGCGTCAAGAGAGCGACCTATTCGCAGTCACAAGCAGTACATCTATCATGGTCTCGAGCATTGTCCGCTGTCTGGAGTCTATTAGATTCCCGCCGTCGTCAAAGGCGTCAAACGCTTTTCCGACGGCGACTTGCTGTGGAATCACCAGCGTATTGAGATTGTTGAGCAACGTACGCAGGTGTGTCAAACCGCGCAGTCCACCAAGCCTGCCGGGGGATGCGCTCATGATCGCAGCGGTTTTGTTTTCAAAAACCGCCGTGCTTACGCGCGACACCCAATCGATGGTATTTTTTAATAGGGCCGATGGCAATCCGTTATACTCCGGCGAGGCGATAACCAGAGCATCATGAGACTCAATAAGCTGATGCAGTTCTTTCGCTTCCTTGGGCGGTCCATGTTCTTGCTCAAAATCACCGTTGTAGATGGGCAAGCGGTAGTCATTCAAATCTATATTCGTCACCACGCCTTGCTTTCCTGTTGCGATTTCGGCCGTTACCGCGACAAGCTTCTTGTTTAGAGATTCTTTGCGCGAGCTGCCTGAAAACATCAATATTTTTGTCACCTTGAACTCCCTGTTTGTTACGCTCTTGCCTGCCTCTAGACCGGCGGACGTGACACGCGAATTGGTTACCAGCTTACTCTGATAATGGCCTTAGTAGGTCGTTGAACCTATCTTCTCTAAAATGCAAACGCAAGCTTGCCCAAAGGACAAGTCCACTTTAGAGTGCAAGCATGAAGCCGACACGGGTAGGGGATGCTGCGGTACCTTTCACCTTAACAAGTGTCCAAGGCAGCCAGCATCACCTAGAACAATATATCGGATCTTGGCTGCTTCTTGTTTTTCATCGACACTTAGCCTGACTGCCGTGTCGCGAACATGTGGCGCAGTTGCGCCAACACAACGCCGCCCTTGCTAAAAACAATGTGCAAGTCGCGATTGTGACCTTCGAATCCGACTATTTTGCGAAACAGTATGCTCGCGATACCGACCTTCCTTGGCCCTTGCTTGTGGACGCCAAACGTGAGCTATACAACGCTTACTCTATGGGGCGTACTCCGATGCGGCGTTTGCTTGACTGGCAAACCATTGTGACATACGCAAAACTGATGTTGCGCGGACGGCGGCTTACCAAAAATACCGGAGATGTGCATCAATTGGGTGGAGACGTGCTAATCGATCCCGACGGTATGATTCGATTGCACTATGTCAGCGCAAACCCAGCCGACCGACCAGCCATTTCCGCACTGATACAATCTGTAGAGGCTTGGACAAATCATCCTGAAGTTTGAGTAAGATTCGTCACCGAGGTTACAGTTTGCCCATGCCGTGTTTGTTGAGCAGAACAAACCTGTGACAACCGGGAATTTCCTTGCTAGATCTTTCTCAGAAATCGTATTGAAGCACGATTTCGGGATAGATGAGGGGCTCCATGCATCGCAAAGACATTCAAACTCTGAACCAAACGCCACGTCCCATTACACCAGCACTAGAGCGTTTTGCGCTACAGTTTCACCCGCGGTCGCGATTCGGCTACATCCTGCTCTTAATAGGCATCTCCATTGCGTTTGGTTGCGGCTTCACACTGCTTGCAATGTTTTTTGAAGGATTTGCCCCTGACTCCCTACTGTGGCGCATTTTGGTATTCGCCACCGGTCTCGGCATCTTCATAGGTTTTGCTGGATTCGTTCTCAAGGTCGCGACGAAAACAGCCCGCCCAGAAGATCTAGAGACTGTTGCCAACATGAAGCTATCTGTAGCCGCCATCGTCCAGGCAAACCATATTTTGTATACGCAAAATGCAAAAGAAGCCCCAGCCGTCATCGTATTTGCGACATCCGACGATCGGCGCCTGGACGCCGATTGGGTTCGCTACATTGCCGATCAGCTTTATACCATCAAAGAAAACCGCACGGGTAAGCCAAAACTCGACAAACTCGGGGCGCTTCTACGCAACGAACAGAGCCGTTTTGACAAACGACTTCCCAAAGAACTCGTCGGTGACGTCAGGGCACATTGGAAGACCATCAAAATCAATCCCAAATATCTCCCACAGGGACATATCAATGAGGACGAAGTCATTCCGCTCCTCATTCATCCAAAACACGGTGCAACAATCGCTCCGCCAAACCTCTACAGCCAAAACCCATGCAGCTTCCCGGTCGGCAATAGCATCCCCATCCCCGATCGAGCGTCGCTCTGACGCCCGCACACCTAATGCGTAGTTTCATGTCGCGTCTCTCAAACGAGATAGATGACAAGCAATTGTGATTGGATACGTCGCTATTCAGTGCTACGGAATTTGGGTTCGATAAACAAAGCCGGTGCGTTCGTTTTCCGCATCCCGTGTAAAGGGACCAAACTGCGCAACACCAACAAAGTTTCCGCCGACGATGATTTCGTTGGCTTGGGCATCAAACGCCATCCTGTCAACATCCGATGCACCTTCGCCAGTCGCGACTGTCTTTACCCATAGTGGGTTTCCATCACCATCGAGGGCACCGAAAAATCCATCATCGCCACTCCCCTCCGCCTGCACCGACGCACCCAAGATCGTGGCCGTGCCGCGAAACTCTCCTGCTACCAAAATCGTTTGTTCATCAGTAACAACGACAGCGTGCGCCTCGTCCTCACCGATACCGCCAAATGTGCGTATCCACAACAACCGGCCATCAGCGCTGAGTCTCGCGACGAAAATATCAACGTCACCTTGGTTTGGAACGACACCAGCTTCGGTCTGTGCTCCGCTTGAAGCACCACCGACAACGACGTAATCGCCGTTTGCGAACACCGCGACGTCTTCTACTGTTTCGCTACCGGGACCGGCCAAGATCCAACTCCAGAGATGCCCCCCATTGGGATCAAACCGCATAACATAGCCATCGTTCCCACCCACATGCGGAAGCGTGACGGGACCGATCGTGGAAGTTCCACTAAAACGACCAACAAAGACGGATTGACCTGTATCTTGTACCTGTGCTGCGAGTCCAAAGGAGCTACCGGCATCCGTAACAATGCCCTGAGACCAGACTAAGTTCATGCCTGCTGAAAACACAGTTAAAAAGGCAGCGTCCGTGGTGCTCTGTGGCAACGGCCCACCACCGAAGTCAGGAATATCGGAATAGTTCCCAGTCAAAGCGAAATTTCCATTTTCGGAGATGCCAATCCCGCGAGCCTGCGCGTTGCGATCTCCTTCTTCGTAATGGTGCAGCATTTGTGCATTTCCTGCTTGGGAATGGGACACGACAAAAACGCGTTGATCCGTGTCGGTGTCCGTAACTTGCAGAGGCCCAAATCGAACATCAGAGCTTGTACTGCCCACAATCACGGGCTGGCCATTGGGATCAGTCTCTAGGTCGAGGCCGGTAATAAACTCTTCGTCCACACCGTAAGTCGCAGACCAGCCAGGATCCCCATTGCGGTGATAGCTACCGATAAAGGTATGCTCGTCCCCTACGCCTGGATGGTTTGTTCCGGTTTCGAACTGCAAAACTCCTTCGTGGAAACCGGATGCGTAGACAACACCGTCGTTATCGATAGCTAGTCCAGTTAGCGTCGCACCTGCCGTGCTCGATATCGTGCGAACCCACTCTTGGCTCTTTAGGTCGGCGGCTTCACCAAACTCTGCGTCACAACGGCACAGACTCAGCACCATCACCGATGCACCAACCAGGCGCACAACATAAAGGGTGGGGAATTGTAGGGAAAGGTCCATGGGGGGTAGAACCAAAGCTTGAGTTGCACCTCAAGTATAGGACGTCACGTGGAGTTGGCTACTTTCAACCCCCATTTTGGAAGACACGACGGTCTCGGGGACCCCGCCATTGTCGGAAAAAAAGATCCGGAATCATGTCGGTTTGACATGTAGTCAAACGTCATAGAGGGAAAGATCAGGCACAATCACTCCCCTCAATATTAAGGAAGGAACTCTCCCATGGCTTTTGAAACCAATCGATTCTGCTGGCACGGATGCATCTCCACTGAGTACCAAGGCCGCCAAGGCTTTTTACACAGAGGTCATTGGCTGGGGGGTAGAAACCGTCCCAATGGGCAACTCGGATGCGACGTTCTTCCTAGCGAGCGGGCAAAAATTCGCTCACCTAATGGCTCCGGAGATGGATGGCGTTCCCAGCCACTGGAACAACTATCTTCGGGTCGATGACGTTGACGCGAGCACCACCAAAGCTGTGAACAATGGTGGCAGACAGCTCGTCCCAGGAACGGATATTCCCCCGGGGCGTTTTAGTATCATCGCGAGCCCGAGCGGCGCTGCATTCAGTTTGTTTTCATGAGGCAGACCCGAGCACAGAGCATCACCCAGGCGGCGAAGGTAGCGTGCACTGGGTAGAATTGCACAGCAAAGATGTCCAAGCTGACCTAAAGTGGCTCACCAGCACGTTTGGCTTTGATACCGAGCAGATGGACATGCCCGACGGAAAATACACGATCCTCAAATCGGGCGACCAACCACGCGGCGGCGTGATGGCTAGCAAGGAAGAGAAAGCCCCATCAATGTGGCTCACCTGGATTCATGTTGGCAATGTCGACGAAACACTCACCCGTGTCAGCAACAACCAGGGCAAAATTCTGTCCCCCCCGCGTTTGAAATCCCAAACATCGGACGGATGGCGGTGATTCAAGATCCCACCGGCGGTGTCATCGGCGTGATTACCCCGGCCAAGGGCTAGCACTTGCTCGCAACCAATCATCCGCCTCCCGGAACGGGGGTGCGGATGGTTTCCACTTCATACTTCGCTGCAACATCGGCGACTCAATCAAATACCCGCGATTAGCCGGGAGACAGCAGCGAGAACGGATATATCGAAACGAGTAGTCTTGGAGTCCTAGATTGGGGAATATCGACGAACGCTCGGCCGCGTAAGCAACAATAAGGGCAACATCCTGTCACCTGCGTTTGAAATTCAAACAACGGACGAGCTATCCTCCTCGTCGGGCTGGTTAAAACGCGCTGGCTGGACACAACATGAGCAACGCACTCGTCGAATACACATCGCTACTTGGAGATATCAAGGAACGCATCCGCCGGGCGCAAACCCGGGCGGTCTCCGCCGCCAACGGCGAAATGCTCGCACTTTATTGGGAAATCGGAGCAATCATCGTGGATCGGCAGCGGGCTGCAGGGTGGGGAGCAGGTATTCTACAGCGCCTGGGCGAGATCTAAAGAGTGAACTCCCTGGATTAAAAGGGTTTTCTGAACGAAACCTTAAACGTATGACCCAGTTCATAGGGAATATCCGGCCTGTTTTTAAAAGGGCCACCGGCGGTGGCACAATTAGAAACGAATACAACGAATCAGAACCACCAAACATAAAAACCAACAACGAGCTGCAGCAATTGATCTGTTGCATCCCGTGGGCTCACAACATCTTGCTCATCCAAAAGGTGAAGGATCGACCAACGCGCCACTGGTACATGCAGCAGACTAGGAAAACGGTTGGAGTCGTAATATCCTGGACCTTATGATCAAGAACCGATCGCACGAACGCCAAGGCGCGGCGACAACCCAACTTCACCACACGTCTCCCTAGTAGCGATTCGGATCTCGCGCAGCAAACGCTTAAGGATCCATACATCTTCGATTTCTTGACTCTCGATAAACCGTTTCGCGAACGAGAACTGGAGTCAGGTCGTCGTCGAGCACCTCGAGCGCTTCATGCTGGAGCTCGGTGTTGGCTTCGCTTTCGTTGGACGTCAACACCACATTGCAGTCGGAGAAGACGACTTTTACCTGGACCTACTCTTCTATCACCTCAAGCTGCGATGCTTCGTCGTGATTGATCTGAAAGTAGGCGCATTCAAACCCGACTACGCGGGCAAAATGAACTTCTATCTCAATGCTGTTGACGACCTCCTGCGCCATAAAGACGATGCCCCTTCGATTGGGCTAATCCTGTGCCAGGACAAAAAAAAGGTCCTGGCAGAATACGCTCTCCGCGGGGTGGACAAGCCCATCGGCATCTCCGAGTACGACTTGACACGTGCCCTCCCCGCAACGCTTACGTCCTCGCTTCCGACCGTCGAGGAGATTGAAGCCGAGCTTTCGCAAAAAGCCGATACAAACATCAGAGACTCCGAAGGACAACGGATGAAGATTCAGTTCACTGAAATCTTCCACGGTATCGACCCAGCCAAACGACCGTCGGCGAGCTGGGCGGTGGCGCGGTGACAAGCCCTCGCGCATCTGTCTTCCGTGACGCATTGCAGGTATCGCCTAAACGAATCGCCGCCTTAGCAGACAACGACCTGGACTTGCTCATGACACAGCTACTGCAAGCGCAGGCATATCATTGCGGCTCGCCGGCGAGCGAAGTACGAGTCAATACAGAGGGCAATGCGACGGACGACGGCTGCGACGGTTGGACAGCCAAACCAAACGTCGACGATAACTTGCTCGGCTGATTCGGCTACTTGCTGGCAGTTTAAGGCGGGCACAGCGGGACAACCTGCAAAGATAAAAAGTGAAGTCACAAAGCCGATCCCGAAGAAAACTCTGAAAGATGGCGGACGCTTCGTGCTTGTAGCGAGCGGCTCTACGAATGGGAAAAAGGGTGAGAACGATCGTCTCAAGACTCTGGTCGATAACGCCAAATCACTGGGACTTCCAACTGCAAAGATCGAAGTCATCGGCAGTGAACGTCTGTCTATTTGGTGTAATGGACATCCGGCAGTTGCTGCTCGATGGGCGGACAGACCTGCCGGTTTGTGGACCATAGATGACTGGTCAGCCACCGACGTACACCAAGTACCATGGCAGGCCACTGACACAGAAAAGTCAAAAATTATCGAACTCCATTCCGCCCTTGATTTTGAAAAAGGGGATATCGATCATCTACACATTTATGGTCCTCCTAGCGTCGGTAAGACCCGATTCGCTCTTGAGCTCTGCCGCGGTGCACCCTGGCGTCGATCGGTGATTTACATCCAACAAGCAACCGACATACGGTTATTAGAACTTATCGATAGCGCGGTAGCCGATATCGGTGTGCGGCTAATTGTGGTTGCTGATGAAGTTCAACCCGAACAGCTTCGACCCTTACGCGACTCGATCGGCCTTTCAGATGGTCGTATCCGGCTGGTTACAATAGGACACCGCCCGACACCAGATCCCAAGCGTATCCCAGCGTTGGCTGTCCATCCACTCGACAACCCGACTGCCGGCAATGTCGTCAAGGGCTGGTATCCAGCGATGCCTACAGAGCACGTTGATTTTGTTGTGCGTTTCGCAGACGGGTACACTTCGATTGGCGCGACTCGCAGCCGATGCGGTGGCCCATGGCACATCAATCAATGTACGCGGACTGCTTACTCGTTATGAGATTCGCGCTATTTTGGACAACATGCTCGGGAACAAGGATAGACGGGCGCTCCATGTGGTGGCTGCTCTGAGCCGTGTTGGCTGGGCCGACGACAGGTTGATCGAAGGTAAAACTGTGGCGAAACACTTCGGCCTCGATTGGAACGACGTACGAGCGAAAGTCGAAGATTTTCATCGAAGATTTTGGTATTGCGCCCCGTAGCGGACGGTATCGTTACATCTTCCCCGCTCCCTTAGGAATCTACCTGGCAGAGGAAGCCTGGACAACATATCCAGATCTGCTTCGCTCTCTCCGCAACGTGTTACCATCAGAGGGTGCAAGAAACGCATATGATAAACGACTACAGTCGATTGTCAGCAATCCTCAGACGCGGACAGTATGCATGCGAAAAGCTATCTCATATTTCTCAATTAGACGACTTCACCGACGAGCAGACCGTTGGACAATGGTCTGCATTATCATCCGCAGATCCTGATGAGGCCGCGCGCAATCTTTTTCGAGCCCTCACAAACTCTAGCCTCGACGATCGTAGACGAATCAAAGGACATGCCGGAAGAGAATTAGTATTGACCTTGGTCCGCCTTGCCTGGAGCCCCTCATCATTTCGCAATGCAGTATTTTCCCTCGCACTACTTGCTGAAGCCGAAAATGAGATGTGGACAACCAATGCCTCTGAAGAATTTATAGCGCGCTTCCAGGTTTTCCTCGGAGGAACCGCTACTCCCTACATTGATCGTCTCACAGTGCTCGACGAACTATTGAAACGAAACAGGCCGAAAATGACCGGCCTTGTTGTGAAGGCTTTGGCGCAAGTGTGCAATCGGCAGGTGGTTCGAATGAGGAGCGACCCCGCATCCGATGAACTACCAGAGATAGAGTGGCAGGCCCAAAAACCAGCAGGAGCAGTCCCAATGCGTTGAAAACGCAATCACCCAACTCTGCTCCATCGCGAAACAAAAAGCATCGGGGATTCAAGATGATCTCGCCGAAGCAGCCGAGACCCTTGCGATGACGCTGCGCGACGCATCAGTCCGCAATCTGACAGCCGAGTTTTTCGATGCCGTACGCGATGGGTATCCCGACAGTCGCGAGTCGTTGAGACGAACGATCAATCGAATCATCAGTTACGAGAAAAAATATTGGAAGAGCCTTTCAAAGCAGGAGCTGAACGAGCTTGCAACAATACACGCTCGTTTTGAGGATTTCTCTTTGGGTGCTCGGCTTCAACAATATGTAGGACCGGGACTATGGGACCAAGAAGAGCAATACAACCTGATCCCTATAGCTGAGGAGCTTATATCCGATCACGATGTACTTGCAGAGCATTGGCCGTGGTTGACTTCTGGCAATGCCAATCAGGGATGGCAGCTCGGCGAAGCGCTGGCAGAAGTTGATCCAAAAGGAGAGCTTGCCAAAACCCTACCGTCACTCCCCGCCAGCGGTTGTGACCTACGATTGCTCTGTGGTTACATCAGTAGTTGCAGGGAAAGATTCGGGGATTTTTGGTATGATGAGTGGGTTACGTCTCAGATGCAGTACGCTTCCGACCCCATCAATCTACTATTCGAAGTGGTATGGCGCTGTGGCGTCACCGAGTTGCTAGCGAATACAATATCTTCAACTCTCCGCTCCGAGGAAGTGACGCAGCAAGCTGTCGGGGCACTCGCTTTTGGCCGTTGGGGAGAGAATCTATCCAAAACAACACTAGAGTCGGTATTAACAGCCATGGCAGATACGGGACACGGTACGACCGCTGCTGAAATTCTTCGATACAGGATCAAGAACTCACCTGATGAGACCATGCACTGGAGGCCCTTGGCGCTCCGGTTGGTTACGGATCCAAAACTCGTTCGCAGCGATTATGCAACCGGCTTTCATTGGAGAGAACTGGCGGAAGTCTTGGTTGCCGACTACCCGATTGAAATCGCCAAAGCGATCCTCAGCGAACAGGCAGATCGAGAGTCCAGCATTTGGTTTGCTGAACATAGTCAAGCTGCGGGTATCCTTCGCCGATGTGTCGAGCAAAACCCTGCAGGCGTCTGGGAAGTGATGCAACTACACCTATCATCACCTTCCAGTTCCTACCGATACTCCATCGGTTTTCCCCAGCGCGTTATTGAAAGTATTCCTTCAGAAAAAATCATAGAATGGATCGCCGGTCATCCAGAAGATCGAGCTTCGATAGTAGCGAGACTCATCAGCACAGATATGTCAACTGACAGCACGTTGGCCTCGCTTATTCTCGGCGACCACGGCGATGTTGAACCGATTGCGAGTGCATTTCTTTCTAAATGTATTTCTGGGGCCGCCGCATCACAATGGCAACAACTCGCCGAAGCACTTGATGCTACTGCTAGCCGGACTACACTCCCTAAGCTACGGATTTGGGCAAGCAATTCCGCCCGAAAGCTCAGACAAATGGCAAAACAAACTCCGTATTGCGAGGAAGAAAAAGCACTTTACGGTCGATGACCACTATGGGCGTAGGCAAACAAAAACTCGCTTAAAGAATCCAAATGTCCTGGACACAAGACAAACAGACGACAAATGCCAGCCTGAAATTGGTGCTTACGGTAATACGTTGTGGTGTACTCGCCGCTCTGTTCTTTTCCTACGGCTGCCGAAACCAGGAATCTCTGCAGCAGGTCAAACTAACAGAAACCCACAGTGAGAGTCAACTTGCACCGGTTGGTGCAACGCGAACGATGTCGCTGCGGACCGTAGTCCAGGGCTTGAAGCGACCTGTTGGCGTAGAAGTGCCACCGGGCGAACCGGTTCCGCGTGATCACGGTAGACTGTTTGTTCTCGAGCAACATACGGGGCGAATCGTCATTGTTGTCGATGGAAAACTACTGCCGGATCCATTCTTAGACCTGGGCAAGCAGATTTCTCGCGGGCATGAGCAAGGATTGCTTGGTCTTGCGTTTCACCCTCAGTTTTCATCAAACCGTACATTCTACGTCAACTATACCGATCGGAGTGGCGCGACGCGCGTCGTCGCGTATCGGGTCGCATCCGGCGATGCAAACCGAGCAGATCCAACAAGCGCGCGCGAAGTTCTGCACATTCCGCAGCCTTTCGCCAACCACAACGGAGGCGGGCTCGAGTTTGGTCCCGACGGCCAGCTATACGTGGGTACCGGTGACGGGGGTGCTGGGGGAGATCCAAAGGGGCACGGCCAAAACAGGACATCGCTACTCGGAAAAATGCTTCGGATCCAAGTCGAGGAAAAGCAGCCAACACCCAAAATTGTCCAATGGGGCCTCCGAAACCCTTGGCGGTTTCACTTCGATGCTGAAAGTAAAGGCTCTACATCGCTGACGTAGGCCAAAATGAGTGGGAAGAAGTGAATGTCGTCGCGTTCTCAGACATCGAGGGAAAAAACTTTGGCTGGAACGCCATGGAAGGTTCCCATTGCTACCAACCCAAAACGGGCTGTAAAACAAATCGCTTTGTCCTACCCGTCGTCGAGTACAATCACAAACAAGGTTGTTCGATCACCGGTGGCGAAGTCTATCGCGGAAAACGCCTGACCCAACTCCAGGGCATGTACTTCTATGCTGATTTTTGCACTCCTCTAGTACGCAGTTTTTCTTGGTCCTCAGAACAAGGCGTTACCAAACATTTTGCCTGGAAACTAACCGCAACCCCAGCGTTGACCCACGTGTCATCATTTGGAAGCGATTCCGAAGGTGAGCTCTATATCGTATCGCTGGATGGCGCGATCTACACCTTCAAACACGAAACGCCCCAGTAAACATACTCACATCCTAAGTGAGTATGTTTCGTTGGCCTTGGAAGACTGTCATCCTCCGCACAATTGGTCGCGGTGATGCGGCTCATCAAAATCGATGTCCGGCCCCTTTGGCACAACCCGGGTTGGATTGATCGTGGTGTGACTCCGATAATAGTGCTGTTTGATGTGGTGCATGTCTACTGTCCCAGCAACGCCGGGCCATTGGTATAGCTCGCGGGTATAGGCCCAAAGATTTGCATAGTCGACGAGTCGCTTTTTGTTGGTCTTAAAATGGCTGACGTAGACTGCGTCGAAGCGCACGAGAGTCGTAAACAGGCGCCAATCTGCCTCGGTCACTTGGCCCCCAGCGAGATAGCGCTGTTTGGATAGTCGGTCCTCAAGCCAGTCCATGGTTGCAAATAGTTTATCAAAAGCATCTTCGTAGGCGTCTTGGGTGGTGGCGAATCCGCACCGGTAAACGCCATTATTCAAGGTGCCATAGACTCGGTTGTTGACCTCATCAATGATCCCGCGGAGCGGCTCGGGGTAGTAGTCTCCCTCGGCCGCGCCGACATCATCGAAGGCGGAGTTGAACATGCGAATAATCTCGCTTGACTCGTTACTGACAATGCAATTTTTCTTCTTGTCCCACAACACCGGAACGGTCACGCGCCCCGTGTAGTTGGGGTCCGATTTCACATACACTTGGTGAAGATACTGACTCCCATGCAGCGAATCCGCAACAACACCAACGCCATCCTCAAACGTCCATCCATCCGCCCCCATCAGAAAGTTAACCACCGAGATGGAAACGAATTCTTCTAGTGATTTGAGTTTGCGAAAGATGAGTGTCCGGTGGGCCCACGGACAGGCCAAGGATACATAGAGATGATAGCGCCCCTTCTCAGGGGCAAAACCACCCTCCCCACTCGGCCCTGGGCTGCCATCATGGGTAATCCAATTTCGGAAACCAGCATCCTGACGAACAAAGTGCCCGCCCGTGTTTTTGGTTTCGTACCAAACATCGTGCCATTTCCCGTCTACGAGTTTTCCCATTATGATCCTGTGCTTTCTTTGGGTTGCAATTGCCCCATTTTGCCATTGTTATAGTCCCGAATCGCCTGCACGATTTCAGCCCTTGTATTCATCACAAAGGGTCCATGTGCGACGACGGGCTCATTGAGTGGCTGCCCATTGAGAATCAACGCACGCGCTCCAGTGTCGGCGGCGAGTTGAATCGCCCCGACCGAAGATCGGTCAAACACCACAAGTTCGCCGGACGCAACCACCTGCCCCTGTTGCAGGGTCGCATCACCGCGCAGCATGACCAATAGCGTTGTTGTACCATCGGCCAACTGAAACCGGACATCGCCTGCTTTGGAAAACTCGAGATCAAACATGGTAATCGGTGTAAACGTGCTTGCCGGTCCTTTTTTATCAGAGAACTCGCCAGCGATCAGCCGCGCTTGCGCACTGCCCATATCCAATACGGGAAAACTCTCCCCTTTTAACAGCTGATAGCGCGGCGCCCCCATCTTGTCCTTTGCCGGGAGGTTCACCCACAGCTGGACCATCTCAAATATCCCGCCTGTCTCGGTGAAAGCCTGAGAATGAAACTCTTCGTGCACCACTCCCGAAGCTGCAGTCATCCACTGCACATCGCCGGCACCAATTGTTCCGCCACCACCGTATGAATCCCGATGGGCCACTTCTCCCTGGTAGGCAAAAGTGACTGTTTCGAAGCCTCGGTGGGGATGCTCACCAACGCCGCGCGGTCGTGTCGCAGATTCGAAACGCTTTGGCGCCGCGTGGTCCATTAATATAAAGGGACTCAGCGTGTGCGCATCCACGATGTAGGGAGAGAAAAGTGTACTGACTCGAAATCCATCTCCAACCCAGTGTTGCTCTCGGGGGCTCACAACTTGGGCGATCGCTTGTAGATTTTTAGTGAATGTATGTTTGCGACTCATGCCTCCTCCTTTGCCAATCCTATGATGCTCTTTGGCTTCTTGCCTCGATCCCTTCTTTGTTGAACAACCAAGCAGCGGGGTAACCGCCAGGGATGCCAGACCTCCCACCACCACGCGTCGTCTCGTCGGGAATTTCGATGCCATGAATAAAAGGATAAGCTTGATGCGTATACGCTACCAGACAGCGCAATTGCACTGTATAGTTGCGTTTATGCACCAGGCGATTCAATTGAATGATTCTAAAACGCAGCGACGAGCCCAGACCCAAAGGCGCCGAAACAGCGTGTTTGGCGGGAATTCAAACCGATCAGCGCTCTAGGTGACTGGTGTTAAATACGGTGTTTCTGAAGGTAGCGGGTAGAAAAATAGGTTTCGCCGGTTGTTTTCGCACTCTGGTGTTTGGATGACTCGCCTGGTCATTTCGCGCCAGGCGTAGCCCAGACCGGAAATAAGAAGGGCGATCAGGGGCAGCATCCGGTCGAGAATGGCCCAGGCGCCATTTTTGGAGCCTACGGCGAGCTTTGCCAGTCTCTTAAGATTGGTCGCAGCACAAAGTAAGGAAAAATCCTCTCTGACCCTGTCGCACCCGCGCACTCGTGCCCGGCGTCCTCCGTGTCTGCGTTGCATGAGGTGAGCGATTTTTCGCTCTACCTTGGGGCGAGTAGAACGATAATCCCGTTTCCATTTTTCGTTCCGTTGGTGAAGTCGTGAGCGCTGCAACGTTGCCTCTTTGGTGTGGATTCGGACCAAGCGTCCGGTTTTCGAAGTTGTGCATTTTGGTTTCAGTGGACAGTCGTGACAGTGCGACTCAAACGATGCCATACCCATGCGCTCGGGTCCCTTTCGGGGTTTGATCGGTACGACAATCCCCTGTGGACAGCGAACGGTTTGCTCGTTTAAATCAATCTTGAATGCGCTCTTAGCAAACAATCCTTTGCTGGGGGGCGATGGCTCTTGGACCTTTACGTTGGCTTCAATCCCTGCCTTTTCTAGCGTTTCAACGATATCCGCTGCCCCATAGGAGGCATCACCAAACACCGCGACACGAGCGTTGTCCTGGGGCGCTGCCTGCGTTTGTTCGATCGCTTCTTCGAGCAATTGCGTTGCGGCTTGTCCATCGCCCACGTTTCCCGCTGTGACATCGCTTGCCACGATCACTTCAGAGTCTGGATCGATCGAGATATGGCCTTTATATCCGTCAAATCCACGAGCCCCCGTCTTGCGTCCATGGCGCGCTTCCGGATCCACAGTCGAAATCACTCGGTCCGGAGCGACTCGCTTCACAATGCGATAGGTCCCATCTTCCCTCTGTTCTAAATCCTGCCCGACCACCGTTGCCAGTAGTGCCATCGCTTGAGCGACCTCCGAACCATATGGGCGACCCTCCATAGATACGAGAGCTGCGTGGGCGTCTTGGGCCAGTGCATCGATAAGGGATTCCTGAGCAGCCTTGTCGTCCCACGCACAACTCGGTTTGCCAGGAGTTTCGTAGGGATCGTCGCGACGAAGAACAGCACGAACACAAGCAGATTGCTCTGCGTCCAGAACCCGCAACAAGCCGCGTATTGCAGACCGTATCAGCGTCACCGTATCTTGGGTCGCAACGGCATCATACAGACACGTCGAATCCATCACACGTTTGCGACCGACCAGTCCGGCCTGCCGGCATACCTCTAACACCGCTTCGAAAATCCGATTTGGAGATGCAGACTGGCGAAGCCGCTCACGCATGTCAACAAGAACCGTATGGACAAAACCAGGATAATCGGAATCCAGGCCCCCAGCCGCATACTTCCAACGCAAATCATAGCTGAATCGATCCACAGCCTCCCGATCACTGAGCCCTTCTACTCGTTGCAGAACCATCACAATCGCCACGATCCGAGAAGGAATCGACCGACGACCACGTTTCGTAAATAGATCCGAGAACATTTCGTCGGGAAACAATCGATGACCTTCTCGATACAAGAGAGAATAGATCGATGCCTCAGACAAACGAGAACGGCAATACGATGCGCCAGAGGTCAACAAACTTCCCTGCTTTGGAGGTAAACCCTGCGTCATTACTAAAGAAGATCAAATTCCATTCACTTTGTCGATCTTTCGGTACGACAAAAAACACCAGTCACCTAGGCTAGACAATAAGGGCGATGGCGGCTGAAAAAAATAGCGCAGTGATCGACGAGGTTGCCACCTTCGTCCGTGTAGTCAAACATGGCACTCTTGCCGGCGCAGCTCGTGAACTAAGGGTCCCAAAATCTACCGTGAGCAGAAGACTCAACCGCCTCGAGGCAGTACTTCGCGTAAAGCTCCTGCATCGCGGCCCCCGCAGGTTCACACTCACCACCGAGGGAAGCCAACTCTTCGATAGCGTTCACACATCGATCGAACATGTTGAGCTTGCCATTCACGCCGCCCTGGAAGGTGGCAGTCTCCCAAAGGGCAATATCCGCATCACCGCGCCCGATGACTTTGGCCGTCTCTTGCTCCTGAGCGAACTCCAGACCTTCGGCGCGCTATGGCCAGAGATCACATTTGAAGTGGACCTAAGCAATCGATATGTTGATGTCGTTCAGGAGGGCTATGATCTGGCAATTCGGGCGACGCAGGCGGCGATGATACCAGGGGCAAGCAACCTGATTACGCGCAAACTGTTTTCGAGCAATCTGTGCATCGCCGGAAGCGCAACCAGCACCAAACAGATAGCGTCGCTCAATGACCTAGAAAACCAACCCTTCGTATTATTTCGCCAACCTTCCCACAGGCAACAACTCGAACTCACATCACAGTCTGGACGCAAACATCGCATTTCCGTCCAAGGACGGTTTGTCGTCCACGACTATGGCTCGATGGCGACGCTTGTCGCACAAGGAGCAGGCTACGGACTCATCCCCCGCATGCACGTAGACCACGGCCGCTCCACGCTGCAATGCATACTGCCTCAGTACCGTGTCGCCACGGGGCATATCGCGCTCGTGTACCCAAGCCGCCAATTATCCCGACGCGTATCTCTACTGATCGAGCACCTAAGCCGACAGTTTGGTGACCAATAGTCTCTACCAAGCAACGCCCAACTGTCCGTCCGAGATCCGGTCATTGTTACCGTTCCATATCCACCGCGTTTGCTCCGCTTACATTCGCGAATCGACGACAAAAGCCCGCCGATGCGGAACAACTTCGATTTCCAGGGAAGACTCCCCCTCCTCTCTCAGTAGTATCCGACAAACAGCAATGGTATTTATCTCGACTCAGAGGATTCACGAAGCAATAACAACGAATCGTTGGGCAATGACAGCCCATGCCCGAAGACAAGCTGGACAACGGCGTATTCTCGATGAAGATGTTGTTGTCGCGATCGCCGAGGGCGAACTCCTAGAGGATTATCCAGAAGACCCAAGGGGACCTTGTTGCTTAGTTCTCGGGTACTTAGTTGACGGTAGCCCACTACATGCTGTTTGCACCATGAGTGAAGATGCTACACTATTGATTGTAACCGTCTACAAACCAACAATGCCCCATTGGTGGGATGAGCGAACCCGAACATGACTTTAAAGAACAAACAATGCCATCTGTGTGGGGGAATCCTTAAAGCTGACCGCGTTACAGCGGAAAACTGGTGGGGAGATGAACTTGCACTGATTGAAGATGTCCCCGCACTCGTTTGCCAAAGTTGTGGGGAACCCATTTTCGACGCGGCCACTTGCAAAAAACTGGATGCTTTGCGCAAAAATCCGGCACCAAAGACCCGCGAAATCCCCGTTTATTCCTTTTTTGCAGAGGCTGTTGCTGACTAAACTACCATCAATGGTAGAATGGTCTCTACTGCAACAATGTTGGATAATCGACCACAGGGCCGACATCAGCGCCTGTCCCGGTAATCGACCCCACCGCAAAGCTATCCTCCACGACGTTCGTCGCACCAATCAAACCACCGACTTGCTGTGTTCCAACAATGGTTGCCAAGGAATATGAATTGTGAACATAAGCGCGATATCCAGCGATCCCCCCTACGTGCGTGACGCCGTTTACGCTCCCGGTGACAAAAGAGGCAACCACCAGCGAGCTACCTCCCTCTCCCAGTAGCGCTCCGACATCTCCCGATCCGGTCACGTCTGCGTTGGGAAGGCCAACCCGTGAGAAAAGTGCGTGCCCCGCCCGGCCAAACACACCGACATCGCTGGCTCCTGTGTCATTGTAGTTGAAGTTCTTGAGCAAAAAGCCCTGGCCGCGAAACGTTCCAGAAAATGGCGCTGTCGAGTCTCCGATTAATTATCTATATAATTGATTAATTAGTTGTTATTATTGGATTTAATCTTGCCTTGTATGAATTATGCTCATAAAGTCTCTGCACGCGAACGTTAGGGGATGAGAATGCGAAACGCAGCCCAGTCCTGGCTCGCGTGCTCCGCGAATAGTTTCCGCTGGGCGCGATGGAATGCGCGTTTGAGATCGCCAGTGTTGGTACTGTAAAGCGATTGAGTAAGCGCGTGGGCGAGTTGGTCTGTTACTGGTCGGGTTGCCGCAATCACCGCACTGGAACCGCTGATGACAAAGCTTTGGGCCAAACCCAATCCCTGTGCTTCCGCGGTGGTCGATCGAGCAGTCTCGCACCCCGAAAGAACAACGTACTCTGGCACCTGCTCCAACGCCAACACGTCGCCAACGGTCAGCTCGCTACCGCCAGCAAGAGGAAGCGTGCTGTCTAAACCGTCTGCCCCAGCAAACTTCCCATGTCCCGCATAATGAAACAGAGAAACCTCAGTCAAGGCTTTGCGTACAACCTCACCGGTGGCGACGTCGCCAACATACATTTGTAATGTCGACCCACCGCCCACGGCAGATTCTTTGACCGACTGCGCCTCCCTGCGCGCCATTGCGAGATCTCCACGCGGATCGGCAACAACCGCTATCCGACGCATTTTAGAACTGGACTGATCGTTGGTCGTTAGGTCAAGGCTATAGACCACTCGCCTGTCGATACCCAAAGGGCGATCGCGAAATGGCAACACATGAAAATCAATGGACTCGAGATGCGCCGGGGCGAGGATACGAATCACGCGAGCACTTTCGATCTGCTTTGCAAACGGCGCGATCAAAACAGTTGCAAGTCTCTGTGGAGAGTCCTCAACCTGTGGAGAGACGTCGTTTGGCAGCGCTCCAAGTTGCTTGACGTGTGTACTGCTGGCATCGATGGCAAATCCGACCCAACCCTTGGGGCCGGGATGATACAAAATGACGATCTCATCGTCGGCAATAGAAAGCGGCGGCGGCGTCCACCGGTTTGGGCTTCCCAACAGGGCCATCGCCTCGTCGATCGCAATGCGGAGCCGCTGCTTTTTTGCTGTTCGCTTGGCGAAAACGGTTTGCAGACGGGTCAAGGGCAGTTTCCAATCATCCCGCGACTCGGAATCAAGCGCCTTGCGTGCCTGGCGAAACCGCGCGAGAGCCTGATCCCAGGCGAGACGTTTTGCCTCGGGCAGGTGACTCAAGCGATGTTGCCTCTCCAAGCTGGCAAATATGCGCGAGCGAGACCGCCTTGCCGCTGTGAATGCTGCGCTGGGGTTTCCTTGTTGGATCAATAGAGACACGAGTTGTTTGGCCCCGCGCTCTCTGCCGACGAGAAACGTGCCACGTCCTTGCCCCAGAGGAATGCGCAGGCTGTCTGCATCGGCCAATGTTTCGGCGCGCTGATAGGCGCGGATCGCTTGTTCATAATCACCGATCTGTTGATACGCACGCCCCATACCGATCGCGGCACGCCAACGGGCGCCGATGTTGTCGGCCGCTGAGGCGAGAGCATCGAGGATTTCGTAGGTACGCAACGCCTCGCGCGGTGACCTTTTGAGCAGCGCGACCCTGCCCTTCAGATCCATTGTCCATAGTATGAGCCATGAATCATGATTTGATGTCGTTTGCTTTTTTGTGACTTTCGTCAAATAGGTTTCGGCAACCGCTGGTTGATTTTGTAATACGGCGGCGAAGGCAATGTTGAGTTCGACGTTGTAAAGTTTTCCCTTATCTGGACACGCCTCGACATAGATTTCCTCGGCCTGTTTCAGCTGTGTCATCGCGCTGCTGCTAGTCGCTTGGTTGGCGTCCTGAGCGAGCAGCGAGCACCAACCGATATTGGTAAGCAGTCTGGCATTAATGCATGAGTTGGCCTCCAGAGTGAATTGCTTCTGAAGGCGTAAAAGCTGTTCGATTCCTTCATCGGTGCGCCCCAAGGTGCACAAGGTGGTCGCTTGCATCTCTCGAGCGGCACGCCCAATCCTTCCTAGCTTTGTGGGTTTTATGGTCGCTCCAAGCCTCTTGCTGTAGGTATTTACCTCGCTAAGGTGGCGAAGCGCAGTACGTAAATCACCACGTTTACGTTCAAACAACCCCTCATAGTAGGCAATATCCGCTTTACCGGTGGGAAAAGTCCTGTGTGCTAGTCGCTTTGCACGATTCAGCCCCCACCGCACCTGAGACCATTTGTTTGTCCACCGCAGGCCAATATACGAGATCACAAGTAGGTCTTTGATCGCATCCGAGACATTTCCCAACGTTTGATGCATTTCCACCGCGGCTTGAAATTGTGAAACGGCCTGCGCATAAGTTCCCTCAGCGAGTAGTATGCGTCCGAGTAAACTTGTTGCTTTTGCTACATCCCGTGGTGATAGGGTTTCGGCGTGACTTTTCAATCGCTCACGGGCTTCGGCCCACCGCCGCTTCCGTTTCAATTGATCAGCGTGGGCAATGGAATGATGAACGGGCACCACTGGCTGAACTGGCAACTCCCAATGTAGAGTTTCTTTTTGTAGCTTCAGTTGTACTGCCAGCACACCATCGGTGGGCAATATGTCCAGCTGGTACAACAACCCACCACCGACCGATGTGGGGACAATAGGGGTTGGAGTTCTCGGATTGGAAACGGCAACGCGAATGTCGTGACTATGATCAAGCCAAACACTGAGTTGCGTTTTTGACTCAAGCTTGCAAATCGGACCGACAGCGACTTCGGTGCAGCCGGCAAATATGATCGTATCGATGACTTTTTGTAGTCGTTGTTGTGCCTGGGAAACTGCATTTTGCGCTGATCGGTCTAGTCGTTCACAAGCCGAGACTCCAAAAAAGCAAAGGCTTGCTACGGCGCCGACAATGGCGTAGGTGTAATGTGCACGTCCGTGGTCAGCAGTTGCCAAGAGTTTTCAGCCGCTCCCTGTGCCTCAAGGGCCGTTTCGATAGTAGGAAGGGGAGCACGCCCGATGAGCAAATGCAACTGCACAGTACCGACGATATGACCAAAAACTCTATCGATACGACCGTGGAGCCGGACAGCACCATCTGAAGAAATTTGCAGCGGAACGGCGACCGGTCGCACCCGCCCTTGTTGCTGGACAAACACGGAACCGACGATGGGAGTCGCGACAGAATGGATTGGCCTCACAACGACCTCAATCGTAGAAGAAGAATGAAACGTCTGCGGAGATTTTGCCGGAAAATGAGAATCTGCATCAGCCACGCCACTGCGAAAACGCTGCTCGCCACCGTTTACCGACACGATATAGTTGGGGAGCGAAGGTGAGGGCGTATCTCGGACAAACAACATAACAACCGCCGCTGCTGCGATGAGCCCCCCCGAGATGACAAATCGATTTTTCAAAAAATCGAGCACCCGCCGCGTATAGGAAGTGCGAACTACCTGATGGTTGTCGTCTTTGCTCACACCCGGCTGTTCGGAGCTTAACTCCGCGAGCAAGCGCTGGGTGATATTTGTCCGCGCGTGGGATCCGAGCGGGCGATACGCCTCATAGGTGACACGCGCCTGTTCGTCACGAGCGATCTCCTCTTCTAGATCAGCAACTTGTTGCGGGGACAGCTCGCCGTTAACAAGTTTGTCATACACTGGATCGGTGGGAGTATCCATTTGTCTGGCCAAGGTACCAAGAGTATTGAGCAGTGTATCATCCGTCATTGGATTCGCACCTGTTTTGCCTGTTTCGGCGTCTTCAATCTGTGAGAAGTCCTTAACTTGTTGGAAGTCTTTAACCTGTCAGAAGTAGGGGCGGGATGGGCTGGTGGTTCTGAGGATAGCTCGTCCCAGAGGACTTTGACCTGTTTGCTGAGACGGCTTCGCCAAGTATATAGCGCATTCACGCTCATGCCGGTCTCGGTGGCAAGCCGATTCATCGGGCATTGCTCGACCAAAAGGCGGTGAAACAGCACCAGTCCCTGGGGAGAGAGTTGCTGGCGAACCCGCTCTAGCAGCCTTGCCCAGAGCTCGCGCGAGGCGACGTTGGATTCGGGGGTGTTTCGCTCTACCGAAGCGAGCGCCTCTAGCGTATCGGTTTCGGTGGGGCTTTCTGCCCAGGGGCTGCGTTTTCGGCTACGGAGGATCGATATCACTTCCCGTTGTGCGATCAGCCCGACAAAATTCTTGAGCGAACAACCCCGCTGGGGCTGCCATCTCCGCAAGGTCTGCGCATTTTTCTTAAACAGGGCAATAAAAACATCTTGCGTCAAGTCCTCGACCTCTTGGTGAACGTTGCGGCCAAACGTCCCCTGGGGCGTCCGCAACAATGCTCGGGCCACTCGTGCCTGGACAACAGGAGTGAGCATGTCGACAATGATGCGAAGTGCTGCGGCATCGCCACCAAGGGCTTGCCGCAGCGTGACTTCGATTGCCGGAGATTGTACCACCGTCATTGGATGTGCTCAATTCTAAAAGTGCCTGAGGCCATAAACCATTCTCACTACTCCGACGGTAACACCGCTGGTGGGACATCCCACAAAACGACGTGGTCGTTACTCGCGTAACCATCATCGGTCGTAAATCCGATGGTTGCGGACAGCAAGCTGCTGTAATCGTCAATAGGTAAATCTGTAATCTGGATCGTGTCCCCTGGGGTTACGGGAACATCGCCTGGAGCCTCATCTGGCCTCGCGCTACTAAGCACAGGTTCCAGATCGTAAATATCAGACCCGGTAGGATAATCCAGGACGAGCGTCGGATTGGTCAACACCCCGAGATATTGTCCGTCCATACTGAGCAGCAAATCGGCTCCTCCTAGACCGTTGGGAGACAACGAACAAACTGTACAAGGTGGTTCATCAGGTTGGGGGACAGCCCACGGAGCGATTTTGGTCGAATAGTATTGTCCACTCGGGCACGGACTATCAGAACCGAGACCACTTGGCGTGGTGTGTACAGTCCCATCACATGGCGCACCCATTACCCCTTGACTCGTAAGGCTAGCACCACTCACCGAGCTCGTTGCCAAACTAGACAGATCGACATGAGGAGGCCGAGCGTCCCGGTAGGGCTCGTGGGGTTTGCACTCAGGAAGAACCTCGGGGCAAGTGGACGCTCCACCAGCGCACGCGAGGCGAACCGCATGACAAATCGACACGCGACGAATAGACGGGCACTCCTTATTCCACTCGGACGGGCAATAATCGGCTCGCTTTTCCAGATCGACTGCCGAATAGTAGATGATTTTCATCACATCTCTACCGCTTAGCTCGGGGCGATAGCTCCACACCAGCGCTGCAGCAGACGAAACCACCGCAGCGGCCATGGAACTACCGGTATACATAGTGGGATCAGGCGTCTCGGGCTGGGGTTTTCCCGGCCACCACGCAATATCTCCTGGAAACTTCGGTTTTGGTGCTAAATCCTTTTTTGGTACTAGGTCCTGTTTTGGTACCAGAGAAATCTTATTTGCGGGAATGATCGCTTGGCGAATTCGTAAGTCTGTTTTGATCTGGGGGACAGTCCACTCAGAAGGCGCGGGGATTGGGGGTTGGGGCTTTGGAACACTTCCCACCACAACATTTGCGGCGGGAGCCGCCAACATCGGGCGACCGCCGATCCGTGAATTGTAGAGCGGATAATCGGCTCCATCGACGCCACCGGCAGAGAAGACAAGCGGCATGTTGCCATCCAAGTCGCGGTCGGTGTGTTTGCTCGGCGTCGTCGCAAACAAACTACAGTCGTGTGCGGCTGGCGCGGACACCGTTTCCCAACCTGCCGGATACATCGGACCGTGAGACGGTTCGGGCCCACCCAAACTATTGCCGGCCGCCGCGATTACCACGGCGCCACTGCAAACTGCCTGGGCAATTGCATTGTATACCGCCCGGGCTGGCGCCGGCAGCTCTTTGGGACTCTCTTGAAATGGACCACCGCCCAGGTCGGCCTCCCAACCTACACTC
This sequence comes from Kofleriaceae bacterium, assembly GCA_965223575.1. GTDB lineage: Bacteria > Myxococcota_A > Polyangia > Haliangiales > Haliangiaceae > CBDCWZ01. The sequence goes on from CBDCWZ010000036.1 coordinate 281,516, forward strand.
AAATTGATCACGAGGGGACGTCCGCGACCGGCATTGTTCCACCTTGTTACAGCGCGGCTGATCGCGATGGCCACATCGAGCTGGCGGCCAAAAAAGCCACCTTGCGTCGGGTTTTCTACAACTCTCCCGTTTACCATCTCCAATGGCAAGGCCAGGTGACTCGAGATATGTCCTCGACAGCTCTCATCCTCAGAACCTTCTGGGCACGTGAGATGCTGCACCACCAGCCCCACCGAGCGGCCATGTTTGGTTTGGCCATGACTCGGATCAGGACCGGGGCTATCAACGGCGGCGTCAATTACAGCGACGATGGGACTCTCGCTTTTGTACGCATCGGGGAGTGGTGACAAACGCTCCACCTGATCGAAAAACGCCTGCTCCAAAGTCTCCCACGCGCTGTTGGGGACCGGAGTCGCGAGCGTCGACACGACCTGGCAATCCGTATCGAGCCACTCCTCCGAAGGACGTGAATCATCTCTGGGCAACGCCTTTTCGTCAGCGGGCGCTGCCTTGTCATCCGAGGCGGAAAACCACTCGTAGGTGCAAAGTCCGCGCAATGCCTTGGGCCCCTGCGCAAAATTGCGGCGCACCCGCCAAGTCCCATCTGCCGAATCGAGCGGCTTTGGGCACGCGCTATCACTATCAAGCAAAAACCCAACTTTTCGATCTCCAGGACATGCCTCTCCCAAGGAGGGAGGATTTGCAATTGGAAAACTCCGCTTCGATACAGGATCGTAGTGGACTGTCGTACCAGTCGCATCGCTTCGCTGCCCCGACACCCCGTACTCTACCTCCATGTCGCAGGCGACAATCCCCAACAGACCCAAACCAAACAGACCGAGTGTTTTCCCAGTTGCTCTAGCGATATCGTAACAGTTCATCTTCAGCTCCCCCTTTAACTATGCTGTGATGCCTAGACCCCATCTGAGACTCCTGGCTATTTTTGAGATGGGTTCTAGTTGTATTGTGATGTCGCACGGAAACCCCGTGCGTAACGGTTGTTAGATAGACTTACGACCCCACCCGTCACAATCTTGCAAACAATCATGCTTTTGTTTGCAAAATTTTGATAGCAACCCACATCGCCCCGAACAGCACGGATTTTGTGTAAACTCGATTACGCGACCACTGTAAAAAATCAAAAAAATCCACCCCCCGGGGGAAGGGGGGTGGATTGAGGTAGCAAGAAATTCCAGGAAGCAATACAGCGCTCCGCGAGAATTGCTAGCAACCGGATCCTTCGCCGTAGTTTTGGATCACTGTGAGATAATCATACATGTTTACGGTTCCATCCTGGTTGGGATCGAGCAGACTCCCTGGACCAACGGGAATCCCCCAGTTGTTGGAAATCGCGTCAATGTCATCATCATCGACGCAAGTATCGCCGGTGACGTCTCCCAGTTGTGGCAACACGGTCGTTGGCGTGATCGAGCGATAACGACCGCCAGTATGATTAACCAGCGCGGTGTAGAAATTTACACTTTGCATGATTTCAATGTGTGGCGCTGCAATAATCTGGGGTGAAATGTGAACGCCTTCGACGGCCAGCGACCGGATGAGTGGGGATTTCGATCGGATGAGATCGATCGGCTGGTCTCCGGGAATTCTTCCGGGAACTTTCCCGACAATAATGTCACTGGGGAGCCTGGGCCGTGCCACTGACTTTTGAATAGAAATCGGCTGGCTCGCGGCAAAACTGGGACCGGCACTAAACACCGATGACTCGTTGTCAAACAAAAAGTCAGCGTTGACGATCAGTGGAATGGGTGGATCAGCGGCACTGTTGGGATTCCCCGTCTGTGCTTTGTTGAACACCTTCCACTCCCAACTTCCGACATCTGGATTGCTATGATCGGCGCTATCGGGGCCCCAACACTCGTGGGTATTGGGTGTATTGTTCTCCAAACCGTCGGAAAACAACTCAATCCTTTTTGTGTGGAATTCACTGGGCAAATAGTTGATGAGCTCGTCAACCGCGTCGCAAACACTTCCGGCTAACGGAGTGGCACCACTGGGGTTTGCGGGAAGCGTCACATCAATAATGGCTTGCACCTGAGGACCGGTTAGATTGTCAGAGAAGGCAACCACCTGGGTAAAGGTACTGCCCGAGAATGTCCACAGCGCATAGCTCCGGTCGGGGGCGACTGCACCGACTGCATCAGAGGCCAGTTGCCTGGCCACATCCCAGCGTCGGTCTCCCATCGGACTGGCAGCCGATGGCGTTTGCATCGAGCCACTTTGGTCAATCAGCACCAGCATGTGTTCATCGGCATGGGCTTGGCTCGCCATACTGCCGAGGGTCATCACACCCGCCAATGCGGCCGCGAAGGCAATGTTACGGGTTCGTTTAGACTGATATTTCGTTTGTGTTTTCATGTAAAATCTCCTGTTGTCAGTGTCTCTCGCATACACGGAAGACATCGGTTATTTGGTTAGCAGCCTTCTCCGAAGTTCTGAAGGACGATGAGTCGGTCAAAGATATTGATCATGCCGTCGTTGTTGAGATCCGCGGCGGGATTGCCCGGAGGAACACTCATTCCATAGTCTGCCAATACGGCAGCGTGGTCTGCGATATCTACACAGCTATCCCCTGTGACGTCTCCGATCACGGGCACTGCGCCGACAACACCGCTGATCCAACCGGATAATTCGCTAAGGCGCGCAAACACCGTGTAGCTGCTGCAGCTTCCTCCAACACCCCAGCTGACCACCCCGACCTGTCGCCACCCGTTTGCAAAACCACTGGCAACCACAAGTGGACCACCGCTGTCGCCGTGGCACCCACCATGCTCACCGCCAACAAAACCCGCGCACAGCATTGAGTCTTGCACTGGAAGCGGCAGCGTACCGGCACTATTGCAGGTCGCTGTGTCTTCCACCGGTAGTCTTGCTTCCATCAGCACGTCCGCGGCACTGCTACCGGGCGCTGTCTGTCCCCATCCGGTCACATAGGCAGGTGTTCCTACCGGCGGAACATTTTCTTCAACCGCGATCGGCTGGACATATTGGTCAAATGCAACGGGAGCATCTAACTGAAGCAACGCGACATCGTTCTCAATTGAAAACGGCGCCCAATCGGGGTGAATGATCGAATTGCTTACCCCACGTGTTTGCACTTCTGGTCCCGGCGCCGAGCGTGTATGGAGTCCCAAATTCACTTCAAGCTGCCCTACTGGGACACCATCGACGCAATGGGCTGCCGTGAGCACCCAGTTTTCCGAGAGTATCGAGCCACCACACCAGGGAGACCCGCCGTTATTGATCTGCGCCTGCCATGGCCACTCTCCGGGTATCGTCTCATCTCCGCCGATAATGGGGGCTTGCGTCGTATCGAGCAGCGCCTCGTCTCCTGTTAGGTCACAAGCTGTCATGCCGAAACAAGCAGCCACCCAAATCCAACTCCGAAGTTTCTGATTCGTAAATTTCATAACAATTCCTTTCTTTGGTTGCGGGTGTCGTCCTCGCGATCGCCTGCACGCAGCAGCAAATCGCCAGTCCTCAAGCTGCGCTGGTGGCTATGTAAAAATCCGCGACGCGACCATTCGCAAAACACGGACGTCGCCTGGGCCAGCGCACTACCTTCATCTTCGGTAGCATTGGGGATTCGCGATGGGCGCTCAGTTTCTGACAAGAAATTGTCGATCTTGATCGTATCCCTGGAGGCGAAGGAAGGTGTAACGTGCCGATGCGTATACTTGTCGTGAAAGAAAAAGAGGGGCGTATGCAAGGGGGAAATCAATGGCTGTGCACAAGCTGAGGGCTGTGCACAAGCTGAGGGCTCTGCACAAGCTGAGGGCTCTGCACAAGCTGAGGGCTCTGCACAAGCTGAGGGCTCTGCACAAGCTGAGAGCTCCGGACAAGCTGAGGGCTCCGGACAAGCTGAGAGCTCCGGACAAGCTGAGGGCTCCGGACAAGCTGAAAGCTCACAAGCAACAGGCCTGGCTGTGCGGGATTGTTCTTTTTTTGGCCACAATGCCCATGCTGGCGCACGCCCAAACCGATGATCCCGCTTCGGAGCTAATCGAGACACCTCTGGAGGGCCATGGTTCACAATACGATCGCACAGTATGGTGGCAACGAATGTCGCTCGTCGGCCGGTTGCGAACATCTCTAGGTCAGGGAACGTTTGTCTCCAACAAGTTTGCCCGCAACCCTTATGTGTCGTATTCGCTCCAGGTTACCCCCAGGTACGTTACACAATTTGGCACTTCGCTATGGGCACAACTAGCGATCACCCAAGAGCTCACAAAAACCGACAGTGCCAACCAAAATCGCCAAGTGCTGCTATCGGACTTGATGCTGGGTGCGTCGCATGTCGTATTCCAAATACCGCGCACAGGTATCGACACCGAGGCAAACGTTCGACTCTTTTTCCCTACCTCGCTAGCGTCGCGCTACGAGACGCTTCGAGTCGCGGCACGACTTGGGGTCCAGTTGTCGCGAACATGGCGCAAATGGGAAGTTTCATGGCATACGGCATTTCGCAAAAACCTCCATCGCTATACGAGCCCCGTGGGCGACGTTGCAGAGGTAGGCGAGACTTCGTTTCTCGCGCGCGACGACGGCAATGAGCAGCTGGGCGCGTTTTTGGTATCGCCGGGTGGCAACAACGTTTCGTTTCAGTTTGAAAACGAACTCGGCGTCAAGTGGTCGCCAACACCACCGGTTCGAATCGGCGTTGCCTACGCCTACGTTCGCGGTTGTGTCTACAAGCAATTCGCTACTGGCGAACAAGCGGCGACCCATGCAGATTCTGGGCGATGCCAACGTGATGAGTATGCGGCGGCAATCGACGTGCGATATCGCGCACATGAATTCGTATCGGTCGCCGCTGGGATCACCACAAGAGGGTCCCCCAAAAATGCTCAAAACGATCGCCTGCGATTCCCATTCTGGGATTTCTCATCGGAGGCATCCAATCTTACCACCTTTCATCTCTCCGTGATCGGAACCTTAAGCGGCGCGCTACTACCGTAAGTGGATCGCCACCATAGGAAGGAGAACAACCATGCGACGAAACATACAGAACATTGCATCGATGATTTGCGCGATATCTTTCTTGGCGTGTGCGCAAGATGTAGGTGACATCGATCGGACACAAAGCAATTTGCTCCCCAAAGCCGCGTTCGTAGACGGCAAGTGGTTTGTGCGCCAGACCGTTACCGAAGTACCCGCGACAAGTGCATTTTCATTTGTTGGCGAAACGGGCGAAATGGAAATCATCTGCTGGGAGGTGCAAAGACAACACCTGGTCGGGTACCGAGCCTATGAACACATTCCCGGGGCTGGTCAAGGAAAACCGATCGTAACCACCGCCGGCCAAGAAGAATTGGACGAGTCTGACGAAATCACAACCTCTGGTTGCCGCGATCACAAAGGCAATCAATCGTCATGTACCCGATTGAGCATGTGGATATTCAACGAGACTTCAATCCACGAACCGGCGAACAAACCAATGTCATCGAAGAAGACCACTCGCGATTGTGGTTTGAGCGCGAATGGATGCGCGTGGATTGGGCTTCGCCGCAGATCAGTCACTGGTTCTTCCTATCCTCCCCAGACCGTGAAGATCGCGGTGTCCAAAGCGTCTCGCTGATCGAAGCTCACGAAAGTGACGCAGACTCCCTGGTTGTAGAGGCAGTCGATCGTCAGGGACGTCCGTGCAATCCTGGTCGACGACTCCTATACCGGCGACCTCGATTGCGTCGCCTCGTACTTCGATTTCTCCGAACGATTGTTTGTCCGGCCCGATGCCGATCGCTGTGTGCTTAATCGTACCAATACAGAGCTCGGAGATTGCACCGCACAAGAGATCCAAGTCCGAACATCTTTTTTAAAATTGGATGAGGGACGTGAGCGCAGTTACGCCCCGCTCATATATGATAACACTCGTCAAGGCGAGTTCCCGCTGTTTCGAACCCAGCGGATTACCTACGATGATCGCAGGGGACCCACCCACGAGGGCATCATTTCGCTCGCCAACCGTCCACGACATATGGAGCAATAGCACCAATGAAAATGGTGACATCGTACCATTTTCCGAGCGACAACTCCGCCCCATTATATACCATCTTTCGCCTGACTACCCATCCGACTTGCTCGACATCACAGACGAGATCGCCGAGGAATGCGATCAAACGCTCAAGCGCATCGCCGCATTCCGCCTGCAGCTATCGGTCGTGCAAATCGAAACAGATCTCCTGACACAGACCGGCAAATCATGCCTTTTTTGCATCGCCCGCAACGAAGACAGCGCGGCGCGCATCGGCGATCTACGGCACAATTTTTTGTTCTGGGTTGATGGCCCGCAAATCGTCAGTCCACTGGGCTTTGGACCACTTTCGGCAAACCCAGAGACCGGACGCGTGGTTTCGGCAACAGCATATGTATATGGCGCCAGCGTAGATAGATACGCACAAACTGCAAAAGACATTATCGATCTGATTAACGGTGACCGAACCGAATTTGACTTCATCGGTGGCGAGTTTATTCGCGAAGAGATCGCGACGCGTTTTCAACCCAGCGATCCGCGAAACCAAGCTGGAATCACAGCCAGCGCAGTCGCCGCGTCGACATCTCAGCTGCTGCAATCACGAGCTGAAGCTAGTCGATGTACTGCAATCAGGATCGGCAAGTGTGCAACCAGGCAGCGAAGCCCACCGAATGCAACGGATCCAAGGAACCGCCCTAGAAGCAATGCTTTTCGATCAGGAAATCATCCGTGGTCATGGCCATGATCCAAGTACCACTTTATCACCCGCAGTCATGGACGCACTGTCCGTCGCAAATTGGGGAACCTACCAATCGCTGCAGCAACACAACGAAACCCGGCACGCAGCACAAAACCACAATGTATGGCTCGCGGACTTTGCCGATCCCGCGATCACAGGGCTGGCAAAGATGGCCAAAAATAGTGCGCTGACGGGCGACGCCCTGTGGCAGTTTCTCCGCGAGAACATTTTCAAACAAGTTATGTTACACGAGCTGAATCATACCCTAGGACTGCGCCACAATTTGGGTGCAAGTGCTGATGCGCTCAATTATGCAGATGCCTATTGGCCGCTGCGAATCCAGACCAACCCTGAAGGCGTAGACTTGGTTCGCGTGGACCCCGCAGAACTGGGAACCGTAGGCCTCGTCGAGAACATCTTGCACATGAACTGCAGTACGATAGACAATACCAATCAATCTACCTGCACGGATCAGCAAAACAATAGCATGTACGAATATCAATACTCATCCGTGATGGATTATGCTGCAAATTTCAATTCGCATCGGCATGGTTTAGGAAAGTATGACATCGCCGCATTGGCGGCATTGTATGGCGACATCATTGAGGTTTTCGACCCCGATGTGATCGCTTCCCTTCCCGATGCATCCTTCGCAAACGATTTGCGTAACGCGGCAAGCATTCGCAATCCCCTCGCAGGCTCCCTGACCCAGACACTCCACTACGCACGCCTACCGGCCATGTTTGGCGGACACAAAAACATAGCAAAACGCAAATGGGTCGCTCGGGAAGATTACGACCCACAGGGAACACAGATCCGGGTTCCCTATCTAACATGTAGCGATGAATATCAGGATACGACGCCGTTGTGCCATCGTTGGGATCAGGGCGCAGATTCCTATGAAATTGTCAACCACCTCGCAAACTCCTACCGGGAGTACTACGTGTTTCACAACTTTCAACGCGAACGCCTGGGGTTCCAACCCGCTTCGGTATTTTCGCAAGTGGCGACACGCTACTTTTTTCCAATGACCAATATGTACCAACATTGGTTTTCTGACGCAGCGAGTGGGATCAAGCACGATGCGTATTGGTCACAATCGGCGATCTTGTCCGTGGAGTTGGCATTCACGACCCTTTACAACGTACTGGCGACTCCTCGCTACGGGTCCTATAAACAAATCAATGATATTTTTGCTGGCGAAGTGTACCGCTGGCAAACGTACGGTATCGCAGAAGATCGAGATCATATTGTCGCCCCCGGGGAGGGGAAGCGCTATCTATCTCGTTACGACACGCAAACAAACTACGAGATCGCAGGTCAAGTGCTTGAAGTGGGCTCCTTTTATGAACAACTCGCTGCTCTGCTGGCACTTACGACCAACGATGCTGCGGTACTGGCTGCCGGCCGCGATCAGATCATTAATTCCAAGCGGTATTCGATCCCCTGGAGCCTCGCGAAGGGCAAACAGATCAACGACCTATTTAGTGCAATTGTTCGCGAAGACTTTCGCGTCTACGCGCCTCGTGTCAATGAAGGGGAGCTCCTATTCTTTGATGCGCTTCGTCGCAATGACCCCAGCGAGTTCCCCGGCATTCCCATAGAAATGGGCTTTGATTTTTCTACCAAGGCTCTCACCCTATTTTACGGGATGGCCAATCTATCGGTAAACAACGATCTATCATTTGTCCAGCGGGGCCAGGTAGCCATCGTCGGAAGCGGCGAGACCCACACTCCCGCCTCTGGGTTTGAAGCCGTGACCATTGACAATCCCTTCTCTGGCCAAACCTATATTGCCTATCGCCCCGAAGCCCCCCGCAATCAAAGCTGGATGGCCGCAGACTACATCGAGGACATTCGCCAAATCTCGGACTTTTTCACGACCTTCGAATGCCAACCCTTTGACTGCAGGGCAAAAAATGCCCCCCAGTGCTGTGCACTGGAGCAACGGTTTAAAGCAAAAATCGAAATCCTAGAACTGATGCGCTCGATGGCAAAGCTTTACGAATCCCTTTAGAACCGGACAGCTAGCTGGATCCTTCTCCGGTCCTGAGGTAAAACAAACATCAATGGGGAAACATCGGACCAATGCAACGGCACAACAACACCGACAATCAATGTTGGCGCATCACGTCAACGCGAGACCTGCATGACCGCAGACATACCACTTCGATGTACTTGCGGAGACGTCCGGGGGGTCGCAAAAGACGTGTCCGGGAAACGCGGCAATCGGCTCATCTGCATGTGCGATGACTGCCAGGCCTATGCGCACTGGCTCGGTCGGGCCGGAGAGCTACTCGATGCCCATGGCGGTACAGACATCTTTCAGATGACTCCGCAGCAGCTTAAAATCACGGAAGGAACCGATAAGATCCGTTGTCTCCGACTGACGCCCAAGGGCTTGCTCAGGTGGCACACCGATTGTTGCAAAACACCGGTCGGCAACACCCTGTCCTCTGCAAAAGTTGCTTTCGTTGGCATTCCTCATCTATTCATGGATCACGGTGGAGACAATCCATCGCGAGACGACAGTCTCGGCCCGATACGCGCCAAGATCCAAGGACGGTTCTGCAAAGGCGAGATGCCCGCTGACGCCTTCGCCCGCGCCCCAATAGGGCTTATCTTGAGATTCATCAAACAACTTGCTAGAGGCTGGCTCCGCGGAACCCAATCGCCGTCCCCTTTTTTTGACGCCACCACTGGGAAGCCGGTTGCCTCAGCAACCGTCTTGACACGTGACCAACGGGCACAACTACGCACCCTATAAAGTTGCCAAATCATGGGCGATCATTTCTCTGGAATTTCAGCATCGTACGCGCGATTTCGACCAACATACCCAGACGCGCTTTACGAATACATTATTGCCCACGCATCAAGGCAGCGAGCCTGGGATTGCGCGACCGGTTCTGGCCAATGCGCTCTCGCTCTGACTCGCTATTATGACGAGGTCATCGCCAGTGACCTCAGTCACAAGCAGATCGAACACGCTGCCCAACACCAAAAGATCCACTATCTGGTAGACCCGCAGAGAGCACCCAACAACCGTCACAATCCGTCGATCTCGTTACCGTCGCCCAGGCACTCCACTGGTTTGACCACAAACCGTTTTTTGCCGAGGTACATCGAGTATTGCGAACAAGTGGAGTATTCGCGGCATGGTCGTATAATATGATGACCATTTCCCCTGCCATCGACGCAATCGTCAATCACTACTACCACACTATCGTTGACCCTTATTGGCCGCCGCAACGCGCACTTGTCGAGCGCTCCTACACAGATATTGAAATCCCGTTTCAAAATACTGACACAGCGCATTTCAGAATGTGCGCCGAGTGGTCTGTTGACGATCTCATTGGGTACCTAGGAACATGGTCTGCAACCGAACGCTACCGCCAGGCAACCCATAGCGATCCGCTGCCTGACCTAAAAACCGAGCTCGATCCAGTTTGGCCCTCTAATCAAAGGACGCTCGTTGTTTGGCCGGTTCGAGTGCTGTTAGGACGGCAGACATCCTAGCCCGGACAGGTGTTTGCCATTATAGTGTTTTCCAAAGGATATACGATAATGGGAAGCAACCTGTGACCCCCCTCCTGTACGACGAGCTTGTCCCTTTCTATCACCTTCTCGATCCCCTAGAAGACCATCGCGATGAAGGCGAAGAATTTGGCTCTGTGTTGGATGATGCCGTCCCGGATGCCAACACTCTTCTCGAGCTGGGATCTGGTGCGGGCCACGGCGCCTATTTCGTAAAATCGAAATTTGAGCTGGCAACCCTCACGGATTTATCCCCTAAGATGCTTGCGCGTTCGGTGACGCTAAACCCGGAATGCGAACACATTGAAGGTGATATGCGCACGATACGCTTAGCGCGCTTGTTTGATTGCGTCTTGATCCACGATGCAATCGCATACATGACCGACGAAGCCGATCTCGCAGCTGTCGCCCAAACCGCGTACACACATCTTCGCTCCGGCGGCGCGGCTCTTGTGATCCCTGACTGTCTACGCGAAAGCTTCCGTGACTACTATGAAGACCACGCCGGCGATGACGAAAAACGAAGTCTGCGATGTCTTACTTGGTCCTACGATCCCAACCCAAAAGACACGACCCATTTGACCGACTTCGCGTTTCTGCTGCGTGAAGACGGAGTCGTACGAGCAGTACACGACCGTCATGTCTACGGCTTGTTTTCAATCACTCAGTGGATGGAGATCTGGACCCGGGCGGGGTTTCGAGTCCAAATCATTTCGCGCCCCCTTCCGACCGAGTACGAATCCTCTGCTTACACCGACAAAATGTTTTTGTGTCATAAACGGTAGCAAACTCCTCTCTCTGGTTTCCACCCACACTTACTCAGGTGTATGTTCGCCAACAATCGAAGGACTGTGAAAGCAGAAAACGTATGGGTCACAATTGTTTGCGTAGAGTTGACGCAACACAAGCGCAGGGGTTTTCGATTCGTTGGTGACACACTTGGCCCCTTGCTCTACATTTGTAGTATGTGCAGATTTCAGACAATCCTTCTAGCGGCTGCAATAAGTTGTCTCAGTATTGGGTGCGTTGGTCCACGCCCACCTAGGAGTAGAAGCTGACGTCGAACCGGCCCCAACGCTTGTATCGATCGGACCGGGGATTTGGGTCGTCGAAGATCACGGCGACGCCATTTTCTATTCCCACAACGCTTACTGGCGATTCTCAAATGGAGTCTGGTACCGGTCGAACTACTACAACGATGGCTTTGTCCGCGTTTCGACTGTCCCTCCCACGATTGTCCGAGTTCGCCGTCCGCGTCGTTATGTCCGCTACCGAGCGCGATCAGGTCAACGCACACGCGTCATCCAACGTCGCCATCGTAGCCGTGTAAAACATCGGAGTCATCGCAGACCTGCTCGCGTACACCATCGTTCAAAACGCCAGGTTCATCGTAGACCTGCCCGGATAAACCATAGGCCAAAACGCCAAACCCATCGCACCTCAAGATCCCGTCGCGACGTAACCGAGCGAGATGAACGCCATCCGCGCCGGGCAAAACCGCCCCGAAGAAGTCAGCGCCGACCCGTTCGCCATCGACGCTAAATGAGTGCAAAAAAGCTGTTGGCATCAGTCGATGAGCCAATATGCGGCGGCAGCAATTTGCGATCACAGAAGAGGACGCTCTCTTCGATCTCTCGAGGAGAGCGTCCCCTAAACCACAGAAAAGCGAACACCATGACTAGAATCATTTCGTAAACTCTAATGCTGGTGATGTAGGGATTGCTTTGGGCCATCTTCTCCGCTTCGTCTGTTTCGCAGCGAAGCACCACGATCGAACAAAACCAACCCCCAACCAAAATGCATAGCCGATTTTCGCGATGACGTGTTCCAAAACATAGCACCACCCCCAGAAGCACTTCGTTGGCCGTAACGACCATTGCCGTTACACCCTCGGGAAAACGTGCACTTTTTATCGAGACTGATAGTATTCGGACAATGTTCTCGATATTCTATGGTTTCGCTCAACGACTGTCCCTATTGACACTATTCACGGTTGTAGCAGGATGCGGTCAAACCACAACCACACCGGGCAAAGCGAAAACGCATGACGCTTCAACGAATACGGTAAAAGAAGGGAAGACAACCCTATTGCGTTTGGCAAACCAGAGAATTAGGAGTTGTCAAAACTACTCAAAAAGACAATTGCCAAACATTCTTAAGCACCAGCAAACAGCATCTCAACTAAGAGTCTTTCGTCCCGCGGGACAAACGAAGGACGCAGGGAAATTTCTCAACGTTCGTATTCCTTGGCTTGCACAGGGAAAAGTAAAACAAACAATCAAAAAATTTGCCCGTGAACACAAACTGATCCCGACCGATTTGGCGCTACCCAGTACGATCCGCAAATCATTGGAAAACATTCGCAAACACCCCGGCGACGATCTGGCAATCCCTGACGTAAGCGGGCTACGGTTTTCTTGGTTACGAGATCTCAGGACTTTCGACCATTGGGAAATCGAGAAAAACAGTCCAATAGAACATCACCGCCCCTTCTCTTGGACAAACTCACCAATCCCCAATTTTAGCGTTCTTCTCGAGTGGGCAATGCTCAGGCTGATCAAAGGGCACAAAAACAAAAGATTGCCCGACGCAATAGCCGAAACCACACATCTCGCATATCTTACAGCGACGACCGAAACCCAATTTGGTGTACTGATTGCGCAAATGATCCAACAGCACATCGATCGAGCCCGGAATCAACCCACCAAACCAGAACTTCGCCAATTCTTTAAGTCCTTGCCGGCAATGGTTCACTTTCTCAATGCCCCTGATCTACGAAAACGGATATTGACAGATAGATCTGCCCCTGGATTATGTGCCGCAATTCGTGAGATTTCGTGGACCGCGCATAGTCTCAGGCAGATCGCGGGTCCGGGTCTCACCGCCAACCTCGTCGCACACCAGAAACTACTCGATGACACCGGCTTTCCATGTCGGTGGGGACTGCTGCGAACAGCATGGAGTGAAACTTCATCAATTGCGTTCGTTCATCCCTTCCAATCATTGACCAGTGGTCCTAGCCGCGCACTTGCCGCGCAGAGCTTTGCAGAAGCATGGCGAGACAACTTGCCCGCATGGGCATGGGATGAGGACTTTGACAAATTGTTCGAGACTGCCTCCACAGCAGATCGTGCTGTTTTTCTCGCCGCTGTGTCGCTACCAAACTATGCCTGCCCATCACAATAAAACGGATTTGATCGGAATCTTGGGCCTTTGACAAGAACACGATCTTTGTGCTCGAATCTAAATTCACCTTTAGATCGAGATGCTGCGGTTCGCCCTTCAAGAGGATTTTTCATTTATTCGTGCGGTCTCAACAAGAGCCCGCGCCGCTGACCTGGAAGCGCAAATTGACCAAGGCCGGTACCGAATTATCGAATTTGAAGCGGCGGCTGTTGGTTTTCTTCGCTCGTATGTACTTTGGGATACACTCCCATTTATCGAAATGATTCATATCAATGCGTCCTACCGTAATCGTGATTTGGGAACACAGGCAGTTCGAACGTGGGAAAGCGAAATGGCTGCGCTTGGCCACGATATTGGCCTCATCTCAACGGCCGCAGATGATCAAGCCCAAAAATTCTGGCGGAAGTTGGGATATTCGGACTGCGGATCGTTGGTCGTAAGGCGCAAACCAACAGAGCTGTTCATGTCCCGTGATATCTCTCGTCAAGCCAAAGACACTCCCCCGGGGTGATACATGAACACGGAAACTCGTTGTTCGATACAAAACAAGTTGTACCCCTGGTGTTTTTTCCCTGTGCTTTGACCAACGACCTATGATGCGATGTGAGCAATGTAGTTCATAAATCATTTTCCACACAAAGCTCGTGACAGAAACATTTGATCGTGGCGCGCGAATTATTCGATTGGATTTCAAACTAACAAATGATAGTTTGTGAAACCCTCGCTACTCGCTAACCGAAAGGACCTGCCATGTATCGATCTCTTGTTCTCGTTGTCACACTTGTGTCTTCTATTCAAATTGCGAATGCTGAAGATATTACGGTATTCAGTGCCGAAGGCTTGCAAAATGCAGTCATTGCAGGCGGTATGGATGATCGAATCATTCTGCTTCCGGGTGTTTACGAACTCACTTCGCAAATCATCTTAAGACCAGGCATGGATTTGTATGCCCGACGAAGGGGCAGTGTTGTCCTTAAGCGGTCGGCCCAAACATCTAACCAGCACAGGCAATCTGGAGCATTTATTTCGATGTTTGGAGGGAATTCCAAAATTACAAATATTCACTTTCGCGGCGTCGAAAGCGATATCGGACGTAGGGAAACCGCTGTCATCGTTGGTGGATTTTCCGGTGTCGACGTTTCACCAATATCCGCTTTGATCAAGGGGTGCACGTTTGAAAACTTCTTTCATGCGGTGAAAATACAGGGAAACGACAATCAAGCGAGAATTACTCATACTTCATTTCGTAATAATGATGTAAGTGTATGGACCAATCAGCCTACCCGTTTATACTCAAATCAGTTTATCGGTTCTGATGGGCAATTCGCGATCCACTCAAACAATCGTGGGTGTAGAAAGGTTCGCTCTAGTCAAGATCTATTTTATGGCACTGAGAGTTCAACAAACTACCACGTGCTATCGGGAAACAGCTTGTCGGTCAGATTCGGATTTGCAACCTACCATAATGCAATTCTTCCAAAGGCAGTTCCCAATACCTGTAATTGAGGCAGATCAGCGATCTCAAAAGAGAACCCCAGCCAAATCGTGGTTGGGGTTCTCGTGAGCCTTGCTCAGATACGGTCCTTGTAGTACTCAAATCACGCCCAATGGCTACCGTCACTGAGACGATGCAGGTAGTATTCTTCGTCCTAGGAGGCAAGTGCGATGGCGGATCAAAAAACGGTAATCCCAAAAACGTTTGCGGGAAAAGATGCTGAGGTTCATTGGGACAGTCGTCTATGCATACACATTGGCGAATGCGGACGGGCAAACAATGATCTATTTGTCGGTGGGCGCGACCCTTGGTGCCAACCTGATACGGTGGACGTAAAAAGCGTTGTCGACGTTGTCGAGCGCTGTCCAGCTGGCGCCCTAAGTTACACCTGCAGCGACGGTTCTAGCGAGGAAGCCGCCGCCGAGAATACCGTCCACGTCGCAAACAATGGCCACTTTATCTTCGTGGTGATCTCGATATCGACGGTGCAGCGAGCGATATGAAGGGTGTCAAATACCGCGCTGCGCTGTGCCGGTGTGGACTGTCCAAGAAAAAACCATTTTGTGACAACAGCCACGAAAAGCAGGAGTTTCGCGATCGCGGAGCGGTCGGCGAAACCGGAACTCCCCTTCAGATAAAGGGCGGACCACTTACAGTGAAACGAGCGCCCAACGGACCACTTTTGGTGTCCGGGAATCTTACGATCATCAACGCCGCCGGTCGAGTTGCTTGGCAAGGGACCAAAGCAGCGCTGTGCCGATGTGGTGCATCCAAAAATAAGCCGTTTTGCGATGGTGCCCACAAGCCAGCAGGGTTCGAAGCGGAATAAGGACAACAGTGGAAACGAAAAAGGCGCGCGGCTTGCTGGAGCCGGTCAAATCATCGGCGTCGATACCAATCCAGACAAAAAGGATATACTGTGATTTACCCAGGCCACAACTACGGCGACACCCCTACCGCGACGATCGACATACAATTGCAAACCAATCCCTTTCTGCAACACAACACCTTTGGCGAATTCCTCGCCCATCGCATGGACGGCAAGGTCGCCAATACACAACTACCGCCAAAACCCGACTGGAAACCTGAATAACTGAATTGTTAGCACCCCCTAGTACTCTAGTTTTGGATCAAAGTCTCCGCGTCCCTCCGGGGTCATATCAAGCCAGTTCCACAGCGGCCAAACCAGGTCCGCATGGCGCGGATGTCCCTCACACGGCGCAAACAATAACTCTGACGCCCAAAAATGATGAATGCCATCGTCCCGCCGGGCAAATACGTTGATCAACGGATGATGGGTCCCCCACTTGCCCTCAAACTCGGCGAGATAGTCGGTATTAAAGTCAGATCGATAAGAAGATAAAAAGCGAATCTTGTCCCATGCTCGATTCTTGGCGAGCTTCAAGAGCTTTTCTGGGGGCGCCTTTGCGACAACCACAAAGTTTGTCCGTGCCCGGACATGGGGGGCGATTCCATTGGAACTATCAGTAATCGATGTGCACGAAGAACAGGGTTCGTCCCAATCGGGACCGAACATAAAACCATAGACGATGAGCGTATCTTTTCCCTGGGCAAACAGCTCAGAGAGTTTCACCTCTCGAACACTGCTACTCGCCACTGCAATCTCGTCAAAGACATAGTCTTTAGGCGCAAGAGCACCGAGTGGCAGTTTCCGTCGCAACGCCGCTACTTCCTCCGCGCGTTGACGCAATTCGATCTCGGCTTGCAAGAGTTGGTCCCTTGCATCGCGGTATTCTTTCGTCTCGCCTGGAAATTTTCGTTCGTGAAACTTACCCATCGTCGCCTCCTCCTCCCCGGCAGGCTAGATCCATCTCGCCACCCAGATCAACACGAGAGGAGACAATCAAAACTTCTGCTTTTGTGCTGATAACTAACTGAAATTACTGCCATCGCAATACCCATGACCCATTTTCCGCTCCCTGCTCCGAACGGGAGCTGTCACAGTGCCTACGACAAGTCAGAGAGAATCCTATGAATCAATACATGTTAATCGACGCAATTGTCTGCCAAACGATGGTACTCACCGCTCGCCTTGCGACAAGTGGGGGAAAGCGAATCCCACTGGCGCATATTACCAATCAGATCTTCCTGGATCTGACCCGAGAGCTCAAAGCGAGCAACCTGGGCAATAAGGTGATTGCGGATATGTTTGGGTTAACTTTACGCGCGTATCACCGAAAACTAAAAAGGTTGTGCGAAAGCGAACCAGAGCGGGGACGCTCTTTGTGGGAAGACGTCGCTACCCATCTCGCCAAAAAAGATTGTGACGCGCTCGGAGCTTCTGCAAATGTTTGCGACCGATGACCACGAAATGGTCTCTGGCATCGTCAATGATTTGGCAGAGAGTGGACTGCTGTTTCGTAGTGGTCGCGGACCCAACACTTTATACCAGGTCATTGCCATGGACGAAGCCTTGGGAAGCCAGCAGACACGCCAGCAAGAACTATCCGCCTTTGTGTGGACGCTCGTATATAGAATTGGCCCGATCAGCAAAGAGTCTTTGCAACGACACTTGCCGATGGTCAGCGATGCCTTGCTTGTTAGCCTGATAGGCGGGCTGGAAAAGGATGGCCGGATTGCAAGAGTCGACCAGAACAGCCATTGCATTACTGTCCTGCGTGGCCTGCGGTGGCAACTTCCACTCGACGTCGTCCATTATTGGAGAGGGAAACGTCAGCTATTCGTACAAATGGTCGGCAAAAGTGACACCCCGGCATTCAATGAAACCTTCATTCTCAAGTCCAAAGGGAAAGAGCTTGTGATGGAACAGTATGGACAAATCAATCTGCCCGACCCGTTCGGATACTCGAAACTGGAGTTTCCCGGCCATTTCATTGCTATTGCCGGTGAAAGGGTTTGGGAATTTGAAAACCCAGAGAACAAACCTGGTGCGCTTGACATTCCTCTCGATCGTTCCTTCGGTTATGAATCTACCCGCGATTTCTATTTTATCTCGGGAGCCAATGACCTTGGAACTAATATCGTTCGCATCGATCCCTTCAACAATGAGATAAAGGAATTACTGCCAGTGGGGAGCGTACGAGATCGGTGAGATGGATGTGATCGCAGACGGCCGTGTACGATTCACAGCATTGGAGCTTGGGGAAACGCCTGTGGAGGTAGAGGGCGTCATTCAAGTAAGTGGGAATATACTGTTCAAAAGTCAAGTGCCATTTGACGGAGAAGTACGCGCTCTAATTCGTCTCCAGTAATTTCGCTTTTTCCGGTAGCGCTAATCAACGTTGGCGCTACCGGCCCGGGACAAAAACCGTCCTATCGATTCAAAGTGTCCGCTAAATAAAGAAAATGGCGAAAGTTAGAGAGCCACATCGGGCTTAGGGAACAATCGTAACCGTCGCGTTTCCCTGGACAGTGGCGTACAGTTCTTCAATCTCATCGTTGCTCACCGCGATGCATCCGTGCGTCCAGTCAACCAACGAGTGTGGCAACCATTCGTATCCGCGCTTTTCTCCGTGGATGCCAATCGCTCCCCCGATTCCTTTGCCTTGGGGAATCGTCCCCGCTTTGCGTCCTTTTGCGTAGCGTTTCCGATCGTCGGCGTTGGGATACGAAATCCCCAAGAATCGATGATATTTGCTGCGATGGCGGCCAACAATGCGGTAGCTTCCTACAGGAGTGCGTTTGTCGCCCTCGTATTGTTTGTCGCCAGCGCCACCGCCACCGATCGAGATGCGATAGGTCTTGAGAAGAACATCACCACGATAGGCCCATAGGCGACGCTTTTTCTTAGAAATAACGATTCTATCCACCTTCTCACGGTTAGGAAGCGCTCCCCGATAGACACCGCCGTTTGAATCGCCAGCAAGGACCAGCACGCCACCTCCCACCGAGGCAAGTACAAGGGCGATCACGAGGACAAAAACAAAGCGCCGCATCTCTCTAGGTATAGCTCGCGACAGCGGGTCTGTCACGGAAGGCCATGAGCTCGGCTTCCAGGAATCTCCTTGCAATTGAATACGGACATCCGAACTGAGAGCAGCCCCCTAAGCCTCTATTCTACTTTGGTGCGTCCGTTTTCTCGTCCGGTTTCGTGCCCATCTTCCCGTCCCGGTCTCCCTTACCGCTTCCAACCACCCCAAGGCCGCGACCACCTCCTTTGCCGCTGCCGTGGGCTTTTTCATCGGTAATCACCCCACCGGGAAGACCGTCTTTATTTCCCTTTGCACTCGACTTCCCACCGAGATGTCCTCCGCCTTTGCCGGTTCCATGGGCCGCCTTATCGGTCACGCTACCACCTGGCTTCCCGTCTTTGTTGCCGGCCTTTGCACCCTTGCGGCCGTAAAAGCCGCCACCGGTCCCGCTCCCGTGGGCTGTCACGTGTCCGCCAGGTCGGCCATCTTTATTTCCCTTTGCTGAGCCCTTCTTGAGTCCTCCAACCCCGGCTCCCTTTCCGCTCCCATGCTCGGTGGCTTGACCGATCTTTTGGTCTGTCACTTTTCCAGCTGTGGTTGCGGTATCTTCCGATTTGGGGTCGGGCATTTCGTTTTTGGACTTCACCATATCGCCAGCCTGCTTGTAGGCATTTTTCGCCTCAGAGGCGACATCAACTTCATCCCCTTTCTTGCAGCCAATAGAAATTGTAAGCATTGCCATCAATGTCAGTGGGAGTCTTATCGTCATAGTCGCGATGCTATCATAGTGGCCTGCACGGCCAGAGATTCTAGCGCAAATTTTGATGCTTATTCTTGTCGTTAGATTCACACAGTTGTGTGTAATCCATGACATTGTAAGTGCCTAAAACCAAAGCATTGTGGGCTGGTTTCAGCAGATCCGAATCTGATAGTCTGGGCAATCAGAGGGACCCAATGCTCCCTTGTTTGTTCGCACCATTGCCACAATGGGACACATGACTAGGAGAACCAATGAGACACGCAATGAATCTGGCCGTAGCATTCGTCACCGTTGTTGCTTTCATCGCAATCGAGGCCTCCGCGCAACCGGCGGGGACCAAAGATCAGGCGATCCAGATCGACCAACTTTATATTGGTCCTGACAGCGCCAGCACAAAGCCGGTGATTATCGACACGATCGGCCCAATGGACACCCTCGTCAGGGCATGGGGAAGTCCGGGAAGTTTGAGCAAACCTTCCAAATGGAGTGCAAAACTGCATTTTTGGGTCCGCTACAACAACATCGCCGATGACGATGTCGTACTCATCCAAGTCCTCAAGGGACGGAAAAAACTCGGGAAACCCACCCCCTGTCGTCCCAAGGGGATCAAAAAAGAGGTGCAGTTGGCTTTTTTTGAATGCAAAGCGCCTAGAAACCGCGACTACGCCAACATGTTTAGCAGTCACGGTCAGCACTCGATTGCACTCACCTACAAAAAGCCAATCGAAGGGACCGTATTTAAGAACTTTGCCACACTAAAACTCAATGTACTCAAACTAAAGCAGGGAGCGTCAAACAATCCCTACGTCGCTTGGGGCACCGACCACGATATGAAACTAAGCGTGTCAACGATAGAGGAAAAAACAAACAATGGCGCTAGCGGACTCAGCGGACACACAGGCGAGGCCCTCCAAGCAGCGTTTCGTCGCGGGATCCCATACATGGCAGTTCATACCTGGCTCAAACGTGAAAAACGAGTCGAACGGACGAAGCTTACCTGTCTGTACAAGGGAAAGAAGATCGCCGAGTCGCAAGATGTACGAGGACAACGCTACGACTACTGGAGCTACAAAAAAAAGGGGTCTCCCAAACGGGATGACGCCAGGTGGGATCAACAGGAATACTTACTGTATCAACTGCATCCTCGCCCGGGCCCAGGCGGAAACAAGGGATCTTGGGCAATTCCGCAACACTGGATGAATGAAAACCCAGGGGACTATCGGTGCGTCGTCACCGGAGATGGCGATGTGATTAAGGAGTTATTCTTTCGCGTCGGGGACGATGGAGAAATTGTGAAACCAAGCTGCCAAAATAAGTCAGTCAATACACTCCATACTGTCACGCTCTTGACCGCGAAGAACCACAAACTCGCCGATCGATCTTACGACAAAAAGGTGGGTCGCAAATACGGTTATGAGGGCCGAGTACGATGGGCCAAAGGCTGCCCACCCACGAAGTAGCGCAAATGGACAAAAAATCAGCTGAAGACCCCAAAAAGCGCGAACATTCGCCGCAGGACTTGCGCCCAAACTCTCGACGAAAAAATAAATAGGGCGTTTTTCCCCCCTTCTAAACAAGGGGTTGCAGCGGTCTCTCGCGTCTCCAACATTGTAACTTCGTGTAAGCATACCGTGTGGCTTAACTAAGACAAGAGACTCCGGTAATTGTCCGCAGTTTACGTCCCATTTTTTCACTTGACAGTTTTTGAAAACTAGCTGGAGATCGCTATCGGTGATTTCCAGGGCTCAACACAATATCCCCCTCTGGGCTGGATCGCGGGTTGGCGGCAAAAGGCTGTGGGAATGAGCACTAGATTTGGAGAAACTGGACAGTACAACATCATCCGCAAACTCGGTCAAGGCGGCATGGGGGCGGTATTTCTCGCTGAGGATGAAGAACGCGGGTTTCACGTTGCTCTCAAAACTCTAATCGATACGGATCCAAAGTACCGCCATCGGCTCAAAAACGAATTCCGTGCACTTAGTGACATCGTTCATCCCAATCTGGTCCGCTTCTATGAGCTGAATACCATTGGAGAACACTGGTTTATCACCATGGAATACATCGATGGTGTATCGCTCCTTTCGTATGTCCGGCCTGAGTCTACATCCCCTCTGAACCCCGCAACCTTTCTCAATTCGCAAAGAGACATGGTTCCACAGATTCTTGAACTTGAACCGGATCGAGCCACCAGAAATACTAGAACTCTCCCGAAGCTATTTGATCTATCTGGCGCCAGTATCACCTACCCCACAACCGCTGGCGAATCAGCAAACTATGAACGACTTCGTGAAAGTCTCGTTGCACTCTGTCTTGGATTAGAATCCGTTCATGCCGCGGGAAAGTTACACCGCGACATTAAACCGTCCAACGTCCTTGTTGGGGACAACCAACGCGTCGTTCTACTCGATTTTGGGTTGGTTGTGGAATACATGCAACCAAACAAACACGATGTTGGTCGAGGGGCTGTCATCGGTACTGTTGAGTATATGTCTCCTGAACAGGCGCTAGGAAAGCCGTTAACACCTGCGAGCGACTGGTACAGCGTTGGAGTACTACTATTTGAAGCGCTTACTGGGAGACTGCCACTGAGTGGCGATCCAGCAGCTGTGCTGTATGCGAAAAAAAACTTTAGGCCAGTACAACCGACAGTCCTAAACGCAGAAATCCCAGCAGACTTAAGCCAACTATGTGTCGATCTACTATCAAGCGATCCCAATCACCGACCAGCGGGTCCTACGATCCGCCATCTCCTACAGCCAGTAATTTATGCAACTCATGCTTTGGTTCCCAGGCCACTGGCGAGAATGCCGTTTGTCGGACGCCGGGATCAACTCAAAACTCTATCTGAGGCATTTTCGTCAGTACAACGGTCGCAACAACCAGCGTGGATCTATGTCAGCGGGCGCTCGGGAATGGGAAAGACTGCACTGATAAACGCTTTTCTAAATACGCTCAATGCCGACAGCAGTCCACTCGTCTTCACAGGTCGATGTCATCAACGCGAATCAGTGCCTTTCAAAGCCCTCGATGGTCTTATTGATAGTATTGTGAATCACTTATCGAGACTTCCGAGCGCGCTGGCAGACGACATCGTATCCGATTCGAGTGCATCCCTCGTTCGCGTTTTCCCGGCTTTTGCGCAGCTACTGGACGTTCCCCCCCATGAAGATATCGATGTTCCCGCTCTGAACATTTCGGAAACACGGCGAATCGCTTTTCTAGCATTGATAAAAATTCTACAACGCCTCGCAGAAGAAAACACGATCGTCATCGCGATTGACGATCTACAGTGGGGAGACTTAGATAGTACTGCGTTTTTTCTCAGTCTATTTCGCGCGATCACTCCATTTCCTCTGTTATTTGTCGGCGCCTACCGTGCGGAAGAAACAACAAACACCGTTCTTGAACCACTGCTCACTGCGACAATAACCAACCCACATAAATCGAAGGTCGTTGTTGTAGATGCCCTATCGGATGAAGAATCCCAGGCACTCGCACGACAATTGCTCGCCGCACCGTCTCCCGAAGTCGATTTACTTGCTGCCAAAATCGCCACTGAGGCTGCTGGGAGTCCATACTTTGTTGCCGAGCTCGCCGCGAGTCGCCTGGAAAATCGAGATACTGGCTCCTGGTCGCTGGATGATATGCTACATGATCGTATTCGAGTCCTCCCCAAATCCGCTCAAGCATTGCTTCACGTGATTTCCGTGGCGGGCGGACCGCTCTTATTGGGACCTGCTTTCGCTGCGGCTGGACTCAGCGCAAAGCAAGTTGAAGACTTGTTGCCCATGCTGCAGAACCAACGCCTAATACGGGTGAGTGGCTCTAGACAAAACGATTGGATTGAAACCTTTCATGATCGAATTCGCGAAACGGTTATCGCCCATCTACCACCAGAGGCACTGGCACGTTTGCATGGGACACTTGCAACTCACCTTGAGAGCATCGATGAGATTCCACCAGAGGCTCTCATCGCTCACTATCAGGGGGCACGCCAACATCGCAAGGCTGCCAAATATGCAATTCAAACGGCGCATCGAGCCTTGGCGAGTTCGGCATTCGACCAGGCAGCGCGACTATACCAATTATCGTTGCAACTCGTCGCCGACGATTATCCCGACATGCAAACCCTACGGGTCAACCTTGCAGAAGCACTTTCTGGAGCCGGACGGGGAAGGGAAGCGAGCACCGCCTATCTTAAAGCCGCCAGTTTTTCCGAACGTCACGAGGCGTTGGAATACAAGCGACGTGCCAGTGAAGCGCTCCTATTTGTTGGAGAGTTCGAACGAGGGTTACGCATTAGCAAAGACGTTTTGGTCGCCGTTGGTGGGCGACTCCACAACACAAGATCCAGCGCAATCCGCTCATTAGCCTGGCAACGACTGCTGCTACGCCTTAGCGGGATGAAACTAAAATCACACCCCACTGTTTCTGCCGAACAGATCCTGATCGCCAAAACATTTACTTCGTTGGCGATGGCACTCAGCATGGTCGACGTTTTTGCAGCTGCGGTGCTTCAGACACGCGCGCTTCGTTTGTCACTCAAGCTAGGAGATCGCGACAATGCGGCAGTCAATCTCGCCCTAGAATCAGGATTTCAAGCATGCGCGGGCGGCAAAGCCAAACGCCGTGTCAAGCAACTGCTAAAACGTGCTTACTCCCTGGTGGAGGGTCGCAAAGACCCAGCGACATTGGGAATGATAGAAATTTGCCGAGGAATCGGGAATCATTTGCTGGGCTATTGGCGCAACTCTGTATCGGCATGCCAGCGCGCTGTTCCATTGCTCCGTCAGTGCAGTCATGTTCATTGGGCGATGTGCCAAACCCAAGACTTTCAAAAGGCAAGTTTGTATTACCTCGGTGATTTCGCCCAAGCAGAACAACTCATCGAGCAATCGGCGCAACTGGCTTATGAAAGAAACGATCTATACTTAAACGCCCAAATGCAGTCCGGATACCATCCGTTAATGAAGCTTTCCCAATCTGACGAGCCGGGTGCTGTTCGTGCGATCATTCGCGAAGCGAATGATATGTGGCAAACGAACCAGTTTAGCGCGATATCTTTTTACACAATCTACGCAAATGCAAATTGTGATCTCTACGAGGGCAAGCACGACAACGCATGGGAGGGACTAATGTCTCAATGGGAAGAGATCCATCACTCTCTGCTATTGCGCGTGGAGTTGGCTGGGACCGAAATGTATGAACTTCGTGCTCGTTGCGCCCTTGCGCTAGCAAGTGAAAAAAAGTCCCGTGGGGATTATATTAACTTCGCCCGACGCGATATTCGTAGATTTGATAATTTCAGAATTGGACGACCACTTGCGTTGCTACTGCACGCGCAGCTCGCCTGGCTGGAACAAACCCCTTCGTTGACCCAGTCGTATCTGCTACAAGCAATTACCGAATTCAAAGCGGTAGATATGGCGATGTATACTGCAATTGCCCAACATCGGCTGGGAGCACTAGTTGCTGGCGATCAGGGAAGAAATTATACGGATGCAGCGCACAAATATTTTGCAGCCCATTCGATCGCTGACGTAGATCGCTTTCTTGCAATGTATTCCCCAGCGTTTGCGAGGCTATAAACAAAAAGCGTAGACCCTATCCCTGCTCGCTGTTTTGCTCCCTTCGGTGGTGCTTTAGAACCAGCTCTCGCCCTCACTATCGGGGTGCCCTGACGGTTGTCATGATTTCTGCGGGGGAGGAACTAGAGAGCTGAACACGTAAATTCACTTTCCGACGCTACCCCTGGAAATCGCTGGCTATGTTGTCCTCCTTGACGGGACCCAACCCCGCCTGCGTCGTCCGCCTCGCCAACGATTCCGATCCTTTACCGTCGATAAGCAACTTTACGTGTTCAGCTCTCTAGGAAGAATCGCCCAATATTTACTCTTAGAAATTACAGTTACAACATATTATTCATGAATGACTGGACAAACATGCAGAAATGATGAACACTCAGATCTACTGGTCCACTTATGCGTAATTTTGGGTGGTTTCCCAGCCTTAAACAACGGAGAACACGAAATGTCAACATCGGTTTCATCGCTGATAGAGTCCATCGAGGTGGCAACCAACAAACATAAGCCGAAGGGAAAACGCAAACGGAGAGCAACCCAGAACGGACTAAAATTCTGCGCACCAGGGCAGAAAAAAGGAACTCCCTCCACACCCACGCCAATCCGCCCTCTAGACCACTCAGTTTTAGTAAGTCAAAATACTCCTGTTGCAAACAAGAACAGTGCATCAGCAGGTTCTACACAAAAGATTCCCAAGAAAACAACAAAAACGAATGTAGTCACAGTAAAAAAGACTCCCGTGTCCACAACAAAAATAACCCTGCCAGCAATCAAAACTACCCTCATTGCGCCTGCAAAAGTGATTCCGGCCAAGGCTACCAAAATCGCACGCGCTACATCCGCCCAAACAACCCCGCTCGCGAAGATTGTTGATGGAGATCAGTCTCTACAGGCTGCAGCGAGAGCTGACAAAATAGGTGTCCTTAGTGAGTCTTATGGCGATGCCGAGTTGGACGGTGTATCCGTGGCGGTCGCAATGTGTGCCGACCATATGGGCAGGCTAGAAAAGCTGCTTGGTATGGGCTCTGTGCGGGGTTGGTGCTCGGTGGCAAAAACTTCATCTCTATTCGTCCAACCGACCGAAGAGAGTTCGGCGTTTGCCGTCGGCAAGACTTCTAATGATCCACCTCGTGTTCTTGAAAAAATGGTAACACTCTTAGGAAAGTAGAGTTACAAAAGACGGCCCTCATGCACGAACTTCTAAAATCAGTACAAAGTATTCCCGGTGTGACAGGTACCGCGTTATTTAATGCAAATGGTACTTGCCTTGTAAACAAACTACCTGCGACTTACCAGCCCAAGGTTGTCCGGGAGATGATCACAGAACTTACTTCGATGTTCCAAGTTCTGACCTGCGTTGACGGATATAACTCAGAGCAAATCGTGATTTCCCTAGACGACGGCATGTTCGCATTTCGAGTCCTTGAGGGAATGTCGCTAACAGTGTTTGGCAACCACGCTGTGAATACGGCAAAATTAAACGTCGGCTGCGCCGTGTTGGCGAGAAAGCTCCGCCAATTGCGCCCATACCCAGCCGACTCAGGAAAGAATCGATCTATTGAGAAGATACCAGCACTAAGCAAAAGGGACATTCTCAACAAAATTGAGGCGAATAAGAGGGACGTCACAAATGGAGAGCCAGAAAATCCCTCCGACAAAAAACGCGCGGCAAGCGATCCGCAATTACCCACCACCGCTATATCAGCGACAGACTCGATCAACGCAAAGCAGAAGATCGAGCACGTGCTTCTAAAGCGATTGACCAAACGATTTACTCACTATGTGGGTCCGATGGCGAAGGTAATCGTAACAAAACGCTGCGCGAAAATGGGAGTAAGCTCTCAGCTACTCTCAATCGGGCAAATTGAACAGCTTATGGTAGAGCTCTCCATCAAGATAGCAAACGAACGCCAACGGGCACGGTTTATGAGGGATGTGTACGATCTCGTTGCAACTGCTCACAAGCTCGCCCGCCCGACATGGATAGACGAATCGATGTCTAAAGCATCACTATCCAATTTATCACTCTCCAAACCATCCTAGACTTTATTCTCACAGTCTAGAAGCCATCTCAAAAATATAGGTCCGCATGCGGTGGTCTAGTCCATTTTCTCAATCAGCGGGCTACAAATCTCTTCTCGGATTCGCTGCTCAATTTCATCTGGGCATACGTCACGTTGGCGCACCTGCGCAAACTTTTCCTCGTGTGATACTGGATTCCCGGCTTGGGCACTTTGATAGTTCGCCCCACAACCGGGATCGATGCGGCTATCAGCAGTCCAGTCTTCCAGTTGCAACGACCCAACATTCACACATTTCGGAATACTCGTGTGAACACCAAGCTGAGCGATATCAATGCGCTCACCAACCGATCGGAAAGAAAATCCGTCATTCCCAGTTCTGAGCTCTAGCACCGTGCTACCAAGAACAACAGAACCGGGCTCTAGCTCCGCTGTGCCAAGGTGACTATCGATAACAACAGAGTTATGGACTGACCCGTTATCGATTTTACTATTCATCACGATGCTATCGCGTATATCCACACCGGTGGAAACTTCAGCATTGATTAACCGATTCCCCAACGAATCTGGGTGCATGGTGTCGATGCACGCCAACCTTCGCGCAAAATCCCCATCGGCATTCTTCTGATTGAGCGCTGCATACACAGAGCGAGCTTTTGCAAGCTGACCGATATCGCCCCAATACATATGCTCGCCAAAATCGATCACCTTTATGATCATGGGGCGTCCACGTAACCGCTCTATCTGCCGTTGTACCCCTCTGACTCGCTCATAGTAGTCGGGGATACTATGCAGCAACGACCTCAGTTTCGCATCACGCTGCACCTCCATCGCCCACGCTGCCTCGTCGTGAGTAAGAGCCTCAAACAGGTATCCATCTATATCCACCCACCCAGGTAAATCGCCGAACATCGTATCTGCAGCCGCGATAAACTCATGAGATAGGGCCGGACTGCCAATATGAACATGGGCGGTTGCGGAGCCCGTAACCTGTAGAGAGTCTTCAACCTGTAGAGAGTCCTCAACCCGTAGAGAGTCACTAGAACTCACAGATGGGATCCGTGCTAGTAGTTCGGCTTTCGACCTTCGTCTGACTTGCACAATCAAATTCCCAGTACTGGAATCAGAAATCAACCACTCCTTGTTTTGTGCTAAGTCTTCGGTGATGACAACTTTCGATCCAAATCGGATCGCATCGACACCAGACAAATCCAATTGTAAGTGGGCAAGCTCAGTCGCAGGGATTTGCGGCTCGTCTCCCCATTTCCAGGCGATTCCACGAAAACCCAGCCGCGCTAGATGATGGGTAACCAGCGTCCATGTATACAAAGAAGCGGCACCAGCACTAAACCACGAGTCGGTCGCCGTATTCCGCATAGGCATCGGAAACAACGACTTAATCCCGTATAACCGCTGTGTAATCGGACTTAATCGAGTCCCCTTCCCCGGCATCATTATTCCTAGCGCGACACCATTCGGATCCAACGCACCGTGAACAGTATGCCAGTGGCGAACAGCATCCAATAAACCCAACAGCTGGCCACGACGCACCGTCTCTTCATGGGCAAGAATGCTTGTTGTACCATCTGCCCGAAATAGTGCCTTTGTCAGCTGCCCAAGTTGCTCCTGGACAACCTCTCCATCGCCGCCATTGACCACCGCGAGGATTTGGTGCGGCCCTTCGGAGCGGGCGATGATGCTTCGTAGGTCATTTAGGTTCGAATCTCTCATCACACTCTCTCAGCAGTATCAGGAATGGTTACCTGGACCAGGTTAGCATTCGTGGACGTCGTTGTGAGTCGAAACGCTTCCATTGATACAGGAATCAGCACAGACTGTCCCGCACGCAACCTTCCCAAGGATTCCCCAGAATCTCCGAAGATCTCAATTTCGCCACTGGTGCAATGCAAAGTACGCGGCTGCATAGATCTCTCCTGTGCTACATCGCGCCCCTTAGCAGGACAAAACATATCCACGATAAACGCATCACACTCGACGATTCGATGTGTATTTTGTGTCCTAAGGTTAGCGCTGCATTTCGAAATGAAATAATCGCTTGCGTTGCTAACCTGAAGAGCAGTGCACTGCAATGCATCTTCTATACGGACAGGGCGCATTGGGAAACGAACATGATCCCATAGCCGCAATGTCGTTGTCGGCCTTCTGACCTCTAGCATCAAAATCTCTTTCCCGTATGGATTCCCCAACGCGTGGATATCAGCCGCGAGAAATCTGGCATCCGGGGTCCGGTTCCAAAGAATCTGTCCCGCACACACTGGAATCTCATGAAGCATGTCGAGCACAGCCCAATAACACCGCTTGAGTTGTTCGACGATCATCTTCACCTCTGATAATTTTACTCCACCGTCAAAACAGTCGCGCCACTGCTCCGAAGAAACATCAACATCGTCCCCTTGAGCAACGAATGTCGCTGAAACAAGCTTGTCGATCTCTTGAAGACAAATGTCGTTGGCAAAGTATGTCGACAATCTGCTTTGCAATTCCCGACCCTCGGTCACAATCCGTCGTACCGCATTGCGATCTACTTGTTCTCGCAAACCCAAACGAACCGTAGCCCCTGGATCGGCATCGACAATAATGTACAGTTCGGGATTCCCCGGCGGATGGAGTTGTACAGACAGCAATCGACCAATATCAAGCGTCTTCGGCAAAATCGGCAATTGCGCATCATGCTTCGAATAAAATCGAGGACCCAGAATCTCGTCTCCAACGAAACGCAGCAGACTTGGCAAGTCCATCTCCGATCCATCACCAAACCGAACAATGCTTGGGTTGGCCCTACTTTCCTTATCGCTTGGACACGCAGAGATCTCAAACGCTTCCCCAAACCGTTTCTCTTTGCCATCTGCGAGAGACAACTGCTTATAGTGTTGCAACCGACTGCCCCCCCATGGTCTCTCGACAAGGTTGTCATTGCGAACCATAATGGGCTGAGCACCTACCACTCTCCTCGCCAGTCTCTCACCCGCCTGGATCGCAGCTGCAAATGACCCACCCCCTTTTTGCCTAGACACCATTGTATCTTACATTACCTCTTAACTGGATCTATTGCTTCGTTGCCGAGAATTGCAATATGTAGACCACCGACGAGTCTGTTTTTTTTACATCAAAACATCCACCCATCTCTTGGGCAATCGCTTGCACGAGTGCTAGTTCTGCAGTGGACTTGCCATCTAGAACCGCTCCCTGCTGAATCAATCGAATGACCGCTGACTCTGATCCATGCGGATCCACCTGCCGACGAGTCTCAATCGATATTTTCCCACTATCGCTACTAAATACCGCTTCGGCAACAACGGTGAAAATTGTCGCAATAACCAAAGTTAAGCGACCTGGAACGGCTCTGACAAATACCGTTCCTCCCAAGTCAACCAACACCGTCGTATCAGCGGAGCATCGATGGCGGGTGAGCGTAAGCGCAGATTCAACGAGCTCATTTACATCAACCGCCTCAGGCACACTCGATCCATGGCCAATCGCCTCAGCTACCTCATTCGCCATACGCGAAACGCTCCGACCCAGCAAATACGCATCAGCAAGCTGTTGTCTGAGCAACTCCACCTCACTCCAACTAAGTGGTGTCGGTCCGCGAGACTCCGAAATATGTCGGTCTACTTTTTCCACGAGAACAGCCAATAGTTGACGCAACTCTCGTAATGGTCGCCAGAGTTCACCTAGTACATCACGCGATAAATCACCGGCTGCGATTTTCACCTGGCTTGCTACCGTATCATCTACCGGCGCTTTGTCGATTGAATCGCTCATCCTAAGATAATAACGAAAAGAAATTAGCGTAGCGATTCTAAGTTAACATCACCTAAAAAACGTTCGACCTCTTCGGCGATTTGATCGCCCGTCTTCATCATCAAGGCTCGCTTCGCCAGCCCCTCAAGCGCAGATATCTCGGTCGCGCGAATCATGCTCTTAACCTCTGGAATCGCAACGGCATTCATTGACAGCTGCCTGAGCCCCAGTCCCACCAAAATCGGAACAATATGAGGATCTCCGGCCATTTCGCCGCAGAGCCCAACATGTATCCCGGCGGTATTAGCCGCCTTGACAACACCAGCGATCAAGCGCAATAGCGAGGGATGCAATGGCTGATACAGGTAGGTAACATTCTCGTTTACTCGGTCGACGGCGAGTGTATATTGAATCAGATCGTTGGTTCCGATTGAGAAGAAATCTACTTCTTCTGCGAGCAGATCCGCGACAACAGCTGCCGAAGGCATCTCAATCATGATGCCGATAGGGATATTTTCGTCGAACTGTACCCCTTCGTCCCGTAGCTCCATTTTTGCCTCATCAAGAACCTCTATGGCAGATCGTAATTCTGTTAAGCCCGAGATCAAGGGAAACATAATGCGCGCATTCCCATATTTCGAGGCACGCAGTAGACCACGAAGTTGCTGTTTGAATGCAGGAAGAGCACGATCTGTTAAACAAAGCCGAATCGAGCGCAGCCCCAACGCAGGGTTCATCTCGCTATGATCGCCAATCAAATCGGTAAGCTTGTCCGCACCGAGATCAAATGTCCGAAACGTCGTGACTCGCCCCTCCATAGCACGCAACACTGAAGTTGCCACTTCGTAGTGCATATCTTCGTCAGGTGGACGGTCACTGGTTAAAAATAGATACTCTGTACGAAATAGCCCGACACCACCGGCGCCACACTCCAAGGCCCCAGCGACCTCCTCAACATGATCGACGTTGGCAACAAGCTCAACACTGGTACCATCTTTGGTCGTCGCAGGGAGCTCCCTATTCGAGCGCAGCGCAGCCCCAACCGCGGCTTCCCGACGAGCTTGATCCCGATACTGCGCAACAATCTGCGGACTCGGATTCACGACTACGGTTCCACTCGTACCGTCGACAACAATCAGATCATCTGTGCCAACTTCTGCAATGATGTCTTCCAGTCCGACAACTGCCGGGATCTGGTGAGCGCGAGCAATGATCGCTGTATGGGACGTTTTTCCCCCCGCTGCTGTAACCAAACCTGCAACCGCAGCACGATGAAGCTGAGCGGTATCGGCGGGTGACAAATCGTGAGCGACAATAACCGCATCGGGTGGAGGCTTGACCGGTGCGACCTGGCGACCAAGCAAGTTTCGAAGTACACGCTCGCCAACAAAGTCAACGTCACTACGACGCTCCCGAAAGTAGTCATCTTCGATCGCATCGAAAACACCCCGAATGTGTTCAACAGTCCTTTGGAGAGCCCACTCTGCGTTTATCTTTTCTTCAATGATATAACGAATCGTTTCATCGACCAAATGCTCGTCGTGGAGAATCAATTGGTGTGCAGCAATAATATTGTAATGCTCGCTTTCCTCGCGAGCCTCAATCTTTTGTTTAATTCGCTCTAGCTGCCGGTCACTAGTCTGCAGCGATTGGCGAAATCGCGCCAGCTCATCGTCAATCTCGTCACTTTGGAGATGTCTTTTGGGCGTTCTCAATCGACGTCGATCGACTAGATATGCGCGTCCAATCGCAATGCCAGGTGCAGCGGGCACACCCGTTTTCCATAGTTCTACCCGACCATCACCCGCACCCTTTTCTTCAGAATGATTTGCCATTCGCCTAAGTCTCGCCAAACTTCTGTTTTACCACCAGATCGACGAGCTGCTCCCCGGCCTCGTGTGCTTGCTCTCCACGAGTCCGAATCGTAATCCGAGAGCCTCTTGCAGCGACCAACATAAGCACCCCCATGATGCTCTTTCCGTTGACTTCTTGGCCATCTTTTTCGACAAAAACATCACAGGGATACTTTGATGCAAGCTGCACAAATTTGGTAGCGGCCCGAGCATGAAGGCCTAGCTCATTGACGATTGTTACCGTCGTCGCATGTTCTTCAATTTCACTCATTTTCTGCGCCACGATCAATGTCTCGATGTCGTATCTTCGTGTCCCAAGCATGTTCGAAGCGCTTTGCCAACTCTTCGGCAACCACTACAGATCGATGTCTTCCTCCTGTGCAGCCAATCGCTACAGTCAAATATAGCTTACCCTCACTTTGATAGTGAGGAAGGGTAAACGATAAAAAGGACTCGATGTGCCCGATAAGCGGATATGCTCGGCGATCGCTGAATATGTAATCTTTCACCTGTAAATCTGTTCCATCCCGCGCTGATAGATGTGCCTCGAAGTACGGATTTTTCAGAAATCTCACATCAAAAATGAGATCTGCCTCCGTTGGAATCCCGGCCCGAAAACCAAAAGAAACCAGTGAAATCGACAGATTCCCGTCCGCTTGCGTGTAGCGTTCCTGCACCATGGCCCTGAGCTCATGCACATTCAACGTTGAGGTATTAATGACCGCCGCCCGTTGACGAAGATCAGACATTCGGTCGTGGTCCCGGCGAATTCCTACGCTTAGGTTGTCACCTGCGAGCGGGTGAAGACGGCGAGTTGCCGAATAACGTTGCTGCAACACTGCGTCACTCGCCTCCAAAAACAACTCATCGACATCATGTCCGCGAGTCCGAAGACCCGCTAACTGATCATGATACTCGTCTAGGTAACGATGTTGTCTGGCATCCACGCCAATCGCCACCCCTTTGACACTTGAATCCCCTGAGAGAAACTGGATTAATGAATCCAAACGCGGGAGCGGGATATTATCGACGCAATACATCCCCACGTCCTCCAAAGCATCGAGAACCGTGCTCTTTCCGGCCCCCGAAAGCCCCGTGACAACTACAATGCGCATAGCCCTAAGCCAGCTTTTGCTGTCAACATCTTTGAGTGAAAATAACGACTTAGAGATGTTGTGGTCAAGAGTGGACCCCGCGCGTATGCAGCAAAGAAAGAAGCCCTTTTTCTACTGCTAATATTTCGCATCCTCTTGCGCGATGACCTCGTACATATGCTCGGCGTCGTTAGCCTCTAAAAGTCTGCCGCGAAATTGAGGATCCTTAAATATTCGGCTAATCCGCGCCAAT
Organism: Kofleriaceae bacterium; assembly: GCA_965223575.1. Taxonomy (GTDB): domain Bacteria; phylum Myxococcota_A; class Polyangia; order Haliangiales; family Haliangiaceae; genus CBDCWZ01. Next base: position 315,686 of record CBDCWZ010000036.1, read on the forward strand.
GCCTTGAGATGAGTCCCGGTAGAATTTTCTGGCGCAACCAAAACGAAGAACAGGTACGTTGGTTCACCATCCATCGAGTCGAAATCGACTCCTTTGGGCGCTCTTCCCATACACGCCACAATGTCCTGGATCGATGGCAATTTACCATGAGGAATCGCAACGCCTTCACCAATCGCCGTCGAAGCAAGCGCCTCACGATCGATCAGCACACGAACCAACTCGCTCTCTTCAATATCAGACCGGTTGGCGGCCAAATACGTAGCGAGTTCCTTGAGAATGCTGGTCTTACCGGACGACTTAAGCGCCGGAAGAATCATCTCCTTATGAATCAAGTCGACAATCTTCATTGTTAGATTCGGGCAAATCCTAGCATAGGACCGTTAGTGATGATTGACTAGATCTGTATCTGATCATCGGGTGGGGTGCCATCACGACTATCCGCGGCTGTTTGCGTCGTCTCGTTCTTGGGGTTCGATGAGCCCATAACTGCCATCTTCACGCCGGTATATAACGTTCACTCCACCACTGTCCTGGTTGCGAAACACCAAAAACTGCTCATCGAGCAAATCCAATTGCATCGCGGCCTGCGCCACAGACATCGGATTGGCATGAAAACGCTCGGTGCGCTGAACAACGTTGGGCTCTCGGGCTGACTGCTCAGGCGGTGTGCTCTCTTCCGTAGAAGCAATCGGCTCCTCGGACACCAAGACACTATGGGTCCAGGGCACAGGAGCAAAATTGCTTTTGGTCTTATGCGTCCTAAGTTTATCCTTATAGCGACGAACCTGGCGCTCGATCTTGGCGACAACCAGATCAATCGAGGAATACATGTTTTCCGTCGTTTCTCTACCGGCGATTTGGAAACCGTTGTGCAATTGGACGTTTACATCGACACGATGATTGTAGCGAATTGTACTCAGAACAACGTGCACAGAAATCGGATCAGGAAAATATTTCTTAATCCGCTGTATTCTTTCTCCAGCGTAGCTTTTGAGCGCCTCTGTTGCCTCCATGTGCCGAAACGTCACCGACAATTGCATATCAATCTCCCCGTTTGATTCTAACAATCATAGGACGTATGGGGACAGGTTCCTATGGGATAAGTCCCAAAATCAACAGGTTCCCCCATCCGGTCAGAACAGTTGTTTCCGTTTTGATGAGCTCAGAATCCCCATTTGTTCGCGATACTTTGCAACCGTCCGCCGGGCGATGTCGATTCCCGATTTCTTGAGCGCCTCGACGATTTTCTGATCCGAGAATGGCCGTTTTGGGTCTTCGGAACCGATCAAATGCTTGATCTTGCTCTTTACAGCCTGCGAAGCTAGATCATCACCATTGGTTCGCGAAATCCCAGAATTAAAGAAGAACTTGAGCTCGAAAATTCCCTGCGGGGTGTGGACATACTTGTTCGTCGTTACCCTTGATATCGTCGATTCGTGCATTCCAATATCTTCAGCAACATCCCGAAGAATGAGCGGTTTTAGGTGTGCGACACCTTTTTCAAAGAAATCTCGCTGAAATTTTAGGATCGATTCGCTGACCTTAATAATCGTTCGTTGCCGCTGTTGAATCGATCGTATCAACCATTGGGCTGAGCGTAACTTGTCCTGAATATATTCCTTCGCCCCTTTTGAAGAATCGAGAGCATTTCGATAGAATGACGAAATTTTCAATTTCGGCAATCCATCGTCATTTGACACAACGAAAAACTTGTCACCGACGCGATGGATATAGACATCAGGTGTAATGTAATGGGGGTCTTCAGAAGTATATTGGCGACCTGGCCGCGGATCGAATTCCATAATCACCTTCACAGCCTCGTACACTTCTTCTAGAGGTTGTTTGGTGTCACGCACGATCGCCTGATAGCTCTTCTTCTCCAGGTTCTTCAGGTGGGATTTGATAATCTTGACGACGAGATCGTCGTCTTCACCATAATGGATCGCCTGGTTGAGCAGGCATTCTGCTAGGCTACGCGATCCGATGCCGACTGGATCAAAAGTTTGTATCGTTTCTAGGACGATCTCTAATTCTTCAACGGTGCAACCTGCCTCCGCCGCCATCTCAGATAACGGGGGCTCTTTGACATAACCATTGGGATCAATATTTCCAATAATCACCAGCCCGATTTGCATTTGGCGGTCGCTCAAGTCCGACATCTTGAGCTGCCACGCAAGGTGGTCATAGAGGGAGGGCGAACGTGTCAGTGTCGCCTCTAGGGAGGGTAGCTCCTCACCCTCCCCACCCCGAAACGATGGCCCCTGAGGTGCGCTAGAGTAGTTATTGAGGTAGTTTTCCCAATCGATCTCACGAACCGCGCTCGCGTCTGCATTCACCTCAGTGGTTTCAGTGCCCTTTGCCGCCTCTCCAACAGGGGGTTCCGTCGCCCCGGCTGTTTCAACCATTCTATCGGCCTGTGCCTGGGTCCCCAAAACGTCATTAGCCCGAGAGAGTTCGGTTATGCTTTCCTGATCGTCTTCCAATACAGGATTCTCAAGCATTTCTTCACGAACCAGGTCGACCAGCTCCATTCGTGACAGTTGTAGGAGCTTAATCGCCTGCTGCAACTGGGGGGTCATAACCAGTTGCTGAGACAGCTTCAGCTGTAGGCGCATCTCCATTGCCATATTGCTCTATTTCCCCTCTCGCTCTCGGAAATCGAGAGCCTCATAGGAAATTATAACGGCCACATAGAAGCATGTAAAGCAGTCTTTGTCGTGTGGCCTAAAACTTGCAGCTCAACTGATGAAAGAGCTTGACAATTGGTCGCCGAGGTGAACCAGCTATTACGTCAAGAATATAATTCAGCAGTTGCAGCCGATGCTTTTCCTATTTGGGCCCGGGCCTCTGCGTATTGCACTGCAGCTGAGACAAACCCTGCAAACAATGGATGCGCCTTGCTGGGTCGAGACTGAAACTCGGGATGGAACTGGCATGCGATAAAGTACGGATGGTTTGAGAGTTCAACGATCTCCACCAGCCGATCATCTGGCGAGCTTCCAGAAATCAACATCCCGTTCCGTGTAAGGGTATCACGATAGTTATTATTGATCTCCCAGCGATGACGATGACGCTCTGAGATCGAACTGGCTCCATATGCGCGCGCCGCGATCGATCCTGAACGAAGCGCACATGGATAGCTCCCGAGCCGCATCGTCGCCCCTTTGTCAGCGATCCCTCTCTGATCAGGCATGAGGTCTACGACAGGATGAGGGGTGTCTGGCGCCAGCTCAGACGAATTGGCATCCTGCAAGCCACAAACATTGCGCGCAAACTCTACGACGGCGAGCTGCATCCCCAAACAGATCCCAAAGAAGGGAATTTGATTTTCGCGCGCGTAGCGAATCGCTTCGATTTTGCCCTCGGTCCCACGTGCGCCAAATCCTGGAGCAACGAGAATCGCGTCGGTATCCGCGAGAACAACCGCCGCACCTTTTTCTTCAATCTGTGCTGCGTCGATATGACGAATGGTCACTCCCGAATCATTGGCAATCCCAGCATGAATCAGCGCCTCATTAATGCTCTTATATGATTCGACCAGCTGAACATACTTACCGACAAATCCAACGGTAACGCTGCGCGTAGGGTTAAGGATCTTCGTCGTAATGGCTTTCCACTCGTCCAGCTGTGGAGCACGAGACCATATGTTGAGCAGCTCGGAGAGCTTTTCATCGAGCCCTTGCTCAGCCAAATGCAGTGGGAGCTGATAAATCGTATCTACATCGATTGATTGAAATACACTTGTGAGCGGTACATTACAGAACATCGCTATCTTTTTGAGGATATCCTGCTCTAGGGGACGATCGCACCGACACAACAGAACGTCTGCTTGAATCCCTATCTCACGCAATTTCCCAACAGAATGCTGCGTTGGTTTTGTCTTCAGTTCACCGGCAGCAGCAACATAGGGGATGAGTGTCAGGTGCACTGAAAGGCTATTTTGCGGACCAAGTTCGACGCGCAACTGCCTGACAGCCTCAATAAATGGCAACGATTCAATATCACCTACGGTACCGCCTACCTCCACGATCAGTAGGTCGAGCCCTTCAGCACAACGCAATACACGACGTTTGATTTCGTCGGTGATATGGGGAATCACCTGAACTGTGCCCCCGAGGTACTCCCCTTTTCGCTCCTTATTGATGACCGTATGATAGACTTGACCAGTCGTTACATTGTTGAGACGCGACATCGGCGACTCAACAAACCGCTCGTAGTGGCCTAGATCTAAATCCGTCTCCGCACCATCCTCTGTGACATAGACCTCACCGTGTTGGAACGGGTTCATCGTGCCGGGATCCACATTGATATATGGATCTAATTTCATATTGGCAACTCGAAGCCCACGATTTTGCATGAGAGCCCCGATGCTGGCGCTCACCAGACCCTTGCCAAGCGAGGAGACGACGCCGCCAGTTACGAAGATGAATTTTGTTTGTTTAGCCATGGTCCTTGATGTCTATCGGAAAGTTGTAACTCCGAGGCATGCTAGCACTTCCCTATCCCACATGGGAACGACAAATGGAACCTCGCGATGGTTTCCAGATTTCGTCAAACCCCAAGCCTTTTCAAGGACTTGACTGCAAGGCGAGATCCCGATGTCATCGTTTGGGGCGAAATGCAGAGCGCCATGCTGAAGTCGCCAGACTAGATCGAAGTTCACTAGCCTGTGTGGGACGCAACGCATGGTCAAGGACAGCGGCGACTACCGCGGTGTCCTGGGCCACAGTATCGCGGGCTAAGGAGGTGTTTTTGTCGGGTTGCCCAGTTCGTCTCCGCGCCACAAAACCGATGTCGTAGTCTCCCACCACAAAGTCTGGATCGCGCAAAAGCCAGCGATGAAAGGCCAAGTTTGTCTCCACCCCATGAACAAGGTATTCATCCAAAGCAGCGCTCATTCTGGCGATTACCTGTGACCGAGAATCCCCCCAAACCACAAGCTTGGACAGCAATGGATCATAATAAATGGACACAACCGCGCCTTGATAGATCCCGGCATCATCCCGAACGAATGGACCCGCCGGGGTGCGAAGATATTCGATTGTCCCCGATGACGGCAAAAACTGCACCGGATCTTCGGCATATATTCTACATTCCATCGCCGCCCCCGTGCGACGTCTCGTTAACTCATCTTGGGTCATCGGCAGCCGTCCTCCCCGTGCTACCTCGAGCTGCCATGCGACCAAATCCACTGCGTAGGTCATTTCTGTGATGGGATGTTCGACCTGAAGGCGGGTGTTCATTTCGAGAAAGTAATACTTGCCATCTTCATCCAAAAGAAACTCTACGGTCCCGGCACCCACATATTGCTGGGCCTTTGCCAAAGCCACAGCGGCTGCTCCCATTTGTTGTCGCAGGTGGTTATCAACCGCCGGTGAAGGACTCTCTTCGACGATCTTCTGATGCCGTCGCTGAATCGAACAATCTCTTTCTCCCAGATGCACCGCATTTCCGTGGGAATCACCAAAAACCTGTATCTCGACATGTCTGGGTCGAATCAGCGCCTTCTCCAGATACACCGCCGAATTGCCAAAAGCGGACAGGGCCTCGCGTTGTGCGCTCTCAAACGCTGCGGGGAATTCGCGCACCTTCTCAATCACCCGCATACCCTTTCCACCACCACCACCTGAGGCTTTGATCATGACAGGAAACCCCAACTGCTCGGCTGCTTGAGCAGCGACAGCTGCTGAAGAAAAGCCGCTGCTACTATCACCGTGATCGCCAGGGACAACCGGAAGACCCGCGCTCACTGCCGCCTCGCGGGCGCGCGTCTTAGACCCCATGGTTGCAATCGCAGCCGCACTGGGGCCAATCCATATCAGTCCGGCCTCGGTGATTCGGTCCGCAAAGGTGGCATTCTCGGACAAAAATCCATAGCCAGGATGCACCGCATCGGCACCGCTGACCCGACAGACCTCCAGAATCCGGTCGATATCCAAATAGCTCGCGGTTGCTTCGGCCGGCCCAACACAATGCGCCTGATCGGCAATCAGAACATGCAACCCCAATCGGTCCGGCTCACTGTAGATTGCCACCGTCTCGATCCCCATCGAACGACACGTGCGAATGGTTCGGACGGCGATTTCTCCGCGATTCGCAACCAACACACGCCGAATTCTTGACCTTCGTGAAAGACTTCCCATGGTCCTGACTTTAGCCCGGAAACGTCATACTCTTCGCGCGTTCTACCCCAAGTTCTTGGTTCCACACGGTGATTTTCGATCTTGAAACGACAACTCGTGTGAAAACCATTTCTTGGGACATATCCGGACAAATCCGTAACGTTCCGGGTTGGCAAAGCCCCAGGCCGCTTGTATTGCCCAGGGTAGGTCTAACTCGGTTTTTTGGTGACAAAATGAGCGTTTTTCCGGGGTGGTGTGGGATCGCACGATCTGATTTTTATTCCTTTAAAATCAAATAGGTAACTAACCTTGTGAAACTTAGGTCTTGCATGAAAGAGATTTGAATATTATTTTCAAATTCAGGCTATGATTCTTTGTCTTTGCAAAATCGCAACCGACCGGGACGTCGCGGACGCGATCGAATGTGGCGCCAGAACCGTCACGGAAGTCGGACAAATGTGCGGTGCCGGCACTGGCTGCGGTGCCTGCAAAGAATCCATCTACGAGATGCTTGAAACAAGGGCCGATAAACCGGCCTGTTTTGATTGCCCGGCAAGGACGTTACCGGTAACGTCCGAAGCCGCATGAAGGGCGACCAACGAATCATAGACACCCTAAACGACCTGCTAACCAACGAGCTCACGTCGATTAACCAGTATTTCATTCACTCAAAGATGTGTGAAAACTGGGGATACAGCGCCTTGGCAACAAAGATGAGGGCAGAATCGATTGAAGAAATGCGCCACGCAGATCAGGTCATCTCCCGGATTCTCTATCTCGACGGAGTGCCAAATTTGCAGCGCCTCGGCAAAGTAAACGTCGGCGAAACCGTTACCGAGCAACTTCAATTGGACTGGAAGCTCGAAGACCAGGCGATTAAAAACCTCAACGTCGGGACCGATCTGTGTCGCGATCTCCAAGACTACGGCTCCTTTGAGCTATTAACCAAGATCCTCGCTGACGAAGAGGCTCACGCTGACTGGATCGAAACCCAACTTGCACTGATCAAATCGCTCGGCGAGCCAACATACTTGGCCCAGCAGCTGTAGCAGCGCGATTCGCCATTACCATGCCTGAGCACGGTAATAAGTTACAGAATATTACCGTGCTCCAACACGGTAATAAATTGCAGAATGCGTGGTTTGCACAGTTCATATGTTGCAAGCGATAACATTACAATCGCCAGGTGCGAAGCTATCTGTGCTTGGCGTGCAGTATCACGCTTCGACCTTCGACATCCCTTGAATAGTACAAGGTGCGCAGATCCCTTGATAGCCACCCATCCTCTTCTCGCTCAGAGGAGCCGAACCCAAGAATGGTCTCGACGTTTTTGATACTGTTCTCAACAATATCTGCGAAGAAAATATCCCGATTGAGACCACCCTTCAAATGACTGCTACTTAGAATCAACGTCCCTTTGATTCCCCAATGGGTAGCAAAGGCCGATTTGATTGATCCCTCCAATCGCTGCGGCTCAGACCACAAAGAAGATGAAATGTCAGGTCGCCGCGAAATATATAAATGATCTTCTTTGTCGGCACCACGCCCAGAGCTAAAGATGATTTGATTCGAATCTGGAGAAATCACGGGGCTGAAGTCATTGGTAGCGCTATTGATGTTGAGCTTCTTGGGAGGGTCCCATTTGTCCCGCACGCTGCGCCGGGTCGCAGCATAGAGATCCCAATAATCCTGACATTCTGGTCCGGTTGTTCGGCGACTTGCCAATACCAACATCAGACCGTCCGAACTGAACGTAGGCGTGGTTTCGTTGCAGTGACTGTTGAGAGTATCGATCTCTCGAGCCTCTCGCCACGGCGAGGAGCGAGAGTCCCGGGATGCGCACGCAATATTAGATGCGAGGTCAAAGCAGATCTCGAGCTCATCAAAGCGGACTGTTGGATCATCAACCCCCGACGTTCCGGTTGAAAAATCGATCTGCTCAGGAAGTCCCCAGACGGATTCGGATGTGCCCGTCACAAAAGTGCGGACACCCGAAAATAGCGCATCAACTTGTTTTGCTTTATCTAGAGTCACAGAGCAGACAGGATCACTATCAAAGTCCTGACACGCACCCGTCCAGCCTACAAACGAGTTAGCCCCACTCGGGACGGCCATCAGTTTCACTTGAGTATTGTCCCGATAGCGTTCTGAGCATGTTTGTGTACATTCTTTCGCGACATCGTCGGACTGGGCGGTGACAAAACCGTTCCCTGCGGGATGAATAAATAGTACGTGTGCTGCTTCAAATATTGCCGATACGTGCAGCGCTTCGCTCATTTCAACAATGCACTTTTGATCGTTCGTTATTTCTAAGCAGCCACCGTCAGACCAACCAGAAAAAATGGAATCTTCGTCTGGCTGCGCCACGAGGGTTACCCTAGAAAATGGCGGAAACTCGGCCTCGCAGCCACTCAAATTGCAATCGATTCCCCCGGGCTCCGAGACAACAGAGCCGCCCCCTTCTCCTTGAAACTCGACCGACAACATTTGCGGACCGGCACCAACACTGCCGCAACCAATCCCGAATAATGCAACAATACTCACTATTTGTGATCTCACCGCCGAATCATATCCACAGCTTTTGCGAAATACGAGGGAAAACAACCGCTGCGGGACGGATCTAACTTTGCCAACTTTCTTTAAGCAGTTCGACAAAGTAGGAAGGTCCAATCCGGCCCCATTCACCACTCGCCATTCACTCTGCCCAAATCGCGATCTTCTCGAGATACAGACTTCGATCATACACGAAATTTTGCCGATCATTCTGCAAGTTTCGACTATACTCGAAGCTTTTGGAAACCTTCATAGCGAACATAAGTTAACGGTTGGGAACCGATTACTCGGCAGCCCATAGGATCACAACACGCCCCGGGTTGCCGTTGGTTGGGTTTCCCCTGCCCGCTAGATCCGCGTAGTCAGCGTCACTGGATGCTTTGCCTGCATTGCCTCGGTCGTCGCCGGGCTCGACCTCGGTGTCGGTGTTCCCAGCGCGACTCACATAGGAAGAACCACCGCCACCGCCAACACCACCACGACCACCCGAGTTGCCACCACCACCACCGCCGCCACCGAAGTAACCGCCGCCACCACCGCCACCGCCGCCGCCATCCGATCCGCTGAAAAGACCGCCTGCGCCACCTGCGCCAAACCCACTCCCCCCCTTGGCAGCTTCGCCAGATAGATTCGGCTCGTCAGCCCCCCCTTTGCCGCCGTCATGGGAGGAGCCGGATTCTCCGTTTAGCCCACCGCGAACGCCTTGCCCCCCGAGCCCAGGACCCGAGGTGCTAGCACCTTGGCCTCGGGAATCTTGGACTCTGATCGTGTGATCATCGAACCCGCTCTTACCACCTCCTGCGCCACCTCGTCCGAAGGAACCCGCACCACCACCGCCGCCAGCGACAATGATCGGATCAGACAAGTCAGTTGAAAACAACACCGCACTACCACCACCGCCGCCTGCCCCTGATCCAGCTAGACCTTGTGCACCACCGGTGCCGACGACAACCTGCAACGTGGAATGGCCCAAGAGTGGGGCCCGCACCGATGCAAACCCTCCTCCTCCGCCCGTTGCGACAGTACCATCCGTGCCGCCCCCGCCGGCCCCCCAAGCTTTGATAGTCGCGGCGAGACAGTCTTGTGGAACGGTCACCGAATAAGTACCTGATGTATCGAACACGCTAGGGGCGGCAGAACACTTACGGATATCTGCACTAAGTGTTGTCGCTTGCTCGAATGTAAACACGCACACATCTTCGTCCCCGCAAATGTCTGACCAGCTCTCTAGTCTGGTTCCGGTCTCACTTGTCAGTGTCAGTGTAATTTCTGCTCCGATTGGCAGATCGGCGGCGCAGATCGTCCCACAATCAATGCCCGGGGGCGACGAAACGATCGTAGCCTCACCGCTGCCTATTGTGGAAACCTCTAGCGTCCCCCTGTCACGCGTAAACGTCGCGGTCACATCGTGGTCTCCGCCAATCTCTACACTGCACGTCGCCGCCGACCCAGAGCAGTCACCGGACCAGCCGACGAACGTGGAGTGTTGTTCTGCCGTTGCCGTTAGGTTGACAACGCTGTCTATTGGGACCGGGCCGCTACACGTGTCGCCACAATCAATCGCAGCCGGGCTCGAGCGAACAACCCCAAACCCATCCCCGGCTTGCGTAACGGTTAGGATCGGACCGTCTCGAAGGTTGGACTCCACAGAGCCGCACGAAGCAGCCAGAGCAAGCGACAGGCTAACGATAAAGTGCGTCCACTTGTGCATGTGTCCTCCTTGAGAGCGATACATCCTAGACAATTCGTATTACGAGCTCTAGGACAATTTCATTGATACGCGAAATTGAAACCGAGAGAAACAACTACGAACATGCTTCACAGCGACCTCTGGCCGGGAAGCACCTGGATCTAGCCCAGACTAACCCCCTTTCAGAGCGTCAAGGTTTCCTAGAAGCTTGTGGGCCCGTTTCGCGACAGAGCCACGCTCATCCTGCGCCAGCCGCTCCAAGTGAGGGCCAAGCCACTGGCCAATCGTGAATCCTTCTTCGCCCAATCATATAGACCTGCATGGTGGCATTGAGAACGATCCAATTGCATCAAGAAATCTGACGGCATCAGAAACACGGGCCAGCGCATCGCGAAATTCCGAGTCTGTTTTTTCTGTATTGTCCATAACACCGAGTGTACTGTTGCAGGTGTTTTCTGGGTCCACAACTCAATCACCGTCATTTCGGTGCAATAGTGCCCGTTTGAGGAGGGTAGGATAATGTCGCTGAGGAGAATTTGGCGAAAATAGAACGCGTGTTCTCTTATTGAATACATCTAGTCATCATCACGAGTCAGTAATAGTTGGTTTTCGAACCAAGACACGTCACAGTTAGGAAAGGGTGGGGTCAAAACAAGCACAATATGCGAAAGCAGTGGTCACAGCGCTCGAAAAACGAGTCCATGTGGCGTCTAGGTTTGGTTATGCTTTTCTCCAAGTTGTCTATGGAATCGTCGGACTTGGGGCGTACTTTTGTCTGATTCTATTGACGCCTCCCAAAAATCTTGACCGAATCCGCCCGGTACTAGAACGATCCGCTCAGGCAACTATCAAATTTGTTCGTGATAGATTCCAGAAAATCGCCTCAGTGATATCAATACCCATTCGGGGTGCGAAACAGGAGCCGGAGATTGCCAAACACAAGGATTGGGAAGATTCATCGCCCACTCGCCGTCGAACAGCCTCGCAAACGACATGGACAACCACCTCACGTATTTCACTGCCTAAATCCTCAGCATTTGAGCCTGAATGGACACCATCAGCACACCCGCTAACCCCACTGATGGAATTGACTCCCTTACTGGAGTCCGATCAGTCCCAAACATCAGAAACCTGCCCGCGACAGAGTTACCAAAGCTTGTCCCGTCCAGATGAGTCGCGATGGACAGTAAGGAAGGCTCCCAATCAGTCGCTCGCCTCGGTGCCCCCACCACTCCCGCCACCGATACCGCCTCCACAAGCGAGATGTCGTCATCCAAGGAGTCACACCGCACTGCCGGTAGTGAGGACGAGGAATCCTCAGACCTCAAACAGCCACCACACCGACATCGGTTCCCAGGTCCATTAATCTGCTTTAATCGCAACCGAGGGCAAAGCGAAAATTCTCTTCATCAAAGGGAAACGTGTCCAGTTTTATGTCGTGTGAAACACCATTCGCGCAGTGTTGAACCTCTTCTGTTATCTCCGAACAACAAAACAGGCCGTTAAAACTGCCGGGCGCGACCGAGATCGCCGGAGACTCGCAGCTCGTTGACTTTCGCTGAATAATTCTATCACCATCCACTGAGCCAAAAAATGAGTCTGGTAGGCCCTGGAGCGGATCGTTCTGCTACGATTCAGGAAACCGTACCCAACGCCATAACTCACGCAGCGTTGGCCGTTTTCCGTACATAAGAATCCCAACACGGTAGATCCGCGCGGCGACAAACATCGACCCAGCAATCGATATCGCAAGGATCGCTATCGAAAGTGCAAGATCAAAAACCGTACTACCTCCTAACAAATATCGCATTGGCATCAATACGGGGGACGAGATCGGGAACAATGTCAACACCTCCGCAACCAGCCCCCTCGGATCATTTGCAACAAGCTGCATACATAGCAATGGTACAATCAGAAGCAGCATCATGGGTGTCTGGACCTGCTGAGCATCTTGCTCACTATTCACCATGGAGCCAATTGCCGCATATATCGATGCATAGAAGAAAAATCCGAGCACAAAATAGAGCAATATTAGCGCGATCGTTCCGAGTGTAATTGACGGAAGCTCAAAACCACCACCAGTGACACCAAAGAGTCCGAGAATCCCAACACGATAATGGTACAAAACCACACCGAAGAGCCCCCAAATCAAAAATTGGCATAGCCCAACGCTGCCGACACCAAAGAGTTTGCCAACCAACAGCGAACGAGGCCGAATCGCGGCAATCAAAAGCTCTACAACCCGTGTCGCTTTTTCTTGAATCACGCTGCGCAAAACGTTGACTGCATAAAGTAGCACCGCCATGTAGAGCAAAAACATTGTGCCGTAAGCGATAACAAAAACCGCTTCGCCCGAAGTCTCCGCACCTCCGGTGGTCTGGTATGTCTGCATGGGAACTCGCTGCATGATCTGGGCAATTTGGTCGGGATTCATCCCGGCATCGATGGCGCGCACACTCTGCACCGCAATATTGACGATTTCGCGTACCAGGGTTACGACACCCAAATTGGTCGCGTTGGAACCACGGTAGACAACATCTCCCCCCGTGAGAACATCCTTAGGAACGATCAGATACCCGGCAATGCGTTTGTCGCGAATCTGCGATTGCAGTGTTTCTTGCGATGCCGTCACATCAACAGGCTCGACAATAATGTTGGCGCCGACTGCGCCAATCACCGTGGCGATCTTCGCGCCAATATCTCGCGCGGAGTGATCGACAACAGAAATGCGCGTCTCTTGCTCCGCGCTACGTTTGGCCAGCCAGGCGGGGACGATCAATAACCCAGCCATGGCAATGGGACCCAATAGGGTTACGACGACAAACCACTTGGTTCGTACGCGCTCTAAAAATTCGCGTCGGGCAACAATAAACCAGGGCGCTGTCATGACTCATCCACCGAATCGCTTCCAGCCCGGGCTACGGTCTTTATAAAAATATCATGGAGCGACGGTCGCACTGGAACAAACTTACGGACCAAAATTCGCGCCTCTCCCAGACGGGCGAGCAATACCTCGGGCCGAATCCCCTCTACCAATGCGATCTCGGTGACACCATCGCGATCAGAAACGACACTTTCGACGATAGATACATCACCAAACACCGTACCTGCTGCCTCGCGTCCCCCCGAATCGACAAACTCTAACCGAACGCGAGACTCGACGCCGGACCCTTTAAGCAAATCCGCCACGCGTCCCTCAAGAACCTTAGTCCCGCCGGCGACAATGCAAACCGAATCACAAATCGTCTCCGCTTGGGCCATCAAGTGCGTTGAGAACAGGACTGTTCGTCCCTTTTCTCGCTGCTCAAGTACCGCCGCCCGAAGCGTCGTTGCGTTCACAGGGTCGAGACCACTCCAAGGCTCATCCAAAATCAAAAGCTCCGGCTCATGCAACAGCGCAGCAATAAATTGCACCTTCTGCTGCATCCCCTTGGATAAGTCTTGCACCCGACTCCGCCGCCAATTTGCAATGTCAAGACGCGCAAGCCACGTCTGCACCCGGTCGCGGGCCAAAGTAGAGCTTAATCCGCGCAATTGGCCAAAAAAACATAGCATCGTATCGACGCGCATTTTGGGATACAAACCGCGCTCTTCTGGGAGGTATCCAATGCTTTCTGCCGCCCTTCGACCCGGAGGCAATGTACCGAACAATCTGATTTCGCCCATGTCCGGGGCAACAATATCGTTTATCATTCGCAGTGTCGTTGTCTTCCCAGCACCGTTAGGCCCAAGGATGCCAAACACCACCCCCTTTGGCACCTCAAACGAAAGCCCCTTGACCGCCTGATGGTCGCCGTACCGTTTCGATACGCGATCCACGCGTAACGCCATCTCCCCACAGGTTGAGGACTCTTTACAGGTTGAGGACTCTGTCAATCCTGTGACCTCCCATCGACGACACCGCCACCAAGCAAATACAACACCGCCATGCGAACCGCGACGCCGTAGTTCACTTGATGCAAAATCACCGAGCGGGAACCATCAGCAACCTCTGGCGTCATTTCCACCCCCCGGTTAATGGGACCGGGATGCATGATAATTGCGTCTGGTTTGGCAAACGCAACGGTTCGCTCTGACAGTCCAAAGTAGCGCGAATACTCACGAACATTGGCAAACCGACACTGCTCTCCGAGCATTCGCTCGTTTTGAATGCGAAGCATCATCACAACATCCGCCCCTTCCAGGGCTGACTTCAGATCGTGGTGTACGCTTACCTTTTGACTCGTTTCCGCACCGCCCAGCTGGGTGATCCCGAGCGGGATCAGGGTTGCGGGAGCGCATAGGCGTACCCGCGCTCCCAGTTTTACCAGGGCAAGAACATTGGAACGCGCAACGCGAGAGTGATCGATATCGCCAACAATGGCAACCTCGAGTCCTGCAATGTCCCCTTTATGTTTGCGGATCGTGGCGCAATCCAATAGCGCTTGGGTTGGATGCTCATGGGTTCCATCCCCGGCATTCACGACGGCAGCATCGATATGCTTTGCAATCAACCTTGGGACTCCCGCGGCCTGGTGACGGACGACAATTACGTCAGGCCGCATCGCCATTAGGTTTTTGGCCGTATCGAGGATCGACTCCCCCTTGCTCGTCGAGGAGCCCGAGCCGGTAATATTGATCGTATCGGCGCTCATTCGTTTGCCGGCGATCTCAAATGAGGTTCGCGTACGCGTCGAATTTTCCAAAAACAGATTGATCACGGTCCGCCCGCGCAATGTTGGAACCTTTTTGATCGATCGCTCATTGATCTCCGCAAAGGAGTCCGTCAGATCGAGAATTGAAATGATATCTTGCGCATCGAGCTCGCTAATACCAAGCAAATGGCGATGGCGAAATCCCCCCAGCTCGCTTGTCACGGCTGCTCCTTGCGCTTGCGAACCGAAACTCGATCGACCGAACCATCCGGTTTGAAGATGACTTTGACCGACTCACTTGCCGCGGTCTCGGCGACAATGCCAACATAGTCGGCCTGAATCGGCAGCTCACGATGACCTCGATCGGCTAGTACGGCAAGCTGCACTGCTTTGGGGCGTCCATAGTCAACCAACGCATCAAGAGCGGCCCGCACAGTGCGTCCGGTATACAACACATCGTCAACCAGGACTACGGTAACACCGCGCAAGTCAAAGGGTAGCTCCGTCGGGCCAATCAGCGGACGGGGCAACCCGACAAACACATCATCCCGGTAGAGTGTAATATCTACCGCCCCAAGTGGCGGTGGCTTCCCTTCAACCTCGCCAATCAATGCCTGGAGCCGCTCGGCAACATGCAAACCGCCGGCGCGAATCCCCACTAAAGCAAACGGTCCACTATCTGCAAGCCGCTCGACAATCTCGCTGGCGATGCGCCGCATCATTCGGGCAACCGCCGGGCCCTCCGACAGAACCCGAACTTCGACTAAGTCCGTTTCTGTCACCCGGGCCCTTCCCGATCTACCGCCAAGCCCATAACGTGAAACCCCTTGTCGACGTAAACCGTGGTTCCCGTGATTCCAGATCCGAGCGAGCCACACAGGAAAGCACCCGTCACGCCAACGTCCCGAGCCGTAATCGACTCTGGAATCGGCGCGTTTCGCTTGGCATAGTCGATCATCGTATCGATAAAGCCAATTGCCGAAGCCGCACGCGATGCGTAGGGTCCTGCTGAAATCACATTGACCCGGTGCCCCCACTTGCGCCCCGCCTCGTATGCGAGCACCTGGGTATCGGACTCTAGCGCAGCCTTGGCCGACGACATCCCACCACCGTACCCGGGAATCACCTTTTCACTAGCCATATAAGAGAGCGCCAAGAAAGCCCCGCCCGATCGAACAATAGGGCCAAAGTGCTGCACCATTGAGGTAAACGAATAGCTGCTCACGCCTACCGCAGCCAAGTATCCTTTTCGACTCGTCTCCAATAACGGCCGCTTGACCTCTGGACCATTCGCGAGGCTATGCACAACAATATCAACCCCCTGATCGCCAAAGTCCTCACGCAGCCGCTTTGCAATCCCGGCAATGCTGACATCTCCATGATCCCGATAGCGACGACTCTCCCGAACCTCAGCGGACATGTCTTCGTAGCTGTCAAAATCAGCGTCGAAAGGATAAACCTTCTCAAATTGAAGTTTTTCCCCCGAAGGCAACATGAGCGAGTCGTCAAACTTCCCCATGCTCAACATCTTGGTAAAAATGCCCATGGCCGGGGGCCAGGTTCCGAGACAAATGTTCGCCCCCGCCTCAGCGAGCGCCTTGGCAATGGCAAAGCCAAAGCCGCCATCGTCGGCCACCCCCGCGATAAATGCCCGTTTTCCCTTTAGATCAATTGACAACATAGCTCCGCATACTTGCCAAGTGTCTCCGCGGAGTCAAGGCCGCACAGGCCAAACCACAGTCCCCCACCACAACCTTGGCTGATAAGTTAGATGAATTATTGATGAAACTAGTATTTGTCCATAGACTTTATCCATGGACAAAGATGAAACGGTTGCGGCGGGGGTGTTCAAACAGAGGTGCCTCGCAATACTCGATGACGTAGCGCGAGATCGCGTGGAAATTGTGATCACAAAGCGGGGCAAACCCGTTGCGAAATTGGTTCCCATCGAATCGTCACAGCAACAAGAGGAGATGGTTCTTCGCCGATTGAGAAACTTGGGGCAGATGCTCGTGCCAGAAGAAGAGTTCTTACAGCCAACCATGGATGATGCTGGCTGGGGCGCGGATGTTGCAGACTCGTCGGACTCATAAACGATGTTAGTATTGGATACGCATGTGGCCGTGTGGTGGAGCTTCCAACCTCAACTTCTTAGTCCCGGTGCAACACGCGCAATACAAAGTGCTGAACGACTGTTTGTCCCAACAATAGCGTTTTGGGAGGTCGCCCTGTTAGCACGCGAAAATAAATTGAAGCTTGAAATCCCAGTAGGCGCCTGGGCAAACCGCATCTGTTCTATTCCACGACTTAGCCCGCTTGCCCTAACCACTGACATTGCTGTACTCGCAGATTCCCTTGCAATGCATCCAGACCCCGCGGATAGATTCATTGTGGCGACAGCACTGGTTCATCAGGTACCACTTGTCACCAAGGACACGCTGATTCGCCCGCTCGATTTTATTGACACCATTTGGTAGCAGTGGACCAACCCACCTTAGCTATGCCGCAGTCCCTCCACCGGCCTGAGCAACGCGGCCCTCCGACTTGGGACCAGGATAGCGACAAACGAGATCACCATCGTGATTGCCCCCACCAACGCGACTTCTAGGACATTGACGGAAATCGGCAGGCGATCAATCAAATAGACCTTGGGATCGAGCGCGTAGCCGTATTTAGAAACCGCCGCACAAAAACTCAAACCAATCCCGAGTCCGAGCGCCGTCCCAATCCCACCGATGGTAATGCCAACCACCTGAAAGATTCGAGAGATACTGATCGCCCGGGCTCCCATCGAGCGAAAAATGGCGATCTCACGAGTCTTGTCAATCACCATCATCGTCAATGCAGAAACGGTATTGAAGGTCGCGACAACGATGATCAGGGTCAAAATAATCAGCAACACGATCTTTTGCAATGTGAGAGCCGTAAATAGGTTGCGGTTGAGTTGATGCCAGTCCTGTACCTCGTAAGGACCAAGTTTAGAAAACTTTGGGTCTTGCGCCAAAAACGACTCTATCTTGTGCGAAATTTCTTCGGCGCGATCGACATCCTTAACCTTGAGCTCAACCCCCATCACCCGGTCCCCACGGCCGAGCATGTCCTGCGCTTCGCGCAAACTGATGTACATCAAGCGCCGATCGTATTCTTCAAACCCGCTGTAAAAAATACCACCCACAACAAACTCTCGAGTAATCGGGGTACTCTCTGTTGTTGTCCAGGTCGTGACATCAATATTGGACAAGGGTGCGACGACTTTCACTGTATCGCCCAACTTTGCCTTGATCTTGCGCGCTAGCTCCTTGCCCAAAATCAGCGGAGCGGGTTTCTTGTCGGTGCGAGCCTCACGAAGACTCGAAACGCTTCCTTCGATGATATCCTGCTCGAGATCTAAAATCGTCGACACCCGATCGGGGTCCACCCCTTTGATTGCGACCCCAGCGAGCTCTCCTTTTCCCCGCGTAACCAGCATCTCGACAAAAATAAACGGCTGCTCGGCGATGACCTCATTATCGATAGCCAACGCGGCCTTGCCGACATCGCGATACTCGCTAAAACGATGACGCTGCTGCTTTTGAATAATCACATGAGCATTGACGCCAAGCACTTTCTTACGAAACTCCTGCTGAAAACCAGTGGTGATCGATAACACCATGGTCAAAGCCGCAACGCCCAACATCACCCCGAGGACCGATACAGTCGTAAACGAAGAAAAAAAGTACAGCAGCCCCAAAATTGCGGCCGGCAATGCAGCCAAAACAGGCAAAAGCTTCCAAGCACTCCCACTCCCGGTCGACTGATCGGCCAGGGTCAGCCCAATACCAATCAAAGCAGTCACCGTCGCAATCACCAAGGCTGCGAGCAGCAAGCGCGACTGCGACCGCCGATACACATACCGCCACCCAATGCCCAGCTCAAACATAGCGGCCTAGCCTGCCACTTCATCCGGTCCCCGTCGAGCCCGTGTCCCCCTCGGCGGGACTTTGTCAGTGCTAAATCAGCGTGAAATCAACCATATTAAATATCTAAAATTTATACATTTATTACAATCTGTGTAAGTTTCAATATTGTATGTTGGAATTTACACAAACAAAGGTAAGCTGTTTTCATGTTTAAACGTTTGCTGGCCGCGAAATTAAAGCAGCAGATGCAATCCTTTCCCATTGTTGTGCTGAATGGGCCTAGACAGTCTGGCAAAACAACACTGGTACGGCATCTTTTCCCGAAGTTCGAATATGTGTTGCTAGAAGCACCGGACGTTCTCCTTGAGGTGAAGAACGATCCGCGACAGCTCCTGTCACGAAAAGTTCGTGGCTGGATTTTTGATGAAGCACAACGATACCCGGAACTGTTTTCTTACCTACAAGAGTATGTCGATGGTCCAAACCGACGCCCGGTCGTTCTTACTGGGTCCCAAAGCTTTCTACTTTCTGAGAAGATTTCGCAATCGTTAGCAGGCCGAGCAGCAGTCTTGGAGCTATTGCCACTATCTTTCCCTGAGCTCCAAACCAATCCAAAATGGGCCAATATGTCTCTTTTTGACTATGCATTTCAGGGAACGTATCCCCGCCCGTATCAAGAAACCATACCCACGGAAGATTGGTACCAAAGTTATATCCAAACCTATCTCGAAAGGGATGTTCGCCAAATCAGCCAAGTTGGAGACCTTGCGCAATTTCAAAGATTCCTGCGACTCTGCGCAGGCAGAGTCGGACAAATACTCAACTTGGAATCGTTGGCTGCAGATTGTGGCGTTTCGCAACCCACTGCCACACGTTGGCTGTCCATTCTGGAAAGCAGCCGTATCGTATTCCGGCTCCATCCTCATTTCAAAAACTTCCGCAAGCGTTTGGTCAAACGACCAAAGCTTTACTTCTATGACAGTAGCTTAGTCTGTGGGTTACTGGGAATTCGCAGCGCCACAGAATTAGAGACGCACGCAAGCCGCGGCTCTATCTTTGAAGGCCTCGTCTTGTCTGAGATCTGCAAATTCTTTTTTCACCAAGGACGCCAACCACCACTGTATTTTTGGCGCGATCATCGCGGCCGCGAAGTAGACGCCTTGATAGACTTGGCCGGCAAACTGACCGCTGTCGAAATCAAATCCGGACAAACCATCGCGTCGGACTTCGTTTCGGGACTCAAAAAATGGCAAGAAATCTCCAAAGTCCCTACCGAGCAGCTTGCACTCGTATACGGTGGCGAAAAGCGAAAAATGCTCGACCAAATAACCATATTTGGTTGGCAGGAGATTGCTGACTTGTGCGAATTGGTTGCGGGGCCCCAGTGAACCGTGGTTGCTCTCGATGTAAAAGCCGGAGATCCAGTCCTGTTTGGCAAATTTGCCGATGCTGCCAACGTTACAATTATCATTGATGGCCTGGCGAAACACCACTTATCGCGCAAAACACTGCTTGCGCCGGCAGCTAGAGACCCTCATCTGTTAGCCTGATGACAAACTCCTTCCCCTTTCGATAACGAACAATAAGCTTTGCTGCTTTCAATGTGGATACTCCGCCCTTTTGGGGGATTGTATGGTCTATCATCGTACAATCTGTGTTGGGAACAAAAGGGTCACCAATAAATGGAGTGATTGTTTTGCAGTAACGCTCCGCCAGTGCCTTGCCTTCGGCATCTACCAATCGGACAGACACCACGTTGTCCGCAAATCGTTTTGGAAGGGCAAACGAAACTGTATTTGCTCTGCGCATAGAAGCAGCGGCGGGTTTAGCAACAACCTCGTGGGACAAGAATAATCTATCTCCAGAGCGGTGGATCCAGTTAGCCATCGACACGACAAAAATCTCTTTCCGCTGCGTCAAAGACTCAAACGTAGCTTCTAGGGAAACCTTGACCCTGGGCAACGTCTGCCTGCGGATCGGAACGCATGTCCCCTTGACCATTGACACAGTCTTCGTACGGCGATGTATCTGTCCTTGACCTACAACCCAAAACGGTTGTTTTGACCAGCATCTCTTGGGTAAATTGACATTGGGAATAAAAATCGACGTGTCCTTCTGATCTGGTTCTCCTTTGATTCGGACGGTTCCAAAAATTAATATGCGTTCGCCGCGTTGGGCTAGCGTTGTGTTCGCGCCCCCTAACACCTCAATGGTTAGTTTTGAATTTGGAAATTGAGGAAGCGCTTGTGCGTGCGCGAATCCGCTAACTCCCAAGACCGCTAGGAAAAAACTAATCTGCAAACTGTTTCGAAATAAACGCACCGGCATATTCTCCATTTCCAAGTTGGCGTGAATTAGCAGACTGAGACAATGTCGCATGTGATCTTGCTAGCAGCTGATCAGTCTGCAGTTCTACGGAAAAATATTTCCATAGCTTTCAGCCGCCTGTTTTCTCACAAAAAATTGGCAGCACTTTTTTTGGCCAAAATGGAATCGGTGGAAAAATGATAACGGTTTAGCGCTTCCGAGCAAATTCCCAGGCAACAATGCCAAAGACAATCACAATCACAGAGACGAGCGCTACGATAGGACCGTGGATCTGATCGGCGATAGCTGGCTCTAGGGTATCTCCACGAATTGCCTGCACGCGACCGACTGCGAGTGCAAGGCGCCCTTGCACGGTAAGGCCAAAGCTGGCGCCAAAGCCGATCATCAAAATCCAGACGCCAACGCGGGACACGACGCCGATTGTACCTTTGTGCTCGACGGAAAAATAGAAGTAGATGAGTGCGGTGATCAATCCAAGCAACAACAATAACCGGTTGATAATGCCAAACCAATAGCGATCGCCGCTGTGAACAGATGCGCGCGCATCAAGGCCTTGCACACTGCCGCGCGCCTGGGCAAGTCGGTCGCGATCGGTTTCGGTGAGTCCCGGAAGGCGGTAAACTTGCTCTAGGTTGACAAATTCTTGTTGCTCGCGCTGCTTGACGATTTGATTTGCTACTGCCGGCGAAATCCCGGGCAGAGACGCAAGTGCTGCCTCATCGGCGCGATTTACGTTGACCTTTTGATAGTCCAGGGTAACCATTCCGCGCTTGATTTGCGCCCCGAGATCTCCTTGTGCGACTCCCACGATCTCTATCCCCGCGTACAAAGCGACAATAAACGCGAGCGGAAATCTCCCTACCCAAGCATGTCGTTTCGACACGGCTTTGACAAACATCATGGCGACGAGGATCAAAGCGACAAGGCGCCAATTAAAATACCACCGCTCGGATTCTGCAATCGGAACAATGAGCTTGGGCTCAAGCACATCGTAGTACTGCCGCATCACAACGTATCCGATGGAAACGCCGATAAACAGATGCTCGGCGAATTTGTAAAATGGATTGTCTTTATAGAGGAACGACAATATGCAAAAGGTCAAAAAGATGCCGATCCAATGACCCAAAATATCCATATTGGAAATATCGCTCATCGTCCTCTTCGTTTTCGCCATCGGCGATCGGCAAAATAGATCACGTTACCAAACAGGATTGCCAGAATGACCACGAGATGGCCGACGTTGAGTACATCTGCCCCTTGGGTCCCTGCGCCGGGCCGACCGACGAGATATTCGTACTCGGCACTTGCCGCCATCCCCCCGGCGAGTCCCAATAGCTGACCAGCGTCGTAGTAGGGGGTCAGATCTGTCGTTGATACTGCTGTGCAGGACGCAACCATTTTGAGGTTATAACGACCTTGGACAAGCTGGACGTATTCCTTGACGCCCGGAGACCCGGCCGAGATTAAAACGAGCAGATCAAAATCCTTTAGCTGCTTTTTTCCGTCCATGAGCGGAATCTGATCTAAAGCCGTCCCATCTGCAGCTTTGTTGTCAAAGGTAGCGCGCAAATCGCGACCAAAAGCTGAGATCACGGTCGTCTTTCCTTCGCGAAACCCAAGCCAAACGTAATCCTTGTTGTTTTGGTAGGCGCGATCGGGTTTGCCCGAGTACCCATTACTCGCCGCCGTGACAATCGGCTGTTCGATCTTGCCCCGGATATATCGCTCGATGAGCGGCGGCGCCGCATACCAGGTTGTCGCAAAGACTAGCTTGATGTCTTTGCGCTTTAGGTGGAGTACCACCGCCTCAAAAAACGGCGCCAACTCCGGGGTCGAGGCAGGATCAAAATCGAGAGACACAAATACGGTATCCCCAGCCTCTAGGGTCTCTACCGTATTAAATAGTGCACGCACCATGGGCGAAACCCGCGTCTGATACCCGAGCGGCGCAAAAAATGGAATCACAATCGCGACCCCCATAGCCAAAAATACCCACCGGCGATCAAAGGTCCGCAACTTTTGCGACCAATGTTTGGGTGTGGAAGGCTGTAGTGTCTGCGACTGCCCGCTCATTCGGCCCCCAAATGGGATCGCTCGAGACCGAGAATGATCCGCAATCCGGTGACAATCCCACCAAGTGCTGCCCCCATCATGATCGCTCTACGCCCAGCATTGTTGGGGACATCGACGATCCAATCGGAGATCAACGGCAAATACCCTGATAGTGCGCTGCCAATCGGTACACGCCCCAGCATCACGAGAATCGCGGCACCCAAGAGTAGCGCCGCTTCCACGTTGTGGGCACGAAACGCGCGAAACGCAGCGGATGCGATAAAGAACGCCAGTAGCGCAAACATCGTCGAATTGCATGGATCGAAAACATGATCATAGAGCCAACTAAATACGCGCCCGCTCGGCCCCCACAGCATCCCAAGCTGAGTGCGAATCACAGCCCCTTGCCCTTGGCCGAGCCGAATCACCTTGCGGTACTCGCCATATCCCGACTTCCCGGTCAACACATGAATGGCAACGTCTTGGTTCGCGGGAATGGTAAACTCTACCGGCTGTCCCTTTTTCCCAACCAAGTTCCAAGCGGGCTGTGCGGGTCCGCCATCGATTCGCACCAGAGTCTCGGGGCGGGTCGCCTCGATCCGAACATAAGCATCTTGGGTCGGGCGTTGCTGCTGCATCGCTTCAATGGACCCATTTTTCTCGCCACCGAAGCTATGCCATTTGATTCCGACCAAGCCCATGCCGGTCGCCCCAATCAGCAACACCACCTTGAGCTGCCAGTCCGCCTCCCGCCGGCGGATCTTGGGCCAGTTGACCTGGATGACATTAATGCCTCCCAACACGAATGCAAATGCTGCCAGTATCTGTCCCCATGCGAGAAACTCTTGCATGACGGCATCGACGCCCTGCCAAGGGACAAAAAACTCTACAATCGCATACAACCCAACAAACATGCCCAAGAGCAGGGGGATTCGGCGTCTCATGGCAAGATCCAAGCCCCCAAGTCAATGTTTGCAAATGTCGCCATACATACGCCAACAATCAGCAACACGATGATGGCAAACTTGATTCGATCGACAGCAGCCAATTGGGCTAACAGGCTCGGCTCGCGCGACAAATACGCAGAAACCGCATAGAGCTCCTCGCCAATCATCGTATAGTCACAAGCGGCAACAAAAAATGGCAGCTGGGTCGGCTCGGCGGTCGCGGCAATTTGGACGGCGCCAGTCACGTACCCGGTCTCTGCGAGAATGAGAGACTCGGCAAAAAACCGCCCCATATAAATATTGGTCGCGGGGCGTTCGCGAATCATAATCCCATTGACACCGGCCGCGAAGGCAAACTGCTCGGCGGCGACAAACATGACGTTTTCGGGTCGGTGGGCGTCGCTACGTCCCGAGTTGGCGTATCCCTGCTTGACGATCTCTTCGGCAACCACCATCGTCAGTGGGAAAAAGTTCGCCACCTTTAGCTCCGTATCGTACTCGGCGGTCATTTCTGCGACGTGGCCTAGGACCAATAGAGAAGCAATTGTCTGAATATTTTGGATCTCTTCAATGCCAGTCACATACAGTACAGGGCGCCCCATCTCGGTCGATCGACCCACGGCTTCTTCAATCGCATCCACACCGGGGATCCGGCGGATATAGATCCGATCTTGTTGCCGCTTGGCGCGACGAATATAAAACCATAGGCAAAGTCCCATAGAGACGATAATGATCAAAAAGAAACTTCGGCCGGCGTGGTACCATCCAGCTTTGAGCGCTGTGGGCGAACTAGGCGGACTTAAGTAGGACGCGACGACATACTCTTCTGCCCCAGGCTTCACCGTCGCGAGCGCTACAGCGTAAACAAAGCGATCGCCACTTGGGGGTTCCGTTGTCCGCGACTCTGCACGATCCTGTTTGATTTTGTCAGGCTCCGAATCAGGAGACCAAACTTCTTTCACCTCGCGACGAACATTGGGCGTCTCAGTTGCTTTGTCTTTATAAACATAAGTGTGTTTTGCGCCGTGATTTTCCAAATACGGTTTGGAATTGTCCTGTTCAAGGATTGCAACGAGGACCCATCGACCAATCCTTTGCCCCACCTGCACGACCATCCGCGGCGCGATCGCGCCTGTGTCTGCTGTCCTGGGGACCTGATCATCGGACCGGAATATCAGATAATACATGCCCTCAGCTTGGTCTGGAGACGGTGCCCACGATAACGAAATATGGGTCCCATCGTCCTCGTCTGGGATGACCGTAACTGGCGATCCAGGGGCGCGGAGTACTAGATCGATAACCGATTGATCTGATCCTATCTGACTTGTTCTCTCGGCCGATCGGAGCGTTGCTCTCTCGTTGCGTAGGTCTACTATGCGTCTCGTTCGCGCCTTCCGCTCGGCCAAGATCCCTGCGTCGGATAGGACCATTTCAACCGGTGAACGGTCTAGACCGGCTTGCACTTGCATTTGGTTAGCGAGGCCAACGAGCACCATGAGTGTGGTAATCATGATTCGATAACCTCGATATTCGCACGCGGAACCAACACTGTCTCACCATCTGCAAGCGCCACCTTGACGACGCGGACCATCGCCTCCGAGGGCATTTTTGCCGGTGCAATGGGAAGCTCGGCAACCGTCCCCAAACGTCCAAAGTAAGGGGCTCGCACACATCGAACCGATGCACCAAGCGCCAAAGCGGTGGCCTTATCATCGATATTGCCCCGATGTGCGCGACCCGGCTGGGGAATCACAACCTCCGGACGGATCACCCCCGCCCGAATCTGCGTGGCCCCATTGATCGATGCCGCTTGCCCATCAAAGCTTTTGAGCAAAGTAAAGGTCTGCTCGGCCATGGCAATATCGCCAAATCCCTCGGTCACCACGAGCGTGATATCGATGGGCTCAGATCCGGTAATCGCGACACCGATATCGTATCCCAGTAGCTGGCGAATATCTTGATACGAAAAGCCGCCACATACGATTCCTCTTACCCCAACATCCATTGCTTTGCGGAGAGCCTCTAAGGTGACGCGAGCCCCGCCGATGAGGATTTTCTCGCTGTGACTTGCTTCAATCGAACCCGCCGAGAGCACCTGATCACTCCGATCACAGACAGTGCTGAGAGTCGCGTGACACTCAGGGCCAAGGCCAAAGATTCCCTGGATCAGGGCCGCGTGGGTTTCGATGATGACTCCCTCTTCTGGAAGACACTCGACAACAGTGCCGTCCACATAGGCGCGGACATCCACCGGTGCAGGATGCCCCCGCAACACAGCTTGTCCCGTAATCCGTGAAACGGACTCGAGGACACCATCAATCGGTGAAATCACCTCCTGGCGCAATAGACCAAACAGACTGCGATGCTCCGCCAAAAGCTGCCCTTTGCGAATCGGCTGCTCTAACTCTACCTGTAACGTATCCTCCAGTTCGTCAGGCGCGACTCCCAAAATGTTTGCCATGTTGAGCAGATGGACCTTGCCAGGCAACTCAGTGCGCGCCACCACCTCCTGGGCTCGAACAGATTGCCCCGCTTGGAACAAAACTCGTCCTCGAAGCGGTAGTCTCCGGACCTTTCGGACAATCGTCGATGGAGTCACGGCAAGTCCCGGCGTATACGCATCTGCCATATAGAGTAGACCCCGGTCAGGTAACCGGGGCCCCTCGCAGAACCCGACGTGCGCTATTCACGCATCGGGCTCCTCGGTGAGTGATTTTCCAAAACCGTACCTGCGGTCGTGGCCTATCGCACTGGGACCAGTGTGTGATAGAAGCACCTAGCGCACCGAATACGCTAGTTGGATTTATCTTACGTCGTCTACGTGCCCGAAATTGCCGCCGGCTGCGCGGTGGCATGGGGCTTTCGGCCGTAAGGCCACCCACCGTGTCTCCCTTCGCTCCGCAGGCATTACCCTGTTTCGACACTACTATGAAGACATCTGACTTCTGCAGGGGGAATTGTTCTCGGCTTGGGTTCCATCCCTTGCTATCGAACTCTGGGTCTGGTCCCTGCACAGTTGACCCGACCCTCTGCAGATCTCCCAAGTTCCGCAATTTACCTTCCATACATGCCATGGTCTCGGACCCCGGTGGTGCCCATCTTGACCGTAGTCTTGATGGATGCTGCCTTCGCATCGCAGTACTAGCTCGGCCACCACGGAACGGTGTTGTTTGTCGGGGCTCTATCCCTTCACGCTTTCGCATTACGGCCTGCATGGTTTCTAGCCCCGGCTTCACGTAGCATCTCGCGATGATACGTGCGGGGGTCGATACTGTGACGTCCTTTGACGTGTTTCCACAGACGGGACTTGCTGGGTTTCCCCAGCGCACCCGCTGGCAAATTGCAGCTTCTTGGCGCACACCACAGGGAACATACACCATGGGACTGTCTCTCCCGGACATTTCCACCATGCCGAGCTCCCGGGTAGCGATCCTCACCCACATCAAAATGTTTATTCGCATCAGTGCTATTTTCCAGATAATCTTGATGAATATGGGGGGAACATTTCCGAATAGAGCTCTCGGCAACAGCCAATTGATTTCGTTCTACAATGATGGTTTGGTCGTGTTTCTCTACGACGATGCCAATCTCGATCGGATCCGTAGAGCCAATCCAAGCCTACTGGAGTCGTTTTCGGATCAGGATTGTCACGACCCCGTGTTTGCGGAGCTAGCGCGAACGGGCTCTTTGGTTGCCTACGAGCTTTCTCAAGATGATACAGTGGCTGTTGAAGTTTGTATCAGACAACCGCTAGAAGAAAACGAATTGAGCCATGGCCCTTGGAAACAAGCACAGCAGGCTCGGCTCAACCTTCCCTCAGGAGCACTTTGCATCGAGGGGTACAATACCCTCCGCTGCTTGCCCGACTACAAACCGGGGCAAGATCAAGACTCAGGTGCTGTCATACGCGTCCCCAATGGAAACTATTTGCTGTCTTTGTACCGCGTTGACTGGGATCGGTTAGAGACACAAGGAACCGCGCACAACTGGAAAGGACCCAATCAGCGCATCATTTTGACTCCGGTTCGCAATACCGACGTTGCCGATGTCTCTACCTCGGTTCTGCGCGTCGCGCAAAAACCCGTGACCCAACCAAACTGGGTCCGTGCATATCAAATCCAAGACGGTGTATTTTATGGATTGATTCAAATTTGGCCAAACGCTGATGCATTTGAAATCAATCTCGATCCAGCTGCCGCCAAGCACATGAAACTCGAGGCCGGCATGATTCTTAGCGTCAAGGTGGCATCCCTAGACCTCGATCTAAGGGGTCTGTTTCTTGGCGAAAGTGTGGGCTTGGCAAGACAGGCCCGAGCTTCCATCGCTCAAGATCCAGCTCCTCCTCCGTGGGAAGTGCAATGGTTGCGCGCCGAACCCGCTAACGAGGACCGGCTATTTTTTGAACCGACAAATTCGACTGGGTCGCTCGATGTTCCAAGCAAAGACCGAGAGTTATGGATTCCCGCTGAGATCACTACACGCTAACCCGCTTCGCACGACGGCGAAGCGGAGGTTGGTAAACCTACCGGCGATCGTCGATGGCGTCACCACAAGTCCTGGCGTATGGGCGTCTGCCGTACCCGCAGGGTAACATACACTATGCAATATTTGAAGTATTTTCAATATCTTATATTGCCAGTCATCTCGGACCTGGCGTCGGGATCGCCGCAGGGCAGTTTGGCGCCTCAATATCGGCATGCCCGTGCTCAGTCATGGAATGGGTCGTGGCGAACATCGAAACCTGCTACCCTTGTCGTTGTGAGTATTCTGGCGCGTCGACATTACACCTACGAAGAATACCTAGCAGTAGAAGCTGCCAGCGATATTCGTCACGAATATTTAGAGGGCGAAATCTTCGCAATGGCAGGAGGAAGCCCTGAGCATGCAGCCTTGGCGAGCACAGTCGTTGGGGTACTGTACCGTCAACTTTCAGGGGGAACATGCCGCCCCTATGGTTCCGATCTTCGCATTCATGTCGCTGAGACCGGCCTTTCTACCTACCCGGATGCATCGGTCATTTGTGGACCAATGAAGACCGCTGATCATGATCGGCACGCCGCGACCAACCCGACTGTCCTATTTGAGGTATTGAGTCCTTCCACCGAAGCCTATGACCGCGGCGACAAACGACTTCACTATCAAAAAATCGAATCCGTTCAAGCGATTGTTTTCATACATCAGTCTCAACAAGAAGTGGAGGTTTGGTCTCGAGCCAACCATCGCTTCGATCAACAACGCTACGGTCTTGGCGCGCAGATCGATCTGCCAATAGACCTCAAATTGTCACTCAGCGAACTTTATGCAGGAGTCTTAAGTTAGCGCACTTCGACATGCACACCTGGGCAAAGGCGCATCCAAAGAAGGCGGTTTATTGGGACGCTAATAATGGTGCAATCACCAGCGCAACCACAGACATCAGCTTGATCAAGATGTTCAGAGATGGGCCGGACGTATCTTTGAGCGGATCGCCAACGGTATCCCCTTGCACAGCAGCTTTGTGCGCCTCTGATCCCTTGCCGCCATGATGTCCATCCTCGATATACTTTTTGGCATTGTCCCACGCACCACCGGCATTGGCTTGAAAAATCGCCAACAACACGCCAGAGACCGTGACTCCCGCGAGCAGCCCACCGAGCATATACTTGTTGATAAATCCAACGACCACGGGAACAACGACGGCAACGAGACCGGGAACAATCATCTTGCGAATGGCTGCGGCCGTCGAGATATCAACGCACCGAGCGTAGTCGGCTCGCGCCTCTCCTTCCAAGAGCCCCTTGATCTCGCGAAACTGGCGGCGAACTTCGTCGATCATCGCGTCGGCTGCCTCTGATACAGCATCGATTGCCATCGCTGAGAACAAATAGGGAAGCATGCCACCGAGAAGGAGTCCAACCATTACTGACGGTTGGGAGATATCGATCGACTCAACCCCGGCAACGTTTTGAAACGCCGCGAACAGCGCGAGCGCCGTGAGAGCGGCGGATCCAATCGCAAATCCCTTGCCGATTGCCGCTGTGGTATTTCCGACGGCATCTAACTTGTCAGTGCGCTCGCGAACTTCGGGCGGAAGTTCGCTCATTTCGGCAAGGCCGCCAGCGTTGTCGGCAACGGGTCCGTACGCATCGACCGCCAGCTGGATCCCCGTGGTGCACAACATCCCTAAGGCAGCAATGGCAATCCCGTAAAGTCCCGCCAAGTAGTACGACACTAAAATCGCGGCACCGATCCAGACAATCGGTAGAACCGTGGATTGCATCCCGGTTGCCAAACCACTGATGATATTTGGTGCAGACCCACGCTCGGAGGACTTGGCGATTCGAGCGACCGGTTTTCCCTCTTTTGCGCAGTAGTATTCGGTGGTGACACCAACAAGGACACCCGCGATAAGACCGCCAACCGCAGACATGCCCACCATCCACGGCTTGGTGTGCAACGCCAAGATCTTTACATCAGATGGCATGAGCCCGTAACACAAGAAAAAGGTAATTGGAATCATGACTGCCGCCGCGCCAAACGTACCGATATTGAGCGCAGTCTGTGGATTTCCGCCTTCGCTCGTCCGCACGAAGAACGTAGCAATCATGGAGATGATGATTCCAGCACAGGCGATCATCAGCGGCAGCATAATCATATTCAGTCCTATAAAACTGCCGTCAAGCGCACTCGTAGCAGCGCCACCGAGAACCATCGCGCCAACAATGGAACCAACATAGGACTCAAACAGGTCAGCGCCCATCCCGGCGACATCACCAACATTGTCACCAACATTGTCAGCAATCGTTGCTGGGTTTCGTGGATCATCCTCGGGAATGCCAGCTTCCACCTTTCCGACCAAGTCGGCACCCACATCAGCAGCCTTGGTGTAAATCCCACCGCCAACGCGCGCAAATAATGCAATAGAAGAAGCCCCAAGCGAAAAACCACTCACAACAGTGACGATTTTCTTGAGTCCACCAACGGACGAAATCTCCGCAACAACGCCAAACTTTCCGTAGATCAAAAGAAGCGAACCCAGCCCGATGACCGCAAGTCCGACAACCATCATTCCCATCACCGTTCCGCCAGAAAAAGCGACTTTTAGTGCCTTATTGAGGCCGTCACGCGCTGCGTTGGTGGTGCGGACATTCGCGTTGGTCGCGACCCGCATTCCAAACCATCCCGCGAGAGCAGAACAAAGCGCTCCCAGAACAAAGGATCCGGCAATCAGCGGGTTCTTGTAGCTCGTGGCGGTGGATTCGCCAATGATATTTGCGAGCGCAAGCATCGCGGCGACGGCAACGACAAAGATGGTCAAAACCGTGTACTCGCGGCGAAGGAACGCCATCGCGCCTTCTTGCACGTACCCGGCAATCTCTTTCATTCGATCTGTGCCGGCATCCTGTTTCTTTACCCAAGATGCTTTCCACCAAGCGAAACCAAGTCCCAAAACGCCGACAACGACAGGCGCCAGGAACAACACCGATTCAGTATTCATAAACGAGTCCTCAGCATGGGGGTGGCCCGATTGTGCCGGTGCCTCCAGACAAGCACATGGAATCGCAGGGAAGGCGTGAGGAGGGAGCATAGTTGTTCTACGTGACCGACGAACAACGCACCCTGCGGTTTCAGGGGTTTATCTGGTGGTACATTCATAATCGGGTCACCCCCTAAGTTAAATACCTCAAAACAAAGGTACTGTTGGCCAGGGGTCTATCAGGCCAGGAGTGCAAAACGCAAGGATCTTCGTCGGATTTTTATCGGGATGACTCCCTGATCACATAAAACGTTGAAATAAGACGATTCTTCACAACAAACGACCGACCCACGTTGCTAGAGGACACCAGCAACTCGTTTTATTTCAGCCACTTACTTCAAACAAACCGTCTAGGTTATCGATAAATACGAGTTGGCGCCGATTCGACGAGCCAAATAGTATGGATGGCTCTCCTCAGGGTGCTCGTCACGATAGCCGTGCCCCAACATGCCCGTTTTTATCGGCTCAAAACCGGTGTCCCGTAGCAATCGTTCGTACTCTGCCAAGGAGTAGCTACTCCAAAACATCAAAGCACCAAAAAACCGTTCCAAAACCTCTTCGGCTACCGCTGCCACCGTAACAAAAAATAACCCGCCAGGCTTGATCCATTGGGCGATACGTTCAAATAGCGTTTTGTGCGTGGCTCGTGGCAAATGGAACATCGTGTACAAGCAGATGGCAACATCAAATGAGTTATCCTCGAAGGTCTGGGTAAGGATGTCGCCCTTGATAAACTCGCCAGTTGGAACATTTTTCTTCGCAAGACGGATTTGTTCCTCAGACACGTCCACTCCAGTTACGTGCCCCCGGCGCGAAAGAAAGGCGCTCACCGGTTTTCCTCCGCCGCAACCTACGTCTAAAAATCGCGCGTTTTTCGACATCAGACCGACCATATCGGCTAGTTCTTTCGGCACCTGGCCGCGATGGCGCGTGTATTGCTCGGCGCAACGATCATAGCCGCTTTCGACGAGCTGTTTGGTTTGCTCTACGAGCTTTGGACCGAGCAACGCTTGTCCCCGATCAATATCAGCAGCGTCACCCGGAGGGGTTCGTACAGATAAGCAGCAAATGCTTTGTCCATGAGATTGACTCGAAAGATATTCCGGTTCCGTTGACTCTCCGGCAATCTGCACCCCTTTGACGGCATATTGCTTGGTCGAATTATCTTTGAACGATAACCAAACCAGATCGCCTGGAAAGAGATATCCCTTTAGAATGCGCCCAATCACATTGGTATGGCCGTGACGCTTGCTCCCAATTGGAATGACGTCTTCGATGCCAAACTTAAATCGCTCCATTTCACAAATATGCAGGGAACCACTGCGGCGATCAACGCGTCTGCAAATCCACTTTGGCGGTATTGCAAGATCTAAGAGTAAGGCCTCGTCTTTAGCCGAGAACCACCGAATGTCCCCCTTCTTCCGTCGAGGATAATTCCACAAATCCCGCCGCGAATTTTGGTGTCTATCGGCTGACCGGGCCCGGCGCCAACGTCAACCCCCCGACCGGGCTGCAAATGGGCCTGGGCAAATGCACTGTCGGCAAGCTCGATTTTCTCAACCGCTCCCTGGATAAGCTCTTCACGAATCAGAGATCCATCCGGCAAGCGCAGTTCTACACGAAGCATCGGCGCCTTTCCCCTGGGCCTTCCAGTCGGCGCTATGCATGTGCCAAGTCGAATGAGGCAATCATTCTGAAACACTTGCGTCGCCGCGCGCTCATGAATCTCCGACAGCACTCCAAGATGGGGCATCATAAACACAGAGTCGACAGCGATCTCGGTAACCCCCTCGACCTCAAACGCATCGATCAGCATCATCATGGCTTGTGTCCTTTGCGGTGCGTGAGACAACACGCCGCCCGATCCAACCAATAGATTTAGCTCCATTAGGTTGACCAGACTATCTGCACCACCCTGTTCAAACGCATCTGCCACTGTCCGCTCGGTCTGCACCCCCGAGAGTTTCACGGCAAAGGTCTTGTGTTGGTGAAACGCGAGCCGCAGCGCTTCGCGTGCGATCGCTTGCTCGATTTCGAGTTCGTCGATGGTTTGCGGGATTGTTGTCGGCCGGATCATCTTGTTACCAATCCGATCGCGCAACTGGGACTCGTCCAAGGCAAATGGCACCCAGCGCTGGATATTGTCCACCCCCGCCTCGGCAAGTACGTTTGATACCGAGTAACTCATTCCCAAATTCGCCGAGACCGTGCGGTTGAAGCTACCGTCAAATACCGAAAATACATCCGTGGTTGCGCCACCAATATCAACACCAACAACGTTTACTCGTTCCCGCCGTGCTAGCGCCTGAATCATCAAGCCCATCGCACCGGGAGTGGGCATGATGGGGACGTCAGTCCACTCCATCAAGTCGCTGTACCCGGGCGCCTGGGCCATGACATGGTCCATAAACAGCTCGTGAATTGCATCGCGGGCGGGCCCCAGATTCTCGGTTTCGAGTGATGGACGTACATTTTCAACGTGCTGAAGCGAAACTTTGTCCGCCAGTAGGGCGCTAATCTGTTCGCGAATATCGCGGTTTCCCGCGTAGATCACGGGAAGGTCAAATCCTCGTCCCAGGCGAGGACGAGGTTCGGCGGCCCGCAAGAGCTCCGCAAGCGCAACCACGTGCTTTTGGGTGCCCCCGTCCGTACCACCAGCTAGCACTATCATGTCGGGGCGGAGTCGGCGAATATGCTCAATCTTCTGATGCGCCAACCGGCGATCGTTTGTGGCGATCGTGTCCATGACAATGGCGCCCGCGCCCAACGCGGCACGAGCCGCTGACTCTGCCGTCATGCTCTTGACGACACCGGCGACGATCATCTGTAGTCCACCGCCTGCAGAGGAAGTCGAGACATAGGTATCTACACCGCGATTTGCGTCGGCGCCGGTGCCTTGCGGTTTGATGATGCGATCGCCTCTAATCAAGGTCTTGCCGCGCAGCTCTTGGATTTCGCGGACAGCGTTGAGGACCCCTCGAGTAACATCTTCTACCGGGGCCTCCACGGTCGTGGGCGCCTCTCCTCGTGCGGTTAAACGATATTGCCCCTGGTCGTCCGGTTCGATAAGAATCGCCTTAGTCGTGGTCGATCCACAGTCTGTTGCGAGAAAAGAGCCCGTCGCAAGAAATGAGCCCTGCGCCGTCTGGGTCTCTGACTGGCTCATAACGAAGCTTCCAAACGGCGAATCAATAGCTCAATCGTCCCACGACGCTCGAGTAACCGACCCACTCGATCATAGGCAATCGGGCTTGACCATAGTGTCTGGATCATGGGACGCAAGAAGTGCAAAGTCTGACTTGCAATGTATCCCATTGGTTTCATCGACTCGAGAAAAAAGACAGCGGCGGGCCCCAGCCTCCGCTCGATGAGGCCGGACGCGAGGCGATCGAGAAACTCCTTATCTTCTTCTGTGAGGTCGGCTTCGAGGTCCTCCAGAGTTTCAGCGGACATTTTGTATCGACCTTGTGTGCGGCAGTTTCTCCTCAATAACTTGGCGAACAAGCCTGCGATCGGCGCCATCAAGCAAAATTTGTAGGCCTCGAAATCGGTCCAACCAATGAGGCCGAGCAAACGGAGAAATAAGTACGACGTGGCGGCCAAGTTCGTAGCGACGAAACTGCTGCCACGATCGCGCACGCCGACGAAACACGCAATGTATTTCGATCCCTTCATTGCTCAGACAGTAGCGTGTAGGCAACCAAAACGGCGCAATGCTCGCTACGACGATTACAACCGCCAATACCGTAAGAAAAACCGACTCAAACGAAGCCAGTACCGCTCCTGCCGTTAGCAGTACGACGGCCACCGCAAGCACCAAGTCCCGAGGCCGCTGCCGAGCTGGATGCGCCGTCCAAACTGTTCGCTCCATCATCAATACAGTATACCCACCAGACCCACATTCTAGAGCTCTCTAGGGACCTCGGAGCTCACAACGTCGCTCGGTGCGATGGATCGCGGGCCAGGCGATGGGAGGTTTTTGAGATGAGCTCTAAGGCCTCAAGCCAGTAGTGTAGTTCAATACTCGGATGTCCAGCGCTCCCACCGCTGCGCCAATACCGGCGTCGGCATCATTGGCGAGTTTCAGGTGGGTGGCATTGGCCACGGCCTCATTCCAGCTGGCATCGACGGGCATCCAACGGCCGTGGATCTCCACCTCGACCCATGTATGCCAGCCAAAGCGCCGATATTCATCTCCTAAGTAAACCAACCCAGAGACCTGCCGAGCCGCGATTCCTTGGGCACGAAGCAGCGCTGTGAGCAAAAGTGCAAACTCCGTGCAATCACCCCGCGGATTGCGAACGAGCTGAGAGGCTATGACCGTGCCTAGGCCCAACGTTGGCTTCATTGATCGATGAAGCCAGCGAACAAACCGAGGTACTTGCTCACTCGGGTGTTTCGAACCAGCCGAGATGCGAGCCGCAAGGGCAACAATCGCCGGATGATCGAAATCGAGGTTCGGCGTCACCCGCAACCCGCGAACTCGCTCGGTTTGGGACACACGATCCCCGAGGCCGCTTCGAATAGTGACCCGGTATCGATTGTCTCCAACGGCCACTACATCTTGGTTGATGGCCCTTGGCAACTGCACTCCCTCGGGAGCAACGACCTCTACCATCAGCATATCTACCCGCGTTGGGTCCCCAATCGGTGTGCGAACTCGCACACCATCGTCGAGCAGGTCAAAACCACGCACATTCCTTTTGGCACGATCCCTCGTTTCCAAACGCATGCGCAATCCGCCCACCTGCGCTTCGATTGGGATCCCGGGAGTGACCAATTTTGTCAGATAGCGCCGCTCCGCCTCAATTTTCTCGATCTCAGCGACCGTCACCCGGACGCCACCAATCCATTCTTTGTGCACAGACTGAACCGTCATGACTGATGGTACATCCTGCAATTTGTCGATCCAAAACGAGTTGCTCTTGCTTCGTTGCCCTTTGCGCAGCAAGTTTGGATCTACTGTCATTGCTTCGGCGAAAGACCGGGCTGTCTCTTGGGACAAGGGCGCTCGCCTCCGCGAGTCCATTTTCCCATCTGTTGAGACCGCGACTTCCATGTGATTGGCTCTCCTCGTCGCAACCTTTTTCACGATCCCCTCACTGGTCGTCACTTGATCGACGACGACCATCAGTCGATACGGAGCAACGGCCTGGTACTCGCGCAACTGGTCATACACATGGTTAGCGACGGGGATATTCCCCCCATCTAATCCCGCTAACCCTGTCACACTCATCGAGAACGTAGACGCAACAATAAACCTACCTTTCGACCTACGAAGAGCGGTTCGGGAGAATCCAACTTTCTTGCCTTCCAGATACAGCCCAAACCAGCGCTCGTGGCTTTGCGACATGGCCGCGGCGATTTGAGAGTCCGTCAAAAACGTATCGCGCTTCGTAGTCCGTTTGATCGTTGGCGTTTCATTTGGCGATGTGACTTGGAACCGTGGGGAAGAAGACGCAGTGCAACCAACCCCCAGTGCTACGCAGGCCGTCCAAATCCACAATACTCCCCCCGGGGAAAGAACTCCCCACTGTGAATTCAGGACCGGGACAATCTGCCCTGCAATAACAATCACGGTCGGCTCCAATTGCTATCGATAGATCCAGTAGCTAAGCACCCGCGTTTTGCCGTTTCGTTTTACGACGACCGTATGCGTATCCCGCTTTGATAGTGCTGCATAAGCACGTAGAGCGCTCGTGAGACCATCCAACTTCCTGCCATTGATCCGCGTGACGACATCGCCATTTTTTAATCCCAGGCTTCGGGCGAAGGGATTGGAAGCGACGCCCGAGACACGGTACCCAACCAACTTTCCCTTGTCTAAGACGCGGGTAACATCGAGTCCATGAATCGCCGCCGTAGGATTCCTACCGTACTGATCCACACAAGATCGTTTGACATGAAAATGAACGTCGCGGTTCGCGTCAACACACCCTTTTGCGGATCCACCCCCTTTGCCAAATGAGACAGAGGATCGCATTGTAAAACCAATACAAATCCCGATGACAACCCACAATAGGTATCGATAATTTTTCATTGCTAACTCCAAACCCGCTCACAAATCAATCGTCCGTGGGCGGCTCATTGCCTTCCCGAATCGCAAAGCGAGACAAGCGTTGTTCCAGTTCGGCGATGCGATTGGACAACGCATGGACATCTTTATGCAAACTTGCAAAAGGAGAAATGCCCCCAACGACGGTTCGGATCGTCCCATCCACCTTTCGCTGCCACTTGTCCAACACTTGGTGGGATTCGTCAATCCAGGCTCTAAAATCATCCAGCCAAGCTCGCTGGGACGTTTTTTTAGCTGCCACCTCCTGATTCGTGATGGGCCCAATCGGCGTTGGATTTGACGGCGTTGGATTTGACGGCGTTGGATCCGATGAGGCAGCGTCCTCAGTGGGTCTTCGAGGAAGCATGTTGGTCACCCGTTTTTGCGCCTCAGAAACCAAACTTGCCACATTTTCACCGTATTGGATAATACCACGCAGCGCTTGCAAGGATAAAAAACTGCGCTGTTTCTTCTCCTGTTCGAAAATAATCTGGGCAAGCGTCACCGAGGTCAGATCCTCTTTGGTTTTATTGTCGACGATGGTCACTTCTTCACCAGCACGAATCATTGAAGAAATGTGGTCTAGCGTCACATATCGACTATTCTCCATATCGTAAAGCTTCCGGTTCGCGTAGCGCTTAATAATCCGCGCGTTAGACATTCCGTTCCCTTCTCGAAGAGATCTATTCGTTATCGGCAATTTGCAACTGTACTCTAGGGGGTGTCTCGGCACCGCCAATCATGTCACAAATCAAACAAAAACTGATCCAAAAACTAAATACCATCAGCGATAGCACCATGCGGTGCCACGCGTTGACTCGCTTACTCGTCGAGGAACTCGAAACAAGTGAATCCTGGTCAATCTCAGATCTCGTCGAGGCTCTTGCGGAGATATTGACAGGTAGTCTCCATGGGGACGCTGCCTGCGCGATCGTGATAGATACTCTTGCCCTCACTTTGTCCAAAACACAATCGCTTCCCTACGATCTCCGATCGGCCCTTTACCAGACCGCGAAAAATACTGGGCATGCCGCACTGGCCAATTCCTTTCTCAGCCAATCACCGCTCGCGCAAGTGGACGACCAATCCCTCCCTTCGGAGCGCCCCATTATACCCAACGGACGGACGCTCACACTCGGCGAGCGCAAGACGCTCGCCCGCAGCCACTCTATCGGCCTTGTAAAACAGCTCCTTGCCGATCCCCACCCCGAAGTCGTAAAGGTCTTGCTCGACAACCCTCACCTGACCGAATCTGACGTGCTCGTAGTTGCCTCACGAAGACCGATTCCCACAAACGCGCTCCTTGCCATCGCGCAACATCCCCGCTGGCGAGTTCGCTATTCCGTTCGCAGGGCACTCGTCCTTAATCCCAACACCCCAACCGATGAGAGCATTCGCCTCATGCTGCGACTACGCCCCCAAGATCTACAAAAACTGATGCACGATCCGCAGCGACCTCAATTGCGCGAACACGCGCAAGCCCTAGTTGCCCTCATCGGGCAAAAATAGGGCGAAATAGGGAGGGGCCTAAGAATCGTCTGTATTCGCGCCCACCACCTGCGCGTCGCGGACTTCAACCTGCCCATCGCCGCCTACTTCGGCACCCAGCTGGCTCTTTGCATCACCTGAGTCCAACGACTGTTGCTTTGCAACCTCAATTTCGTCTTTCCCCGAGGACGAACGACGAAAATTCTTGATACTTCGGCCCAAGGCGTCACCGATGGCTGGCAACTTACCAGCGCCAAAGATCAGTAACACTATCAACAAGATGACTAGTAATTCGGGAATGCCGGGAAACATGATGAACTCCTTCAGCTCACCCAGTAGTTTACATTGCCTTGCCGCAGGTCGCCATCCCCCGTAAACTCCACAGCAATATTCATGAAGAAACCCCGTATTTCAGCCTCTTGGACGCCTGCCGTTGGGGATCCCAACGCTCTGCTCATCGCATTATTCGTAGTGATTTTCACCAATAGCGCAAATGCGGACTCACCTTCCCATCCACCCAAAACCGCCCCGAAGACTGTCTCGGCTCCTCGGTTGCTCCCTGTGGATCAGCGGCGCAACTCCATTCGGGGATGCCCATTCAGTCGAGAAGCTGACTGCCGGCGACACTATGAAACCCAACTGAGGGAGTTCGAAGTTGCGACATTCCGGCCATCACGCGGCGCGAAACCATGGGTCGAAAAACGCAACTATGCCCACGACCCAGTAAATATTCTCAGTCCCCGCAGCCGCTCTCCGAAACCTACGTCGTTGCGCCCTGACCTCCCATGGCTCAAAAAACTCCGACTTCCTGACCTACCCGTCCATTGGGACAAACGCACCATCCGCTATCTGGAGTTTTATAAAACCAACCCGCGGGGGCGAAATATCATGCACGCCTGGTTGCGGGACCAGGGCAAATACAAAGACATGATCCTGGCTCATCTCCGTGCCGCTGGACTGCCCGATGCACTTCTCTACATCGCGATGATCGAGTCATCCTACGACCCGCGCGAAACATCTCGATCTGGCGCGGGCGGATTATGGCAATTTATGCCAGCGAGTGCTCGCATCTATGGACTGACAATCGACCACTGGCTTGATGAACGAAGTGATCCTGAAAAATCGACGGCAGCGGCAATGCTGTACTTTTCCGATCTCTATCATCGCTTTCGCAATTGGGATTTGGCCTTAGCCGCATATAATGCGGGTTATGGTGGAGTGCTTCGCTCGATTGCGAAATACAATACCAACGACTTCTGGTTACTTTTGGAGCACGAGAGTGCCCTCCCCTGGGAATCGTCTATCTACGTGCCCAAGGCAATTGCCAGCGCGATCGTCGGAAATAATAGAAAGACCTTCGGTTTTGACACAATCCGATCGGCAGCTCCGATTCATTGGGACACCGTCCAAGTTCCGCGCTCTTTATCACTTCAAACTGTCGCGCGAGCGGTCGGCTCTTCGACTACCGCTATCGCCAAACTCAATCCACAACTCCGGCGAAGCCGCACACCTCCAGGGATCAAAAATTATCGCCTCTATATCCCGCGTGGCCTGTCAAAAAAGTTTTACAGTAAAATTGCTTCGCTACCAGCAGATTCCGATCGGTATGGCGAATATACCGTCCCCCATGGCCAACGTTTTGAGGACATTGCGGCGATTCACGGAATCTCTCGCTATGCACTCGCCAGACTCAACCAAGTTGCCCATGAGTCGCAGGTTTCCGGCGGCATGGTCCTCATCGTTCCCAGAGTCTCCAAATCTGACAAACTTCGCAACCGCAAAAAAGCGGACCAATCGCTGTATACTGCAGGGATCCCCAAGGGAAAAGCCAGCGAAAAGCTCCTGGTTCCCGTCGCGAACAAAAAGCTACGACTGAAAGGAAAACGCAGGGTTTTCTACCGGGTCGTAACCGGCGATTCACTGTATGGCGTTGCAAGGGCGCTTGGCGTTTCCGTTCGCGCACTCGCAAAATGGAACGATCTACATCCGCAAAGCCACATCCATGCGCGAATGGTTCTGCAGGCATTTGTTACGACCAAACGCGACCTCTCAGACGTCGCTCTTCTTGACTCCAGGCGAATTTTGGTCGTTACTCGTGGGTCCAACGAGCACCTCAATCTTGCCGAAACTCGCAAGGGACGCAAACGGCTCCAATACCGTGCAAGACGTGACGAGTCCCTCAGCTCAATTGGTCGCAAGTACGGCCTAAGCTCCCGCGATCTCGCTCGCATCAATCGTATCCCCCACAAAACCATCCTAAAAAAGGGAGAGTCCGTCATTGTCTACAAAGTGGTCGATACAAGCCGGTCGACTCGAGCCCTAGAGCAGGCAAAAAAGCTCGCGAAAACAAGGCGAAAAGCGAAGCGAAAAAAATAGGAGCACACCACCCATCCGAGTGGTCCGCATCATAATCGAAAAACCAAACAAGGCCGCCCGAAGGCGGCCTTGTTGTTCGTTGCACTAAGCTATTTGTTACTACTAATTATTCGTTTATTCGTTTGCTGCAAACGCTCTAATACTTTTTCTTTAGCGCGCCCTTTTTGTCTTTAGCCTTATCCATTGTTTCTTTTGCCTTATCTTTGGCCTTATCCACCGTTTCTTTAGCCTTATCTTTGGCTTTGTCCATGGTGTCCATCGCCTTGTCTTTCATTTTTCCCATTGCCCCGCCCTTATCTGCGGTTTCGTCCACCTTGATCATGCCAAGCTGTATCGCGTAAGCCATGCTGTTTTCGAAGACCCAATGATTTTTGATCTTGTCCTCAGCAATCTGCATAAACTCGATCGTACGCGTCTTTACCTCTTTGCCCTTAGTCCCCTTGGCGCCAGGAAAATCCTTCTTGAATGTGTGGACATTGTCTTTGACGGCTACGACCCAATCCCCCGCACCCCAAATTTCGATCGGTGTACCTTTGTGCTCAGCCATATCAGTCCACTTCTTGTACCCCTGCTTATAGGCCTTGATGCCTTTCATTGGCTCCTTATCGCCAACATAACGAAAGTGAATATCCTCTGCGATATTCGCTAAAACTGCTTTGTGATCCCCCGCCAGTAGTTTCTCCGCCATTTGCTCAACAAACGCTACATTCTTCTTTTCTACTTCGTCGTTCTTTGCAGTGATCCACAGTTTCTCTGGCCAGGCAGTCTCGGCGTCCGGAGCCCGCTCGCCCTTATGTAGCCCGAGCTGATGCGCCATAACCGAGTGGTCTGTCAAAAACTGTGCCATCTCGACGGCGCCCGTCTCATTATACGAGACGAGTTGTGTCTCGTAGATTGAGATCTTTTTATTCGTCGCGGGCTTGCCCATAAAATCACCGGAGTTGGTGCCCTGGGTCAAAATGATGCTTGCAAACTTGTTCCCATTATGAAGAACCAACTGGGGTTCTGAGTTGATATCCGGGAAGGCCTTCCAAATGCCCTTCACTGCGGCAAGCGAGGCCTCGGTCCCCTTCCCGGACATTGGTGGGGTGAAATCCACCATCGTCCACTCGGATTTTTCGTCGTAGCACTTTCCAAGGGCCACATCGTCCTTCTTGTTATATGCTGCCCAGCAGGCCTTAAAACTCGCCAGCGGATCTTTCTTTTCAACGGCGGGTTTCTCTTCAACCTTGGGCGGTGGTGCCGGTGGAACAGGCTTCGTTGCAACAGGCGCTTTCTTAGGCGCGGGCGCCGTCTTCTCGTCCTTCTTGCAGGCGGAAACGAGAACGGTAATGCAAAGTGACACAAACAAAACGTTGACAATATTTTTCATGTTTAGGCTCCTTAATCAGCCAATACCAGGATTCGTTATTCAGCAAAGAATACAATCTACAGGTTTCGAATTGGTCGGGATAATAGCAAGCACTGACCAGTCAAACAAAGCCGACTCGTCAAAAGCTGCGTCTTTTTCATCCGCCAAAGTTCACCGAATGATGTATCGATTCGATTACAGCTTTAGAACATTAGATACATTTGCCCCGATTCTCACCAATACACTACTGCAGGCCCCCACGCAAAATCGTTTGCTGCAAACACCAGGAGCAGAAGAACAGAGCCAAACAGCCCAAAATTCCCATGGCAATGGCTGTGTTTGCTTTGTCCCAAACAAAAATGCGACCATTCGACGCCAATGACGCAGGATGCCCCGATACGCTTCCTGGTAGAAGAAAATGATAGTAATCGCCGCGTAGACCAACTCGTCGCTGCGAGGTTTCCACAGGCGGGTCGGCGTCGAATCGCAGAGCTATTTGATGCTGGCCACGTCCGCATCAACGGACGAGTTGCAAAGAAAGGTGATTCTGCCCCCCAAGGTGCAGAGATATCGATTGCCCAACCACCGCAAACCAGAGCCACGCCCATAGTCCCAGTGGATCAGGACATCACAGAGCTTTACAGCGACGATAGCCTTGTTGCCCTCAACAAGCCGGCCGGCATTCCGTGCCAGCCTTTACGCAGTGACGAGCGTGGGACCATTGCCAACGTGATACTTGCCCGTTATCCGCAATGTGCTGCAATCGGGACAGATCACCGGGAAGCAGGACTCGTACACCGTCTTGATATCGGGACTTCTGGTGTTCTTGTTGCAGCGTTGACCCAAACCACGTGGATGCGCATGCGCGAGATGTTCGCGGCCAGAGCGATCACCAAATATTATATGGCACTCGTACATGGTCATGCCAATAACGGAGAAAATCATGCATCCATTGTTCACAAAGGATCTCGGATGGCGATCGCTCGTAGTTCCGCGGACAAAAGCCTGCCGGCGGCAACCTATTGGCACGTTGCCAAACACTTACGGACCACCACTCTGCTTCAATGCAAGATGACCACCGGGCGCATGCATCAAATACGCATCCACCTTGCCGATGCGGGGTTTCCAATTGTTGGCGATGAACTCTACGGCGGTCCAGCAATGAAACCCACCGGCCACTTTCTCCATGCGTCGCGAATCACGTTTGCGCACCCAATTTCGGGACAACCACTAACCATCGATGCTCCATTACCTATCGAGCGACAACGCCTTCTCGACGCAGAGACAGACAAATGACGCAGAGACAGACAAATATGGCAACCAGCTTGAGACCTAAAAGGTGGCCAGATCGGTATGGATTAGCAAAAACAGAATCCGGAGAAACTGCAGTCGATCATCAGTATCCGTATAGCGATCTCCCAATTCGGAAACCGTACTTCTCCCTGTCAAAGAGTTGTACACATCGCGAACCATTGCACCGATATGAAAGTGCTCGGGTCTAACCGCAGGACTCGCGACCGATCGAGGCTGTTTGTGACCATGCAGTTTGACCCAAGATTCGAGGCTTTGGGCGGGAATTGTCATTGCACCTGCCCCCAAAAGTTTAAACGCATCCAAATCTAGCGGAAAAGCTTCACGGGGATTCTCTCTGCCATCGTGCCACGCGTAGGTCCCGCGCGACCAAGTGCAAACATCAATCAACTTGTCAGAAACCTGATTGGTGAGCATCCGAAATACTTCCAGCGGCTTCATCAGACCTAGCCCAACCAGTGTATCTCCTAGCTTCCCCCGTAGTGGGGCATCATCGCGAGAGCCATTGCCAATTCCCCCGAAGAGATCGCCCGTTTTTTCACAAGATATTCACCGAAAAGTTCGCTCGCCACGTTAGATGAAATAAACACTGGCTTGCCATTCTCGATGTAAATCTCTTTGC
This sequence comes from Kofleriaceae bacterium, assembly GCA_965223575.1. Classification (GTDB taxonomy): domain Bacteria; phylum Myxococcota_A; class Polyangia; order Haliangiales; family Haliangiaceae; genus CBDCWZ01. The sequence goes on from CBDCWZ010000036.1 coordinate 360,630, forward strand.
GAATCGCACCGCAATTGACGACGAGCAATCCAGATTTCCCATCTGCAAACAGCCGATGCAGCACAGCGATTGGCGTCTTTTGATCCAGGTTTCCATGATCATCTGGCTCATCAACAATCGTATTCAACCGCGGTGGCACGGCGACAGATGGTTCGGAAAAATCAATCTCGATGGGAACATTCTGTTCCAACGCCCGCCCCCGGGCTTCCGGTCCACTCACCATTTTGTCGTCAAAGTCGCTTGCGGAGGGATCAGGTGGGCGCATTTTTACGATCATACGACTCGTGGACTCAGAAGCAGGATTTCTATCCGTGCGATCCCGCACGATGCCATTGGGTATGGCATCTGTGATGTTTGCCGCTGCCATCGCAGGAGATGGTGCTCGATCACGCGGCAAACTCTCCACAGGTTGAGGACTCCCCGTCTGGCGAAGATTGAGCTCCGGCCCCCGAGACTCGAGCGCAATTTCCAATTCTGGTTCGGTTTCAATGGAGAGAATCGGCATGCTGTCCAAGGTCTGCATACTCCCAGAAGGAATCCCATCGATCTCATCGCGATACGATGAAGCTTCGGTGGTAACGACGCCGGACACACTTACCCCGTTCGGTGTCTTGCTCTCCTTTTTAGCGGACACCTCAGCCCCGTTGGCCCGCAACGCCTTTCGTTTGCGATTCCACGCGTCTTCGTATAGCGAGTCGACAATCTGAGCGACCGTACTGGGAGTTACCCGGTGGCGATTTGTGAACATCCACTCATCCAGAA
>CBDCWZ010000037.1:0-45700 GCA_965223575.1 Kofleriaceae bacterium
TCTTAACGGCAAGCAGTTGGTCAGTCACCCGCCAAAACCTCCTGCGCCTTATACTGGCAAGATCAATGGGGGATTTAGCGCCCACCCCATTAGTTTCCCGGCCGATTGGGGAGCAAATCCCTTTGGCGATGTATCGTGGCAACTGTGGTTTCAAAGCCTTACATGGTTATGCCGGATCGACCCAGGGGTAGCGGCCTTTGCCATCTTTGACTGGACAGAAAAAGAGCTATTTCGCAACCCACCTCTGAATTTCACCTGGAACGACCACGCCATGGCGATGCGACTTCGCTGCGTGACCAACATCGTCCGACGCTACATCAAGTCGGTTCCGACCCCCAACCGGCTGGTGTTGATCGCGGCGGCAAAGCTAGTGTTGACGCACATCTATGCTCTAGCCAGTAAGCCCTGCTACGTGCTCCGGCACAATCACGGCCTCATGCAAGACCTCGCACTTCTCGAGTATATTGATAAATACCCTGCGCTGCGAGCCGGTGGCCGACTATGGAACCTCGCTTTGGCGCGCGCTCGCCAGCAGATCGCCATGTCCGTGCAAGACGACGGCGTTCACATCGAAAACAGCCCACACTACCAAGCACACTATGCGAGTCTGGTACTTCGAGTGCTGGCGGCCTCGCAGAATGGCGGGCGTAAAGCGGATCCAGATGTTCGAAGAACAGCCAGCAAAGTCCTCAGTGTCCTGACACGGTTCGTGCAACCCAATCTCACTCTGGCGCAATTTGGCGACACGACCAACATTGATCGAACAAGGGAGCTGCTGTCATTGGCCAGCCGCGCCCGTAAGCTCGGCATCGACGCAAGCACCATCAACGAGCTCGAGTGGGTCGTCTCTCGCGGTGCCAAAGGAAGCATTCCAGTAAACACCGACTCTGTATACGCAAAAGGCGGGTATGCCGCATTTCGTAACAGTTGGCGGGACCCCAATGCGATTGTTGCTCATTTTCGTACGGGCCGACTGAGCCGCTCGCACCATCACCCCGACGATACTGGCATTGAAATTTTTGGTTACGGGACTGAGCTCATTATCGGTCCCGGAGTTCATGGATACGATAAGGGGGATCCATTCGTAGCGTACCAAATGTCACCCGCAGCACATAACGTTCTGGTCGTGGACTCGATGCAAAAGATCGAACGCAAACCTACCACCGAAGCAAAAATACTCAACCACGGCATCAAAAATGGTGTCGCCTGGGTGCAAGGAACACATCCAAACTATCGTTCGCTTGAGGTCGAGGTTGTCCGCACCTTTGCCTACAAAAAGCCAAGGGCCTTCGCCGTCATCGACCACGTGTCAGCTCGCGGCAAACACCAATATAGCCAGCATTTCCACCTTCATCCATCGCTTAGTAACGTACGACGAAAAGGTGACGCAATCGTCGCAGGGACCCAAAAAGGTGATGGGCCTACTGTCATATTTCAGGCGGCAGGCCAGATAGAAATCGAAATTGCACGCGGCGTCAAACAAGCCGGCAGAATCGCAGGATGGCACTTCCCCGCTAAGTATAAAGAAGTCCCTGCCACCGAGATCATTTTGAAATGGCCGCGTCCGGGGAGCTGGGGACGCACCCAGTTTGATCTGCCAGTGCTCATTACAATCGCGGGTCCAGGGCAACCTATCGAAATTCCCACCCAGGTGCGACACAGTATAGATACTGGTAATAGGACATTGCGTTGGCAACTCGGCGCGACGCAACATTCTGTCTCTGTCCCCCGACCAAAGATTTTCGATGACTAGCTGGGCAATCACGGCCACCCGTCCCGCACAGTTTGCAAAAGCGATTTGGCCCTGGCTATTTGGAATCGCGGTGATCGTTGCAATTGCCACCCGTGTCCCTGTGTCGGCATTTCAAGATGGCCTACAACATGGTCCACATCTGCTCTTGGCGGCGGTCAATATTTTGATTCTTGCCACCGTGCTGTGCTCGGACTCGCTCTCGACCTGGATCGGACTCAACATGCTTTCCATCCGGCGTCCGTTTGCCCATGTCATGTTGGCGCGCGGCGCGACCTATACCCTGATCATTCTGAACTATGCCGTCGGTCAGGGCGGCTTGGGCTTCTACTTGCGTCAAAATGGTGTTAGCGCGTTGCGTGCTACTGGTGCTGTCTTGTTTCTGATGGGTACCAATCTTGCGACACTCCTGATTTTTACGACGATTGCGTGGCTCGTATATGGAAATGTCGCTCATATTGAAGCGATCGGCTGGATACTTGCCGTGGGCAATGCGGGCCTGGGCGTTTACTTGATCGTAGTCGCCATCTCACCAACTTTCCTAGCCCGCAACCAAATCCTTGCCCCCCTGTTTGAAGCGAGACTGCGTGGCTACGCGGTTGCGATGCTTTCCCGGCTGCCTCATGCTGCTGTCGTGGTCCTCGGCCAGTGGCTTGCGCTCCGCGCATGGGGCATCTCGGTGCCATTTGCTGTCGCAGTCACGACGATGCCTGCTGTCGTAATCGCAGCTGCATTGCCAATCGCGCCAGCCGGGCTTGGAACGACACAAGCGGCCTTGGTGTTCTTGTTTAGCACCTATGCATCAGGGGTCACGGCCGCGGATCGTGCCGGCAGCGTGCTCGCCTTTGGCGTGGTCCACTTCGTCTATGGAGTGCTCGCGACACTCCTGGTCGGGTTCGTGTGCGCCTGGTTCGCCAGACGAAGACGACTGTTTTCTAGGCACCAGCGTCACTAAAATACTTTTGCTCGGTTTTTTGAGACGGGTGGGACATCATTGTCCCAACAACCACACCATCAATCGAAGTAAGTAGCGAATTATATTGTTGGCATTAAAGTTGCTTCATGTATGGCCATGATCGTAGCGATACGCCAACTCTCACTTATATTTGGGGCCGTCGCGTTGTTAAGCGCGTGCGGTACGTCAAATGACTTCCCTGGCCCCTGCAGCGCGCAATCCCCCGAACCGTTTGCAAACACAATCACCTGGCACTATGACGACAATGACCGCGTTGTTGAAATCGATTCCACGGGCGCTTACGGCGAGACGGTTACATTTACGTATACGGGAACAAAACTTACAAGCGTTAGGCATGATCCCAAAAATCCGCTCAACGGGAACCTCGACCACACGACCTATACTTTCGGAGACACAGTCAAGAGCCAATCCATCCTCACTGTCCCTGCCGACGCGACCGGCGACGGAATTCCGTTCATGCGCGAGCAACTGGTGACTTACGATCCCGAGAGATTTCGATTCATGGGCCATCCCAACCACCTCAATTACGATGATCTGCCAGCGGACGCGATGCTTACAAATCAAATCTATATTTGGGAATGCGTAACGCTCGACGATCCGGATTGTGTCGTTAGGCTAGTTAATGATATCACTTATTCCTACGATGGCCCAGCGCGTGTGGGAACGCAAATTCGAACGGGGTCCGACGGCAGTTCGTTGACCTTTCAATATGACGCAGAGGGGCGCCTTTTAAAACAGGAGTCTGCCAATGATTTCCAAGGGTGGACGTACGAATATTCTGGCTCCCGCCTGATCTCCGCGATCGAACATGAAGAGCATGACGATTATCGGTGGACCTACGAATACGATGATTCCGGCAACTTGACGCGTTCAAACAGCGGACGCTCTTCGTTGGACTTGGATACAGAATACAATTATGATTGTTGGTAATATGTTTTTTTCCTGATCTCGATAGGCGAAACGGCGGTTGTGGGATAGCTTCTGGCTCGCGAGAGTGTAGTGACGACGAATCAGGAGAAACAAAGCGACCCGCAATCCCCTCCCCCAGCCGCGAATGCAAGCCGCCCTCCCCTATCGATGGCGCAGCAGTTTTGGTTCTTTTCGATTGTCATATTGGGGCTGGCGTTTGTTTTTGTTCTTCCACCGTTTCAAGGGGCTGATGAACATAAGCATTGGGTTCGCGCTTGGTCTGTTGCGGAGGGGCATCCGGGATGCGGCAAAGTCTCTCAGGCAGCTATCGATGCGCGCCGCGCATTTCATTACCGCCATCGCAAAATAAAGCTCAAGTTAGCGCGCTTCAAAACCGCATTGCAGCAAGACGTCACCCAAGCGATGTCACGGAAATACACACGCGCGGCCTGTCGCTATCCCCCATACCCGTATGTACTTACAGCCATCGTGCTTCGAACCTTCGTCTACTTCAATGGATCCATTGATAAGGGCGATATGATCAAAGCACACTACATCGGTCGGGTTTTCAACTGGCTATGCATGTGCCTTGCGGTCTATTGGTTTATGTGGATGATGCCGCGGTTTCGCAACGTGACATTGTTCTTCTTTTCCATTCCCGAGGTTCACGAACAAACAGGCCAGTTCAATACCGAGCTCGCCCAGTTTGCTCTGATGTTCTTGCTGATCGCGATGGTATTGCGCGCCCCGACCTTTCGCCCCCAGACCATGAAAACTGTTGTCGCCATCGGTATCATCGCCACACTCATGGCACTGATCAAACCCGTTTTTGGTCTATATGGCTTGTTAGCACTTCCTACACTCGCGTCTCTTTACACTCACGAGGGGGGCAAAAAGTCACGATATCGAATTGCAGCGCTGGCTTTGCTATTCGGACCACTGATTTTGTGGAAACTCTGGATGCTTACTACTCCGAGGTTCACACACTATCCAGAGGGCGTAGATCCCGGTGGTCAAATCGCATTTTTAGTACAACACCCACTGCACATCTTTACGGTAATGTGGAACCAAATCACTACGAGTACCTTCGGTCACAACCTAATGCGCGGGAGTTGGACATCTATTTTGGGTGGATTTGGCCCCGCGCGGATAGAGCTCCCGATGAAGGCCTGCTATCTTTTACTTGGCGGGTTGTCGCTGGCTACAATTGCAGATCTGACCTACCCGAAGCCACCGACAACGCTCCGTTTGCGGCCACCCCGTATCCTGGAGCGATTCAGCTGGGCCCTAGCGAGCGTAGGCGTGTTTCTCGCTATTCCTGCGTCAGTCTTTGCCATGTACCTTTACTACACGCCGGTAGGAAACGACACGGCATACGGTGTCCAAGGACGCTACTACCTCGTTGCCCTATTCGTCTTGTTGGTCCTTACCATCGAATGGGCACGCAGACGTTTTGTCTGTCTTCAAAGCCGCTGGCCCCGCTTTCCACTGCTCCCAACCCGGTTCTTTATCCAGCTCGAGTTGCGCACTCTCTACAGGCTAAGAGCTCTGGCGATTAGCATCGCTGCCGTGCTTTGCATCTGGGCTGCAATGATTGCCGTCCGTACCGTTGCCAACAACTACTGGCACCTATGATGACTATACCCATCTCAACTCAGGGGGATATGAAGGCTGGTCGCTCCCCCTACTCCTTGAGCCCCAGACAAACACGCGCTAAGTTTTCCCGATGCTCGAGGTGACCAAACACGGTCAGACCATCTTATTCGATGTCAGTGACGTCGATAAGAACAATCCTGGCTCTGTCCATCAACATCTGTTCCAAGGGGATTTCTACGAAGAGCCCTTTCTCGACTACATTCGTTCGCTCGATCTGCATGGTACCTACGTTGATGCCGGAGCCTATATCGGCACTCACTCCTTATATTTCGCCGCAATCTGCAACGCCAAGCGCGTCTATGCATTCGAGCCGCGCTCCGTCCCGCGTGAACGATTGACCAAAAACATTTCAGCCAACAACTTGCACTCGGTCGTAACAGTATCCGACCACGGCCTGGCCGCCACGCAACGCGAGGTCACTGTCCGACTAGACCGTTCGAGCGAAACCTTTACCTGCATGCCGCTTGACGATCTTGTGAAGGAGCCGGTCGATCTCATGAAGATTGACGTCGAGGGCATGGAGCTCGACGTGCTCCGGGGCGCTACGCGAATCCTAACCGAATCGACACCAGTGATATTTGCCGAGGCGCACAATCAAGAACTACTCGCCCTACTTCAAGAATACCTGGGTGGCTTTGGCTACGTGCAAACAGGCCGAGTATTCAATGCTTCGCCCACCTACGAATTCGTCAAAATCCCCGAAGTGCATCTGAGAATTCCCTCTAGTCCAACAACGAATAATTTGGAACAGGTACAAGAGCAACTCGCCAAATATCGTAAATGGGCCTGGGCCCAGGCAGCCCAGATAAATAACCTTCACCAAGACCTACAAATTGCCAACCAACAGACCGCAATGCTCAAGCGCCAACTCACCGCGGCCCGTCGATCGTTTAGCTTCCGCATCGGTCGCGCAACAACCCTCGCTCTCCGAGCAGCCAAGAAAAATCCACTTCGCGCACCAGAAGCCTGGGTGCAGGGTTTCTACGGTCCAGACAGCCTGTTGGAAAAGTAGCGGCAACCCAACGATTGCTGTGAATCTACTCGGCCTGATTCCCAAGTTCACTGTTAGACAAGGATTTCCGACTCATCTGGATGATAAGACTCGTTTGGTTGGATTCTACCGCTGAGAGTTCGGTCCGATGGTGTTGCTCACTCCTAGCAACGACTTTATAGGGGCCAATCGCAAGACCATCGAAACGAAAGTTTCCGTCACTATCAGTATTCTTACTAATAAAAATTGCCGAGTTGTGCCCTTTGACATAGACCTCTATTCCAGGGACCGCGTCTCCCACATCATCGACCACACGACCTGCAATGACCGCCGGTTCCATGAGTTGCAGATCGACAACCTTATTCTCATTACTAGCGATCGCAAACACTTTGGGGGGGCTCTGACCAACGTCTTCAATGGACGCTTGAATATGAAGCTTTTGGGTGGGCACGACATCCCGAAACACATATGCACCAGCGCGATCTGTGTCTGTCTTTTTGATTGATTGTTCGCCATCCAGTCCATTGTAGATCGCGTATACCTTCACCCCAGCGGCTGGGGCCCCGTTTGCAGACCAAACATGCCCGGTGACTTCTGCCGTCGAATCTACTATGAGCCGAACGCGTTCCTCTTGCCCGGCTTTGAGGACCGGTACCCAGCTTTGTACTTCAACCCCATTGCTCGTTTTTGCCGCGACAATCAGACGTCGCTCGGCTGGCACAGCAACGGCAAACTTTCCCTCATCGTCGGTGGTATTCTGCGACGGTTGAATCCCGAACTCCATCATCCGTGATATCGCCTTTGTATCCCTAGACTTCCTTCTTTTTCCGACAACTTTGATCGATGCCCCTTCTATCGGGGTACCAACCTTATCAACGACTTCCCCGCGCACAACGGCAGCTCTTCCAACTTTCACGTTCACCACTTGCGACTCAACTGAGGCTTGGATAGTGACCATTCCGGCAGAACCAACCACCTGCTCTCCTACCGCCGTGACATCATACGTATTCGGGGGCAGGAGTATTTGATACTTCCCCGAGGCATCACTTGCACTTGAGCTAACCGTTCCCGAATCGAAAAATATTTCCGCACCGTGTACTGGCTGTCCCGTTTGGGCGTCTGTCACTGTTCCGTGGACGGTCGTCAGTGTCTGAGAATTCCCCGCAGTTGCAGCGATCTGTGGTCTGCTGCGGGCCAGCTCCCGCCGGGCCGGGTTGGACTCTGTAGTGATCGAGCGCCGGGGCGAAGAACTAGAAAAGTCATCAACCTCTTGGGGTGGTACACCTTGTTGCTTTGAAGAGGCCGTGCGTACCTGTGCTGGGGAGGGGCGAAACCACAGCAGATATCCTACGATTGCTCCGAGTGCAACCCCGCCAAGCAAGATGTACCGATTTCGGACCATTCGCAATGGTTCACTATTTGCGAATGGTTCGCAAGTAGACTTTCCCCATCGGGGAACGCCAGCGTCTCTCACAGCCAATCGCCATCTAAGGTGACGGTGCTGCAGTATAATCGCCACAGCATCCGAGCCATCGGTGACGAAACTGTCTCGCTCCCGAAGCTCTCGACCGTCTTACGCATACTGTCAGCAAGGAACTCGCGGGCGTAAGGCCAAAAATCAGATTCACGAATCTCCGCGGTCATTTTCTTCCCGAGCCCTGACTCTCCGAGCGCCAACCACGGCGCCGGTGGCCGGCCAGGCACATGACCGACTCGAACCGGTTCTCGCGCATTGTAGCCCTCAGGATCGACAGCTGAAGCGCCAGCAGCCTCAAAACGCCAGCGGTCATTAAATAACGGAATACGGGCGAGATCTCGATTTAGACGAGCGATCAGGCCAAACTGGAGCTGCTCAGAGACGAGCGAGAAACTATCCGTTTTGGAGGCGATACGAACGACCCGCTCGTCACACAGAGGATAGTGCACCGGGCGATACGCAGCGGCACCGATATACCAACTCGGCAACCAGCGTCCTGCCCGATAATCGTTGTAGGCCCAATAGAGCCAGCGAATCTTATGAGCTACTTCGGTTCTGTTTCGATAGTGACGGACGACCTTGTCGCCAAATTCCTGAGCAACCGTAGAAAGGAGATCGCGCGGTTCCACCAAACAATCGCGCAACCGCCCTTCGTAATTGTCGTAGCGCATCTTCAACGCATATCCCCCGCGGAGATGGTGTGCATGTCCCAACAGGAACGGCTACACTTGGTTGCCCATCCCTATCTCCGCAAAGGGTGGCCAAATCGCCAGATGAGCTTCACAAATGAGCGCATCTGTCGCACGCAGATGAGCCGCAACTCGGTAGCGGGCACCAGAAATACAGATCTGAACACTGTTGTTCACCACATACTCAAGACCACAAAGGTCGGCAATACGTCGGGCGACGAGTTCTTCACCGTGCCCCTCCGGCGCCATTGTTCGCGCGATCGCCGGCCTACCCTGATCTTTGAGCAGAGCCGCCAGCAGACGTGAATCTTTGCCGCCGGATAACCAAAAGTCTGTCGGGATATCGCTTGGCAAACTCCGGGTTGCTGCCTGCAGCTCTGGCAATATCATCTCAATGGCTTGGTCGAGCGAGGCAGGCACTTGCGGCTCATCGTCATAGGCCGGCAACGCAACATACGCGAGCTTGGCTCCACGTAGACAAAGCCGGGACCGTGGCGGTAAAAACCGTGTTCCTTCAAACGGGGATAGATCACTAGCCGGGAAACCACGAAGCAGCAACCGCCGAAGAAAATCCTGAGAAATGGTCGGTCGCGTCGCGTTGTTCGCAACCAAATGTACAGCGAGTGGGCGACTGCCAACACAAACAAAGTCCCGCGACTCCGCCACAAACACCGACTCAACTGCGGGATTACTACTCCAAGCGCTGACCCCAGTTTCGTGCAACAGACCATATGAGGCCATCCCGCCAGGCGCCTGTCGCAGGCAAACATCGATCCCATCAACACGCATGGCGGCAAGAATGGCTTTTGAACTCTTTAAGTCGGGAACCGTCGTATGGCCGCTTAACGCAAGAACACGTCCCCCCTCTGCCGCAATCGGCCGGGGCAACAGCACGTCCGGGGACTGCCATTGAAACATAATACCTGTGGGGCCTTCGGCAAATTCGATGGGTGCACGGCGAAGTGCCGGAGGCAAAAATACCGGAGCAAGCTCTTGTACTCGCATCCGCTGTTCCCGTCGGTGGCGACGGACCGTCCGAGCCTTTTTGAAGTGAATCAGTAACCACATTTGCATGACCTGGACCCTACTCTCTTCGGAGACAATTGTGTAGCATGCCGCCATGCTCCGTCACTTCAAACTGACCATGCCAGGGGTGGAACCGGGGACTCGGCGCTACCTCGATATTGAGGCGGAAACCTCACTCTACATTCCAAGACTGCTTCATTTCCGCGGCCTTGCCAGCTATGAACGGCAAACGCTAGCCTGTTTTGCCGCGTGCATGGGCGTCGCCCAAAAAGGGGCTGTTTTCGATATCGGTGGCAACGTTGGTGTATTTTCATGGATGGCGGCGATACTCGGAGATCGACGGGTAATCGCTTTTGAGCCATTTCCAGCACTTGCAGACACGATCGAATCAATTGCAGTCAAAAATGGACTTGCCATTGAGGTAGAGCGTCGCGCACTCAGCGAGAAATCCGGCACTGCGGAGTTCTTCATTTCCAACAAAAGTGATTGCTCGCATTCGCTTAACGAAGAATTTCGCTGCTCAGGAGAGTCGATTGTCGTCGATATCGACACATTCGACCTGTGCTGTCAACGGTTGAATGCCAAGCCTGCAATCGTTAAAATTGACACCGAGACAACCGAGCCAGCGGTGCTTCGGGGAGCCCAAGCCACTATTGCGGCCGAGCGTCCCTGGATCCTTTGCGAAGTTTTGCCGGGTCAAGAAGATGAGCTCACACAAATTCTCGCACCACTTGACTATCAATGGTACCGGATCGGGGATTCCCTTCCGCTCGAGCGCCACACAAGGATCGTCGGCAGCGATGTAGAGCAAGAACGCAACTGGCTATTCGCCCCTAAATCGCCAGACATGATGTTCTGGGAGCGCTATAGGCGTTTTTCTCGTGAGATCGCCACCTGCAAATCCGAGGCAAAAAGACTACCAGTCGACGCTACAGCGCTGGCCTTTGCGAATCGCTTCGAGACCTATTGGCGGCCAATTGCACTCGAGCGCTTCCACGCTACCCTCCAAGGTGAAAATGTAGAGCTATTGTCCGAAGTAGCGGATAGCAATGGACGCGTTCACTTTTTTCATGGGTCACAGGAGTTTGACACCGCCGGCCCGGCAGACGAGGCGGCCTCTGTCGAACCCAATCAGCAGTACCAGATCGAGCTCGACATCGAATCGCGTGGCGCGACATGGCCTCGGCTGCGCCTATGGGTATTTCAATACGATGAAACGAAACGCATCCAGTCTGACCATGCCTTTCTTCTCGACAGCGCAAATCAGATTAGAGTCAACTTCGACACATGCCCCAATACATTAACGATACGGATAGCCTTGCAGGTCACAGGACCTGGATCGCTGATCCTCAGGCCCCCACGGTTAAGTATCCTTCAGTAGTCTTCCGCCGAGAATACAGATAGACTGTCTGGTGCTGCTTTGGACTGTAGGCCCCCACTACTGGCAACGTCGCGGAAGACTCTGTTAAACTTTTTTCTGCTTGTGACGATGGAGACTTATATTGGAGAACGAGAACTTTCCCGCCCCAGCCAAGCGAAAAGCGAGACGCAAAAACCGCGTATCAGACCGTAATTCAAGACGATGAAACATTCGTGCCTCCCAATCCAGCCGAAGACTATCAGTCCGCCCGCCTTGCTCGTTGTACTCAATGATATTTACGGCAATGCGTACGCCCTTACTCTTATCCCCCGTGCATTGTAGATAGATCGAGCCTTCGCCATCACCAAGCTGCAAGTGCTGCTGCCGGACACATTGATCAAAAGAGTCGGTATCGTGGGATAAATAGCAACGACTGTCATCGGCAATTCGGGTTGTGCCACATAGCATTCCCTCGCTCCATTTAACAGATAAAGCGGAGTTGTCTGTAGCAGCCCACATTTCGGGTTCGAGCAACGATGTCCGGTGGAGCATCTGTTTGGCACCAGCTACAGGCGACGAAGGGCACATTAGCTCGTACGTCGGAGAGGAGTTAAACACACGTCCCGTCAGGATATATCCATACCGTGCAAGCAAATCCGCGTTACGCTCAAGATCTCGTTGCGTGTGTGCCTTCAAAAACACAATCGGTTTGTACTCGCGAAGAATGCGTTCCGCTCCGCTTAGCACTCTATGCTCAATCCCTTCCAGGTCGATTCTCATCATGCTAACAGGCGTATCGATCAACGGATCCAGTGGTCTACATGGGAATGAAACCAGTTCTTCATCGAGTTCGGCCAAGGCGGTCTCCTCGCGATCCGATAATCCAAACGGACAGGTCACAATTTTATTTGCGGCGTTGTTCGCATTGACATTGTCGGTTAGTAGATCAAATAGCCGCTTGCGAGGCTCCAACGCGAACACCTGAACCGCTGGACAAAACGACGCAAAAAACAACGCATGGGTACCTACACGGCTGCCGGCGTCAATGTACACCCCACGGAGAGCAAGCTCTTCAATGTACAGCAAGAACCCCATCTCATAGAATTGGTTACTGCGAAGTCTCCGCTCAATCATGCCACCACAAGGGACGAAATTCACGCGCTGACTACCATATGTCACAACGATCGGATTATCGGTCTGATCGCTGATGTTCATGGGGCTATCCACTCCGACACCATAGTCGCCTGCGTGACCGTCCAGAACGCTTGCGAAGTCTATTGTTTGTAGTCACATTAATCTTCTTGTCTGTTCGGTGTCAAAAAGCCACCCACGACGAGGTATTGGATGATCATCTCAACACATTTATCCACGCTGACCTTGTCGGTTTGTAAGCGCAGGCTGGGATGATTGGGAGACTCGTAAGGTGCGCTCACACCTGTGAATTGCGCAATTTCTCCGCGGCGAGCTTTGCGATAGAGTCCTTTTGGATCGCGTTTTTCGCACACGTCAACGGGCACATCGATGTACACTTCAACAAAGCGATGAGCACCAATAGTGCTTTTGGCGCGTTCACGACCAATCCGGTACGGCGAAATTAGCGCGGCGATGACGATTAGCCCGGCGTCCGCAAACAATGCAGCGAGCTCCGCAACCCTGCGTATATTTTCGTCGCGATCCCGTGAAGAGAATCCAAGATCAGAATTGAGCCCCCGTCTCACATTGTCACCGTCTAGCACAAATGCGTGGACATTGTTCAAATTCAATTGCTGTTCAAGACGGTAGGCAATTGTTGATTTTCCCGAGCCCGATAGCCCAGTCAACCACACCACAGCACTTTTATGCCCCAATCGCTGTGCCCGTTCATCAAAATTTTCTGACATTGGCCTGACACCTGGTCCCTAGAGCGGCAATCGGGACACCCTCCTAGTCCTCCGTATGTGAGTAGTTTTGCTGTTCAAGAAATCGTCCAATGAGTCTCAACACCTGTTGTCGTTCTTCGGTGTTAAGTGTCCTACGTCCCGCACCTATTCGACTTGTAGTTAGAGGTTCCATGACTCGAGCGAGATGCCCCATCGTTGGGACATCCCTCATTTCCTTGCAGACAGAAAGCTCACTGAGCATCTTTCTCTTAAATCGTATTCCAAGGAATTGACATAGTCCTTTAAGTTCTTGTCTAGGGTTTGCGACTAGAGATTCATATCTTAGTTCATAAACACTCTCGGGATGATTTTTCCGAAGCCGTTTTCCAGATACGATCGCCCCGGCCCAGCGTTGCGATGCTGTTTCTACCGTGTAGTTGCTTCCCATGTTCAGCAAAGAGGCGACAACATCGAGGCCGTCGCGGATCATGTGAACAAACCGTGCAGCGGGAAATATTGTAAGGATCCGTCTCGCATTCCTGATATTCAGGGGAGTCTTGTCTCCCCATTGAACCTTGGACTTACCGATTCTTTTCGCGTCAACAGTATAAATGCAATTGACTAGAGCTGCCAAACTTTGTTGCTCTGGAGGTATGGTCAACGCAACCTTAGAGATGTGTTCTAGGGGTAGCTGTGCGTGTTTGCAGGTACTGTCTACTATCGCTAACATCGCTTGGACAAAATCGGTCCAACTCCGTGTCTTGAGATCCTCGAATGCCTCCGATAGCGGGCGATAAAAATATAATTCGGCCGGGATATGAACCCTCTGAGAAACACACAACATCCGTCGAAGCAATGTTGTTCCGCATCGCCCCGATCCGATGATAAAGAACGGTGAATACTGATCACCGCTAGTCCGCTTAACCATGTGTACGATCCCATACTTTGTCAGTTTGTCGTTGTGATGGGCATGGGAACGGCCAACGCATTGATGCCTCCGCCTTGTGGAATCAGTTTCCGCAAGGCTTCGTAGTCACTGGGTAAACGCTTTCTGTTTTTTTCGAGAGAAAACAGTTCGTAACCGCCCGCATACAAAAGCTCAACTACTTTGAACAGAGTGCTATTTGTTTCCGTATGAACGTACTCGCAAAGCTCCATGACAATATAGGGGCGTTTGTCGGCAAGAGTCTTCTTGGCACCCTCTAAAACTTGATACTCGTAGCCATCAACATCAAGCTTGATAATGTCAACATGAGTCAGTCCACGTTCTTCAACGAGATCATCAAGCGTCAGAACTTCAGCACGCGTGGCCTCACATGAGGTTCCACCATGTACACCGTGCACGTCGTCACCAACATTACTCGACACCTTCCAACTCGCATAAAAACTTGCAGGTCGCTCCTTGTCGCTACTTAGAAGCGCTGCTTGCTTAAGTATGAGTATGTCACTCAAGTCTGGATTGAGGGATTTGTTTTTTTTGAGCTTGTCAAAAGCCCAATCAGTAGGCTCAATAGCCACGACTCTTCCATAGGGCAAAACGTTTTTTGCCAGCGGCAATGCATGCGCACCAATATTCGCGCCAATATCTATGATGTTCATATTTGGAGCGACTAACGATAACAACGCCTTTGACGTTGATCGTTCGAAACTGTTGAAGAAATAGATAGCTAAATCGATTCCTTCTGACAGATCCAGCTGCCAATTTATTTGATTTCGTCTGCAGTGTACAATATGCGTTTTTTTTTCCTCGCAGTTTTAGAAATAGATTGACTGCGCGATGAAGAGCACTCGCGACACGCAATTTAAACGCAGTAGACATTCCGAGGGCCAATGTATTCATTTGATTTGCCATCCAATCAGCCCAAAGCTCATCTCAAAACCCAGACCGAACCTAGCGTATTGGAGGGACCTCGAAACCCACAACGTTACTCTGCGGGATGGACCGCGGGCCCGGCGATGGGTGGTTTTGAGATGAGCTCTAGAGCGACCATCGATCTCTGATGGTAGATTCATAGTAGGGAAGCCTCTAGATCGCAAGCTTAAACTTACGGAATGCAAGCACCGTCATCCGTAGGAGTAGCAATCCATGGCGGAAGCGGCTGATTTTCGTGTCTCCATAAGTGCGAGCACGGTAGCGGACGGGTATCTCAATCAGCCCCATACCGCACCGGGCCGCGCCAAACAGCAAATCAAAGTCGCCAAACGGATCGAAATCGCCAAAATAGTCTCGACCAGCCGAAATTTGATCATAGTGCTTCTTACGGAGAACCTTGGTACCACACAGCGTATCTTTAATTGGTCGATCGAGAAGAAAGGTAAAAGCGAGACTAAAAAATTTGTTGCCCAATTGGTTGAGAAACCGCATTGCCTGGTTCTCCATTGGATAGACGAGCCGCGTCCCGTTAATAAACTCACCACGATCTTCGGCGATAGCGGCATAGAACTTAGGTAGATCTTCGGGCGGAACGGTGAGATCCGCATCAAGGATAAACAGAACATCCCCTTTTGCAGCCGCAAAGCCTTTGCGCACTGCGTCGCCCTTGCCGATTCCGTCTCCCTGCAGGATGAGTCGCGTGTTCGGCCGGGACGGGAGCAACCGATTAATCGTTTCGACAGTTCCGTCCTCAGAGTTTCCATCGACGAAGATCAGTTCGGTGCCCTTACCCAAATCCGGCGTGCGCCTGAATATATCTTCTACATTGCCCCGCTCGTTGCGACAAGGTACAACGACACTGCAACTCAGCTGGTGTGGCGCCGCTTCTTGTTGCCAGGTGGGACGTGCCAATGCATATTGTATTAGACTCAAATTACGCACACCGGGAGCCCGCGCAAACAGTCGATTTGCAATGCTCGATACGCCGGGGATTTTGGCGGGCAGTAAGCACGCTTCTCCCGAAGTGACTATTCTCAGTCCGTTCAGATGGAGCAAATTGGCAATATCCTGGGATCCCAGCCAGTTCTGCTCTGGTACGGACATCTTGCGACCGAGCCTGGTTGCTGCCTTCAAAAGCGGTTGCCAAAGAAAATTGTAATAGGTAATCAGTAGCCTTGAAGTCGGCGTCATCACCTTCCTCAGGTTTCGAAACGCCGTCCAAATGTCATCAAGATAGCCAACCACGTCCGACATTACTATATAGTCGAATTTTTCATCGATGCTGAGGTTATGTGCATCGCCAACCACAAACTCTAAATCCGGATGTTTATTGCGCGCGAGCGCAATGGTTGCGGGCGAGAGATCGACACCAACGCCTCGCTTTGGTTTCAAGGCTGCCAACAAGTCTCCGGTCGAGCAACCGATCTCAAGAACAGACGCCCCCTCAGGAATGTAAAACTGCGCGAGGCGTTCGATTTCCTCGTAGTAGTACGCATTCTTGATGCGAAATTTGTCACGCTGACCTGCGAGTTTGTCCAGCTTTTCAGCAAGCGCAGCTCGGCTCCAGTGATCGTCTTCGTGGATAGCAGTGTGTATTGGAATGGCTTTTGCCGTGTTTCCTGCTCTAGAATGCATCGCTATTTCCTATCGGTATGAATTGGCTTCTGAGCCCTGCCCATTAAGTACATCCAGACAGTCGGAGAGACAAGTCGCTGCGCCACTTTGTCAATGCCGCGGAGCAGAGCTCGGATCTTTGCATTATTGCCATATTTCGCAGTCCCTAGGCGAGGATGAAGTAAAACACGGGCCACCGGGAAGGGCTGAGCATGGGTCACCGATACATTCTCCAGCCCCACGACAGCAAGCTCCGCACACATTCGGCTCGCGGTACTCTGCAACACTGCCCGTTCCGCCTTTACTGCTAAAGCCTGGGCAATAATGAGTGGGTGATTTCGATTTGGCTCTATGACTGCCAGCGTTCCACCTGATACAAGCACCCGCGCTGCCTCAGAAACCACCCGATTGCGATCAGGGACGTGGTGTAGAAGGTCGCGGATCAGTACCGTATCGAAAGCCTCATCCTTGAACGGCAGAGCGCCAGCATCGCCACAAGCAAACGAAACCCCTGGCAATTTTGTGTTCGCATGAGACAACTTGGACTTGGCAAAATCAAGCCCAACCCAACCACGCTTGGCACCAAGATGAAACAGATTTGCGCCTTCGCCACATCCTATCTCCAGCAGAGTCCCTGCCGTAGGAATGGAGGCGGCTTGCAATAGTTCTCGCTCAGTGATTGCAAAATAGCCTCTATCTGTTTGCCAATCGTAGTGTTTGGTATCGACTTCACGAAAGTACCCCAACTGGCTCGGAAAATCGGTTGAAAACCAGCGCATCTGTGGAGTATTGCCATAAATCTTCCTTTTAGTCACGGTCATCGTAGGCTTTGGCAGGAAGATCGAGTAGGGTCTGATGCACCAAACTAGTGCGCACGAAAAATAGCCCAATACGCTTAGAATATTAGGATTCTGGCGGAAACCTAGGACTTACTACCACTTTGGCGTGCCACTATTAGGACACCAAGGCATTGAAACTTCGGTCTAAGATTCTCCATCAGTTACCTCGCGTTTATGGTCACCTACGCCAGCTGAGCTGGGGAAAACATCCGCAGGTCGAGGAAGCGTTTCAGAAAGCATATTTCTTCTATAAACGCTTCTTTGAAGATCCATTCTACAACCTCGCCCGGCGGCATCCCAGGCTATTTAGGGGTGGCCATGTTCTGGATGTCGGCGCCAACATTGGCTACACGTCCTCCGTTTTCGCTTCAGCAATTGACCCAAACTTTCGCGTATTTGCTTTCGAGCCCGACCCAGAGAACTTCGAGATACTGCAACGAATCGCTGGGCGCCAACTTGCTGGGCAAATCCAGCCCGTCAATAGTGCGGTTGGCCATACTTCGGGAACAGGTACTCTTTGGGTCAATGAGATGCACCGGGGAGACCACCGGCTTGTCACCCCGAGCTTTCAGGAACACCTCCAAGCAGATGCGCGCACGGTAGAGGTGCCAGTCACCACAGTGGATGAATTCGTCACCAAGACTTTAGGGGCCGCCGCGCCAGTTCAATTTGTGAAGATTGACGTGCAAGGTTATGAGGTCGGCGTACTCCGAGGCGCAAAGGAGCTCTTAACTCAGAAAAAAGCGCATTTCGCAGTAGAATACATGCCTGAAGGAAATCAAGAGCTCGGTTTCAACTCGGCCGAACTCCTCGAGATTTTCCACCGGGCCAACTACCAAATCCAAAGGATCGAACGCTCTGGAGCGCTAGTCGACGCCGGTGCGGACCGGATAGAAGTATGGCTCAAGGAGCGCGGTTACATCGATCTTCTGTTTTCGTCACCTAACTGATTCGTAACGTGTCCAACAACCCAGCAAAGTCTGCGCTGATGAGCGTCCCAGTTCTTTGGGCCGCTATTATTTTTTTGGTCGCAATGATGACGCGCTTGCTGTTCATCGGCGCGCCCTTGTCCAGCGACGATATGTTGTACTTCGATATGGCGTCCCGGCTGTCGATCGACGTATTTGACCAACAGACGATTCAGTGGGCCTTCCGCACGGGACTCATTGTCCCACTTGCCATTCTCCAAAAAATATTCGGCTACAATTTGTGGTCGTACTACCTGCTCTCCGTGGGCGCATCCATTGGCGCGGTAATGCTCGTGTACTTGATCATGTTAAAAATCGCCGACCAGCGCGCGGCGGTCATTTCATCGCTATTATTCGCCTCATCCGGCTTTGGCCTATTCCACGCAACTCAGATTCTCACAGACACACCTAATCTATGTGCATTGTTGCTAACTTTCTATGTGTTTCTCCACGTCGAAAGTAACACCGGAAAGCGGAACATTCTATTATTGCTGCTGGCGGCAGCTTGCGGGTTTTATGCACACCTAATACGCATGCCTAATGCTGTTTTTCTCGCCGCGCTACCAGTGTATGAGTATTTGACATACCGATCCTTGCGCCGCACGGTACTGTTCTCAGCATTCTTCACTTGCTTTGTCTTGCTCGAGTGCTCTTTCTACCTGATTGCGACCGGCAATCCACTAAAACGAATCCTATTAATCCGGGATGGGGTCGTAACTTGGATTCAATACCAAAATGAGCTGTCCTGGTCTGCTTATCTTTTTGGACCATTTCAAAACATACTCAAGTGGACAACGGGCTTAATCTTGCTCAGTGCTGCGATTCCGGGGAGTATTGTGCTGATCCGCCAGCGCAACTATAGACTTGCCGGACTATGCGTTGGCGGGCTGCTGCTGTTCCTTACCTACAGCTATTCGGTAACAAGCCTTGACCCACTCGTTCGCGCGCTTCCTTTGCAACCACGTTACATCGTTGCATTCACCTGCGTGCTCGCAATGGTCGCAGGAAATCTACTCGCACATCTTCGGGTCGTCCCACTATTTCGTACCAAGCTCCCCCCAATAACCATCCCCGGCCTCACCGCGGCGATATTTGCGCTGCAATGCCAGGAGCTCCCCCAATTGCCCAGTACTGCGTTTTTCACTGACGACACCTATTTTGTCGGCGATCGACTCGTACGAGACTATGTCCGCAAACACCCCATCAGTGAGCCCGTGCATGCGTTCCCGGGCGCGATGTTCCGAATGTTCGACGGATATTCCAAATTGAATCTAATCGACCACCACCCCGCCACACCCCCAAAACCAGGACGTCATTACCTCGTTCATAAGTCGCGACTGGTTCAGAGTATTCGATCTGCACGCGTTCGCAGACACCATCAATTTGTCAAAAATGGCGACTTGTTAGGAAACCGCGATCCGACCCACGAAATCCTTGTTGAGACCAATTCGATCGCACTGTTTTACATTCGGCCACACAGCATCGTTCCCGTTGTCGATATTGCGAAGCATCCAGACATTTGGCATACCGGCACAGGTGCAAAAAAGGACACCGGAACGGCCTTTGCGGTCGACAATCTTGGTTCCAAGACCGCCGTATACCTGAGCATGTTCAAAGATCCCTTTCACCAGCCTACGCCCGCGCAACACTCGGTATATCTTACGCTAAAACCACAAACAGACTATCGCGTTGAAGTCCAGTATCGATTAAAGAAGCCGTTCCGTTCGGTTCGATTCTTTATGCGAGAATACGACAAAAAACGCTCGCTTCAAATGGTTGACCAATACATGCCATCGGGCAACGGACAACAGACTTTTTCCACAGGCATCTCTACTTCAGCACAATACCAATCGTTTCGCATCTTTATTCGTCTCGGCAACACCAACGATGACAATCACTTCCACCTTGAGAGCCTGGTCATCTCTGAGCTTCGTTGAATAAAGGTTAGCGGCGAGCGTGATTTCCGTGTTCAAGAAACCAAGCATAGGTCTGCTGCAGTCCATCTCGTAGCTTTGTTCGATAATACCAACCAAGCGACGCCATCCTGGAGACATCGAGGAGCTTGCGCGGCGCTCCATCTGGCTTACTAGAATCAAAGACTATCTTGCCTGGGTAACCAACGACGTCCGCAATCGTTAGCGCGAGTTCCGCAATTGAGCAATCCTGGCCGGTTCCAATGTTGAGGTGCGACAGCATTGGCTGGGTATGCTCTCCGTATTCGCTCGACGCAAGTTGCATCACAAACACACAAGCTTCAGCAAGGTCCTCAACAAATAAGAATTCCCTTTTGGGTTTTCCGGATCCCCACACCACAACCTGCGGTGTATTGGCGAGCTTGGCCTCGTGAAACCGCCGGAGCAACGCTGGAATAACGTGTGAGTTCTCGGGATGAAAATTGTCACCTGGTCCGTATAAGTTTGTAGGCATCACGCTACGGAAGTCACAACCGTACTGCCGGCGATAGGACTCGCACAATTTGATCCCGGCTATCTTAGCGATGGCGTAGGGCTCGTTCGTCGGCTCCAAAGGGCCAGTCAAGAGCGAGTCTTCTCCCATAGGTTGTTTGGCCAGTCTGGGGTAGATACACGAACTCCCTAAAAACAATAGTCGCTTGACATTCATCTTCCACGCAGCGTGAATGATATTGGCCTCGATCATGAGGTTTTGGTAAATAAACTCGGCCGGATAAATATTATTGGCATGAATCCCACCGACCTTTGCCGCGGCGACATAGACGTGAGTTGGGCTGGTATCTGCAAAAAAGTCAAACACATCCTGTTGATTCACCAGATCGAGCTCGTCTTGGCCGCGCACGACTAAATCGCTAATGCCAGCTTCACCGACCCTTCTCGCTATCGCCGATCCCACCATCCCACTGTGGCCGGCAATATAGATTCGATCGTCGCTATTCGCGCCGCTCATACGTCTTGAAACCTTCTTCACGGCACAATGCATCGTGCTGTGCATCAACCATATCGTTCTCTACCATCTCACGGACAAGCTCTGAAAAATCCGTTTTCGGTCGCCAGCCCAGCTCTGCTCGTGCCCGTGACGCATCGCCAAGCAAACTGTCGACTTCCGCCGGTCGGTAATAGCGGGGATCGACACGAACAATCGTCCGGCCTTTCCCGATGCGGCCGCCTGAACAATCGACGACTACACCCACCTCGTTTTCACCGTCCCCCCGCCACTCAAGAGAAATTCCAAACTCTTCCGCTGCAACAGTAACAAATTCGCGGACAGAGCGCTGTTCACCTGTCGCTATCACGTAGTCCGAGGGATTTTCTTGTTGCAGCATTAGCCATTGCATTTCCACGTAGTCGCGAGCATGCCCCCAATCGCGTTTGGCAGATAGGTTGCCCAGATACAGACAGTCTTGTAGTCCAGAGATAATCCGCGCTAATCCCCTTGTAATCTTGCGGGTCACAAAGGTCTCTCCCCGTAGCGGAGACTCGTGATTAAACAAAATGCCACTACAGGCGTAAATACCATATGCCTCACGGTAATTAATTGTAATCCAATGCGCATACAGTTTTGCGACACCATAAGGCGATCGAGGATAAAATGGTGTGGTTTCTGATTGCGGAGTCTCAACAACTTTTCCGAACAACTCCGATGTCGAGGCTTGATAGTATCGCGTTTTCTTTTCCAAGCCGAGAAAGCGAATTGCCTCGAGCAGACGGAGAGCACCTAACCCATCTGCGTTTGCGGTATATTCAGGCTCCTCAAACGAAACCGCGACATGACTTTGCGCGGCCAAGTTGTAAATTTCGTCCGGCTGTACTTTTTGCACTGTACTCACCAGCGAAGACGAGTCCGTCATGTCGCCGTAATGTAAAAAGAAACGGCAATCAGGGGTATGTGGATCTTGATATAAATGATCGATTCGCTCGGTATTAAATGAAGACGCGCGACGCTTAATGCCGTGGACTTCATAACCCTTTTTTAGCAAAAATTCGGCCAGGTAAGCCCCAGCCTGACCCGTGATTCCGGTAATAAGCGCTTTTTTCATGCGATGATTATCCATTTCCCATCAAGGAGGCCAAGATAACTCCCCTAGCAATCTGCCACAACGACCGCCTCATCATCTACGACCAAGGCCTCCCACGCACGACAAACCCGTTCAACCGAGTAGTTGTCTCGGATAAACCGTTTTACCGCGTCCCCGTCGCGAGCCCAACTACCACCCTCGAGCACCGTCAATATCTTGTCTGCGATTGCCTGTTCATCATCCAGGATCCACTCCTTCGGATAAAGCTCCTCTACTCCTTGCCATGGTAAAAACAAAGGCAACGCACCTGTCGCCATGCCCTCAGCAGGTGCAAGGTGAAAGCTCTCGTCATCACTGGTAGACAGCACAAATCCAATTTTGCGCAGCCACGCACCAACATCGGGACCAAAAGAGTCAAAGTGAACCGCCCCCCTAAGTGATGGGGTTGAATTGATGTGGCGAAAAACGTCGCGGTAGTGGTCTTGCTCTGCGGACTTTGCCCAAATCCACGGATAGTCCCACACCTGCTTGGTTTTTATGTAGAGCTGAAACCGCTCATCAACACGCCGAAGCAACTCCAATACGCGTATTCCTCGGTCGAGCCGCTTTCGCATAGGCGCGATCCCAATCATGCCAAGTCGGAAAAAGGCTCCTGGGACCTTGGAGCGGTCAAGAGACTCGGTATCAACCCAATTGGGTACAACAGTGAGCCTCTCGGGTGCCCACCCCAATCTCGCAATCGCCTCGTCGCGATAATAGTCGCCAACAAACACCATTGTGTCTACGTTGTCGAAGTTCAATCGACTTGGGTAACGTCCGTAGAGTTCGAAGCGATGTAAGCGAACAATCAGCCGCTGACCGGGCCGCTTTCGTTTGCTGTACCAAATCGCTCCGTTGGTGCACCATTCGCAAATGATCACCTCAGCCCATTGAAGCAGCTCTTCACTGTGATTTTTATCGTGTTCGCTAATGGTCGACCATGCATCAACTCTCAACTCAACCCCACGAATCGCACCAAGGTGATCCTGGATACGGGTGAAGAACTTTAGATCATGGCTAACCACTAAGACACGCAGCGCCTGACCACGTGAGCGAAGATCTCGCCGTGGCACAGCACGATCGAGCCACGGCTCCAAAGAGCGCGCAACCTGGCGAAATTGAAACTTCTCAGCACGCTCAGCGACGCGAGCCCCTGCAAATTTGCGAACGGCAGAATCCCGCGCGTCGATCACTGCCGACATAAAACGACTCAATGAGTTTGCAAACAGAGGGTACTCGACCCCCAGCAGCTCTTCGTGCATGGGATTGCGGTTTACGATTGTCGGGAGCCCTGCGGCACCATACTCCAGCAACTTTGTTGATAGCTCTCTACTATCGTCAAGCTCCGAGTTGCGCCAACCGATAGCAACATGGAACTTTGGGAGCATCGCGAGGGTTTCTTCGCGTGATTTTGCCTTGTGCCAAATGACACCATCGGTGTTATTCAACGCTGCTTGCATTCGGTCAAAGAAACCCGGATCTCTTGGTTCTTCGTGGATCTTATCGCCAACCATGTGCAATTCAACCAGCACACCATCGCTTCGCAGCTTAGCCACCGCTTGGATCATCTCGTGGGTGTTCCATAGCCGAGCGTACTTGCCGACGTAGACGAGCCGTAGCGGCTCATCATCAGCCAATGGCACTTGCACCACAGCCTGAGAGTCCACTTTGTCGGGGATCATTGGCGGCAGTAAGATAGCCTTACCGGCAAATTCATGAACGTGCGATTCGAGAAACGATCGAAGCGGTTCGGTCTGGCACAATACGTAGCGGGCCCCCGATGCAATCGCACGCAGTTCACCCAGACTCTGCTCGTTAAGTGCGTCGCGATGTTGGGGAATATCTGTCAAGTATGGCCAGAGCCGACCGCGAAATGTTGGACGTTTGCGAGTGGCCGCATTGTGACAAAGTACGCGACCGCGCATGATAAACGCATCAAAACGACTTTGCGCATCCAACTCCTCAAGCACGTCCAGCGCTTGATTGCGGGATATCTCACTCCCCTTGACGCGCCCTTCGTCTATCGGATTCACGACCTTGACGTGGGGGATATCTCGAAGTGATCGAGTAAGCAGATCCCGTTGTTCGGAAGCCTTCAGCACAACAGTCAACTCACAACGTGGAAGGCTCGATAACGTTGCGGCGATCGATTGCAACCAAATCGCAGAACCATCAATAATATTAAGATTTACATCGCCATAGATCGCGATTCGGATATCCCTCATGCGACTATGCTCCGTTTTTCTTGCCGAGATATCGTCATCGTTTGCGGAGCTCTCGCCACCAACATACGGGCCCCGCTGTCGATCATGTGTTTCACCTGCTCGTATAGATCGTCGGAGTCCTCAGCTCCGGCGGGCAGAACGTCGCGCCGCACCGCAACAACTCCGTAGTCGCGTGTAGCATATCGATAACACGGATCCGTTTCTGCTGCATCGCCAGTTGCAATTGCCAATAATGGCGCATCGCTCATGTGTGCAAGCGCTGTTAACTCTTCAATCACATGAGGATGTGCTGGCTGCGCTGGCGTCCAGACCGTAAGGTACGTCGAGTCAATCTCCTTGACCAACTGCGACAACGGTTTCTCACCAATTTCACAAATCGATTGAGGTGGATAGGTTTGACGTTCGACGAAGGTTTTTAGTTGCGCTCGTTCGTCTTGACTAGATACCTGAGCGAGCAAGGAGATAGCCGGTTCGCGCGTCACCGGTGCGACGCCCCAAATAACCGGCAATCGTGTTGAGGCGGCTGCGCAGCGAATAGTCTTTCAATACCTGAAAGTAAGCACGTCGCCAAGTTTCATTCAGCAGAGACACTTTAAACAGCCGAGAAAGAATGCTGCGTGCCTTGTTCAAGATCCCCCGCGGTGTTTACTACGGCATCAAATACTGGCGGCCAAAACGCACCTGGTGTCGAGACGACATGCACACCGAGCGCGATCCCGCGAAGCAAATCCCAAGAGGGAAAATCTACATCAACCGAACCACTGGGACACAATAGGAATCCCCCCTTCCTGTATCTGACGCGCCTCCTTTGCGACTGATAACCGCATATGCGTCCGAGCACGAAGCGACTCAGGAAGCACCGTTACCGCACCGCTGGAACTGGGGTCTTGCCATGCGCTATCAAAGATCTTCAGTCGATGTTCAACCGCACCGTGCAGCAATGCGTCTGTTTCGTGGCGCACCCGGCGATCCATCGTACGGTCATAGCTTCCAATAAAAACCGGGTGATCGGGTAATCTAGGCGCCATCCCGATCGGGTTATAGACAAGCGGCTCAATGGCTGGAGCAAGAAAGAGCGGCTGCGGTTGGTTGCGTGCGGTCTCGTGGCAATTGCGCGGACTCACAGAAAATACGGCGTCAAATAGAACCCCGCGTGGCATGCCGAGACGTGGGCGAAGACGACCGCTTGTATCCCAATAGACAATGGGAATCCGCGCACTTGAGCACCATCGCGCAACAGCGGCCAGTTCGTCTGCACCATCGCATCCTTCAGCCACGCCATACCCACCCCAGGCTTCACTGGGATCGAGGGCATCCGATGTCACGAGAACATACCCAGGCTGTTCTACCTCGAGCTGGTAGCGCCATGCGTTCGGCATGAGCACAGAAAAACGAGCTGCCGCTTGAAGCTCCTGCGCCAGCCGATGTCCCACAATCCCAGCGACACCGGGACCGAGCCACGAGGCCCATCCAGTCCGGAGAAGATAGTGGCTACGTTCGAATACAGCGCGTTCGCTTTCATCGAGACCGTCTGAAGGTCGCTCTGGAGGAGCCTTGAGACCTGCAAGAACCTGTATCGGGACCAACAAGAGTCTTCAGCAAAACGGACGGAGCCTTTAGCGCATTCTTCTTCGCACTGCGGGCAGCGACTTTTGGCCGCGCGACCAATACGGAAACGACCGCACCGCGGGCCTTCTCCAGATGCTGGAACGTCTTATCAAGCTGCGATTGAAGATCCCTCATCCGAGCGCGCGCAGACTCTAACTCTCGCTGGTTCGCGTCGAGGCGATCATAGCGGGTTTTCTGTTGCTCGTGCATTGCAATCTTGTGTCGATTCTCGGCCTTTTCGATCTCAAGCGTCCGCAAAACCACTTCTGGAAACGGTACTCGTTGACCGCTCGTAAAACCCGGCGAGTCTGCGGAGGTTGCTGATCAAAATCATCCGCGAACGGGCGCAAGACAAGTGCGAACTGAAATGTGGGATGCGAGACCAAGTAGCTCGAGACGATCTCCCAGTCGTCATCGGTTGCATTCGGAACGATTCCATGCGAGAAAAATGATTGGACATGATCAGCGAACAGC
The DNA here is from genome assembly GCA_965223575.1 of Kofleriaceae bacterium. Classification (GTDB taxonomy): domain Bacteria; phylum Myxococcota_A; class Polyangia; order Haliangiales; family Haliangiaceae; genus CBDCWZ01. Next base: position 26,325 of record CBDCWZ010000037.1, read on the forward strand.
ACGTTGGTTACCCGCGTCCCCGCCTTGCGAATATCGAGAGCGACCTTTACCCTGTCTCCCCCACGATATGCGTTTGTGGGCAGGTGTTGCAATACCACTGCTTTTTCTGGCTGTTTTCCGATGCCAGGCAGGTTCAAGAAATCAGCGGTGCAGCAATGCGAAACACCAAGACTCTCTGGTAGCTTGGCGTAAGGTGACAACTTTGCTTCCGGTACCGTTAGATCAATGACAACCGCCCCCAGGCTCTGCATGCTCTGCTATGATGTCTGCGATCCTCATGGTTAGCTGATCCGCCTCTGGCAAGCGGCAATACTGTTAGGATTCGTGCCAAATTGATAAGAGCTCAACTCGGCAATCTCAAAATCAAACGCTGCTAAAACCTTCTGATAGTCTCTCTTTGGCCGATGCACAATATAATCTCCCAATGTAAAACGATTCTCGCCATACACATCTGTTAAGATGAGCACTGCTTCCGCAGAAGTGTATCGACAAAGTGCACCGATAGCCTTTCGCCAAATGTCGTCGCTGAGAATGTGAAATAAAACGTCGATGCAAATAACAACGTCGTAGGGTTTGTCGGGCTTATGATCGACAAGCTCGCATCGCTCGAAAGTCCCGCCATACTGCTCCCGGGCCAAGTCTATCGCGGTTGGGCTCGAATCGATACCAACCCCCCAATGCCCACACCGCCGAAGGCCATCAATCAGATGCCCACGGCCACATCCGGCATCCAACACGCGCAGTGGTCGCCTTCCATTCGTATATCGCCTGAATCAGCTCTATGATGCGACCAAGCCGATATGCATAGAACTCATAGTTTTCCTCTTGGGACAAACCGCGGTCACCACCAGACCGCCAAGGATCAAAATTCGCATGCCGCTTCTCCCAAAATGCTACAGGATTGGCGATCAGCCCCTGGTCTATGCCTACTGGTTTACTCATTGCCCAACAAACCGGCCCGTTGTTACCACTTTCTAATCGACCGCGCCAGCCCGGAAAAATCTAGCGATTGGAGAAACAACCTCATCGATATCTACCTAAAATTATAAACATTTGTAGGCCCTATAACAACTAGTACCTCGCCACAGAAATCCTGATGGGTTCAGATTGTTGAGACGCTTCGCTGGCAAGGCGCGAGAAGGGCGCATAGTAGCCCTACGCAACCGACGAGCAACGCAGCCAGCGAAAACGGATCGGCGAGCTGAACCATCAAGATTTCTGTGGCGAGGTACTAGGAATGTTTCGACCATTGACGCGCCAATCGGCGAAGCAAAGCAAAGCGCGAGTCTCGTAAAAATCGTTTTGGATTGCGAGAAAATTTTCGTACCCGTGCCGCCAACTTACTCTCACGAAGGAGTTCTTCGTGATCAGCGCTGTGATTCATCGATAGCCTCGCGGCTAAATAGGAATCCTTGTTGACGCTCTTGGTCAACGCGGCACGGGTGGTGGTCAGTGCGGTCCCCTGGCTCCAAGCATACACCAAATCCGGGCCGCCCTTTGGCGAGGGGGCACAAAAGGCGTAGTGATGAAACGCCAAAAATGCCGTAAAACCCTCAAGACTCACGTCTGACTGTTGCAGCTGTGCCAGCTCCTTTTTGCAAGCATCAACAGCCACACGGCCCTTCTCGGTATCAGCTAGCGCTGCCAAATACTCCCGCGCGACCTCCAACTGCGCCTCTGTCAAGGACATAGCGCGCAAAGAAGTACTATCAATTCTGTTTGCAATGACGCTAGAGTAAGACCAACTGTCCGGCAAGATCCCGCGCTGAATCGTAGCCTGGGCGCTTCCACTCCGGCGCTCCCGTATCGTCGCTTCGTTGGCCACCTTGCTGCTTGTATCTATCTTGTATCCTGCCAAACGAAGCGGCAACAATGCTCCGATCGTTTCGGTTACAGAATTGCCCATCCCCCCCTCCGCCGAGAATACGCCGTGTGCGCGAGGCAACCAATCGCACGCGAGCAACGAATGGGGATCCTTTAGGTAGCCGCGCGTCTGCACCTCAAATCGTTTGCGTCCACGATCATTTTGACGATGCCATGGGGTACTCCGAGGCCTTGGATGATCCAAATGAGCGAGACGTAACCCCGCAATCTCACCTTGGTACGCCATCACTTCAAATAAACGGCGAAACCCACGATAGGGCCGCGGTCGATAAAACCCCCGTGTCAAGGGTCCGTAGTGATCTTGCCCGACATCTTGGGGAAGCGGAAATTGTTGTGACAACACGGCAAAACGCAACAAAAATTCGAAGTCCTCAGATCCATGACCGCGAAACGTTTCATTAAAACCACCGGTGAGTTCAAAAAACGACCGATGACACAAAAACATATTCGAACATGGATCAATGTAGTCAACAATCTGTTGTGGTGGAGATAACACTGCGTTTGCCAACAAACGGGACATAGACGCCCCCCGCTCAGATTCTGCCTCATTGCGAAACTGCGCCGTTGCGGATTCTGTTAGGTGATACAGTGGTACGTTTACAATCTGATCAAAGCAGCCACCAAGATTGATAGCGTTGGCCGAGACAACGATTCGGGAGAAGAAGTCTGTCTCTCCAAAACAGTCGATATCCATAAAGAATATCAAATCCGTTTTCACTCTCGCTGCACCAAGATTGCGAGCACATGCCGCGGAAAACGTTTGGTGATCATTCACATAGTGGTAGTCAAATCCAGACTGCTGGCAAATATCAGCAAGCTGTTTTTGCCATCGCCCCCTGAGAGCCAAAGTCTGCAATAAGAATGATGGGTTGTGGTGAATAATAGCCCGCAAGCATCCGCAAACGCTCGAGCACCCAAGGATTGGCTTCATGTGCCCGGCACCCCTATCACAACAGTGATATCAGTAACGGTGACACTGCGGCGGCAATACTGCTGATAGCGGCTTAAATTGTGAAGCACTTCGGTACTCTAACTTGCATCACATAACTTGCAAGTACCTAGAGCTCATCTAAAAAACTGGACCGAGCTTGGCTCGCGAGGTGCGGAGCGAGCGAAGCGTGGGCGAGAAGTCCCCAGGAGCGTATTGAAATACGTGACTGGGGGGCCTCGGAGCCCACAACGTCGCTCGCTCCGATGGATCGCGGGCCAGGCGATGGGAGGTTTTTGAGATGAGCTCTAGTACTACTTGGTTACTTGACACCGATCATTCCCCGATACGCATGTACTAGTTTGCGAAACTGCCGCAATGGCCAAAAGCCATTCCCCCAGCGAGCAGCAGAGTTTGATTGTATCTCGCGTTGCAACGACAGAATCGTCTCCTCCGGAGAAGTAAAACAACCCGTCGCTCGGTCAACATACCGCGGGTATAGGATGAGAGTGCCAGCCACCAGCTCATCAAGACTTAGCTGTCTCTGGCGCCGCTCGAGCGAATGTCGATCGCTCGTCAAGCCCCACCCCGCATAGAATGGCAACCCATATGTTGCGACCTTAATCCCACGGAGCAAAAGCCTCAAAACCGACCAGTGACGTCATTGTATGAACCTCGGTAGAGACATTGAGACACTCGACCAGGGATACATCGTGCTCAATCTGGTTGCAGAACGCAAGCGCCCTTCCCTGGGCCAACCGGCCCATCCGATTGCCACTCACAACGTCAGGGTGTGGCTTGTACAGAATAAACGCTCCGGGATTCTGCTCACGAACCGCTTGGAGCAATGCAACATTGGTGCAGATGTCTCGACATCCCAACTCGATAGACGTGTCATCTTCCACTTGCCCGGGGACGAGAATCACCGGCACGCCATTTGGCACCTCTAGTTTTCGCTGATAGCCAACATTGTATTTACTCAGTCCAGCAGCAACAATGCACTCACGCAACACTCTCGCCCGCGCGCACTCGGCACCGGAGAACTGATGCCGTGCAAAAATAGTTTCGAGCTCGCTAGGTGCGTTTGGAATCGTAGTACATGCCTTTTCGATCAACAACCAACGATGCTGGCGCAATCAAGTCTGAGCCGAGTCCAACGGACCGCAAAAATCCGTCCTCCATACGCCAAATATCTACCTGATATTGCTCCGCAAGCTTTCGCGCTTCGGAATTCCAGTCGATACCCCCAAACAACCAAGCGCGCATCTGAGTCAAACCCCGCCCTGATCGCCTGCTGGGCGTTTCGCGCAAACACAATCTGGTTGCTAGGCGATCGCAAATAGGTACGGATATAGGCATGCTTCCAAACTTGGAACCCCAAACAGTAGATCCGTCCGCGATTGCGATCAAAATATAATTGTTGCAATCGGCTATGCTCTTGTTCATGGTCCAGCTTGTAGTCCTGTTGCCGACAGATGACGGAGCTATCTTTCATGAACGCTCCGCTGACGACTTAACCATTTGTTGTTCTACACGAAGCAAGTCCTGTTCTGTGTCAACACCGTGCCCCAACGGTTCTTCAACCACTGAAACATGGATTCCGATACCTAAACTCAGCGCGCGGAGCTGCTCGAGCGACTCGAGTTTTTCGCAAACCGCCTGTGCGCTTTGGGCCATTCGCTTGAGGGTCCCAACGCGATACGCATACAGACCTAGATGGCGAAGAAATTGCCCGTCCTGTGGAAGCCTTTGCAACCCAGTCCCCCCTACGGCAAAGCTGTCACGGTGCCATGGAATCGGCGCGCGGCTAAAGTAATTGGCAAGGTGAGATTGGTCGAGTACCACTTTGACGACGTTGGGATCAAACAACTCTTGCGGGGTGCGGATTGGCGTCGCGACAGTGGCAATCTGTGCTCGCGACTCTCGATGTAACGCATGCGCGAGTTGACGAATCAGGGAGCCAGGGACACACGGCTCATCCCCCTGCAAATTCACCACGATTTTTGCGTCATCCCACCCCAGCGATTCTGCTACTTCAGCTAATCGTTCCGTTCCCGATGTGTGCCGCTGCGATGTCATCACAGCGGTTCCGCCAAACTCCTTTACAACCATTTCAATACGCTTATCATCGGTTGCAACGATCACCTCGCTTGCCCAGACTCAATCCCCCGATCCCAAACATGCGCAACGAGTGGACGTCCACACAGCTTGCGAAGGGGCTTTCCTGGCAGCCTTATCGAGGCATATCGTGACGGAATCACGACTGCGAAGGGGACTTCGTTATCTCCACTAGGCACGTTCGTTGTCGTCTCCTGCCATGCCCCGCGACTCGTCAAAATCGTATCGCAAACCTCGCGCACAGCCCCTCGCCCCCCACACAAATTGGTTATCCAATCCGCTTGGTCGCACACCCTCAAGTCAGCATCACGGACCGCGATGGCAACCCCGGCACACTCCATCACGGGGAGATCTGCGACATCATCGCCCAAAAACGCTACTTGGTGTGCCTCCATCGAGGTTTTCTCTAGAAGATCTTGTAGTGCTCGCCGCTTATCTTTGCAGTCCGGATAGTAGTACTGTACCCCCAAATCGGCCAACCGCTTATCAAGTGCTTCGCACCGGCGCCCCGTGATCACAGCAAACCCGATGCCACGCTCCAATAACATACGAATGCCCATGCCATCTCGAACATGAAACGCCTTAATAGTTTCTCCCTGAGGACCATAGTAAAGTGTCCCATCCGTCAAAACACCATCCACGTCGACAGCAAGCATACGTACTTCCGATAGCTTGTCACGCAACCTCTTTGCGATCACTCCGCCCAAGCTTTCTGAAGCACCGTCGCGATTCGCTCAGCGGCGCAACCATCCCAACCTTCGATCGGCTGCCCTTGCTTGCCTTTTCCTGCAAGGATCTCATCAATCGTTTTCGTAAGAAGATCTACATCATGCCCAACAATTGTGTTCGTGCCGCGGGTTATCGTGACCGGCCGCTCCGTATTCTCCCGCAAGGTTACACAGGGTACCCGCAAATATGTCGTCTCTTCCTGGATACCACCCGAGTCACTGATGACGAGCTGGGCTGCATCCATTAGACTTAGATTCTCCCAATATCCAAGGGGTTCAAGCAACGTGACCCCAGCGTGCCGCAACGCGGAGTCTAGCTTCAATTTACTGAGCTGTGCCGCAGTACGAGGATGTACAGGAAAGACAACCGTTACTCTTTGCGCTAGCGAGACAACAAACCTGACAAAATTAGTAAGCCTATTTGCATCATCCACATTGGACGGCCGATGCAGAGTAACCAACGCAAACTGCCCACGTTTTACGCCAAGTTGCTCTGGCATCTCGCACTGTCGCGCCCGCCCGAGCTCACGTACAAGTGTGTCAATCATGACATTGCCAACATACTCAACCTTGTCGTTCGGGATTCCCTCCCGCTGCAAATTCCGCAGACCATCTGGCTCGCTGACCAGCAATAGATCTGCGATGGAGTCAGTAACGATCCGATTAATTTCCTCCGGCATCCGCCGATCGTGGGAGCGCAACCCCGCCTCGACATGCGCGACCGGAATCGCTAGTTTTGCAGCCACAAGCGTACATGCCATGGTCGAATTGACATCGCCAACCACGACAATTCCCGCCGGCGAAGACGAACGTGCAAGCAAGTACTTCTCAAACCGAGTCATGACCCTAGCCGTTTGCTCCCCATGACTGCCCGAACCAACATCCAGATCCTCATCTGGATCACGCACATCAAGCTGCCGAAAAAAAACCTTGGACATCTCGGCATCATAGTGTTGGCCTGTATGAATGAGACTCGTCCTAAACCGACCTTCCGACGTTTCGAGCGCCCTCATGATCGGTGCAATCTTGATGAAATTAGGCCGTGCACCGGCGACAACTACCAAATCGCGCATATCCGCACTATACATGATGGCCACATTCAGACGAGCACAAGTCCACTTTTCGTCCACACCAACCCCCAAGATCCTGTTTTTCTACATTGATTCAGTGCAAATACTTGGGAAATATGACCAGATGAACGTCTCCGACTTTAGCTCCCCTTTTGGGCGATCTCCCCAAGTCTCCGGAGATTTCCCAGGGAACCCGGAAAGCCTCAACGCAATATTCCGAATACTATGTCCTTGCGCCAACCCAAGAGCGATTTCTTCCCGTTCAGACAATGTGGGTCGTTTCCCTGGCATTTTCTGCTCCTATCAACTCGCTGTTGCAATGACTCATGGAGACCAAGACCAGTATTCCCCTGCGACCGAAAATCACAGTGTGAAAACGATCTCTTGGGCATCTGTGCACAAATCCGTTACGTTTCCGGGGCTAAGCAGATTCAATCCATTAGGAATGCATGATTGACCAATAATCGCCCCCCGAGTCGCCTTTGCCAGCAAGGATCTCTCGTTGTAGAGTCTGCCGTCCGTGAGGGTATCAAATTCCTATGCCTGACTTCCATACACAACACGCCTTACTGCTTCAGGGCCCAGTTGGCCCCTTCTTTCGCCATCTCTGCGATGAACTCAAGCAGGACAATACGACGGTAACAAAGATCAATTTTAGCCCAGGCGATGACCTCTTTTTTCGGGGTGACGAGGTCATTCGCTTTCGCCGTTCAATGGATGAGTGGCCGCAATTCTTTCGCTCTTTAATCCGCGAAAAGAACATCGATGCCATATTCCTATTTGGGGATTGTCGTCCCATGCATAAGCAAGCCGTTCGAATCGCGAAAGAACGCGGGATTGCCGTCTGGGTTTTCGAAGAAGGATATCTACGCCCCGACTACATCACCATAGAGTATGGTGGCGTAAACGGGAACTCCTCCCTCCCAAAAGATCCTGACTTTTATCGGACAGCAGCAAGAGACCTTCCAGTCCCACCAAAGCCAATTCCTGTAGGGTATACTTTTGCCCATGCCGCGCTTTACGCAACAATCAATGCACTGGCGCTAACACTCTTCTGGTGGAGATACCCCCACTATCGACATCATCGCAACATCAATGCATGGATGCAGACTTTCTATTGGGTGCGAAGTTTCTTTCGCAAATTGTGGTACGGGACCCGTGAGAGACCCTTGTTGGAAAGATTTCAGGGGGAGTGGTCTCGGCAATACTTCTTTGTTCCCTTGCAGGTCTACTGCGACGCACAATTGCAACACTCTCCCTATGATACGGTAGAAGAGTTTATTGATGACGTGATTTCTTCCTTTGTTGAAAATGCACCTGAAAACGCACTTTTGGTATTCAAGCATCATCCCCATGATAGACCCTATAAGGACTATGGACGCTATCTGAAAAAACTGGGACGACACTATAACTGTACACATCGACTCATTTACGTGCATGACCTCTATTTACCCACTCTACTTCAGCACGCACGCGCCGTGATTACGATCAATAGCACCGTTGGCACGACAGCACTTGCGTATGGGGCCCCCGTCAAAACACTTGGAACAGCGATCTACGATCTCCCCGAGTTGACGTTCCAAGGAGAACTTGCCGACTTCTTTAAACACCCTGGGATGGTAGATAGAACCCTTTATAACTGTTTTTCCCTTTGGTTACGAACAACCAATCAGGTAAATGGAAGCTTCTACAAGAGTATTCCTGGATTTCCAACTGCCGTGCGTCGCCGGTTTCCTGTGCTTCGGGAACATATGACGGCCTAACGCCGGCCAAAACTCCGCGACAGGGATGACCATCTCCAGAATTTTGCTCATCTCCCAACTGTTCCCGCCTGCAGAGAACCCTCGGGCGTTTCGGTGGGGCGCTCTAGCGAATATCTGGCAACAACAGGGCCATCAGGTGGATATCGTTTGCGGCAAAATGGGACGTGGAACGGCAAACGTAGCAACAGGAATAAACATCTATGCTGTCGGCCTCCCTCCTCTTAGAAATTACGGTCCATCGCCGTACTCCCAACAGCAAAGCAAGGGAATCTGGTCCAAACAAGCAGCTGTGCTGCGCAGACTGCACGACCGCATATGGCTACCGATGCGTTGGCCTGACCATGCCTGTGTCTGGATCGGATTTGCTGCAAGGAAAGCACACAAACTGCTAGAAACTCAACGTTATGATGTCATCGTTAGCGTATCCAATCCTTTCTCTTCGCACGTCGCAGCGTTGCTTGCGCGCAGCTGCAAAGGCGCCCAAAGAGTCCCATGGCTTTGCGATATCGGCGATCCCTTCTCACTCACGAGTGATGAACCCGCAAATAATCTCAGCCTCTATGGCCGCCTCAATCCCAAGGTGGAACGATACGTATTAAACCAATCACACGCGATCACCGTTACAACACCAACAACTGCAGATTTATATGGAAATTCGTTTCCTGAGATCGCACCTAAAATCCACGTTATTGGGCCACTGCTCTCTATTGCCATGCAACCCGCCGTTGCGAAACCAACTCCATACAAAACACGTCGACACTTGGTGTTTTCCGGCATGCTATTAAAGACGACTCGAAACCCGCGCCCGCTTCTCAGACTGTTTCGTCTGTTATTGAAAGAACCTGAGTTTTCGGATCTAGAACTCCACTTTTATGGACGGATCGGGGGCTGCCGTGATGAATTCGATGGATATCGAGATCTATTGAATCAGCGACTACACCTCCACGGCCAAGTGCCGAGAGAAACAGCGATTGCCGCTATGCAACAAGCACATGCCCTAGTCAATCTAGGAAACACAAACCCTTACCAACTCCCCAGCAAACTCGTAGAATACGTTAGTGTCGGCAAACCGATCATTAACTTTGCAACTCACGAGAACGACGCATCTAAGAAGTTTCTGACTGACTATCCATCCACACTGAGTTTATCATTCGCCAATCTATCGCGACCTTCCCCCAACTATCGACAACTGATTTCTTTCCTGCGAAATCCACCAACGGTTTCGCGATCTGCCATCGATGCACTACTCACCCCTTATCAAGGGCCGGCAATCTCCACAGCCTATCATCATGTCATTGAAAAAATCAGCGAATAACGAGCGTTCGTTGACAATCATGCCACGGCCCTCTCTGGTTTGTACATTGGCATTTGCAATGATTGCCTTAGCCCATTCGCCTTCTTGGGGACAAAAAACAACCCCTGCTCCATGCATCAAGACCGATGGCTGTTATCTTGACATTGATCGTCTTTGGAAGAATGAGTCATTAGCCTACGCACAACTAATGGAACGCAATAATCTGCACTACATTCGATACACGATCGAAATGGCAGTATTGCTTGGTAGCGGTACAGCATGGTACTGGATCGACCGCGAACGACAGGTGGCAGACTGGGATTTTCCATCCGTAAGCGATCGCCTGACGTTTAAAGCATGGCGTTTTGACAACAACCAGTTTGGCATCAACTTTTTGGGGCATCCGATCAACGGAGTTGGTTTTCATACCCTCGCGCGCTCCAATAACTTTAGCATGCTGGGTGCTGTCGGTGCGGGCTTCGCTACATCAATGGTGTGGGAATTTGCTCTCGAGTTTCGCGAAAAAATTAGCATCAACGATGTGCTCGTGACAACCGGTGCGGGTGTGTCCATTGGTGAGTTTCTTCATTGGCTTGGTCGTTACGTCAATAGCGCACCGGGCGGTGGACGCACTGGCCATAAGATAGCAGCATGGATGTTTGGGGTTCAACAAGCACTGCACAATCGTATCGATCGAGAAAAACCTCCCCCAGACGGACAACCGACAGATAGCCTTGGTTTCTCGCCACATATTTGGCACCGGTTTCAGCTATCCTCAGGATATTCCCTTGCCACAAACGCAAGTAACGACAACCCGACGGACAAAAATGTTGGCGGATACCGACTTGACCTGAAGGGAAAGCTTGCAGCGATCCCTGGGTATCTCCGGCCAGGTCGATTTCACCGCTGGTTTTCTGATGGGAATGTAACCGAGCTGTCCATCGCAGCGACAGTTGGTGAAGGGGATGGAATGGATATCTCTTCCGAAACAATTCTGTTTGGAGTCCATCACCAACACATTCCTGCCCCTTCCATGTCCATTGGAGAAGCTGTCACCCTAGGTGCTGCCATCGGTTACCAATACCGCGACGAAACCTTTGGTCAGTTTCGCGATCGACTTGGGATTCTTCACTTTCCCGGACCGGCTATCGATTTACATCTTGTCGGCAGCTCTTGGCATCTAAGGGTTGCAAGTCGCCTGCACGCTGACTTCGCTGGGGTCAATGCTCCACTGTTTCGTCAGTGGCGAGAGGCTAATCCTGATACTCGTACGAAAGAAATCGTCCAGCGAGAAGGATATTACTACGGGTTGGGCCTTTCTACCCGACTCAATGCAGAGCTCACGTTTCCATGGGTAGAACTAGGTGGCAGCGTCTTTCATGGGCGTTATCGCTCAAAACAGGGATTGGACAAAGACCAGGAAGAATTGACAACGGATATTAAGCTCTCCGATACCGTTCTGGACCTGGAGGCTTGGCTCCGCATCGCCCCAATGGACAGTCGTTACTTTGTGGGATTTCACACCATCCGCCGCAAGCGAACAATGAGGTTAGAATCATTCCGTGGCGAGCAGTCCCTGCGGCTATACATATTTCAAGCGGGACTACGCCTGTGAAGGTGCCAAGGGCTAGCCCGATCGGTCTAGTACTACTTGGTCACTTCGGTGGAGGAGCGAGGAATGTGCCAAACGAGGCCCTATGCGAGTGCGCCCACAGCGACCGACCAAGGCGTACTTGATGTACGTTGACCGAGGGAGCGAGGACGTAAACCGCATAGGGACCGTTTGGTGCATCCGCAGTCTACGCGGAAGTGACCAAGTAGTACTAGGAAACTCACTTCATAACGTCGCTACCGCTTTTTGATAGCGACAAAGATACAACACACGGTTGTATTTGCGGGGGTTCTATCGCCAGAATACAGAATGTCGGTTCCATTGCTTGATTTGGCTGGCCAAAATCAGCCGATAGCTGAAGAATTGCGTACAGTATTCAATCGGGTTCTTGAATCTGGTCGATTTATTCTTGGTCCCGAGGTTCAAAAATTTGAAGAGCAAATATCCGACCTGGTTAACGCTCGCCATGCAATTGGTGTGTCTTCAGGGACAGACGCGCTCTTGGTTGCACTAATGACACTTGATGTCGGCCCCGGCGATGAAGTTATCTGCCCAGCTTTCACTTTCTTTGCCACCGCCGGCTGTATCGCTCGAACAGGCGCAACCCCCGTTTTTGTCGACAGTTGCCCAAATTGTTTTAACCTGGATATCGATGACGTAGAACGAAAGATCTCGTCGCGAACAAAAGCGATTATCCCTGTTCACCTATTTGGCCAATCGGCAGAGATGGACCGGCTGATGGCACTTGCTAACCAAAAGGGGCTCGCTGTTATCGAGGATGCCGCGCAAAGCATCGGTGCCAGTTATCGCGAAAAGAAGCTCGGAAGCATCGGAACTTTCGGGACCTATAGTTTCTTCCCCTCCAAAAACCTCGGTGGATTTGGAGACGGGGGAATGCTTGTTTGCAACGATGACAACCTTGCAGACAAAGCACGCAAACTTCGCGGCCATGGCAGCTCTCCAAAGTACTACCATCGCTATGTTGGTGGAAACTTCCGTTTAGATGCGCTCCAGGCCGCGCTGCTGGGCGTCAAGCTGCCACACTACTCGCGCTATACCATGGCTCGACAGAAAAACGCAGCGCGATATACTGAGACACTTGCTCAAATCGACGGAATTGAGGTCTCAGACGGCGTCCATAGTACTTGCGTGACTTGCGTGCAAGATCAGTCCCAGACACCGAGCGCTGCCGCCGACATCTATCTTCCTAGTCCCTATGCGCATTGCGAGCATATTTGGAACCAATATACTCTGCGGGTGTTAGGAAAAGGGAAACGAGACAGCTTGCGCGGTTTCTTGCGCGAGCGTGAAATCGGAACCGAGGTCTACTATCCACTACCATTGCATCAGCAAGCCTGCTTCGCACATTTGCCAGCGATGTCACTGCCAAACGCCGAAAAATTGGCGAGCGAGTGTATTAGTATCCCGGTCTACCCCGGACTGTCTCCCGACCATCAGCAGCAAGTAGTTCGCGCGATCGGTGACTTTCTAGAACACCAATCGGTTTGAATTTCCTATCAAACGTGCTGTTTCGTGTGTATTTTGGGTGCGTGACGTATCCGGGCTAGTCGGCTCAAAGCTCGTCTTCGATATACGGGGTCCCCTTAACGACTTGATCTAGCCTTTTAAGAACCACGAGCAACTCTTCCATGCGGTCGAGTGGCCATTGGTTGGGACCGTCGCTGAGAGCGTGATCGGGATCGGGATGCGTCTCCATAAACACGCCCGCCACCCCTGAGGCTACTGCTGCCCGGGCGACAACGGGAATCATAGACCGCTGGCCACCAGAGCTTGCTCCTTGACCACCCGGTTGCTGCACCGAGTGCGTTGCGTCAAAAACGATCGGGCAGTTTGTGTTGCGCATGACGGCCAACCCTCGCATATCTGACACTAAAGTATTGTAGCCGAATGAGACACCTCGCTCGCATAACATAACTTGTGAATTCCCGACAGCCTTGCACTTATCAACCACGTGCTGCATATCCCAAGGAGCTTGAAATTGTCCTTTCTTGATGTTCATCGGTTTGCCCGCCTGTGCGACCCGTTGGATAAAATTGGTTTGTCTGACTAAAAACGCTGGGGTCTGAATCACATCGACGACAGTAGCAACCTCATCAATGGGTGAGTCCTCGTGAACATCCGTGAGTACCGGGACACCAACCGACTGTTTTACTTTGGCAAGAATTCGCAATCCCTCGGAAACCCCTGGACCACGAGGTGAAGCGGCGGAAGTCCGATTGGCTTTGTCAAAACTCGCCTTAAAAATGTACGGAATCTCAAGCTTTTCAGTGAGGGATTGAAGCGTCCTGGCAACCTCTAGAACCTGCGCTTCACTTTCAATGACGCAGGGCCCAGCAATGAGAAATAGTGGCTTGCGATTTCCTACCGTGTGACCAACGAGATTCATGGGGATGGGTTGTACACCGGTCCAAGCGAGATGTCATGGATTGAATGCCCACAAGGGAAGTTCACCCGTCGGACAGCGAGAAATCCTTGGGTTTTCTGGAGCTCGTCTCAAAAACCGGACCGAGCTTGGCTCGCGAGGCGCGTACCGAGGGAGGCGTGAGCGAGAAGTCCCGGGTTCCCCCCCTCTTATCGACAACGGGTGGCCAAGCCCCCCCGTATTGAAATACGTGACTGGGGACCTCGGAGCTCACAACGTCGCTCGGTGCGATGGATCGCGGGCCAGGCGATGGGAGATTTTTGAGATGAGCTCTAGATTCGGTTTGTCATCAAGAGGGCATCTTCGCCGTCTGGGTAGTATCCTTTGCGTACACCCACCTTCCTAAAACCAACCCGGTGATAGAGGGAGATCGCTGCCTGATTCGAGCGCCTGACTTCAAGAGTGATGGACCGACAATCAGTCCGCTTGGCTTCGGCAATCAACGCCTCGTACAATGCGGTTCCGTAACCGCGACGGCGCCACGCTGGTAATGTAGCGATTGCAAGCAATTGGACCTCTTGGGCAACAATCCAATAATTACAATACGCAATCATTTTGCTACCATTGGGTTCCCTGACACCGATAAAATTGGCGAATGATTTGCGAATCTCTATCAATACGGACTCAGGGTTCGTCTTAGGTAAGCCGCACCTCGCTGAAATCTCTAGAATCTCATCGACATGCTGAGGGCCCAGTCGAACGACACTGACGCCTGCCGATTTCATTATTTTTGTGCGGTGGACTTTGACGCAGATGAAAAGACGATCCGTCTTAACTCTGAGATACCAATCGCCTCCGCAGCCGACACCACGAGCGGCGTGCGCGGGAGCGAAAGCGCACCCCGCGCCTTTTTTGCTTCGAGCATTCGTTTCGACTTTGGTAATTTGTCAGCCTTCGTTAAAACGATATGGGTACGAATGTCTCTATCGACCAACCAATCAACCAACTCAATCTCGTCACTCTGAACACCTCGGCGAATATCGATAAGCACAATCACAACGCGAATAATCTCGCCCCGGAGCAGATAAGATTCGACCAACGGCCGCCACGACTTACGCATCTCAGTAGGGACATTTGCATAGCCATATCCGGGCAAGTCAACGAAGGCAACAGGGTTTCCCCGCTGCGGGTGAACCGAAAACCAGTTTATTAATCGAGTACGGCCTGGAGTGCGAGATGTCTTGGCGAGTCCAGATACACCAACGAGCGCATTGATCAATGACGATTTGCCAACATTCGAACGCCCGGCAAAGGCAATCTCTGAAGGGCCAGGGGGCGGAAATCCCGATGAATTTGCAGCAGAGGTTACAAAGGTTGCGAGTTTGGGTTTCAAGGCGAATGCTTTCATCGGGCCCAAGAGGCATTAGAGTCAGAATCGACTCTTTATGACATGTCTTACACAAACGCAACCATTTCGCTTAGCCAGCGGGATCCCTCGTGCACCATGGCAGAATCCAGACACCAAACGGAGTACAATCGAGATATGGAATCTCCCCGCATCATAGGCCTGACCGGTGGTATTGCCAGCGGAAAATCAACGGTTGCACAGATTTTGACCACCCTGGGAGCGGCGGTGGTCGACGCCGATGATGTCGCTCGGTCTGTTGTCGAGCCAGGTAGCCCCGGACTACAGCGCCTCAAGCAACAGTTCGGCGACGCGATCATTAGTGACAGCGGGACCTTAGACCGCTCGGCAGTTGCCCAAATTGTATTTTCGAATCCTCAAGCTCGCAAACAACTCAATGCGATCCTTCACCCTCTGATCGCAGCCGAAAGTCAGCGAAGAATTGCTGCGCTGGCGAAGCAGGGGCATCGCTTGGTGATTTACGATGCGGCACTGTTAGTTGAAAACGATCTGCACAAAAATATGGACGCTCTTATCGTTGTGTCGGTCCCAGAGTCCCTTCAGCGCGAGCGCCTCGCTGCTCGGGATGGTCTTGATGACTCTGCTATCGCCAGCCGGTTACGCGCCCAACTCCCATTAGAGAAAAAGACGCAAGTAGCTGACTACATTGTCGATAATTCAGGCACCATCGAAGAGACTCGGCGCCAAACGACGGAAATGTGGAAAACCATTATCCGGGATTTTTCACCGACCACCCACCTCTAAGGACCCGCCAAGAAAATAAGTTGGTCGATTTGGGCGTCGAGGCGCCCGATTGGGAAGGCGCGAGAAGGGCGCATAGTACCCCTACGCAACAGACGAGCAACGATCCCAAGCGGGATGGATCGGCGTCCAAATGCGCAGGTTATTTCTTGGCGGGTCCTAAGACAAGCTCGGTGACGACGCGCTCTGCCAAGGGGACAAGGGCCTCACGACTATTAACGCAAATGGGAATCCTCGGCATCGCCCCTGACGCTGCGAGCCGAAACGCCTCAAGTCGAACGGCTGGTAGAGCGGAACCACCAGCGCCCACGCAACTCGGTTTCAAAAAGGGCACCTGTGACGCGAGCTCCACTTCGATGGGCTCTGTCTCGCCATAAATCCCAGAAACGAGAAAACGACCATCCGGTTTCAAATTATCGAGAAATTGTAGATAGTTAGCAACATCTGCCCAAGTCCCTCGCTCACGAGGTACGCAATCGGATTTCGTCCCCGGTACAACTGGTCTGTCGGGAGCGCAGACAACCCTATCGCGAAAACAGCGAAACCCAGCACTTCCTGTCGGTGGAAGATTATCGCGTCCGATTTCGCTCGAACAATCATCTTTGTTGGTCACAAATATCACAACCAGAAACGCATCTTCGCGCAAGAAGTCGCCCGCATTATCGTGAAGCGCAATACGCATCGCCTCGAGTGGTTCTGGAAATGCACATCCCTCTTCTCCAAGTTGAGAAATACACGCGAAGGCGGAGACTAGAGTACCGGAGTAATTTTTCGAGCGAATGTCTGCCGCCAGTCTGACATCCCGCAAGTAATCACCGTCCACCGCCCCGCACCCACTTCCTCTCGGATGGCTGAGCAAACGCCCAAGTTTGCCAGAGAAATTGCAAACCCCTTTGCGTGCACCAACGCCCACGTCCGTCGAAACCACGCCAACATGAAGGTTTGGAAGATCACCCAAGCTGTCGACAAGCGTTGCCACAAACTCGGCGAACTGATCGACGAGCTGGTGTTGCGCAGACTGCATTCCAACCCCATCATCGATAACGAATAACACATCGATCGCTGGATTTGTCGCGGCCTTCGAGGTAATCGGGATGTCCCTGCCACGGGGACGTTGCTCGCCTGATTTCGGAGGATTCTTGTCATCGACATTGTCTCCAGCAACTGGGCCCGCATCGATTTCAGACCCTTGACTATCACTTAGTGATTCACCAGCCAAGTCAAAACTACAGGCCGAACACAACAGCAAACTGACTAGCAGCTGCGGCAACCCTGCTATTCCGCCAAACTGTCTCATGGGGCAACGCCACTACGACAAACAAGTCTTAAGCCGACGTGGTCAAAAACTGTTTACGTAGAACCGAAAATCTTCTCTAGACTGTAATCAAGAGATCTGGGGAAAGCAAGTCATTCTCGATTGTTGTGTGCTCCAAGAGAAAACAGAGAGTTACTCAACCCGCCTTCCCTGCCCCCATCACAAGTTTTCGTGACGAGAGCGTCAAGTGTACGAAAGATTGGGGCGCATGTCGCGCCGCACCGGGGGCAAGCCCCCTCCAGGAAACCGGTGACGGAAGCGGGCTAACTACGTGCTCTCGCTGCGGATTCGCAAGCGAAGCGCAGTCAGGTTGATAAACCCCTTCGCATCTTCCTGGTCATACACTTGATCCTCTTCAAACGTAGCAATATCAGCACGATACAATGATCCCGCGGATTTCCGCCCAACGGTCACAATGCTCCCCTTGTAGAGCTTTAACCTTGCGGTACCAGAAACCTTGCCAGCAATGTCATCAATGAGGACCTGCAAGGCTTCTCGCTCAGGAGAAAACCACAGCCCATTGTATAGCAACGTGGCGTAACGCGGAACGAGGTCATCCCGAAGCCGCACCAACTCTCGGTCAAGAGTCAGCGACTCAATCGCCCGCATCGCATGATATATGAGAGTTCCTCCCGGCGTCTCATAGACACCGCGGGATTTCATTCCAACAAACCGGTTTTCTACGATATCGACACGGCCAACTCCATGCGTGCCAGCCACTTGGTTTAGCTTCGATAACAGTGCCACTGGCCCCAGCGCTTGCCCATCAACGGCCACTGGGTTTCCCTGCGAAAACTCGATTTCAACATATTGAGGGACATCAGGAGCGTTTTCCGGAGCCGCTGTTAGCTGAAACATCGCTGGGTCTGGCTCGTGCCAAGGATCTTCGAGAACTCCTCCCTCGTACGAAGTATGAAGTAGGTTGCGATCGACCGAGTACGGCTTGTCTGCTGTGGCTTCAATCGGAATATTGTGCTGCTTTGTATACTCAATCAGCTGCGCCCGCCCTGTATATTCCCACTCGCGCCAGGGTGCGATAATACGAATGCCGGGATCGAAGTGATACGCCGCGAGCTCAAAGCGAACCTGATCATTGCCTTTTCCAGTTGCGCCGTGTGCGATTGCATCTGCGCCTTCGGCGGCGACTGCTTCCATGAGTCCTTGGGTAATGCACGGTCTCGCTAGCGAAGTACCTAGCAAATACTGCCCTTCGTAAAGAGCACCTCCTCGAAACGCCGGATACACATAATCTTCAACAAACTCGCGCTGCATGTCGCGAACAACCACCTTTAGCGCACCTACCGACAATGCTTTGGCTTTCGCTGCCTCTAGATCCTCTCCTTGGCCGACATCCGCGCAAAATGCAACCACTTCACAGCCATAGCGTTCTTTGATCCATTGAATTGCCACGGAAGTATCCAGCCCGCCCGAGTATGCAAGAACGACTTTTGATATTTTGCTCATGATATGTCCCAATCCGATGTGACGAAACCCTCTCGAGGGATTTAGCTTCTGCTCGGTCCTACGAGTGAACGAATTGATATCATTCCCGTTCCCCCTGAGCAACCAGGCCAAGCAGTCAGCCCGTATTTCTCACACGTTTTCCACTGCAAGTCCCAATTGCACACGATCTCACCGTGTACTCGCCACCCCCCTCCCCACCGGTTGAGGGCTCCCCTCACGCTACTCTAAGATACTAGCGCACCTCTAATATGCCCTGCGCCAGCATTTCAGCCAGATATCGACAAGTTTCCAAACGCGCCATGCCCGAAATATCTAAGATTTCTTCAAAACTGAGTGTTCCATCAATCCGAGATAACAGGAACGCAGCACGGTTGTTCAGATTGTGGTCGGCAAGCGCATGCATTGGAATGGCCACGGAAGGAGCCTTGGTCATATCCCCAAAGAAATTCTTATAAAGGCGTTCAACATTCCCACTCTCTGAATGAATGATCTTTTGAGCGCCCACGCTTTCCGGGTTTTCTTCCTGAGCAAGCGTCAATAAGGCAACAACCCGCTCCCCTTTGCCCTCCAGATCGGCTTGAACCGCCGCCTGTATCAATCCGGCAACACGCCGCCTGGTCCGCTCCAAAGCTCCTTCGCCAGCGGGCGCA
>CBDCWZ010000038.1:0-7936 GCA_965223575.1 Kofleriaceae bacterium
TCGCGATCGTAATGGCGATCGCGATGATGACTACGTCTACACCTTTGGCGTCCCCGGCACACCGCATTTTCACCCGCAGCTGTGGAAGGCAGTGTACGCGCAGACGCGCGAGCAGGAGGACGAATGGGATAGTGCGATCTCAACCTGGTGTGATGAAGTTCGCGACGATATTCAAGGTGGCGGCGGGCTACATCCATCGATTGATGTCATTCGCTTTGAAGATCAGTGCGCCGAGTACCCGGCCGCCGACGTTGTCAAAACCGAGCCGCGAACGGTAACGGTCCTAGTCGTATACACCGAAACGGCCCGCATCGCGGCCCAAAGTAAACATGCGATCAAATCGCAAATTAAAGCCGCCATCGATCGCGTCAACGAATCGCTGGCAACCAGCGCCCCCTATGCACGGCTGGAGATTGTCGAGCCGACCTATGAGGTGCCCAAGGCGATTGTCGCCGACGAAAACGAGCCGGTGGCGATCCGATCGGCTCTGCAGTCTCAGAATATTCCATTCTTGAACGAAAACCGCCGGGCCACCAAGGCCGATTTGGTGTTGTTCGTGATGGAGACTGCCTTCAACGAGGAAGCGGACTATCGCTTCCCCGGGGGAAATCGCGGCTTTCATGTGCTCACGCGCGGCGCGTTGCACGGCACCGCGCCCATGCACGAACTTGGTCGTGCCTTTGGCTGTGACGACAATGTGTTGGAAGCCGAGTTGTACTCGGGCAGTTGCGCCGAGACAATTGCTGCCAATGTTGCTCAAGTCGCAGGCATCAACGGTCAAGATATTGAGAGCAAACAGGTCACCGTGAGCCCCCAGTTTGAGCCGCTGCGCTTTGAATGGCAGTATCCGGCTGTCATCGGCGAACCGGCGAGCATGAAACTCGTGGGCGAAGGCGAGTGGACGGTCAAGAATCACTCGTCGTCTGCAATCAGAACGGGCTGGTCGATGTCTGAGAGCAGCCCACGTCAGTTTGATGATTACATCATCGAGTTAGGCGGATCTTTGGGGCCCATCCCAGCCTCTGGGGAAGCGAGCTTCAAAGTTGACGTCAAGCCCAAGGCAATTTGGCCCGCCCCGGGTGTGTATCAGACCGAGTATCTATTTGAGTTTAATGGCGATGCTCTGGATGATGTCGTGACGGTACTGCGGCGCGTCGAGGTGACTGTCCCCGAGCCACCCTCGAGACACATTGATCCGCCGCAACAACTGTACCCGTCTGGATATGTCATCTACGGGTTTGAACGTCTTACCGATGAGCCAAGATGGTTGTCAACGTCAACCGTTAGCACGTTAAGGGGCGATATTGGCAACGGCAAAAAGAACGTGGTGATTGTCACGGCCAACCATGATGGTTTGGCGGGTGATTCAGACGATGACTCGGAAGTAGAATACAAGTTGCATGCCCAATCCGTGGTGGAGCTGCCGAGATACGGTGCCATCTCGTTTGAAATCATGGCGCTCAACGAGGCCAGTGTTGGCGGAAAGGTCTCCATGTCGTTTTCGTGGACAGAGACCCAGTATCGAAAGGGAAAGTACATCAGCCCGTGGCACAAAATTGAACCCTGGTACCCTGGAGAAGAGGTGACTCGGAACAAAGTTGTCATTCCGATTAACCCGAGGGAAGTTGGTTACGGCGCCGATTTGAGTTTTGCTTTTGTCCCTGCCGAGGGAAAACACGGTGAGCTTCGCTACGCGATCGATAACATCATCGGTTACTCCCACGCTGATGAGCTGCCGGAGCTGTCCGAGTCTGTCAAAACCGAAGATGCAGAGGACCCCGTGCCCACAGACCCAGGCGATCCGACCGATCTGACCGATCCGGCCGACGAATCCTCGATTGCCGCGCCTGACCCCGTCGACGAACCAGCACCGCAGCCCGTTGTCGTCGAAACCGAGGACCTCCCAGACCTCGCAGTGTCAGGACTGACGACCTTTGACGTGTTTGAGGGTTACTCTCAACCGCTGGAAGTAACGATCCTCAACCTGGGGCCCAAGGAACTCACCTACCAAGTAAGCGATGGCGCATTCCTTGACGTCGAATCAAGCAAAAGCATTACCATCGCCGGTCGCAGAACCGAGACGATTGTACTGCGGCTCGACGAAGATAAGCTCGCAGCCGCCGGCGTCCCTCACCCCGAGCGCAAACGTCCCACCGATCAAATCCTGCTAAAAGGCGATGGCGCGGGCAAAGACCTCTCGTTTCCGGTTACGGTGCGGATCCACCCGCGCGGACAACACGCTGACCCACCGTACCAGGTATTTGGCAGCTTTGCCGAACCTTGGCGCGAGCGAAATTGGGCCAGCGATACCAAACCGCAGCATTTTGCCCAGACCCTTGATTTCAAGGATTTGGACGATGGGTCCGGCGCGCTATTCTTTAAGCTCGAGCCGCACACCAGCAAACCGGTCCCGGGACCGCTGGATTTCACGAGCGTCGTCGCCGGCGAATTCTTTGCGGATTTGACCAGGTTTGACCAGCTGTCGTTCCGCGTTTGGGCCGTCACGCAGGGCGGATCTCCGGGACTAGAGCCGAGAGTTAAGTTTGGCTTCGCCAAACGAGATAAAACCACAAAGTTTGATGTCGGTACGGTGTTTGCCTCGGTCGCGGTTCCTGTGGGCAAAGCAGACGGTAGTGAGGCAAATACGGTTTATATCGATCTCAAAGACGCCCGTGAACAGGGAGCTGATATGCTCACCGAGCGGCTGTTTTTCGTGTTTGATCCGCGCATCAAACGACCGATTACGTTTTACATCGATGACATTGAGATCCACGGCAAAAAGTCGCCCAGAGCGACGGCCACGCCGCTCGAAGACGTCGGGGTGAGTATCGATTTTATCCCCGAAACCAGATCGTTTGTCGACGCAAAACTCGAGCTCGTCGGCGAGGTGCTGTTCGATTTCGACGACACCGAGATTGATAGAAAGCCCCCGGGCTGGAGCAGCAGCGCGGGATCCTCCATCGGTACAGAAGACTTTGGCTCGGGTGACGATCTCAGTCCGGCCCTTGTGATGCGAGCGTGGGAGCTTCCCGCCGCTGCGTCGTACACGATCCACCCGTCGGTTTTGGCCGCCTACGAATCGATCACCTTCGAGGTCACGCAGGTGGGCGGCAACAATGCGGCCCAGGGGGATTGGCAGTTTCAAGTCGACATCCAAGCCGGCGAAGACATTTGGACTTCAGGAGCCTACGCGCCGCCCAATGCCAACCCGCTTGAAACGCTCACGCCCCGCCAGACCTTTGAGGTAGTGATCCCAGACACGTTGCGACAGCTCGGCGACGACGCATCCGCCCCCGTGTTGCATTTGACATTTGACTCCGACGTCGACGTCCGTGGGAAATCGATGTTTTTCGCCATCGACAACGGTCGCGGCCACCGGATCCGCAACACCGCGATTACCGAAGCGGCAAACGTGCTCAACCTGACCGACGCAGCCGGAGTCGTCGATAGGATTGTTATCGACGAATTTGCAGTCGGCGGTCGTCCCGGTCAAACGCTGCTGTCTGGCGACAGCTGCGCAGCTCGGAGCAAAAGCAACCAAAGGGAAGAAGAAATCGGCGATTCGGAGTTAGAGAAGGGTAGCAACAAGGGAACGGGAATCTTTGACCTTGTCGGAGCCGATCGCCCGGGTGGGTCGCTTCGCGTTTATCACAATGAAAAGGAGCCTGGAGAGACGTCTTACCGGGTGTATGGCGACGAGTTCATTTTGGTCGACCAAGATCTGACGATAGGACACGGTAAAATCGATGATGTTGCGTTTGACTTTGCTCTAGAGCAGCTCGGAACGTGCACTGGTACGCAAGCCGGTCTCATATGGTTTGACGAGCAAGACGGTAGTAGCCGAATCAGCATGCAAATCCAGTTGCGGGTGCACCCCCGTGACGGAGATATTGTTCGCTTGTTTGATGGATTTGAGGACCGGTCGATGCGGGACACCTCGTGGGATAGTGATGGAGTCGATAATACTGTCACAGTCGAAACGGAGGACTCAAATTCGTACCTGCATTATAAGATCAATACTCCGAAACAGGAGAACGAGCTTTCCGTTGTGTTTCGCGAGGACCTCTCTGCGTTTAAGAACTTTTCGTTTGGCGTCGCGACCCAAACCCCCAGTCGTGTCGCGATTCGCTTTGAAGAGGAGAATCGGAATCGGCAATGGACGTCAGATTTTCAAAGCTTAAGCGGTGGTGGAGATCAATACCAACGCGTTTCATTTGAACTCCCGGACAAAATCTCCGACGGCTTTATCGTAGATTTCGATCCAGCTGCAGTCCAACGCATCGTATTTATCTTCGCCCCCAACGAGGGTGAGCAGGGAGTGATCGAATATCGTCTCGACGATATCGAGCTCCAAGCCGATGACGCCAGCATACTAGGCCCCGCTACTGGTTCTACCTCCACTCCCGCATCAACAGCTTGCTCCGCTCGGTGGCCAGGGAATGTCATCGAAGAGATTCAGCCGGGTTCAGGGCTAAAGGGCGCTGCGCAAGGCACCCCGCGAAGTCGGCTGTTTGATCTGGTACGAGAAAGCAATGGCACCGAGTATTTTAGCTATCCGGTTAAAAAGAACGACGGCGAAACACGCAACTACAATGTATCAGGGACTGATTTTATTGTCGCGGACCCCGACCGTCTGCAGCTGAAGGAAACCGAGTGGAGGAATGTATCATTCTACGTTGTCGAAAACGAACTCGGCGGGTGCACGGGCACCCAAAGTGCTCTTTTGCGTCTCGAAGAAATGGACACAGACCGCCCCCCAGATACGTTCCGTATGGACGTGCGCGTCCATCCTCGATCCGAGCAGGGAAACATCGTCCACCTGTTTGATGGATTTACAGATGAGTCATTGCGAGATGATTACTGGTCTGAACAGTTTGGCGGCAATTCAGACGGGGATATCTTCCAGTATCTCAATACATTTGGAGACTATTACGCCTCCTATACCGTAGCGGAGCCCGAACAAGAAAATACTATCGGCACCTACTTTCGCGCCGATCTGTCAGATTTTGAGACGTTGTCGTTCGTTGTGTGGAGCGAGGTGCCCTCAGAGGTCACGATCGAGCTCCGAGATCCACATAACGAGAATCCCGCGTGGGTATCTGCCGAGCGTTTTTCCATCGATTCCCAACCCAAACTCGTCGAGTTTCGTTTGCACGAAGCCGACCAAGTGTTGGACATCACCCGTATCCTGCAAATGCTATTTGTGTTTACCCCGCTGGATCTAAGCGTACGCCATATCGAATACGGCATTGACGACATCGAGCTGCGCACCGCTGAGGCATCACCGCGGGATTCCGTCATCGTTATTGGCGATGCCTCCGAATCATCGGTGGCGACGGCCGATCGTATCTGTGAAAGCCGCCGCCCGCCGGAGGTGGAGAAGCTCGAGTTTGAGTCCCCAAGGTTCACATTGGCGGCTGGGGGTGTCCCGATGGACTATGTTTTCGACCGGGTTGGAAGCGATCGAGAGCCGGCTGTGACTGTGTTCACCACAAATGACGAACATAAAAGAAACTATCGTATTATGGGTCAAGATTTCCTCATCGTGGACGAAGCAATTGAGTTGGCGAACATTTATGGCCCTGGTACTCCGGTGTCCTTTGACTTTGATCACGAGAAGCTGGGAGCCTGTACGGGGACGCAAAGCGCGCTGCTAGTATTTGAGGAGGCTGGCAAAAGCAGGCGCGTGAAAATGGATCTTCGCATCCATCCAACATCAGAAAATGGGAACATTGTCGATTTGTTTGCCGGTTTTGAGGATGAGTGGTTACGCGACGAATACTGGAAGGGACTCAGCGTTGAGTTCGGTCAGTGGACGTCTTCATACCAAGGCAACGATTGGCATTTAAGCTATGAAGTCAACAAGCCCGAGGAAACAAATACGCTTTCCACTCTACTTAGAGCGGATCTTTCTAGGTTTTCGACCTTGTCGTTTCGAGTCGCTGGTCCCGAGTCGCTGGTTGCAATCGGATTCGATGCCAGAGAAGTTCCCCTCGCCCCGGTAGAGCATTGGCGGTCCACTCAGACCTCCTCGGTCACCGGGGACCCAAATCGCTTTGCCGAGTTTGATCTGACCCAGGCGACGAGAGACGGCTTTGATCTTACCAAGGTAGACCGTTTGTACTTTTATTTTTCCCCGGATGACAAAGATCAACATGGGGTCAATTACTTGATTGACGATATCCAGCTGCGCACTGCCGACGCGTCTCCGCTGCAGGGGAGCCGCTTATCGCCCATCAATATCGATGCTCCACCCGAATCCTCCAACCCCGAATGCGAAGCCCGGCGAAAAGAGCAGGTTGGTGACGGAAGCCTCGAGAAACTATCCAAGGATGCTACAAAAACGCCCTATACTTTCGACTGGATTGGTGTTCGCCCCAGTCGCGCCCCTGTGGGCGTTGCCGTCTTTGAGAACAGCACCGAACGGGGTACGTCGAGCTATCGTGTCACTGGGGATGACTTTATTCGGGTCGATACGCAAGTCGAAATAGAACATCAAAGTAACAGCCCAAAGATTCCCGTCCAATTGGACGTCGGAGCCCTTGGCACATGCACAGGGACCCAAAGTGCTATGTTGTGGTTTGCGGAGAGTGGAAGACCGCCTGAGAGTGTACGGCTTGATCTTCGCGTGCACCCATTTGAGGACGGAGTCGTCCGGCTGTTCGATGGATTTGAAGATGATAGTCTTCTGGACCCAGGCTGGTCGACTGATCTTCCGTTTTTGCACGGTGCGCGGGGAGATAGTCTCAGTTTTGCCGAAAAAGACGGAAATCACTATGTGCGTTATCATTTATCGGAAGTTGCCACGACGAAGAAGAATATGCTTGCGGTTACGTTCCGGGAAGATCTGTCTGACATTGAAAGTCTGTCTTTCCGTGTTTGGGGTGATGCCGCAACGGCGATAGCCATAGGACTGGCAGATAGGGCTGGGATCGATACTGGGGTGTGGACATCGGAGTTTCAGGACTTGGGCGAATTAGCGGATGGCCAAGTTGTTTCTTTTGATCTTACGGATGCCGCTAGCGAAACTGATATCACCAATCTCTCCAGAATTTTCTTCCTGTTTAAACCAAACGATCCAGACGCGACGAATATCGAATACGGCATCGACGACATCGAGTTGCGCACTGCCGAGGCGCCGCCGCGTCCGGGCGTAAGGTAAATATCGGGGGTCGCCGGGGACGTAGCCATCGTCAAAGCGGTCTTTGAACCGGTCTCCAGCGACGGCGGCATAGTCCCTGTCCAGCTTCAAGACGCTCAACAATGGGCTGTCGACTTGAGCAAGCTGATCGGCATTTGGCGCAGCAATATTGTTGCGCTTCGCAACGAAGCAGAAAGAGACCAGTTGGAGAAACACACCCAATTTTTGCTAGATGAGATTCTCGCGGTGTTAGGGATGGATGTGGAGGGCCAGCCTAGCGCTGCAAAAACAAAGAAAGCCAGGATGTTGCAGGCTGTGCGCCTTAGTGGGCAGATTCAGATCGACTTGGCGATCAAAAACGACATCGGGGCGTTTTTGGATCTGACCTTCGACTGCCATGCTATTGATGAGGCAAAACCAATTTGACCAGGACTTTTGGGGCGCCATCGACGACGTGCAGGTGTATCGCGGGACCTACTATGCAAGCGATGTGAGGCAGCTGTTTGAAAATGGCGAGCTACCAAATAGGAGGAAGACCCGGACACAAATACAAACCCGCTGTCTCCGGTTTTGAATATTCAGTCCGCAGCGGCTTTCGAGGAAGAGGAGGATTGTCTAGTGACGAGGAAGAGCAAACTGTCTCAGAGTTTAAGGTTGCTGCGGGCCAATGGGCGGATGGTGTGATTGATGACGGCGAATTTGCCGCTGAGGTGGAGGTGATGGTTGCACATGCCGCTGGGGCGCTCAGACTCAATTGCTCCCAGACAGGCTTTGGATTCGACACAGGTGGAGTAC
>CBDCWZ010000039.1:0-48136 GCA_965223575.1 Kofleriaceae bacterium
CTTCTGGTTGATGGGCCGCGTCGATGACGTCGTCAACATCTCCGGCCACCGCCTGGGTACCGCCGAGGTCGAGAGCGCTCTGGTCCAACATGACCTTGTCGCAGAAGCAGCAGTCGTCGGGCGCCCCCATGATATCAAGGGACAAGCGATCGTCGCATTTGTGACCCTAAAAGCAAACGTAGACAAGACCCCACAAATCAAAGAAGAGCTGCGAGCGTTTGTCGCAAAAGTCATTGGCGCAATCGCAAGACCCGAAGAGATCCACCTCACCGATGCCTTGCCCAAAACACGATCAGGAAAAATCATGCGCCGTCTGCTTCGCGATGTCGCCGCCGGAAAAACACCCACCGGAGATACAACAACGCTCGAAGACAAAGGCGTCCTAGATAGTCTTCGCGCCCAATACGACGAAGACTAGAAGCCATCTCAAAAATAAACGCCCCTCTCGATTTCGGAGACAATATGCCAACCCAAGGCCAATGGACATCAAACACAGTCCACTATACTGATCCCAAATACGAAGCAGATATGCGCGTAAAAATGCACGGCACATTTGTCGCCGAAGTCGCAGAGGGAAAGACCCTCTCCCAGCCTGTCGAAGAACTATTGGCCCAACACATCACGCCAATACTCGGAGAGCTCTTCCCCAAGATTCACTACGCCGACTTCCCCGCCAAGCGAGCCGAGATCGCAACCACCATTAAGGACAGGCTAGCAACGCCCCTCGGCGAACTCGGCGTTACCCTCTCCGCCCTAGATATTTCAGGCGAAATCTATCAAAACCAAGGATTCTTTGCTGGCTTCATTAGCAAAGCCGGCCCCGTCCTCGTCCTCGCCGGCCTCGCCTCAATCGTCCTGTATTTCCTTGGCCTGAACCTGAAAATACTCGCCTGGATCGACGTCTGGGGCCCGACCGTTGGCTGGGCACTCCGTATCGGCGCAGTCGTACTCGGCGCGGCACTTACCTTCCTTTCGTTCAAATTAAACAGCGGCGACGACTAACCCCCATCTCCCCTAATTTTTAACGTGTCATAAGTCTAAAGCCACAGCATCAGCCCGACCTGCGGCCCACGGAACGGCACCCCGGCGACTTCAAACGCTCGATACCCGGCATACGCCTCAAACTGCTTGAATAGCAGTCCCGCGCCGACCTCGACCTCCCCCATAAAACCGCCACGTCCGCCTCCAAGTTCTCCGCTCACCCAAAGGTGCAGCGGCGAAACTGGAAAAAACTCGGCGCTGTACCTAGATATGAAACCAATCGCATCCTCACCACCGCGAAACATTAGACTCCGCACCCCCACGCCGGCCGAAAAGTGGACATGGGGAGACACCGCAAACGAGTACATTCCCAACACCTTGTAGTGCCACAATTCATCGGTTCCAGACTCGAGCTGCTCGCGATAACGGGTGACAGAAGCATCTAGATTAAACCGCACCGCAGTACGCAAGGTGCCACGCAGACGAACACCATCCAAATTGTCCGCATGTCTCTCGTAGCTCGATTGCAGGCGCAGTGATGCAAACCGTCCCGCTGACGACTTGCCAGGATCGGCCGACTTACCACGAACCCGCTGCACATGCCCGGACAGACCACCCGCGTAAGGATATGCACCAAAACGATAGGTTCCGAGCCGGAAGGGATTTTCACCAACGATCGCAACCGGCCCCGAAAACGGAAAAATCAAGGTCTGAAATGTCAACCAATACAGTTCATTTCCAAAGTTGCTTCCAGAATGGTCATGTCGATCGAAATCATAATCGTAGTGATCAAAGTCGAAATGGTCCTCGTCATTACTGGAACCGCGATCGCTGGAATCGTCTGTGCGGGAGCGAGACCGCGACCGAGAGCTCGACCGCGACGACTTACTCTTATTCTCACGCACCCGCTGGCGCGCGACGTCGATCCGCCCTCCTTTGCGTTTCCCGGCGAAAGCCGGCTCTGCACTCGCAAACAGTACCAGACTCATCAGGGCCGCTAGCATCAGGGTGCGTGGAATCATGCACCCGAAACATGCAGCGTTCGTACCAATCCAATCACAAATCACCGGAGGAAAATATTCAATGACTTCTGCCGTGTCAGAACCATTGGTGACTCCCGTTGTTCACACTTTTATGTAACAAATGCAGGAGGTGACCTTAAAGCGAAACAATATTTCCCGATGGCAGTTTTGGATCGATCGGGGCGGCACCTTCACCGACTGCCTCGGGCGAGATCCACATACCGGCACCATCCACGTCGCTAAGGTATTGTCCTCAGATACAGCGCCACTGATTGGCATCCGTCGACTGCTTGGCCTGGCGGACAACGCCCCCATCCCGCCATGCGACATCCGAATGGGGACAACCGTGGCAACCAACGCACTACTTGAAAGACGTGGCGTCGCCTGCGCCCTCGCGATCACTCGCGGTTTCGCTGATCTGCTGGCGATTGGCACCCAATCGAGACCAAAGTTATTTTCTCTCGACATCGAAAAGCCGACCCAGCTTTACCGTGAAGTGATCGAAATCGATGCCCGTCTAGACGCCCACGGCGAAGTCATCACACAACCCGACCCCGAAGATCTCAAACAACAATTTGGCCAACTGCGCGCCAAAGGGATTGAAAGTCTGGCGATCGTGGTGATTCATGCCTACACGCGTCCGTCATTTGAGCAAGAGATTGGCCAGCTTGCCCAGCAGGTTGGTTTTTCTACTGTATCCCTATCCGCACAGGTCGCCTGCGAAATGGGAATGCTGGGCCGCGGAGATACTACGGTCGTAGACGCCTATTTGACTCCGCTGTTGCAAAACTACCTGGATAGTCTGTCTGCCCAATTGCCAGGGAGCACACTACAACTCATGCAATCCAGTGGTGGATTGACCCCAGCAGATTCGTTTCGGGGTCACAATTCTGTCCTATCCGGTCCCGCAGCCGGCGTCGTCGCTTGTGCACACGTAGCCGATCAGATGGGAAACTCCAATGCAATCGCCTTTGATATGGGCGGAACATCTACTGACGTATCCTGCTACGAAGGCGAGTTTGAGCGCAACTATGAGACCGAGATTGCCGGGGTTCGCCTGCGTACACCCATGATGGCGATCCATACCGTCGCCGCAGGTGGGGGTTCTATTTGTCGAGACAATGGATATTCGCTCTCTGTTGGCCCCGATAGTGCGGGCGCAACCCCCGGGCCCCTGTGCTATGGACATCCAAACGCAAACCAACTGACAGTCACCGATATCAACTATGCACTCGGTCGTATTGTCGACGATCGTTTCCCATTCCCGTTAAACAAACGCCCCGTCGATGCAGCCCTAGAGCAAATCTGCCGCACGTTGGCGGACCGAGGCGTGCAATTCACCCGGCAACAGGTTGCAGTCGGTTTCTTGAATATCGCCAACGCCAACATGGCCGAGGCGATTCGCCAGGTTTCGATCGCAAAAGGAAAAGATGTCAGAGAATACGACCTCGTCGTATTTGGTGGTGCTGGTGGCCAACATGCATGTTCTATCGCCCAAGAACTCGGAATCCGTCGGCTCATTATTCATCCCCTCTCAGGGGTTCTCTCTGCCTACGGGATGGGACTTGCCCCCGCGTCCTGGCACGGAGAACGCGACGGCGGTGGCGTCTTGCTCAAAGAGACCCCATGGGAGGATATATTGTCTCCCCTAAACAACATGGTCTCGGCAGGAGAGCGCAAGCTTCGTGAACAGGGATTCCCGCAGTCGGCTCTTCGCGCACGGCCAACCCTGGGGGTACGGTACAAAGGGACAGAAACAACTCTATCTGTCACAGTTGACAACAACCATAGTGACCAAATAGAGCAAACGATTGCTCGTTTTTTGAATGCTCACCAAAAACTCTTCGGATATGCACGTGAGAATCATCCCATCGAAGTCGCCTCGTTTCGGGTAGAAGTCACTGCTTACCTCGCTCCTCCACAATTTTCGTTACCCTCCAGTTTCTCCGATCCCCCCACCCTCCTCCCCCACTGTCCCCTTCCACGTCGAAAGCAATCCATCTGGACCAATGGCAAATTTACTGATGCAAACGTTTACTACCGAGAAGATTTGGACTCAAACACAGTCCTGGAAGGCCCAGCCCTCATTCTCGATGCAGCATCCACGCTCGTTGTCGACAGCGGTTTTCAGGCCACAATAGGTGCAGAGCAAACAATTATCCTCAACGCTACCACAACAGCTTCACAGCAGATTCATTCCCAAAAAGACGCAGACCCCGTCTTACTCGAAATCCTCAGCAATGCGTTCATCTCGATTGCAAACCAAATGGGAACCGTGCTCCGGCGAACGGCAATTTCGACCAATATTCGTGAGCGGCTGGACTATTCATGCGCCGTATTCGATGCAACCGGTGGGCTTGTTGCAAACGCCCCCCATATCCCCGTCCATCTCGGTGCCATGAGCGAATCCGTTCGATCGATCCTAGCCGACAACCCACACCCAACGCCTGGGCAAGTATTTGCTACCAATGCTCCCTCCCGTGGCGGTTCGCACCTCCCCGACATCACAACCGTGACCCCGGTCCATGATCCCGAGGGAACACTATTATTTTGGACCGCGAGTCGTGGTCACCATGCGGATATCGGCGGAACCACCCCCGGTTCGATGCCTCCATTTTCCAAGTCACTTGCCGAAGAAGGCGTCGTTTTGGATTGTCTGACCATTGTCAAAGATGGAAGTTTTCAGCTGGCCACGGTCACTACCGCACTGACCGACTGCCGCTACCCCGCGCGCAATCCCACAGAAAATATTGCCGATCTTCAGGCGCAAATTGCCGCTAATCGAACAGGAGCGACGTTACTCGGCGAACTTTGCCAGCGCTATGGCTCGCCTACGATCACCGCATACATGAATCATGTCCAGCGATTTACGATGGCCCAAGTTGCAAGAGAGATCGAACGCATTGACGACGGCACCTACCAATTTGCCGATTCGCTGGATGATGGAACAAAACTGCAAGTATCTATCCAGGTTGCGCGTGATCGAATGACGATCGACTTTACTGGAACGTCCCCCCAGGTTGACGGCAATTTGAATGCACCACGATCGGTATGCCTCGCAGCTGTGATCTACGTTCTTCGCGCCCTGGTTGGCACGTCCATTCCCCTCAATAGCGGATGTTTGCAGCCCGTCACCGTGACGATCCCCAAACACTCCGTCCTTTGGCCCGATCCCGATCTGGCAGTGGCCGCTGGCAATGTCGAGACCTCACAGCGAGTTGTCGATATTTTGATCGGCGCACTCGGTCGCGCAGCCGCGAGCCAAGGGACGATGAACAACATTACCTTTGGGACCCATCAGTTTGGTCACTACGAGACCATTGCCGGCGGCGCTGGCGCAACGCCGACCAGTCCGGGGGCTGATGCAGTCCATACCCACATGACAAATACGCGAATTACGGACCCAGAGCTGCTCGAAAGCCGGTTTCCGATTCGATTAAAACGCTTTGCGATCCGTTCGTCATCTGGAGGTCAAGGAGTTCATCGCGGCGGGAACGGTGTAATTCGCGAGTATCAACTGCTCGCTCCAATGCAAGTGTCTATCGTTTCTCAAAGGCGAGAGACCTCGCCTTTTGGACTTGCTGGGGGGTTGCCAGGACTCCCCGGACGAAACATTTACAACGGTCATACGACGGGCGGAAATGTCTCAATCCGCGGCCTCACAAACGACATCATTCGCATCGAGACCCCGGGTGGTGGGGGCTATGGCGCTCCCTAGACCGCAACATATTGGCCTGTGGACCGCATTGCTGCTCATCAGTGGATATGCGTTTTTTCTGACACTCGCGGCGCTGCGATCAGACTATGCGGTAGGCACTGATGGATACTACTATGTTGTCCAGGTCCAATCGCTGATACAAACCGGCAATCTCCACGTTCCCGATGCAAGCTGGATGCTGCGCGTATTGGCAGCGGGAACCTGGCTCCTGGGCGACGTTATTTGGGGCATCAAAGTTACGATTGCTGCGTTTGTCGCAGCGACAGTAATGTCCGCGTACGTACTTCTCACAACCTTATCACAGTCCCGATGGGTGGGGCTCGTAGGGGCTTGTTGGATTGCAGCTTCGCCCACGATCATCGCGCTCGCTGCCGAGTTTCCTAAAAATCTGTCTAGCGTACCGGCACTTTTTCTGTCGCTAGCAATATTAGCGACGCTGACCCGACATGGGGCTTCGAAAATTCGCGTGTTCTCGCTTGTGTCAACACTGATCATTGCGGGCACCGCGCACCGATTGGGAGCTGTTTTGGGAGGTCTCGCGTGCCTTATTTATGTGCTCCAGACTCCCCAACTGCGACGCACCGTCATTGCAGTTTCCGCCGTCGGCGCCGTTCTCTTCGTTGGCCTAAGCGCAATGTTGCCCAACCTGCTTCATATCAGCGACTGGCAGCGGCTCAGCGGGCAGCTTGCCATCCCCAATGGCTGGCCACCACCCTGGGGCTACCACTCTATCCGCCCCTTCGCGGTTCCACATCTGATCGAGCTCAGCCTGACCGCCAGCGCTGTCTTTGTAGGCGCCATCGCTTGGCGTAAAACGATCAACTCACCGCTACGAACGGTCTTGATCGTCTCCACGATGGTTGCTCTTTTCCCCGGATGGAGGACAGATACGCTCGATCTTGGCTTCCGACTATCTCTATTTGCCCCCATACTTGGCATCCCGCTACTCCTCAGCTATCTCGTTACCAAGCGCGGAGTCGCCATTGGGATCATCGTATTGACGCTGCTTGGCGCACCACTAACAAGCAAGAGTGGTTACGACATCAAAACCGATCCTCCCTATGATCTATACACACAGATGATAGAGCGTATTCCCAGGCCACTTCCACAATTGCTGATTACACATCAGGGGATCAACTTCTTCTACGACCACCTCACTGGCGAAGAAGCAATGGCCTGGGCTCCGGATGCCACTTCCCCCAAAGATACTGCCCGTCTAGTCTATGGCGTTTCAGAAGGCGATTGGCTTGCCTTCCTGGACCAACATCCGCAGCTGTCATGGCCTATCAGGCTGACTGAAGAATATTGGTACGTCAACCGTGATACCTTTGATCAGCTAATCAGTTGGGCAACGGAAAATGAAGATCGAGAGCTTCTTGAGCTCCTCCGCAGCTGGCGCAATCCCTCGCGCCAGCGACCGCAAATGCTAGTGCGTAACAAGAAACTCTGAGCTCAAGTTACGCCAGCCGCCCGGCAGTGGCGTGAGCAGGGCTTCGTGATTAGGGCGCTGGCGAAAAGACTCCAGTTGCAATACGACCTTGCACAATCACCGCTCCCTCCTCCGCCAACTGGTCAAGCTTTTTGTTATTTAGCCGAGACCGACAAGAGTTTTTTCTTCGCAGTTTTAATATTTTTTTCAGATGTCGTTTCCGTTCCGTAGAGGTCATCGCTGCGAGAAAACGAAAGGTCAAAGTCCCACCCGTAACCGTTGTCGAAGAATACTTCCTTTTCTTCCCGTATGGAGCCCACTGCATCGATACGCGATGCCTACGCCCGAAAATTTTTGTCTTTAGTTTCTCTGTCCCGGTTTGCAAGGCAACCCAGGCACCATCAGTAACCGTCCGGACATCTTTTGTACTTTTGTAAAGGACAAAACTGTGGTTCGAACGCAGCTTTAACGTACTTCGCGGCTGGTTTTTCTTAAGCTCGCACAACTCATACCACGGCTTATCAATAATTTTTTCTAAGGAAGACCCTTTCGCAAGGGTACGAAAAAGCTTCGCACGGCCCTCATCCCCTTTCACAACAATACCAAAAGGGCCATTCGCATCGTAAAAACGCATCTCTGAAATAACCAAATCTGGGTAGGTCTTTCCACGAAATGCCTTCAGCACTGTCATTTTGACCTGTGTTCCAGTCATCTGCTGAGGAAGTCGCAATCTCTGAGCACCACTCTTGTTCTTTAACTTCAGTTTGACCTCGTTACTATCAACCGCTAGTAGCACGTGTTTTGCGCGCGCATTTTTCCAAAAATGATCCTGCGACCTTTGATAACCGTTCCAAATCTCAATCGCCTTAAACGTAACTGGACGGTCGAAAGACATTGTTATGCTTTCGCCAATTCCAAGACCAGAAGCTCCCTCGACCCAACCAAAATCCAGTCGACCATCAAACAAATAGTTAGGATGATACGCATTCTTGGGTAGCAACGTAGACGATGCAGTTACAGTCGCGCTGACTTGCCTGGGTGGCTGGACTTGAATTTTGTTTCCGTCTCCACCGAAGAAAGTCACTTCGCGCAGACAATCGTGACGACTTGCGAGTTCGATATAGAGCGAACGAATCCCGCGCTTACGGAAGCGATAGTGATACCGCCCGGACTTAAACCCACCCTTATCAGATACCATATTGCCATTGAGATACACGTTATACCTGGAACCGTCTTGGTTCGCGCCACATGCAGAAAAACTGATGCCTGTCGTTTTTTGAATATTCTCAAAGCGAAACAACACTCCCTCGTTCCTTGCATCGCCAAAGGGACGCCACTCCGTCGAATCATTATCATCTAACAAAACCTCCGCATTGCCGCCACTTGTCACAGTCAGTGCTGCAAGCCGTGGTCGATCAATAGGTTGAGCCAAAACGTCACCCCCCAGACAAAGACGATAGATAGTCAAAGAAACTATCACTAACTCAATTCCCCGTGTCACTGTTCCACCACCTCCGCAGATACTGGGTAACAAACTTTCGCACGATTATTGACGACTAAGGTTTCATCGAGAACCTGCTCACTGTCGCAAGTCTGCCGATAGATAGAATTCTCGCGCCATATTATGCCCTTCTCGCGAACAAATCGATGTTGCCGCTCGACGATTCGATAGCTCAGGTTGGGCTGGCTATGAGAATGCAAGCTCCCCTCCAATGCTTCTCCACAAACAGTAAATCGGAATACGACAACTCCGTCCGTTGTATTTCTCAATTTCAAATCACAATTTGGGTAAAATACGGTTGCTCCACAGCCAAAAGGAACATCCCTGTTTTGGTCAGGAAACAAGTCGTAACTATGGCGATGACGCTCCACAATGCTCAGACCACCGTGCAATCCAAGCCAAAACAACATATTCGCGACCTGGCAAACACCTCCACCAAGGCCAACGGCCATCTGGCCACAATGGAGCTCTGGTCCCAACCGAAACCCACGCATTGCTAACGGAGGGCCAAGCGTACGATGCCAAGAAACCATGTCTCCCGGCGCTAGCATCACACCATCAAATCGTCTGGCAGCAAGCTTTACATTGGCGACTTTGCCTTGCTGGACCGCTGGGGAGTAACTTGCGCCCGGACGATGAAGAGGACTCCTGCGCCCCAAAATACGATGCCAGCCATCTATTTGAATTGTCTTTGTCACCTTGGCGGGAAACAACAGGTCACGGGTCATTGCAGGCGCACGGACGGGCCACCAGACGCCAAGATAAAGGCAGATTTGCACGCAGTATTTTACGGATCATGGCAATGAAATCGACACCCGAATCAAGAGGTGTGTCAAGAAGGCGATATTTTCGCTTTAGAACCCGCCTGGGAATTCCGTCAAAATGCCACCACTCATTTGCTAACCCGCGGAACCCAGCATGCTTCATCCGCGGCACGCAATGTCTTGCGATTTTCGATATGCTTCTTGGTCAGCGCCCCACTGCGTAAAAAGTGCTTTTCATACCGGGGCTGGGCCAATTTAGTAAAAGAATCATATGGAGTTGCCCATATCCATCTCATTTTTCTGGGCATCAACAAGCGTCAAATCGACCGCAGCAGCATAGTTGTGGACAGAGCCACGTTTGGGATTGGCTACGTATCTTTGCGCCGAGGTTCCCTTGACGACTTTCCACATTCGTTTCTGGACAGAAAGCGGTCGATAGCAGTCCCTTAAACATTAGGCGCTTTCCGGGATGCTTACGATCAAGATATTCTTGAGCCTTTTGTAGTTGTTTCCCTACTGAGGCTAAGACTAAACAACGGGCGACAGGGTAAAGTTTTCGCTTAAACAAAATTGTCTGTCGTTGCGTACTTGATATCGATGACCCAACGAGAATCGAGCTGGCTCACATCCACCAGCGGAGGCATCGCTGTCGCTGCTATGACAATCCACAAAACCCCAACCACACTGTAGAGTCCCACGGCAACGCCATGGGCGCAAGTCTCGATCTGAGGCTCCTCCTTCGACCCCTTCGTTTTGCTCAGAATGGCTCAGGACCGGTTCTACATCCTGCGAATTCCGATAATGCGAAACTCCCCTGTGGTCAGATTCGTTGCCAGATGGATGAACACCGGTCGCCTTGTGCTTCCTCGAGATACTTTCGTAAACTTGCACTATCGTATAGTCATTGTGGGAGGAGGCACGCACCACTGGGGCACACGCCGTGCTGCCTGTTGCCAGGCGAAAACCACGAATCGGCCCCATCGATCGCCCCTTGTAATCTAGCTTCGAATCGTGTACCGGGGATTGGTATCCTTATTCAATCGATACTGAAACATTAGATCATCAAAACACAGCTGGACTCTGTTCGTTTCTACCTTTGCATGTGCGTTCGCGCCAACCCGCGGTTTGACTCGAAACTTATCGAGTGGTGCCAGTTTAGAAAACCAATACTTTGCGGTCTTTCGCTGTCGCTTTATTAAGGTGTCAACAATGTACTTCGCAGCCCGCGGGTCTGAATAACGCGCTTCGTCGACAACCGCCGCAAGATGTTCTCGTGAGAAGCGAATGAGAATCTTTGCCCCCAAAACCCGTCAAAGCGATCTCTTTCGCCAAAGGGAGGATAGGGGAATTGCTGTAGCAAAGCTCCCTGGGTCGTAGATTTCGGCCTCAAAGAGTCCGACCCCTGGCAATCTGGTGATTTCACCCCCTCCCACGGACGTTTCCACAGTCCAAGGGTGAATAGTGACCCAAATAGGTCTCCCCCATCAAAGGCATGCGAGTAACCCGACGCACGGAACTTGTTTACCCCATCCCATCGTGCCAAGCGCCTTGCCAAAATCGATCTGATAGCGAACAACATATTTGACAGCGGGATTACCAGCGTCGGTCGTCCAAACATCAAGAGTATTGTCCCTCTTTACATCGGTATGCCCAAGCCAAGCCGCAATTGGCTCTAGTCCGCGAATATCACGACGATGCTGATGGGGAACAAGATCATTGGGGTCGTCTTTACGGACTCCTGATGGTGGAAATCCACCCAGGGGAACTCCTGAGAGAAATTTGCTAACAAGCCCCCGAATCGGCTTTCCTGGCGTATGATTGATACGGGCGAACCCGTCTTCCAGGTCCTTATCGGTCATTGGTCGCTTATTGCCGAAGGTATCTTTCACCTCGGCCTTTTTATCAACAACCAAGTCATTCCGGTGAAAGTAGACGATTTCGTCCTCTGGAGTATTGTAGCCGCAAGCCCAAAGAATCCTTTGCACAATAACGTCGGCAGCGGTCTCCGTCTCGGGGATTCCTTTGGCGTCGAACTTGAGCAAATAGGCGGACCCCACGAGAGTCGCGCATTAAGAATCCAACAGAAGTGCCACCAACCTTTGTCCCGGTAATTGTCCACGGGGTATACCGGCCTGGCCCTTCAGTGTGATTGGGACCGCGACGCACCTCCTCGACGCTCATGGTACGCGTCCCCAATCCGATTCGTAAACCATGTCGAGTTGGGCACCTCGTCCATTGCATTGACATTCATCGCTCGTCGATGCTTTCGGACCGCAAGCGCATCGCTTACCCGCCTCGCAAAAAAGCGATCAAACGCATATAGTTTTAGCGAAAATGCATCCCCCTTTGGCTGTTTGGCAACATGAGTGCGATCATTTACGATCCACACTGGATCTTTGTTTGCAAAACGCGCCCCTCCGCTTACACCAACAGCACAGCTACATAAGAGCAATGCAAACAAATACCGTGTCATCGCTGCTCACTCCTCGCTCGTGCCTTATAGGAAGGATCAAAACTCAGACTAAAAAACAGCCCACCATCGATCGAGGTTGCGAGCTGCGCTCGGGCAACGAAAATGCTCTTGGTGGTAAATTGAATCCCACCACCGTAACCAACCCGAACCCCATCAAGCTCGAGAGCCGACCACGATTCGAAAACACGACCACCATCCACAAATAGATACCCATAGATAGTATTTTGCAGGTGCCATTGATATTCGGCGGTAGCTAGAGTCGATATTCGATCCCGAAAACGATCTTGGTCGTATCCACGCAACAGCAATGGCCCGCCCAGTCGGGGCAGATCTGAGAATGCTACGTCATCTAGTTCGCCGGTAACACCCTCCACTAATGTTCGCAACGCGAGGACTCGGGTGCCACGATATAAGTTAATATAGTATTGGAGATCCGCACCATAACGAAAATAGTTGTGGGACTCACCTCCAATATTCCACGTATAGCCGAAATGAACCCCGGCAAACCATCCCTGAGCCCATGGCGGGTTTCATTTGAAAAACGGATGCCCGTCTGCGGGTATCGTAGCTTAGCTCCAAGGTCGTATTGAGATCACGCACTCCGGTTTCGAAACCGATCAATGAGGACTCCTGATAGACATCGACAATATCGACATCATCAACATCGCTGTCAAATGATCGACGTCTCAAAAGGGTTAGAAACTCAATAGACATATTGTCGAAAAAGGATCGTTCTACCGAAAGTGATAGTGCCAGCACTTTCTGTTGAAACTCGGTTTCTACACTGGAGGTGCGATCGAAGACATTCACTGGCGCGCCCACAGAGTCCACCGTGTCGGTGTTCCCAAGGCCAAAAAAGTTGTCCCCGCTATGGCGAGCATACTCACCGGCCAGTTTCACCTCGGTCGCACCAAAACGATTTCCACTCGAAAGCGAAAACGTATATAGCTGCTCAAAACGGCCACCATAACTCAGACGAAAGCGCAGCCCCTCCCCCTTGCCAAATAATTCGCGAAAGATGGCCCGGGCGCCGACATTCAATCCAAAACCTGACTCAAACAACGCCACGGGAAACACACCAATCGTTCCCTCA
Source organism: Kofleriaceae bacterium (assembly GCA_965223575.1). GTDB lineage: Bacteria > Myxococcota_A > Polyangia > Haliangiales > Haliangiaceae > CBDCWZ01. The sequence continues at coordinate 12,982 of CBDCWZ010000039.1, forward strand.
TCGTTAAAAAACAGCGTCTCAAACCGGTTTTTAAGTTGATACCTATCATACAACCACAACGTCCCTCGCAAAGGGGCAACCACTGCTTCAAATGCGACTCTCGGGACAAAGAATATCGTACGCGGAATCCACCGCAGAATATCATCGCTTGCACGCTCACCAGAAACCAAAATACCCGTAATCTCCCCCGGTTTGGGGGCATCAGCCACGCTTGATGCCGTGTGCTCATGAAGATTCGATGCAGGAGACGCTGATGCAGGAGATGCTGGTGCATCTGTAGAATTCTTTGTTTCGCCGGCCGTTTTTGTAGCAAATTGCGCGTTGGCAACTGCTGTCACGCAACAAACGGATCCCACAACCATCAAAATCGTGACTGCGTGGTCACGATATCGTCTAACACTGACCATAAACAGGAACCAAGGCTCCAGATATCAATTCATTATCGGGCGACACAAGGGTGACAATCGTTTTGGCGATCTGTGCTGGCTTCGGCCAAGTGTCATGATCCGCGGCCGGCATCACTTGGCGATTCATTGGTGTATCGATGATTGACGGAAGAATCGCGTTGACACAAATATCGTCTTCCACAACCTCTTGCGCCAAACTTTGTGTCATGGAAGCGACCGCCGCCTTCGATGCGGAGTACGCTACCATCCCTCCTGTCGGCCTAACCGCCGGCCGCGCAGCAATATTCACAATGCGACCACCGCCATCGCCACGCCGCATCACCCGTATCGCTTCTCTACAGCATAAAAAACTGGTCACAACGTTGAGATCGACGAGATGCCGAAATGCACTGAGTGTCGTTTTTTCTACAGGGGCCATCGAAAATCCCCCGACGAGATGAACCGACCCCCATAGCTCCGGCAGTTGATCGTAGTAATCGGTGACGACCCGCTCGTCTGTGAGATCCACCGTCGAAGTGACAACATAGTGATCCCCTGCTGGAACCATATCCTCGTGCTCGAGTATAGGAAGATGGCAAATCGCTCCACGTTGGCTGAAGGCCTTGATGACTGCCTGGCCAAGACCGCCAAATCCCCCTGTGATCACAATGTGTTTTCCCTCCAAATCCACGTCATTCTCCCTGCATGATTGCGTTTCTTAGCGTGGCACGCTACAAGCGATCTTGCCCGCGTGTTCCATCGTCATCATCCTACGATCCAATGATCGACCCTTCATCGATACTTCGCCCACCATCCAAAGTACTCATTCTATTTAATGGAAGTGAGCCACAGCCCCTCTCTTCCGACAACCCAGAAAACCATGTTTTTCCTGAAGGCGTGCGTCTTGTCATGCAAGCTCTCGGAAGCAACGGGTTTGAAGTATCGGCATTCAATATCGAGGACGATGTTGACCGAATGATTGCTGCTATCGTTGTTGCATCACCTAAAATCGTCTTTAACCTTGTCGAACAACTTCAAGGCGATGATACGCAACTCGGGCTATTTGCAGGCTTCTTAGAACTGCTCGGAGTCGATTTTACTGGGTCGACAGCATTAACCCTGGCATCTTGTAGAGATCGGGTCAGAACGCATTTGCTGCTCCAAGACGCAAAATTGCCGGTTCCCGGTTTCGTTACGATTCGTGATCTAAAATCCCTTCCCGATGTTACAGCGCTTCGTTTTCCTGTCGTCGTAACCCAAGCATTCGACGATGCCTATGAATATGAGGGACTACACTTTCCGATTCAGAATCACGAACAGCTGGCGGCGCGAGCCCAGCATCTCTCCGGACAGTTCGACCTGCCCTTTCTTGTCGAAGAATACATCACAGGCCGCCACATCCACGCAATTGTCATAGGCAATACTGTTCCAACGGTGTTACCTCTTACAGAGAGTATCGTTCCCGCCAGAAGCCTGGCGGCCGCACTAGAGATCAACGATATCCAGTCGCCCCTTCCAACTCCCACAATGAGAACCAACGTACTTGCCAATCTTTCAGCAAGCGCGACAGCGACCATAAACCAAATTGCCATTGAGTCATTTCGTGCTACGGACTGCCGCGACTGGGCACAAATTGACTTCCGCATTGCAGATGATGACCAACCGGTTGTCATCGATGTGCGCCCAATGCTTGATTTGGGCGAAAACCAAGCATTTCACGTCGCCGCGACCCATAGTCAATTGGGCCTATTTGGAGTCATCAGCCAAATTGCGAAACGGTAACGCTTATTGTCTCCCTGCTGAGTGGCACCACCATCAGGCGACCTGGTTGGCGTGGCCAACCCATGTTCAAGAATGGGGGGCCAAACTCCTATCTGTACAAGACACGTTTGTCGAGCTATGTCACGCTATCTGCGACACGAGTCTTGGGATCGCTGAGCAACTGGAGATACTCGTCCTAGACGAAGACGGCGAGTCTGCTTGCCGAAAAGCCTTGGGCAACCTTCCCGCTCGCTATCATCATATCGCCTACGACGATATCTGGCTTCGGGACACTGCACCTCTATTTGGTCGTTGTGGCCCACGAGCCGTTGCGATGTGCCCACAGTTCAATGGCTGGGGAGGAAAATTTTATCACCGAAATGATTCCGTTTTGGCGCCGCAAGTCGCAGCGGCAGCACAGGTCGTTCCCGTTCCCGTGCCGTGGGTTCTCGAAGGAGGTGCGATCGAATCGAATGGGGAGGGAACCATTCTTACTACGCAACACTGCCTACTGAATCCCAACCGAAACCCCGGAGTTGACCAAGCCAGTGTAGAACAAATGCTGCGTACGACCTTTGGCGCAAAAACAATCCTATGGCTGGAACAGGGACTAATCAACGATCATACAGACAGTCACATTGATACGATTGCCCGTTTTGTCCAACCGGGGACGATCTTATGCATGGAGCCTCTATCTTCTGCAGATCCAAACTATAATACGCTTAAAAGGATTGCGTCACAACTGGAAACGTTTCGGAATGCTAATAATCATCCATTCACGATCGTCCGGATTCCTTCCCCAGGACGTATCCAACCAACATCAACTCCTCTCCCTGCTAGCTATCTAAATTATTACGTATCCAACAACGCTGTTATCGTCCCAACCTACGATAGCCAATATGATGACCAGGCCGTATCTCAAATCGCCTCGCTGTTCCCGAGGCGAAAGACCGTTGCCATAAACGCTCTTGCACTACTATCGGGCGGCGGTGCGATTCACTGTATCACCCAACCTCAGTTCTCTATCCAAAGCGACATATCATGATCGTAACCGTAGCTGCAATTCAGACTCATATTACAAGCGACCCCAAACACAACATTGACCGCGCCTCCGAGCTAATTCGCTCCGCACAGCGTGACGGCGCCCAGATTGTTGTACTCCCCGAGTTATTCGAAAACAGATACTTTCCTCAGACACAAAAAGAAGCTCTGTTTGCCCTCGCGAAGCCCGCTACCAATAACCCCGTCATCGAGCATTTCAGAAAACTCGCCCGGCGGTTACAAATCGTGGTCCCCATCTCCTTTTTCGAACGTAGTGACAACGAGTACTACAATAGCATCGCGGTAATCGATGCAGACGGTTCCTTACTTGGAACATACCGAAAGAGCCATATACCAGATGGACCAGGATATCAGGAGAAATTTTACTTTCGACCGGGCAATACGGGGTTTCGCAGCTGGAAAACGAGGTTTGGAACCATTGGCGTTGGAATCTGCTGGGATCAGTGGTTTCCAGAAGCCGCTCGCGCAATGGTGCTTGCCGGAGCAGATCTACTCCTTTATCCGACTGCGATCGGCAGTGAACCGGAGGCCCCAGAACTGTGTACTAAAGACCCCTGGCAGCGGGTAATGATCGGCCATGCCGTCTCCAATGTGGTTGGTGTCGCATCCGCCAACCGAGTCGGCCGTGACGGCGAAATCAACTTCTATGGTCATTCCTTTGTTGCCAACCACCGCGGCGATATGCTTGCGCAAATGAGTGCCCATGATGAGGGCTTTGTATGCGGTCAATTCGATCTAAACTTCCTACGACAGCACAGGGCAAGCTATGGATTTTTTCGAGATCGGCGACCAGAGCTCTATTCAGCGCTCATCAAGTGAAAATTATTGGGTTTGGTGAATCCCTGCACAATCGTCGCTACAATGCGCTACAATCGTAGTAATCGCAAATTGTCACGAGTCTCACAATCAAACACCAAATCAAGTGTGATCTACCCAACGATTGCGGCGACGAGTGCTAGAAAGGATCAGGAGGATACCAATGGGAGTTTTTGTGCGCGCTGTAGTGACTGGGTTTGGGTTTTCTCTAGGTGCGGCGATATTCAAACGCCTCAGCAAACAACTAGGACTCGAAGAAAAGGAATCCAAACCAGTGGAAACGGTTGACCACAACGAGGATGAACAAACTACGGATCCTGCACCAAAAGAGTAAGCATACACCGAATACGGCATCCACACCTCCCCCCCGAGAACTCAACTCCCACTTTACAGATCAATTTTGATTTGAAAAACTGAAGGTCATGGGGGTGAAAGAAACGAACCTAACACCGGGATTGCTTCTGGCGATGCCCCATCTAGATGATCCAAGTTTTCATCGAGCTGTTGTTCTGATGATCGAACACGGCCACGAGGGTTCTTTTGGATTGGTCGTCAACAACCCGAGTCAAATGGCTACCTCAGCGCTTCTCGAATCTCTAGATATCAACTGGAATGGGGATCACAACTCAGTTGTATGGAGCGGCGGCCCGGTCATGCCTACGAGCGGCTGGGTGCTTCACGAGCCAACGACCGCCACACCTGCCGTCGATATGGTGGATCCAGCTTGCGCGACGATGAGTCTCGCACCGGGCCTACATCTATCGACATCACCGGAGAATCTTCGGTTAATAGCGGTATCCCCTCCACAGCGGGTTCGTGTGCTGCTCGGATACGCAGGATGGGGGCCCGGCGAGCTTGCAAGCGAAATGGCTCAGGGGTCCTGGCTCCATGCGGATCTCTCGCCTCAGTTAATCTTTGACACGCCACCAGAGGCCATGTGGGAGCGTGCACTCAGCACGATTGGTATTGGTCCTGAAGTCATTGTGCCAAGCCGCGGCGTTCACTAGCCCGACGAAGATGCCACTATTTTGGTGTGCATCGGGCGTTATCTAGTCTAGGGCAAGCGCGGCAAGCAAGGCCGGGGATTTTGCGAACGGTGTAGCCCCCGCGTGCGGGCATGGCTCCGTGTTCAGGCATGCGCGGCGAGCAAAAGTCGGAGGTTCCTTCGACCGATGTAGGCACCGCGGGCGGGCCTGGCTCCGTGCTCAGGCATGCGCGCGCAAGTGCGTTGGGAGCAAAACACGCAGGAGACTGAGCTAATGCGCTGTTTTGAGATGTGCGCTGCGAACTGCGCGCGGAGCCAGGCCCGCCCGCGGTGCCAGGTCTCGAAAAGCCGCCGAAGACCGCGTACGCCAGTCCATAAACCCCTATGACAGATAGGTGGTGATCCAATGTGCAGGTGGCGCATGCTGGGCGCACAGAAGAAAGGCGATGGGGCTGGGCCCCATCGCCTTTGTGCACTTGTTGAAGAATGACGGTTTGTTAGTTTTGTGTCGAAGCTGTCACGCGATCGACATCCTCTTCAGTCCAGGTAATCGTATTCCCATTGCCATCTTCGCAGCTTCCGGCCCCTGTCTCAACAGAGACTGTGCAAGTCAAACTTCCGTCCCTACCACGAATCGTAAAGCCTACCATTTGGTTGTCGGCGTTAAGTTCGAAAGTATAGGACACTGGTTCGCCGGTGCTATCGTTGACGGTAACAGAGAGTTCGATCTTAAATATGTCTTGACTAAAGTCGATCCGCATACCACCTGAGACTGTCTCTGTTCTTCTTTGATTATCCTCATCCCAAGAGATATCGAGATCCCACGCTGCCAATAACACGATCTCACCAAAATCTCCGCCATCATCAGCCAAATCCCCTCGAACGCTAATCGTCCCATCCCAGCATGCATTGTCTCCTATCGTCTCGCATGCATCGACAAAGGTGTAGGTTGCATCCAGTTTAATGCTGTCGATTCGCTCGGCTTGAAGGTCGCCCTTGATCGAAAATGTCCCCTTAAACTTTAAGGTTCCTGTCGCATCTGGGGTGCAGTCGCTGAGTTTTACCTCAGTATCGAACTTGGCCGTAGCTTTACTGTTGGAAACATTGATCTCTATGTTGTCATCCAGATTCAGACAGTCATCATCTATTTCTAGTTCCGGACTACCAAAGTCGTGGTTGGCAAAGCGATCTGTCGTCCCACCGCGAAACTGATCTACCGTATCAAAGAAGGGATGTAGCCCACTGCGAATATCAAATCGGTCTAAGGTAGACGAATTTTCATCGCCAGCGCCCACAAAACCGATAAAGTTATTTCCACCCAAGGCGGTCGCCGTACCAGAGCTTTGTCGCTCTTGATCTGCCGCGACAATTGCGTCAACGTCTGTAATCGACCCAGTTGGATTGTCTAAATTGGTTTCCAAATCATCAAAGCTACTATTTCCTCCGCAAGCGACAAGCATCGCAACAAGACCGGCAGAGGCGGTATTTCGGTACAACGTACGGATTATTCTCATTTACAGCTCCTCTTAAAATGGTGTCCTAGCGTAATGTTTTTGCTGAACCATTTATTTTACAGCGACTGCTTGCAAAGTGATGATCTTATTTTCAGTCGCAACAACAATACTTGCCGAATCCAATCCGACTGCTTGTTTCTCCATTAGACTCTAGGCGTTTGCGAACAAAATCATCTAACCACACCGGGACTGCTTGTAATCAAATCTCTCATAACCAACTGTGCTGTTGACTACAACGAACTCTCTCGTCCCTAGCAGCGCCAAGGTAATACGCGACTTACTTCCCTCACCTTTTCCTACCGATGGAGTCGCTTTGCAGTTTGCGTTGAAGCTTAGCAACTAAGTGTCAGCAAGACTTAAAATCGTCGAATCCACAATAGGTCGATGCCACCAGCACCGTGATCTCCATAAAACGTTTCCAGCAACCACCGGCGCCTGAAACGGTATTCGATGACTGCCTCGTTTGCGTTTTCAGAATCCTGCGCCTCAAATCGACGCCGATATGCAAAAAAGATCTTTTTCGTGATCCACTTCCCAACAGTGAGCTTTTCAGCGGCGGCTTCATCGTCCGCAAGATCGATCTTAAGCACGTCAATGGGGACGATATCGCGAACAACTGATTGCAACTTATTGGCAAGCAACGTGGAGGCGACTCCCGCTGTGCGACTACTCGCAGATTCTTCGCCAGACCGGTCATCATCCGGACTTGCACCCAAAACGAAGGATAGAAGTTGCGAATCATCATAGCGGGCGGGACTCGAGCGCAACTTGAGCTCTGGTCTTGATCCCGATCCAGTAACTCCAATCATCAAGGTCATTGCGGAGAATCGATGCGTTAGTCGCACGTTAATACTGGGGTCAACCGACCCGCCTAAAAGCGAGTTCACCGCGACGAATATCGTAGCGGCGACCAAACAGATCAACCCACCCTCCCTGCGTCGCCACGATGCCTTGGAGGGTCAATTTGTTTGTTAGCTTGGCCCGCAAATCTACTTTCGCAACCGTCTGCACCTGCTCCCCGCGGATGGATATGGTCTCCGGTGCCTTCACGCGGACAGTCACAGATGATGATGACCGCAACGAAGACGATAATACGGGGGGTAGATCTGCAACCGTTCCCGAGTCCACAAAAAACGATATCATCGGGAAGTTCCTCCTCATGAAGGGTCCGACTGCGCTCTCCGGGGACGGAGATAATCGTTTCACCGATATCAATACCCACATTCCATTTTTCTTCCCGAGCGCCGCCGCGCACCGATGTCCTTGTATCGACCAATATGGTGAATGGACCAGCCTCGATAGGAAAATCCACAGTCTGGACATCTAATTTCAAAGACTTGGGTAACAACTCGCGCATTGCTGCGGTGCCGGTAATATTCACGGTGCCGCGTCCGGATCTCGCTTTTCCCTTCAAGGTCAGGGTTGTCTGTGATAACGCAACATCTAGATCGACACTGCGGAGTGGATACAGGGGTGCCCCCGGCCGAACCTGGACCTTTCGTAACCCTAACGACCCGGTCACGACAGGCTTATCTACAGTCCCCACAGCGGCAACATCACCCGTCAGAAACCCAGCGACTGACCGCTGCGGATTGATGTGATTGAGAAAACCTAGGTCCCACTGTTCTGCAGTGAACCGGCAGTCCAGAGAAGGATCCGCTGCAATCCCAAGATTCGCGACAAGATTGAGCCTCCCGCCCGGCTTTTGTTTGCCAGTAATCTCGGCGCGAATACGCCCCCGCCGATAGGTGCCGTCAAAGCGAAAATCGAGAAACTCTGTACCCGCTAGCACTGCATCCTGGGTATGCGCTGTTCCAGTGACCGTCGGATCGGATACCGTCCCATGGACCGCCACAGATGCAACCAAACGACCGCGCGGTTGGATTGAACGCCTAATATCACCACTCGAGAAGGCATCTTGCAACGCGATAAGCGGAAACCCTTTGACCTCAATATTCGCTGCCGTTTTGCTTTGCATCACAGACTCGAATCCCCTATTTGCAACATCTTTCCATCCACTTGCGATCTGCGCCGCAGCAGTCACCACTTCTTTGTTACCAATCAAGCCAGAGGCATCAATCGTAGTACCTCGCTTTGTGATCGTAGCGACGACCTCTGCTTTGGTCGCCGCGGTGTTACTTCGTGGTCCCCCTCCGGGCTGGCGCGCTTGGACTGAGGCAACAACTTTTCTGAGCCCCTTTTCCATCACGATTTTGACATCCGCCTTCGCGGCATACAAATCATAGGTAAAGGACAACGCTCGATTCCACCAATCGACGTCAATCTCGGTGACGTAAAAATGTGCGGTTGTTAAGTGTTTCTCGCTCACTCTGGACAGAGTTGTCGGGGCCAACCAAGGACCGGGGGCCCTCGCTTCGAGATTCAAATTGGCCTTTGCCCTTTTTTTCACCTCTGCGTTGCCACTGATTGAGACATCGCGCCCGTCAATCGAGGCACGAATCTCGGCCTGGACAGGCTCGCCAACAAGCATATCAAAGACAAGGTTCTTCGCTGCTATCGCGACCGTTGCAGTCTTCCCCACTGGCCCAAAGGTCGCCTGCAGCCCAACCTTACCGGACCGAGGCAGTTGGTTATCAAGATGCGAGAACGCGCTCAGATCTAAGTCTTGCGCCGTAACGCTTCCCGATTGAAGCGCCCGTCGGTCAAGAGTCCACCATTCTGACAACGCAAAGGGATCACGTGGCCCTTTTGCACGCACCTCGGCACGAATCGCGCCAACCCCAAGTGTCGCCAATGCAGCACCAACTCGTACTTTCCTTTGATCAACGCGAAAACGGATGTTCCCAGAGGTCGTCGGCATCGTGCTCCCGGCCCGTACTTTCAGAAGCCCGATACGAACATCAGCACGTGCTTTTTTGGATCGTTTTACAGCAGATGCGCGAAGCGACACGGTCCCCTCCAGAGCAGGTTTTAGTTTGATAGCTCGACTCAGATCAGCCAAGTCAATATCGCGCGCATGAACATTAAGCTCCCCCCGAAACCCGCGATCAAACAATATGTCACCATCAATCTTCAAGTGCCCAGCCGTCGACCGCATGAGTAAATTTTGGACCGATATTTTGTTCGCTTTATGAACAACAATGCGTCCTTTCGCGCCGCGCCAGGTCAGACCGCGAGTTGCAGCAACAATCGTATGGATACCAATATGAACCGAGTCGCGGCGAAAGATGACTTCGCTCTTGAGATCGACGAGGTGCGATTTTCGTATCCCGCGACTGACAAGATCAACACGAAACTGGTTCATTCGGTCTGATTGAACATTCACCGCGAGAGAACCAAGGGAAGTTCCAGCGACTGTAATGCCCCCTGCAGTGACATTGAACTGTCCCGAATAGCCACGGGTGCCAATACGCCCCTGCCACCGTGATTTGAGTCTTCGCACCCGATTCCCAAATCCAAAAAGCCGAGTACTGGTGAGTTCGCCCGTTAAGGTCAAGGCATCTAGGCCGCCAGAGGCTTTTGCGGTCAATTTGATGTCACCGGCGACATCGAGGTATCCCGCGGCAATCGACTCGATGGCCGGATGCGTAACCGTAATTGCAGATGACTGCACGATTCGCTTGTCGAGGCTCACCGTTGCGCGAGCATCAACCCATTGCCTCCCTTGGGTCGGAGTCATGCTTGCTGTGAGGATTCCCTTGTCAATGCCAACCTCAATCTTCAGCGCACCAAGGTTTGCTTTGTCAATACGACCATCAATCACTGCGTCCATCTTCGCCGACAATGTCGCAATATCACTCCCTGATGCGGACACATTCAGTTTGACCGCGACTTCGCTCAATGGTAGGCCCTCCCAAATCTTTGCGAGGTTTAGTTCTCGAATCTCAACATGCACGTTTCCTTTCGCCGATTCCGGAGCAACCGTGCCAGCGATCGAGATCGGAGAAACACCGAGGACTCCGTCAACTGCGAAAGCTATCGGAAGACGTGGTTCATCCCGCCTTACCGAGATGTTGGCATCGAGATTGGCCAGAATCCTTATTGTTGGATCGAATTGGCGAATCATTTCTGCTGGGATTGACACAGCCGCTTCGAGATCTAAGGTCCCACCAGTCCCTAAGGAAAATGTCTCTACACGAAGCGTGGCATCCTTGGCAGTCATGTGCAGGTCTTTCGCAATGATCCCATTTGCAGTCACTTGCATGACACCACGTATCAATACGGGAAACCTAACCCTCGTACTCGCATCGCCTGGCAAACGGTGGCGTAGGTATTCGGCAGACAATCGTTCGACAGTGACTCCGAGGTCTTCGCCGTAGAACTCGAGTCCGGCATTGAGCTCGACATTTTCCAGCTTCGTCGAGCTTCCCGTGTCCTGGCAGACTATCTTGGAGCTTTGCAATCGTATTCGTGGCGCAACAATTCTCCAAACAAATGGCTCGGTCGCATCATCCTCTGGGATCGATACGAGTTGCGCCAGATTCCATTGCCCATGCGCATCCCGCCGTGCCGATACGCTGAGCCCGCTCAAAACAAGCTTCTCGACCGCAAGCGTCTTGTCTAGAAGCGACAGAAAACGATAGCCGATATCGATACGGGTCAGTGAAACTGCATCTTTCCCCGTAGAGTCAGAAATTTTGATTCCGACAAGCGAAAATTCAGAAAGCAAGCTTCCTTCAATTTGCTCAATGGAAATCTCTCCGACAAACACCTTATTGAGTTGTTTGACAAGCTGGTTTCGAATTTGCTCGCGCCCAAACCCAGTGTGGATCATAAAAACAAGCAACCCGGCCCCGATCACAAGCAGCGTCGCCATTCCGCTCAACGTGAGCACCCCTCGACGCACCCAGATGCGCCAGAGCGGCTTGACTACCTCTACATCTGTGCGTGGCGCGTCTGCCATCTCTAAAATGCTTCACCAATCGAAACGTGAAAAGAGAACCGATCCCCTGACTGGATCTCTTGGCTACCAACGCGATTAAAACGGTAGCCCATGTCGAATCGGATCGGGCCAATAGCAGTATTGTAACGAAGACCGATGCCCGCCGCCCAGTGAAGATTCCCGTAGTCAATCGACTCGCCCTCAACGGCAACATCACCGCCATCGGCGAACAACACGACACCAAACCACTCCCCAGCAATCTTGACAATTCTCATCCGGGTTTCAATCATCAACTCGACGAGCTTGTCACCCCCAATACCAATATCACTTGTTTCGATATCACCGGCAACCGGAGATAGGCGACGTTGAGAAAATCCCCGATGGGTCGTGGATCCCCCTGAAAAATACCGGCGCGTAATCGGGATTTCCCCCCAAAGCTTCCAGCCAAGTTTCACCCGAGTGGCCACGCCAAAGCGGTCCAATAGTGGGTAGTAAACGCGAATCTCGGGGTTCATTCGACCGTATCCGAACTTCCCTCCCGCAAAACTCCCGCCTTCTTCGAGCCTGAGCTCCGCATACAGCCCCTTCCTCGCATTGAGTGGGCTGTCCCGTAAATCGAGAGCAATGCTCTGATCCAAAAATCCAGCGCGGTAGGGTGTCTCAAGCCCCAATGATTCGCGAAGAGCCGCATCGATTGTGTCGTCAATGCGGGTAAACTCGAGTAACTCAAGACGCCATCCCACCCCGAGATGGATGCGTCTACCCCAAAACGGTTTCGACAAACCCAAAAACACATTTCCACCACGACTCGAATACGGCTCGAGCACGTCGCTGCGATAGGTGAGCACAGCTCGACCACGCGCGAGTGGCCAAATCAGATCTTCGCGGGTCAGCGAGGTGCGGGCCTCTCCAACAAACTCTCTTTGCGCTGTATTCGCTCGCACGATTGAGTATGCAGGTCGCAGTTCCGCAGAGAAGCTCAGTAAGGGATCAAAGACACCATGTAGAGTGTATCCAGCACGACCACGAACCTCAAAATTGTTCCGATCGATCCCTAGCCCCCCTCCAAGACGCACCTCATGCCGAGGGGCCTCAGTTACCGTTACTGCGATATCCCCTGTCACTTCTGCTTTGGTGGTGCTGTTGGTGTTGGTGTTTTGATTGACACTTTGATCTACAAAATCGATGCGTACAACGCCAAACCGGCCCAACTCACGTATGCTCTTCTGGCTCGCTGTGATTTCTCTTGGATGAAAAAGATCTCCACTTGCAATGGTAAGTCGGTTGCGCACAGCGGATTCGGGAATGATCTTGAGCCCGCGAACAACGATTTTTCCAAAACGCACCCTAGGGCCGGGCTTTACCGTGTAACGCAATGTGACCTGCCGCTTTCGCCGATCGGCCTCCGCGCTGCCATCAACCGTAGCGTGGGCGTATCCGCTCTCAAGCAATCTTGCCAGAATTGTCGTGATCGCCATGGTGTAGGAGTCATGGTCAAACGGCTGACCGACCGCAACATCAAGCGAGGATACGTGTTCTTTTGTCAGTTCCGGCGGCGCCCCCTTGATCGCAATATCTGCGATCGAAGAACGGTCTCCCTCACGGATATGAAAGGTAAGGTTGGAGCTACTTTTATCTACTTTTTGAACATTGATATGTGTAACCGCGACGTCAAAGAACCCCTTTTTTTGATAGTACGTGACAATCCGATCGCGATCCCGGTCGATGAGTGCCCTATCAAGTCGAGTCCGCTTGGGAATGATCCAGCCGGACGGCGGCTGACAGGCAAGCCCCTCCTTAATGCTATCTCCGTCCAGTGTTTCGACCCCCTTGAGCTTCACGGCACGGAGCCATACGTCGCCAGACGCTGGCTCATCAGGACCACGCTGGCGCGCGGCGCAACTCGTCGTCAGAAACGATAGGACCACAATCCAGACGAGGTCCCTGGCGAGCACTCTATTCACGCCATCTGTGTTCGTTTTTGGCAGCGACTTCCCCCGGCCGGTATTCATATGCCTCAGCATGATACTACCGTCACTCGGTGAAGCAGCAGACTGGCACACCTGTCTTCATCGAACACAGCATTTTTGGGTTGGGATCTTTGCTACAAAATGGCTGTTGAGGAATACTCGTAGCCCTTGAAAAATCAATGAAGACAACTCATCGAGGCATGTATGAAATTGGATGACTTTGAGGCGGTGTTTCGCAGCGCCGTGAAAGATCGCTATCGGTTTTCTGCTCCTTCGGTGGACTCCATTTTGGTCATTACCGATTTACCTAGGGATGAGGCCGCTGAGGTCGAGGCCTGTGTGCGACGTTTTTTGGGAAAACTCCGCATACCGCCGACGCAATGGACGACAATCGGAGCATCGGACTTTTCTTCAGTCCGAGATGTCGTTGCGCGGATAGACCAGGTCGGTCCCGATCTCATCGTCTGCTATCGCCACTTGCTGGGTCGCATCAAACAACTAAACCACAGTCTGGGCTCCGTCGTCGATACGATTACCCAGGCGACAACGCCCCCGGTGTTACTGCTTCCCTATCCGATATGCCAGCAAGCGGCCACGCCACCGACCCGCGTGATGGTGATTGCAGATCATCTGCAAGGCGACGACCAATTGGTTAATTGGGGCGTTCACCTGTGCCCCGATCAAGGAACACTGTACCTCGCACACATCGAAGACGATAAGATATATGAGCGATATATGGAAACCATCGCCATGGTGCCCGATATCGATACTAAGACGACGCAAATCCGTGTCGCGGAAAAACTTCTCTCGCGACCTCGCGGCTACATACAATCCATTGCCGAAATGCTCAAAGAACAAGGTATACAAGAAAGCGTCGTCCCTATCATCGAGATGGGTCACGCATTGGTCGACTATCGGCGGATCATGAACGACAACAATATAGAATTAGCGATTTTCCATACAAAGGATGAGGACCAACTTGCCATGCACGGAATGGCCTACGCTATCTCCATAGAGATCCAAGACCGTCCACTATTGCTTCTATGATGGCTACCACAATCTCCGCCTCTGGTATGATCGCAGCTGGGGCAGCGACGCACACGCCCCAGGTGACGAGCTCTGTAACCTTTGTATTCCTCAGCCTGCTATTGGCAATGATCGCTGCGCTGGCCCTCGAAGAAAAAATACATGCAAAAAAATCCATGATCACCGGTTTGTTCGCCGTCATCTGCCTGCTGATCGGCATGATCATCGAAATTTTTCCAGATCCACTCGTCACCGCTGCGGGGCATCAACTCCCCGTATATGTCCCTGCAATTGAGTGGGAGGTGATTGCGATCATCGTCGGCTCTAGCTTGTTTATTGATGTCGTGTCGCGCTCAGGGATATTCTCATGGACGGCCATCCGTCTGACCAAGCTATCAGGCGGTGATCCACTCAAGCTTCTGATCTACTACTCGCTGCTCACCGTCGTATTTTCGGCAGTACTCAATAACGTGACCGCGATGATTATCGTCGGATCCCTGACCACAGTAAGCCTTGCGAAACTCAATCGACAAAATCTGCTATTGGGGTTTCTTCTCACCGAGGGCTTCATGACCAATATCGGCGGATTGTTGACGCTGATCAGCTCGGTTCCCAATATTATTTTGGGCAATATGGCGGGAATTAGTTTTGTAAAATTCTTCTTCGTCGCCGCTCCTTATACGCTACTGGCAGCTACACTGACGATTCTGCTTGCGATTAAACTATTTGGTATCCGGCAGCTTCAAAACCAGTCCGAGAAAGAAGAAGCCAAGCTGCTCGTCCAATCGTTTGATGAAAATGACGGAATTGAGAGTCGACCATTTTTTAAGTTATCCTGGGCACTTCTTGCCGGCTTTATTCTTACTATTGCAAGCACATCTGTCCTGCAGCGATATGTCCCGGACCTGAGCATGGGCTACGTCGCAGTGAGCTTTGGGATTGTCGCTCTCATCCGTTACAAACACGAGGTTGACAAAAGCTATGCAGCACTCGATTGGGATCTCATTGCCTTCTTCGCCTATCTCTTTGTCGTCATCGATACCATGCATCACGCCGGTGTACTGTCCCTGATCGGTGAGGGGATTGCGCTACTGACCGCGACCGGCGAAATCGCTGGGAGCAGCCTGCTTCTGTGGGCTTCAGCCTTTGCCAGCTCATTGACAGACAACGTTCCGCTCGCTGCCGTCATGGGCAATATCCTCCAATCGTCACCAGAGGCAACTCCGATGTATCTTTGGTGGTCGACGATATTTGGCACAAACCTTGGCGGAAACTTTACCCCCATTGGCTCCGCCTCAATGGTCGTCGCCGTTGCCGTCATCCACAAAAACAAACTCCCTCTGTCGTTTAGCCAATTTGTCGCCAAATCGTTCCCTTTCGGCATCGCTCACCTAATCCTAGCAACAGCATATGTGCTGCTATTTCTCCGCTAGACCGCCGCAAGTTTCAAGCGATTGAATCCGGCGCAGGGATCTCCGCCGAGCGGAAGGCGCGAGGAGGGCGCATAGCCCTAAGCCAGCTTTCGCTGTCGACATCTTTGAGCCAAAACAGCGACATAGAGATGTTTTGGTTAGGAGTGGCCCTACGTAACCGACGAGCAACGATCCGATCGGTGGCGAGAACCAGCCAGATTCGGTCGAGTGAAACTTGCGGCGGTCTAGGGCGCAACCCGCACAATGCTCCTGCCACCACCTTGCGGGCTTACAACCACCTGTGCACCGACTCTCTCGGCCAGGCCGGCGACATGGGATATCACACCGACCTTCCTGCCAGATGCCTGCAGTGCGTCGAGGGCCGCGAGCGCCGTATCAAAGGATTGTGAGTCCAGGGTACCAAACCCTTCGTCTATCAGCAGCGAATCGACGCGAGTATCTTGCGAGGACAATGACGATAACCCAAGGGCCAGTGCGAGAGACACGAGAAAGCTTTCTCCGCCAGATAGACTGTTGACACTGCGGACCTCGTCTCCCAGATCTCGATCGATGATCTGAAGATCGAGATCGAATCCAGGGACCCGAGCAAGTTGATACCGGTTGCTTAGCTCACTGAGTTGTTCATTCGCATAGTGAAGCAGATACTCCAGGGTTAGGCTTTGCGCGAATACTCGAAATCGTTTTCCGTCGGCTGAACCAATTAGGTCACTAATGGATTTATAGATAGTCGCAACCTTGCTCCGCTCAGCAAGCTTCTCCCTCATGTCTTTTTGGCTTTTGCGCGCCTGATCATCTGAGCGCAATCGACCTGCCATATTGGCGCACTGCTCCATTGCCTCTGCGAGCTTGTGCTTCGCAACCCGCACAGCCTGCTTTGCCCCGTCGATATCGCACGCTGGGGCATCTTGCTCGTGCTCGGACAAACGAGTCTGTCTTTCCAATACGATTGTTTTATCGCGCTCTAAGTCTTTGTAACAAGAGGAGATATGTTCCCCTTGTTTTTTCAGCCAGGCATCAGATACGTCAAGCAATTCCCGAAGTCGACTCTCGTCAAACCCGCTGTCGTGCAATGCCTCATCCAAACGGTTGCGATGATCCTTTCGGCGACGTAGCAGAACACGATGGTTCGCTCGAATCTCTTTGGTCTTTGCCATCGCTGCCGTAAACCGCTGAACCGTCTGTTGCACCGTTTTGGCAGCGCTAAGCAAATTGTCTTCCTCTCGACGAATTTCCTGCTCGAGGATCTCGAGCCGAGAAGATTGCGGGTGATCTGCCAACGCGGACAACCAACTGTCAAATTCCTGTGTGCTTTGGACGTGGCGAGCCTCGGGAAAATCCCGCAACTCGCGCTCGAGCATTACCCGCCGGCGCTGATTTTCCTCCAGGGTGGCGCTTTCTCTGTTCCAAGCGTTGACCTGCGTCGCGCAGCGAGACAAAAAACCGCGTGGATCTGCCTGCAGCTCATGTTTCCATCCAGTGATACGCACAAAGCCGTTCGCCAAATCCTCATACGCGTGATCCATACCTGCCTGCGTGGCGCTTTCTTGCTCGTCGACTCGGACAACTTGTTGCTCCAGCTGCGTCACCGATTTGCTTACCTGTTCGTATTTCGTCTGCGTTTGGGCCAAATTGCTCCGGCAGGTCGCCACTGCACCGGCCGCTAGATTCGCGGCGCGTTTAAGTTCTTCTGCCAGTTTCAGTTTGGCTTGCACAGTCTTTAGCTGTTCTGCGAGGGCGGCGCGCCGTCTTGTGATCGATTCTAGGGCTTGGGGGCTCTCAGGATCTTCTATAAGAATCAGTTCCTCGAGCATCTCCAGCTGCTTACGCCACTTCTGACGGTAGTCTTCTAATGTAGATTGGTTGTTCTCATACGATAACTCGGCATGCTTCATATCTCGCAGGGATGAAGCGATGTCGACAGAAAGTTGATTGTGCCGACTTCTTAGCGACTGAAGCTCCCGCTGTATAAACTTAACCCGCTGCTCCTGCTCTACGATCATTGCATCGGCGGTCGCATCCTCTTGCGCCCAAGGGTGCTCTACGGATCCACACAGTGGACAAGGATCGCCACTCGTCAAGCTGCTTCGGTGCTGTGCGAGATCTTGCGTTTGGCGCATCCGCAAAAGGGTCTGTTGCGACTCTTCGGCTTTCGCTTGGGCTGTTGCGATCACTTGGGATACGGCGTGGGCCTCTTGCTGGTTAGATTTATGTTTCGCTCTCGCTTGCTCTATTTGGTTTTTGGCGAGTGTCTTCATGCGGTACGTTTGTTTCGCGGCCGCGGCGATTTCCAGCAACTTGTCTAGCCGCTCCCGCTGTGACACAAGCTCCAACTGTTGGCGGGCTCTGTGGTCTACCGTTTCGGCATCGCTGTTTCGCAGCGCAAGCTCGGAAGCGGCGAGCGATGCGTCGAGTTGTTTGCGCGCAACTTCGCTGACTCGCTGACATTCTGCTCGCTTGGACCGTTCTTGGGCTACCGAAGCAGAAAGGGCCCTCCGCTTGTCTTCGAGACGCATTGCTGTCTCGCGCAGTGCTATCGTGCGGTCGATCTGGCTACGCCACCGCGTCCACTCATTTGCGACGGGTTTCCACCCGGTATTTTGGTCAATCCATTGCTGTGCGGCATCGGATTGTTGCTGATTGACTATCAACAGACGTTGAATTTCGCTGCGGGCGGCACGCCGTAGCATTGCGATCCTTGCCGACAGTATTTTTTCTCGCTTGCCTGCCTCCGCGCGCTGGATGTATCTTTTCTCCTCCTCAGATTCTGCACTGGCGAGTTCTGTTTGGCGCTGACGCACCTCTGCCTGTACCTGGTCCCATTGTGCGACAACCTGCCGATGAACTGCAGCCGCGGCAATATCGCGGAGCTGTTTTTCGAGTTGCTTGTTGTCTGTAATGCGTTGTTGACTTTGGGCGACAGATCGCAAAGCAGCATCTAGCTGATCAGCTAACTGAATCCTACGTTGATGCCATCTCAATGATTGCTCGTCATGATTGAGCTCGATTTGCAAACGAGCTGCAGTACTCTTTGCAATCGTATAGTCGTCCTCAATCGAATTCCGCGCTTCATCGGACAACACAGAGACCCCTTCGACCATCTCGATAAGATTCGCCAACTCACGCGTCTCCGTCATCGCGCGACGGTAGGCTACGCGTGATACAGCCCCGTAAATCGATGTCCCGGTCATTCTTTCTAGGAGCTCGGCGCGAGCCGAGCAGTCAGCCCGCAAAAACGCAGCAAAATCTCCTTGAGCAAGAAGCGACGACCGGCGAAATTGATCAAAGGACAGACCCAATCGATCTTCAATCGCGGCAAGGGTTTCTGATTTTGTTCCGGTAAGGCTCTTGCCACGCTCCAGATCTTCAAACTCCATCGTCTGCGGTTGAAATCGACCGTCGGGGCGACATCGAGCACGTCGAACAGACCAACGGGTCCGATATCGCACTTGATCTCGACCTAAGAACTCAACTTCGGCAAACCCTGTCCCGGCACCGCGGCGCAGCAATGCCCTGACATCGTTAGAACCCAGACGTAAATTCTCCGCATCGGTCTCACGACCGATTAATACCCCTCCTCGAGAATTCAGCCGCGGGGTTTTGTCAAATAGGGCAACACACAGGGCGTCAAGCAAGGTACTTTTCCCCGCTCCTGTGGGTCCTGTAATCGCAAACAAGCCGGCTTGTTTGAGTGGTTCTTGGTCTAACTCTAGGGAAAACTCCCCAGCGAGGCTCGCCAGGTTAGACCCACGGATTGCCAAGATTCTCAACGCTTCATCTCCTGCTCGGCCTCATCCAAGAGCTCGCGAAACGCGTCCAAAACCTGCTTCGTCGGCGCTTGTTCGTGATCACGATGATAGCGATGAACAAAAACATCCTCTGGATCCAGGTCTTTCAAATGGCCATGCGAAACAGACTCGGCCAGAGAGGCACCATCACCGGTATACTCAACAGACAATCGGACCAATCGAGCGTGCTTTTCAGCGAGCGTTTTTTCGATCGTCTGCCGCAGCATTGGCTGTGGTGATGGTAAGGACACACAAACCTCCAGGTACGGCCTCCTAAACTCTGGCACAGAGGTATCGATAATCGGAAGCTCCTCAAGCTGACGAACAACTTCTTCTATCGGCTGCGCACCTCGTTTGGGGATTCGGAGAAACTCGATCGCCCGTGGAACCAACACTGGCTCAATCGATTGCGTCTCCCCATCGACAATGTCGACGCATACAACTTGATTGCGATATGCTGCCTCTGGCATTGCCAGTGGAACTGGAGATCCGCTATAGCGAATCGTATCCCGTCCAACGCGCTGCGCCTTGTGCATGTGGCCCAGCGCAACATACGCCGGACTAGAAGTGGCTTCAGACCCCCGATCCATCACCGGGGACGACGTTGCACCTGCGCTTCGGGGGGGCTTGCCCCGCCCGATAGATCTTAGGGGGGGGATGCTCAAGTATGGCGATACGTTCCGCTCCGGTTCTCGGTGCGTCTCGTCCGCGGCGCGCCTCGAGGATCTGAAGCCACTTCTAGGCTTGAAAATATTGGCGGGAAGCGCATGCTGATGCCCACCCAGGATCCGGCGCTCGCTGAGTCGAGACACATCCGTCCCGACCATAAAACAATGCCCCATTGCGATGACAGGCTGACCACTCGGTGTTCGACGGCGGGCCTCAGTGAGCACGGTGTCATAAACCGAGCGAACCCCTTCGACAAAGGGATCAACATCGGCGGAGAGATGCTTCTGAGCTGGCACACGGTCAGACGGCCTGAGATATGGAACCGCCGCCACAATTGCCTGGTGGCCGTCCTGACCGCCCACGGGCACAAGTAATCGGTCCACGTCCAGTGTACCGTCAACATTGCGGTGGAGGCGGCCAACGACATGAATCTTCAGCGCAAACAGCAAATCTGTAGCTGCCTCAAGACGGGCTGCCGAATCATGGTTTCCGCCGATCACGATGATATCCAGCCGTGGCATCCGACGCCGAGCTTCTGCAAGAAAACTATACCAGGCAGCCTCTGCGCTCGCGGGCGGGTTGGCGCCGTCAAAAACATCGCCACAAATAAGCAAGACGTCAACGGCTCGCTCGACCAGCGTATTGCTTAACCAGTCCAGGAAGCACTTGTGCTCATAAGTCCGGTCTAACTCATGCAGACTATGTCCAAGGTGCCAATCTGCCGTATGCAAAATCCGCATGGGTGATTCGCAGTCGTACCATACCGCGCCCACGGCCCGTCCCGCGAAACGGCGGCTCTCTACCACAGCAGAAGCAGATGAAATATTAACTACTTAGTCCCAAAAAATGGGATCCAATGACGCAAACGCCGACGACCGCGCGGGGCGGGTCCAAACTCTGCGCTAATATCGGCGATGGGGGTAATTTCCTCTTTTGCGCGGACCGAGTCTACCCGCCCCAGGATCGTACGAACGGTAGCTCCGAGCTCGACCCGAAGTTCACCGCGTGATGGTAAGCGACGCAAGGCTGCTCCAATATCGAATGCCATCTCCTGAGCGCTCGCAAACCGTTTGTGTGGATCTGGATGCAACGCCCGGTGAATGGAGGATGCAAAACGAGCGGGCACATCTTTGCGCAGCGATCGAATCGGCGGCACCTTTGCCTCCCGTACTTGCGCATAGGTTTTCTCGTCTGTTTCTCTCTCAAAGAGTGATTTTCCAGCGAGAGCTTCCCACAAGACAACACCTGCTGCATACTGATCAGAGAGTGCATCAGATTTGGCACCCCCCGCTACCTCCGGCGACAGATAGGCGATCTTTCCCTTCACGATCCCAGGCTGCGTCCATTCTACAGGGGGTCTATCTTGCGCCATGCACAAACCAAAATCGATCAATTTTACCACTCCCTGAGGTGTAATCAGAACGTTGTGCGGGGAAATATCCCGATGCACGATTGAACTTGGAACCCCCTCAGGAGTCTTACGCTCATGGGCCGCCGATAGTCCACGTAACAGGCTAATTCCGATAATGCCAACAAGCTCCCACGGAACTGGTATCTCGTGCTCCACGTGGTAGCGGGACAAGATACTCAGATCAATGCCTTCAATCCACTCCATCACTAAGTGGTAATTTTCGCCATCGACGACAAAATCATAGACCTGGGCGATGTCCGTACTATTGACCAGCGCTGCGCCCACGCGCCCCTCTTCAACAAACATATCGACAAAGACTTCTTGCTGCGCAAGGTCCGAATGCATGCGTTTGACCGCAACAACTCGACGAAACCCGCGATCACCAACGAGACGAGCCTTCCATACGGTTGCCATCCCGCCCCTACCAGCAAACTCGATCAGCTCATACTTGCCACCGATTACCCTACCGACAAGAGACTCTTGGTCTTGGTCTGGCTCGGCCACTTAGCGCACCAACCCGTTTTTGTTCTCATACATACGAACTAAGCGCATCTTATCGCACGCCAATGACGTGCGTACAGCATAAGCAGCTAAAAGACCACCGAGTGAACCCAACTCCTTCGATCTGCGGGCGCATCAGCGATTCTCTCGTCTCTAGTCAGTTCGACTTGTCTTGTTTCTGATCGCGTTTCTCCAGCGGGAGGATCACCCCAACCTGAAACAATACGATGACAGTTCCAAGGGTCAAGTCCATCATCGTAGACGGAATCTTGAGGAAACGCACAATGTCCATCGCCCGTGCCATCGGCCACATTCATTGTCGTCATCCACGCAAAAATTGGAACCCCTTATTCCAGTTGCTCCCGGCAAATCGTTCTCAATCATTCAACGCGGTATTGATTTGTATGACATTGGCCGCCCAAATCCCACCCAGCTCAGGATGGTTGCTGCTCGGGAGGGCGCGCAAAATCCCCCACCCGGTGTTCATCGTCGATCAGAATCACCGGAATCGCCTCGCGGCGGCCAGGGCTATAATGCATCAGTTCGGCGTGTCGGTCTTTCACCCGCAAAAACGTGTACTGAACTCTTTCACGAGGAAGAAGCTCATCATGGGTAAACACCGCGACCCATGTGCCTGTATTGTAGTACCAACGTGCCTCCTGCGCATGCTTAAGTCGCCAAACCATTTCGTCATGGGTGTGACCGAAGCTAACAATCGGGACACCGAGTTCGTCGGCAATATGCTGGGCTGCCTGACGCATGGGACGCAGCGGCGGTGCTCGAGACGGGCGCACTAGAAAATATGCAATCGCCATGATTGCGCCAAACAGAAAAAATAGGTTGAGCGCTAAGAACAACGTCGCTTTGAGTCCAGTCCCCGCGCGCATCTCGCTAATTGTATCGAATCCGGCGAACCAAAGACCTAGCACGATAGCGATCAACAAAAACGAAAACCCCAATGCCTTTAAGACTTGGGAAATCACAGTGCGGACGACAACAGCAACGCTGCCGTGTGCCCGCTTCGCAGCGTCGATACTCAAAAGACGATCCCCTAAGCCGGATTCAGTCGCTAGGCGAACAAGTACTTGCTCGTGGGCCTCCCTAAGTTGCACCGTGCTTGCCCCAGTTTTGGCAATACGCCGCAGCACCTGAACAAAAAACGGAAGATGCTTCGTCGCGATGCGAGCCAAGAGGCGCGGTTTGTTGAGCAATAGCCAGCGAAAATAGCGCATATTTGCTCGCCCGCTCGGAACAATAAATGTGATATTGCCAAAACCATTGTACAGGTAGCGTTGAAAGAAGGTACCAAGCGGAACATCATTCTCGGCTCGATGAAGCGACTCGGGGGCGTCTCCCAAAGCCTCCCGAAGCGGATACGCAAATGCATTCTCGCTGTCGTATTGGTTCCCATGCTCGATCCAAATCCGTCCCGGCTCGTAGTAAAACCATGGCGAAAATGTGAGTTGGTCGGAAACACCGGTCGCTGTTTCCGCACCAAATTGCTCGGTGACTGCGACTAAAATCTTCGAGCGAACCGCGTCTTGGACATTTCGCCACTGCAGCTCGGGATCGTGGTTACCGGCAATAAATACAACCGAATGTCCGGCGGCAAGTATTTGCGAGATCCCAGCAACAAACCTCGGGTGTCCCTCGAGGATATCGGAGATCGTGGCCCCAGCCGCGGTCGGTGTCATGGTTGGGCCAAAACGTCGCTCGCGGAGCGAGGCACCGGCTCGCGATTGTTCTGGTTCGATCCGTAGCAAATCAAAGGTGTCCCCATTGAGCACGAGAACAAAGCTCTCTTCGCGCGTTTTCGCGTCTTCGCACAACCAATTACAGAAACTGCAAAAATCATCGTCATAGAAGAACGCCTCGAGTCGATAATATCGTCCTGTCTTTGCATTCTTACCGCGCCCCAAATGCAAGTCGCTAACTACAACAATGTCGTCCATCTACCCTTAGTCTCCTACCAGCTTGTATCGCCGTTTGCACGAAAGTTATCTAGAAGCCATCTCCGTTTCCATCCTATGCTACCCTAGAGTAATGGACCGCGCAGCGTTCCTGAGTCAACTCCTTGAGGTCATGGAGGCAAAGTCCCACTGGGCTTGGCCTCTGTTTACTGCTGGCAAAGTACCGGCAGAAACCCTTCACATCCACTTTGAGCAAGAATACGCGACCTACGTTCGGGACTTCCCGTGGATGATAGGGCGCGCCTACGCCCAGTGCCCAATAGCCGAAGTCAGGCGCGAGCTCGCAGAAAATCTCTACGAAGAAGAGACTGGAGGTCTTGTCGCCGGTCGCCCCCATCCTGAGCTATTTCTCGAGTACCCACGTGGACTCGGAATGAACTTAGCTCGTTTTGAACAGATCGAACTTCTTCCCCAGGCCGCAGCATATCGCCGCCAATTGGATGCGCTTACCCTCGAGCAAGGTTGGGCGGTCGCCGCCGCTGTTACGACGCTGTTCCTCGAGGGGACCCGCTACGAACGTGGCGAGGTCGACGATACTGCCCCAAAACGCCCTCAAACTCCTTTTGAGCAACATCCGCTCGTGCTCCACTATGGACTCCCGCTGGCGAGTTTAGCCTTGACCAAAGCACATCGGCAGGTCGAGGGGGAGCATCGCAAATCCGCTTGGCATTGTATCCTCGACTACACAGAAGAATCCGAACGGGCCAAGGTCATCACGGCAATGCGCACAATCCTCACAGCCTGGCAAAAATACCGCGACGATGTCGCCAATGCCTGCGGCCTGACCCATCCGAAGGAGTAATCGTAGAAATTACTTTGCCAGCGCGGTACAATTGGTGCATGACGATCGTAATTGAATACTGCGTAATGTGAAACTACAAACCACGCGCTGCCAGTTTGGCAGCCAAACTGCAAGCAGCCATTCCCTCCGCAGACATCCAACTCGTTGGCGGCGGAAAAGGTGATTTTATCGTCACCCTCGAGGCAAAAAAAGAAACGGTTAAGCTTTGGGACAAACGAGCCCAAGGGGATGAGTTTCCCGACGAAAACCAAATCGTTGCCAAAGCGCTAGACCACTTGGATAACTAGTTAGCACCAACCTCTCCGATCTTCACAAAGAAGATGGGAGAGGGCATTGGTTCGTTCCGACATTGAGTCTCTGATGAACTGTTGAACAATCACTAGGACCATCGTTTATCCCGGATCGCACTAGGCCGCATGGAAAACTACCGTCGGACTCGTTCCATAGCGGAACCGATGTGACAACACCTTCTTCATAGCGGAAAATAACATTGGCGCCAATATCCGCACCATCCTTCCCGGCACCAGCCATCGGCGAAGCGATCGGTACATAGACCCTACACTCTCCAAATTGCGGATCGACTTCCGTAAAATTTGAAAATAGATTGTCATCTACATTGTCATGAGCATTGTAGTTATTCCCATGGCCAAAGGAATTGACGAACGTAGCCCCCCAGCTATCCTGATCGGCAATCTCAAACCCATCGATCCCTCCCCCAAATGCCAAACTGTTTTCGATGAAAGCACTTGAGGTCATCCCCAGACTCACCGAGTTGCGCTCCATTAAGAAACCATTTCTCGAATGATTGATGGTTGTCGAATGTTCAAAGACATTGTTTTGCCCACCACCGGATTCAAATCCGGTTTCAGTATCCACTGCGACATTGTTCACAAAGCGATTGTCGCTAGCGATAACGGCTGGGTCTGTGCATGGGTCTTGCCCGCCGCACTCACCAAGCAATTTATACCCCTCTTCAATCGCCCCCAAAACGATGTTTCCAACCACAAGATGTTCATCTCCACCGCGGGCGCCAATCCCTACGTCGGCCCGGATTTCGATCCCTTTGCAGACATTCTCAACTACGTTGTTTTCGATAATCAACCCCGCAGATGCGTGAGAGGAGATTCCGCGATCGCCAACTGTTGGGCAATTGCTCGGGAATCCGCCGACAATATCGTTGGTGTTGCGCGAGTTGAAGTAATTGCGCCGAAGCGTAGAGTCTTGCACGCGCAACATCCATATGCCTCTGCGATGAAAATCGTAAACTTCTGAGTCTTCGACAAGTATGCCCACAGAATCTTTGAGGTAAAGCACAGGAGCATTGCGGTAGCGATTGCCATTTGTCGCCAGGAAACTCCGGATCACAATGCGGTTTGCGTTTTCGATCAGTAACGCCGCACCAGTGGAATTGGTACCATCATCATGGTCACCGTTTGCAGTGTGAAAGCCATCCAAGGTCCAATGGGAGCAATTTCCGACGACGATTGTAGATTCCTGCACACCAACCTGCCATTGAAAAAAAGCACGCCGTGCATTCTCCGCCCGAATCAAAATCGGCTGCTCTTCCGTCCCATTTTGACACGCGAGCCCTCCACAAATTGTAGCGCCTACATCGCAGTCGGCCAGGAGATATCCTGTTCCTGAATCCAGATTGTATGTGCCATCTCTGGCAGTGAGCGTGTCCCCTGGTTGCAGCGCACCGAGCGCTTGCGCCCAAGTTCGCCACGGCTGCTCCTTGGTCCCAGGATCCACATCACTTCCACTTGGTGAAATGTAGAGACATCGCCCAACGCAACTGCCTCCGCAGTCGGCATCCATCTCATCACCATTACGCACACCATCGTTGCAAGTGGCAGCCTGGCAAGCCCCTTGCTCGCACACCTTCGACTCGCAGTCTGTTGGAAACTTGCAGGTCTCTCCCACCGAACAAGCAGCACACACACCACCACAATCGATCCCCGATTCTTCCTGATCTTGGATCTGGTTTGTGCAATGGTCTGGTAATTGCTGCCCAAAGCCAAAACGACCGCACGCAACCCCCAATACGACAGCCCCCAGAAACACACCCCTCCAGATAGTTACCATCAACAACCGCGAAATATACTCCTTTGAAACAGTAGATGGCATGCCAAAATCGCGAATCGTTATTGAGCGTTTGAATATCCCTTACGATGTTACATGACCCCATGGATCAAACCAATGTAAATTTGGGTGGTCTATAGGGAGACAATTCCTACAACAGCCCTCTGTTTGAGCATTCCACCGTTCTCATGGTAATTGGTGTGCTACTCGTCGCGGAGAGAATCGGAAAACACTTGGACAAAGGGTATATATACTTCGCCATGGCGTTTTCACTATGCGTCGAGTTGATTGACCTTCGATTGGCGCGAAAAAGCCGCGCATCAGGGCACTAGCTCGCCTTTGGGAGACGTTTTTTCCAACTGCGCAATCGATCCACAGTGGCGGCCTGACCAACTCTCGCAAAAATCTCAAAAACCCCAGGTCCAACCGATTGACCACTTACCGCAGCCCGCGCGCCATTAATCAATAGCCCCGCTTTTACCGCCAACTCATCAGAAAGTGCCCGGAGTACCTCCTCTGCGCGATGTTCATCAAACTCCTCGAGAGATTCATAACGCTGAGCGAGAGTGATCAGAAACTCCGCTAGCCTCGGGTCCTTACGAAGATTTTTGCGGACTGCCTTTTCCTCGATGACAAAATCGTCACTAAAAAACGACCGTCCGAGAGAACAAAAATCTGAGAGAAAGTGATACCGAACCCGGATCAGACTCAATGTATCCAAAAACCATTGCCGCCGCGGTCCATCTTCACTCCAGTCCGTCTGCCACAGTCCTTCACGAGCAAGTTGGTCTGTGACCAATGGCGCTAGCTCTTCAATAGGAAGCGACCGAATATGCTCGGCATTGATATGAATGGCCTTGGCATCTGTGATGAATTTTGCATCCCCCTTACGATAGTTAAAAATGGAGTTTTTCTTTCCTAAGTCTTTGAGATCAAATGCCTCCATCAACGCATCGCGAGTCAGAAAAATCTCGCGATCGTCGCCGGGGGACCATCCAAGCAGCGCCGTAAAGTTATTGAACGCCCACGGAATGAACCCAGCCTGCTGATAGAAACCAACAGTGACAACTTCTCCATGCTTGCGTTTGGATATCTTTGCTTTCTTCGAGTCGAGAATCAGCGCCATATGCGCAAAAGTCGGCAGCTCCCAACCCAATGCCCGATAAATCAAAACCTGCTTCGGCGTACTCATCAAGTGCTCTTGGCCGCGCAAGACATGTGTGATCCGATCGCGATGGTCATCCACCACATTGGCCAAAACATAGAGTGGGACACCAGTAGAGCGAACGATGACAAAGTCTTCAATCTTTCGCGGCTCTGAGGGTCCAAACACCAAGTCGTCAAATACCGCTGCCTGTGGATCCTCCGGCACCCGAAACCGGACGACCGAGCTACGCCCCTGGCTTTCGAACTTCGCCCGCTTTTCGTCGCTCAGATCTCTGCAAGTCCCATCATAACCAATAAATGGATTCTTGGCGGCAACCGCGGCATCGCGCTTTGCCGCAAGCTCCTCCCGAGAACAATAACATCGGTAGGCGGCCCCCGAGGCAACCAGCTGCTCAGCTGTTTGACGATGCTCGGCGGCAAACTCCGACTGCCGGTAGGGGCCCTCATCCCAGTCAATCCCCATCCATTTCAAGCCGTCGAGAATGGCCTGCGTCGACTCCTCCGTTGATCGCTCTTCGTCGGTGTCCTCAATCCGCAACACCAACTTGCCCCCATGCTTGCGCGCAAACAACCAATTAAATAGTGCCGTCCGCGCCCCGCCAATATGCAAATACCCCGTCGGCGAAGGCGGAAATCTCACTCGAATCTGTCCCACCCGCATCATATACTAGCTAACCTCCCATACCTCAACCCCAAGGACACCACTCACAGACGCTTCGCCTCCCCATGACTGGATCACCACTGCTCAAAACAATTGCCATCCGTGTTATCCAGCCGGGAGACTGTGATCACCAAGGTCTCTCGGTGGGCCCCGGCTCCGCGAGTTCCTGAACACCCGCACAAGCTTTATCCCAGCACCCCACTCAGGCAGACTCTCTCCTATCCGCTCTGGGTGTGAAGGATGTTTGAGCGCAGCCGGGGCCCACCGAGAGACCGGACAGGTCCAAACGGTCCTAATCACCAAAAGTCTCTCGGTGGGCCCGCGCTCCGCGAGTTCCTGAACACCCGCACAACCTTTATCCCAGCACCCCACTCATGCAGACTCTCCCCGATCCGCTCTGGGTGTGAAGGATGTCTGAGCGCAGCCGGGGCCCACCGCGACACCGAGCGGCGCCCTACCCACGCCGAGGGTAGACACATCGCCAAATTCAGCATAGCGTACCCCTCGTGTCCGATCCAGCCGAATCCTCCCAGCCATCCAACTTCATCCGCGACATGATCGCCGAAGAAATTGCTACAAAAACCACCACAGCCCCCCTTGTCACTCGCTTCCCGCCAGAACCCAATGGCTACCTTCATATTGGACACGCCAAGTCCATCTGCCTCAACTTTGGTATGGCCCAAGAGTTTGGCGGAACCTGTAACCTGCGTTTTGATGACACAAATCCAACCACCGAGGATACCGAGTTTGTATCCGCAATCCAAGAGGACGTCCGCTGGCTCGGATTCGATTGGGGAGAGCGACTGTACTACACGTCCGGTTATTTCGAAAAGCTATACCAATACGCCGTCCAACTCATCCGCGCGGGCAAAGCCTACGTTGACAGTCTCAGCGAAGAAGAGATCCGCGAATACCGCGGCAATTACCACAATCCCGGCAAAGAAAGCCCCCACCGCGAGCGAAGCATCGAGACCAATTTGGAACTATTTGAACAAATGCGATCTGGTGCGTTTGAAGAAGGACAACATGTGTTGCGCGCCAAGATTGATATGCAGTCGACCAATATCAACCTGCGCGACCCGCTCATTTATCGAATCCGCAAGCAGCCCCACCATCGAACCGGATCCAGGTGGAACATCTATCCGATGTACGACTTTGCCCACGGACTCTCTGACGCGATAGAGAACGTCACCCATTCCCTCTGCACCTTGGAGTTTGAAGATCACAGACCACTATACGATTGGTTCCTCGATCAATTTGATCTTCCTCAGAGGCCCCGGCAAACGGAGTTTGCCAGACTCAACCTAAGCTATACTGTTTTAAGCAAACGCAAACTTCTCGAGCTGGTTCGCGACGGTCACGTAAACAGCTGGGACGACCC
The DNA here is from genome assembly GCA_965223575.1 of Kofleriaceae bacterium. Taxonomy (GTDB): domain Bacteria; phylum Myxococcota_A; class Polyangia; order Haliangiales; family Haliangiaceae; genus CBDCWZ01. Next base: position 43,207 of record CBDCWZ010000039.1, read on the forward strand.
ACGTATGCCCACTCTCGCGGGCATGCGCCGGCGCGGATACACCCCCGCCGCAATCCGCAACTTTTGTGACCGAATCGGTGTCTCAAAACGGGACGGCGTCGTTGACGTGACCCTGCTCGAGCACGCCCTACGCGAAGACCTCAACGCCCGGTCGCCCCGGGTAATGGGCGTCCTAAACCCATTGCGAGTCGTGATTGAAAACTATCCCGAGGACAAAGTTGAGTATTTTGACGCCCCTTATCATCCCGAAGACGCGAGTTACGGGACGCGACCCGTTCCATTTTCTCGCGTGCTCTACATCGAAAAAGACGATTTTCGTGAGCAGGCGCCAAAGAAATGGTATCGCTTCGCGCCCGGTCGCGAAGTGCGGTTGCGCTACGCCTGCCTTGTCACATGCACAGACGTCGTCAAAGACGATGAAGGAAATGTCATCGAACTTCGTTGCCAGTGGGACCCGGAATCACGCGGCGGCCGGTCTCCGGATGGACGACGGATCCGGGGTACCTCCCATTGGGTTTCCGCCAGTCATTCCGTACCCGCACAGGTTCGTCAGTACGATCGACTGTTCACAAAAGAGAATCTCCTATCCCTAGAAGAAGGGCAATCGCCCATAGACTTTCTCAATCCAGATTCGCTTACCATCATCGACAAATGCCGTGTCGAGCAATCGCTTGCCCAGGCAACTCCGTTTCAACGGTTTCAGTTTGAGCGTTTAGGCTACTACTGTGTCGATCCAGATTCGACTGCACAACAATTGATTTTTAACCGTACGATTGCCCTAAGGGACTCCTGGGCGAAAACTGCTACAACCAAACGATAAAAATTGGGGGAGGAGGAAACCGACAAAAGAGCCATTGTCGGTGCATGTCGTTTGCTCCAACCAAATCCCGCTACCGCCAATTTTTTAAGCACGGTTTCGAAATACCAGATGATACTATGGTCACATGCGTATTCTCTCAATCCTTGCGCTCACCCTCCCTATCTTGGGGATGACTTCCACGATATTTGCTGAAAATTCCGCGCCTTGTCTGCGTGATGCGCAGAAGAAGGTGAGTCGATTGTCTTTCAATTTGGATTTTGCAGTTCAGCGACGTACCGACCTAACCGAACAACGATTTATCAAAATCGACAATGCCTATCGCGCCCTCCGCAAATTCCTGACCTCTGATGCGCTCAAAAAATGTCTCCGCACCCACCCACGTCAGGGTAAGCAGTTTTCAACATGGCGCCGAAAACACATTGACCCAGCAATGGCGTCTGCACTTGCTGAGCAAAATCAAACCTGCACAGTTCACGGCGAATATGTCATCTCACAGGCAAAGGCAAAGGTGGCACAGGCATTCGCCAGCGGCCATCCCAAACAAGGCGTAGCCCTCGCGAACCAGTTGGCAAAAACACTCAAAAATAGACGTTTGCTTTCCTCGTGTATTCCATTGGACGAGGTACGCAAGGAATTGCTGACCAACTATGTCCCCCAGGTGCGTGCTGATGCGGCAATTCCCAAAATCATTTCAAACATGTCCGCCGCCTATTTTTCTGCAACAAAGACTTACCAACGCGCACTGTCTGCCTTGACAACTTCGGGAAAATCAATGCGAGCAGCGCCTATCACCCTGACCACCAAACTCGGCTATCGAGCATATCAGAACACCATTGCCAAATGCCTCGAAAGCGGCCGTGCACTGCAAAATCTCGGCGCAAAAAGCGACCTCGCACTCGGAGAAACCGATACCGCAGTCACCTTGCAATCGGCCTTTGCGCGTTGCGAACAGATGCATGGCAACACCCAATTGCGAGCAAAAGTCATCGCGCACAACAAACGCCACGAACAAGTCACTCGAAAAAAGTGGGAGCGTATCAACCTCAAAGGCTGGGGAATGACCAAGCTTTACCGCGAACGCGGAAAACCACTGTCCGTCGCACGACGAGGAAAAACAATTATATGGAGCTACGCCTCTGGCCCCGCAAAGGTAACCCATATTCCCTGCACCGGTTATCTCTTCTCACAACGCGGGAAGCTCATGGGCCAAGTCAAAAGCCGCTGTAATCGGCCCGGCGAGCTCACTACGAGCCACCGGTAAACACGCCTCGCATCGGACAGCTTCACCACCGCATACAACTGCCATTGAGAGCCACTAGGGGCAGTCCCCGGCTAAAGTTCTACGCATCATTTTGTGCCGAATGCCCGCTTCCCAAAACACGTCTCCAAAAGCGACAAACCCTTGTTTCGCATAAAACGGCATTGCCGATTCTTGCGAAGCAAGATGCACTTCTTGGTGCCCTAACTCGCGTGCAACAGTCAGCAGTGCGCAGAGGATAGCTGTTCCTACCCCTTGCCTGCGGAACGGTACGAGAACAGCCATCCGCCCCAAGCGACCGTCTGCCAACAATCGACCTGTTGCGATTGGCCAAGAACCTCCAGCAAAAGCCAGCACATGAGTACCATCATTGTCCGCACCATCCATTTCAACTTCTGGTGGAACGTGCTGTTCCTTTACAAATACGGTTTCGCGAATCGAGCGAATAGCCTCGCCATCTCTTCCCCAATGTGCACGCACAATCTGAATTGGAAACTGTTTACAATACTGGGTCAACTTGTTCTCTCGACGCAATCAATCTTGCCTATTCCCAAACTGTATTAAACGTAAAAGTGTTTGCCAGGAAAACTTATTCTTGCCCTGCCAGAAACATTTCGATCGCCTTGCTATCCGGATTATCGAAGTTCACTAGCGTACACTGACGGAGTACACACAAGTTACGATCAAACGAACTAGACATAAAAACTTTTCTGCACATAATATATTCGCAAGCAGATTTGGAGGTCCACCTCCATCCACCTCAAACCTCTGGTGGAACAACCTGTTCTTGTACAAGTACCATTTGCGAATTGGAAGAATGGCTTCGCGAACTCTCAACCAATGCGTTCACGCAATCTCAATTGGAAGTTGTTCACGGGCATTGCCAATGCGAAGTAAATTTTCAAGAAGAAGAACTGACTTGAAACGAAACAAAGAAGAAAGACACAGATGACAACCTCAACGACTCTGGATAACGAGATACTGCCAAACATTCCACGGGAAATGGATTTATACTCCCGGGATGCTGCCCCAAATATTCCCTACACCATTCCTGTCCACTATACATTCACACAGAAAGAATGTACTGAGCTCGAACAAGTCCTCAACGTACGCAGTAATCCATACCGGGAATTCAACAACTTTCAGAAGGAGATACGTGCAATCGTTCGCGATGACTTGCCCGGAAGCCTCGCCAATTTGCGCGAGGCCATTGCCACCTTTGATGAACGAAAATGTCCAGTTTTTTATTTGAAGAACTGTCCGACTGGAGAAGTTCCATACCTGGATTTTGAGAACCCTGTAGATTCCAAATACGAACGAAAAAAGTCATTCATATCGGAGGCATTTCTAAGCATTTTCGCTGAGCTACGAAACACGACAATTATTACCTATCGAACGGCGAACAACGGCGACATGTTTCATGATGTTCACCCGCTCAAAGACCTCCAGTATACGATGTCGCAGAAGACGGCAACCACACTGCACTTTCATACAGACCTTCCGGATAACCGCTTACGTCCCGATTGGGTGAATATCTTAACAATGAGGAATTCTCCCAAAAATGAGGTCTATACCGCATTTGTAAGACTACTTGATGTTTTCGAGCTGGAACCAGAGCTCTTGAAAATGCTCAGGAAACCTCTTTTTGAAAATCCAAGGACAAAAGTAAAAAACAACATCTCGGTGTATGGGCTGCAAGAAGCAGGCTACATTGAGGCAAAACCCGTCGCTGTTACCGAGCGTGGTTATGAGTTTTTTCGTTACAATGAAACATATACGATTTCGAGATCGCCAGAAGGACAGCGGGCACTTCGCGCCCTCAGCGAAAAGCTTCAACAACTTCGTTGCAGCATATTCTTGGAAAAAGGGGACTTCGTTTCCGTTTGCAACAATACCTGCGTGCATGCCCGACATGTCGTAAAAATTCGTGACCTCGAGGCGCACAGAAATCGATGGCTACTAAAAACATGGAACATCGATGACCCCACACGACATTCCGAACACTTTCTGCCGGGGCATCCCAATACCGTAGACGAATAACAGCGTCCTATTGACGCTATTACGACAACCACATTTGCAATCTTCGAAAGGAAAACCATGTCTGAAATCGCAACGAAGCTCATAGACCATGTACGCAACCACCGTTGCTACAATCATCCGATTTTTGATCAATGGCCAGAGAAAAAGCCCGACCATGTACAAATCGGAGCTTTCTTTCACCACATGGAAAATCTATGCACCGCGAGTCGCCTGGGCTGGAACTTCGAGGATGGCCTAGAGAAACTCGACATGAAAGCGGAGAAAAAAATTCTCCAAGATATCGTTGCGAGCGAAGAGGACCATGGTCCGCATTTGGCAACAATGGCGGGGTTCTTGATCAATCGAGCAGCCAAACAAACGGTTTGTCCGGATCTCCACGATCAAAAGGGCATTGAGAATCACTTGAAGGAGTGTTCTAAAAAATTCTTGTCTTCGCAACCAGGATATGATCAAGACAGTGGTCGCCTCGAGGTAGACAAAAAGATCAATGCCGCCTTTGAGCGCCGAAAATTGACGGACCGAGAATCAACCTTACGAAATGTCGGAACCCTGTTGGCTCTTGAGATGATTGCTGCAGGACATGTGTTTCCCGGCGAACTCCGCGCCCTACACGAAAGTGGATTGTACGGAACAAACAAGGAAGATCCGGAAATGGAGTATCTGTTTGAGCACGCTGGAGATGATGGGGCGGAAAAATGGCACGCGGAAACAGCCATTAAAGCCGCTATGTCCGTTGTGAATGAACAAACAGAACCACTAGTAAGGCAAGGAGTCGACGAGTGTTTGGACGCCGTTGCCGAACTATGGGACAT